>JAFIGV010000003.1 GCA_017849575.1 Flavipsychrobacter sp. | reverse complement strand
GCAGAAAGTTCTTAGAAATATTGAGTTCATTAGCACATTAGCAAATTGGCGAATTGTGCAGTTGTAGAAGATTCTTGGATGATTAGATAATTAGCCAATGTGCCAGTTAGCTAATTGTGCAGTTGTAGAAGGCTCTTAGACAATTAGCCAATTAGCCAATTAACTAATTGTGTGGTTTGCAGAAAGTTCTTAGAAATATTGAGTTCATTAGCACATTAGCGTATTGGCTAATTAGCTAATTGAATATGCTGTTGTAGCTCAGTGGTAGAGCACTTCCTTGGTAAGGAAGAGGTCGGCAGTTCAATCCTGCTCAACAGCTCCGGATAGCGTCTTTGCGCGGTTGTGTTTTCTGAAGGTATAATCAAGTAGAAAACATGAGTGACGAATAGCGGGAAAGGCGTACAAGAGTGCGACGCAACGATGTGTAATCAGGGCTGTGAAGCCGGTAACATAAACAAACATTTAAACAACATCTCTTAAAAAAAAATAAAATGGCAAAAGAGACCTTTAAGCGGGACAAACCCCACGTAAACATTGGTACTATCGGTCACGTTGACCATGGTAAAACTACTTTGACTGCTGCGATCACTACGATCCTGGCGAGCAAGGGTATGGCTGAGAAAAAAGGATATGATGAGATTGATGCTGCACCTGAAGAAAAAGAGCGTGGTATCACGATCAATACAGCTCACGTAGAGTACCAAACTGCCAATCGTCACTATGCGCACGTTGACTGTCCGGGTCACGCCGATTATGTGAAGAACATGATTACCGGTGCTGCGCAGATGGATGGTGCTATCCTGGTGGTTGCTGCTACTGATGGTCCGATGCCTCAAACGAAAGAGCACATCCTGCTTGCACGTCAGGTAGGTGTACCTCGTATTGTTGTATTCATGAACAAGGTTGACCTGGTTGATGATCCTGAAATCCTTGACCTGGTTGAAATGGAAATCCGCGAGCTGCTGAGCAAATACGAATATGATGGTGATAACACACCAATCATCAAAGGTTCTGCTACAGGCGCACTTGCTGGCGAAGCTCAGTGGGTAGCTGCTGTAGAAGAATTGATGGCTGCAGTTGATGAGTACATTCCTCTTCCTCCTCGTCCGGTAGATATGCCGTTCCTGATGTCTGTAGAAGATGTGTTTACCATCACAGGTCGTGGTACAGTAGCTACAGGTCGTATCGAGCGTGGCGTGATCAAAGTGGGTGACAACGTAGAAATCGTAGGTTTCAATGAAGCTCCTCTTTCTTCTACATGTACAGGTGTGGAAATGTTTAAGAAACTTCTGGATCGTGGTGAAGCTGGTGACAACGCTGGTCTTCTGCTCCGCGGTATTGAAAAGAAGGATATTCGTCGTGGTATGGTAATCTGCGCTCCTAAGAGCATCACTCCGCACACTGAATTCAGAGGTGAGGTGTATGTACTGAGCAAAGAAGAAGGTGGTCGTCACACGCCATTCTTCAACAAATACCGTCCTCAGTTCTATTTCCGTACTACCGACGTAACAGGTGAGTGCCACCTGCCTGAAGGTGTGGAAATGGTAATGCCTGGCGATAACGTAAACCTGCGTGTAAATCTTATCGCACCCATCGCGATGGAAAAAGGTCTGAAATTCGCGATTCGCGAAGGTGGACGTACAGTAGGTGCCGGTCAGGTTACTGAAATCATCAAATAAGCATAGCATTTTGCTCATAGAAGCTGCCCTGCCTTGCGCGGGGCAGTTTTGTTTATAGCAAGTTCCTGTGCACATTCAAAGAATTTTCCCCTGCTGATTTTTTGTCTTTCCTTTTGTTTTGCCCTCAAGGTTGCGGACATTTGAAAGCATGCAACGATCGGTCTATCTCAACACTGCTTCCTGCGGCTTACTATCCGAGGAAAGCCTTGCACCTGCTACGGAATTGCACAGGCAAATGATCAGCAATGCGAGTGCTGCGGTGGAACCGCTGCGAGATACGGGAATAGAAAGAATTCGGCAAACCGTGTCTGCATTTATAGATGCACCCGCCACACAGGTTGCCCTGATTCCCAATTTTTCCTGGGGACTCAATGCCATTGTAAAATCATTGAGCGGAGATGAACGCGTATTGCTCTACCGACGAGACTACCCTTCGCTGCTGGCGCCGTTTACCATTAATCATTTTGCCATAACCTGGATAGGCGATGAAGATGGTTACCACATTGACTTCGACAAGCTGAAACATACACTTATTGCCGAGCAGATTCAGGTCGTAGCGTTAAGTCATGTGCAATGGCTCACAGGTTTTAAAATAGACCTTTCTGCACTCTCAGCCTTTTGCCGCGAGAAGGGAATTCGTCTGATTGTGGATACCACCCAAAGCCTCGGTGCTGAGCTGATATCTATTCGTGATTGCGAACTGGATGTGATGATCTGCAGCAACTATAAATGGATGAATGCGGGCTTTGGTACGGGTATTCTGTATGTTTCAGCAGACTTCATGAATAACTATCCACCCACGGTTGGTGGTAGTAATTCCTACATTCTGGATAAAGGATCGTCTATTTATGAACCGTCGATAAAAAACTTTGAGCCCGGACATTATAACGTACATGGATTGCTGATACTGGAACAAGCGATTGCGCAGAAAAGCGAAATGGGTCTAAAAGCCATTGCGCAGCACAATCAGGAACTTGTACAAAAAGTAGCAAAAGCTGTGAATCCGGCGCTGCTTTACAGCGCGTATTCAGCAACAGAATCCGGAAGCATATTGTTGCTCAAAGATGGCGGTGGACTTTATGATCATCTTATCAAAAATGGAATTGTCTGCATTCAACGCGAAGGCAACATCCGCATCGGCTTTCACTTTTATAACACAGAAGAAGAAGCCGACTACCTCATCTCCTTGCTACAAAACTACTGAAGTGGTAAGGCTTCGGCAGATCGCTGCTGCAGCAGGAAATCCGTACCGAAGCTGAGCTTTTTTGCCGTGCGAGATTTCAAACCGATGATCCTCCAAAATGGTGCAACTTCATTCACGTCTTTACCTTGTTGCAGTTGTTCAAATGCGTTTTCTGCCACAATGCGTAAGAAAATGCCTGCCGTAACCGGACACATATATTCTGCGCCGAAAGATGCGGCAAGATCTTTTCTCATTTGCCCGATGGAAGTCGCCGTACCCTCCGGAATTGATTTCACATATTCGTTCACTATAGCAGGTGTGGCAACGAGCATGGAGCTTCCTGCCGGTATGTCGGCAAAGTCTTTTTCTATGCGCTCAATTTTTTCTTTTGCTGCCGGGTTCATTTTTTCTGCCCAGGTTTTTCTTTTGTATGCCATCGGAGAAAGCGCTATTTTTTCAATGAAATTATAAAGTTGTTTACTTTTTCGCCTGATCAAAGTCATAGGTATGCGCAATATTCTTCTCTTCGTTTTATGTGGCTTTCTGCCGCCGGCTTGCTCCGCTCAAACCAAGGGCTGTACCGACCCGCTGGCGACCAACTATAACGCAAACGCCACGCAAAACGACGGAAGCTGTTTGTATGCGCCTGCCTCTGTTACGCCTTATAATGTCCACACCATCAGCGACACGGTTTCGGAGACATCGGGACTTATCTGGTGGAGCGATATGATCTGGACGCATAATGACAATACAGACACACATCTCTACGGACTTGACACTGCCAACGGAAATATCGTAGCAACTCTGGATGTATTAGGCAGTAGTAATACGGATTGGGAAGAAATAACTCAAGACAGCAACTATGTGTACATTGGCGACTTTGGAAATAATGCCAATGGCAACCGCACCGATCTGCGCATTCTGCGCTTTTCAAAATCCGCAATGGCGGCAGGTACGGTAACACCCGATACGATAGCATTTAGCTACAGCGATCAAACCAACTTCAACCCCACAGGCGCCAACGCTACCGATTTTGATTGCGAAGCGTTTATTGCCACAGACGATAGCCTTTATCTTTTTACCAAGCAGTGGCTGAGCAAGAAAACGAGCATCTACGCTTTCCCAAAAACTCCTGGCGGCGCGCCCTATGTAGCACAGAAAAGAGCGAGTTATGATGTGCAGGGATTGGTAACCGGTGCCACTTATCTTCCCGGTAAAAGAGCAATGGTGCTTTGCGGCTATAGCAGTTCACTGAGTCCTTTTGCTTTGCTGCTGTACGATTTTTCCGGCACTGATTTCTTTTCCGGCAACAAAAGGAAGATAGACATCAATCAGGGCTTTTCGCAGATAGAAGGCATGGCAACCACCGATGGTAAAAGTTTTTTTATCTCGAATGAAAAACTCAGCGCCATTCCACAGCGATTGAGTAAAATTGACCTTAGTGCTTTTCTTACAAGCTATTATCAGACCGGCATTGAAGACATTGCTCCCATCGTGAGCCTTAGTGCCCGCGTTGAAAATAGTGGTTCGCGTATGGTAGTGTTGCTAAAGCTGAAAAATAGTGGTAGCGGACATTTCTCAGTTTACGATAGCGCAGGAAAGCTCGTTGCGGCAAAAGAAGCATCGTTGCGTCCGGGTGAAAACTCCATCCATTTTGATGAGGCTTTCGTGCCCGGCATTTACTTTATTGCCTGCAATGTGGCTGGAAAAACTGAAGCCTTAAAAATTCTTGTACCCTAAACTTATTTTACTGCGGTGTATAGTGTTGTGATGCCGAAGGTAAGCGGACGAGCCTTTGCCTCTCTGAATCCGCAGCGGGACAGAATGCTGCAAAATTGATCCCCTTCGGGAAATGCCATTACAGACTCTGGTAAGTATGTGTACGCCCGGCTGTGTTTTGAAACTAGCTTTCCGAGTGTGGGCAGCACAAACCGGAAATAAAACCGATACACTTGCTTCACCGGGAACTTTTTGGGATGAGAAAATTCAAGGATCACCAACTTGCCCCCCTTGCGCAGCACACGATTCATCTCTTTTAGTCCGGCTTCCAGATGTTCAAAATTGCGCACACCATAAGCGCAGGTCACTGCATCGAAACTATCCGATTCAAAAGGCATCGATTCGCTGTCGCCGTGTTGCAGAGTTATAGTGTCCGACAGATTTTTTGCGATGATCTTTTTTCTTCCAACCTCCAGCATCTGATCGGCAATATCCACACCGATAATTTTCTTAGGTCGCGCTTGCAGGGCTGCAATGGCAAGGTCGCCGGTGCCGGTGGCAACATCCAGTATTTTTTCAGGACGAATGGCAGCTACCTCGGCAATAGCTTTTTTGCGCCAGCCTTTATCAATACCCAATGAAAGAAAATGGTTCAGAAAATCATAATTGCCCGCTATGTTGTTGAACATATCGGCTACTTGTGCTTTCTTGGTTAAATTTGAACCCGCATCAGGCAACACTTTCGTAGAGGGATGGGACGCATCGTTCGACTGCATGGGTGCAAAAGTAAGGCAACGAATACAATGGAAATTAAGTCTGCGAAATATTTGATCTCGAGCCCGAAGGTGGAGGGCTGTCCTAAGCCGGATAAGCCGGAATATGCATTCATCGGAAGGTCGAATGTGGGAAAGTCTTCTCTGATCAATATGCTCACCAATCATGCAAAGCTTGCCAAAACATCGGGCAGTCCGGGAAAGACACAAATGATCAACCACTTTATGATCAACGATACATTTTACATTGTGGATCTGCCCGGCTATGGTTATGCCAAGGTGTCTCAGACGCAGCGGGGGCAGTGGCAAAAGATGATTGAAAACTATTTGAAACAGCGCGAAAATCTGATGACCACCTTTGTGCTCATCGATAGCCGGCACGAGCCGCAGGCGATAGACCTTCAGTTTTTACGCAACCTTGGAGAGTGGCACGTGCCGTTCAATATCATCTTCACCAAGGCAGATAAAAGCACGCAGAAAGAGGCACACCGAAATGCCAGAGTTTTTATTGAAGCCATGAAAAAAGAATGGGAATTCATCCCGAGGAGTTTCATTACCAGCGCAGTAAAATTTACCGGGAGAAAAGAAATTTTGGGCTATATTGAAGAGCTCAACAAAGATTTTTTTACAGAACCAACACAATAGGTTTTTGCACAGTCTCTATAGCAACGCAACGTTATGAAAAGTACACGACCCCTGATTCTGGCTGTTGTTTCATTTGTTATCATCATCCTCTTCTTCAGCTTCGATATTTACAAAAACTGGTTTCATGATCGGGTGTATGCCCCCATGCAGGGTTTTAGTGAACAACTGACGTACATGGAACCTCAGGAACGCCTGATCGGCAGATTAGGAAACAGCTATTATATTTCTTACAACATAGGAGAATGGCTCAGGTCGAGCCACAAAGATTCCAATGCGCTGATCCTGCTTCCTCCAAACGATTACATGAAGGAAAAAAAGGTGGACTATCCGGTGCCGGAGCCGGCAGTGTTTTATTATTACACAGGCCTCAAGTCGGTGACCGTAAACAACAAAGGCGCCGAAAAGGCCAATTTTGCAATCGTCTATCAGGACGGAGCAAACCTGCAGGTAGTGGAGATCAACGACGCCAACCGTGCGCAGATTTTCAATCTTTTCAGACAATATAAAAACTAATTCATGACGTTACTGGCCCTCTTTGCTTTGATTGCAGCACATTATTTTGCCGGCAGTGGCCTGCTTCATTTGTTTTCTATAGAGCTAAAGCCTGTGAAGCATTTTTCATTGTCCATCATCTGCGGTGTGGTGTTGCTGTCCTTTATTCCGTTCCTGCTGCAGCTCGCATTTATTCCTCTTAGTCCCGGCACGCTCGCGGCAGCTATTGTATTGCTTTGTCTGCTTCTCAATATCAGGAAGCTCCGGCAGCTCCGGGGTAAGCCTTTTCGGATCAGCAGTTTCAAATTGTCGTCGGTAAAGGTTTATGAAATTCCCTTTATTATCATTCTTGCCTTTATTTTCTTTTCTGCTGCATGGCGCTCTTTTTATTATCCCTCCAATGCGCGGGATATGCTCAGCGGACCAGAAGTGCTGGCGCATTACGCTGTGAAAGAACACACGATCATCAATTCCGTGTTTTCAGTAAATCTCGAGTCCACCAATAATCATCTGAAACCCCCTTTCATTCTGGGATTGCAGATCATCTACAAGTTTTTTGGGTTTGCCGTAGGCAGTGTGTGGGTAAGCTTAATTTCCATATCCTTCTATATTTTTCTCTACCAGATACTTAAAGACCGGCTGCATGCCGTACTCGCCGGCACATTGATCCTGTTGTTTGTAGCCCTGCCGGAGGTGTATGCCTATGCGTACATGATGCTGTTTGATTACGGCAATATGGCCTTGTTTTTTCTTGGCATTTACTTCATGCTTCAATACTTCCGTTCGGGTAAGCAAAACGAAATTTATTTTGCTGCGGTGCTGTTCGGATTTTCAACATTTATCAGGCTGGAGACCTTAGTGCTGATCGGCATGTTGCTGCCCATGTTATGGCTCTATGCTTATCGCAATAAAGTCCCGTTCAAACGTACCTTCTGGCAGTCAGCGAGTATTGTGGGAATTTCTCTCCTTATATACATTTCGTGGATGAATGTTTTTCTTAAGTTTTATATTCCCGGTCTGCTGGAACTGGGCTCTCAGGTCAATCCGCACCTGGCCGATCTGAATCCTTTGTTTAAACGCTTTTCGGATATGAATTCCGAGCTTCTTTTTGGTCGACTGGAAGAACCATTATGGGCCTATTTTATTAAAGTTTTTCTCATCATTATTGTCCTCGACCTGATCATCACGCGCAAGGTGAGTAAGGAATCGCGGAGCTGGTGGTATGCATTAGCTGTGGTATATTTCGGAATACCTTTTCTGGGTTATCTGTTGCCGTTGATGGACCTTACCAACACTACCAAACGTGCTTTGTTCAAGCTTATGCCCGTGGCGTTGATGCTGATGGCGCATACGGGAATACTTACGCGTTTATCTGCCTGGTTGACCCGGTGGGAGCTGGGTGAAAGCGGAGCGGACAACAATAACGCGGGCAAATATGTAAAGCCCGGTGGAAAATTGAAGGCTGCGAAGCGTTAGCCAACACGGGTATAGGGAAGCATTTCCTCGATATAACTGCGATCGTTGCTCAGGCGCGGCACTTTGTGCTGCCCTCCCAGCTTGCCCTTGTCTTTGAGCCAGCGTGTAAAACCACCCGGCGGCATGACGTGAACCACCGGCATGCGCAGGGCAATGTTCTTATGGCGTTTGGCCTCGTAGTCGGAGTTGATCTCCTGAAGTGATCGATCAAGCCATTCAACAAAGGCCGGCAGCGAAGCAGGTGTTTTTTCGAATTCTATGATCCATTCGTGGGCCCCGTTTTCTGATCCGGTCATGTACACCGGTGCAGCAGAATAGTCGTTTACGATGGCGCCGGTTTCTTTGCAGGCTTTGGCAATGGCCTGGTCCGTATTATCTATGATCACTTCTTCGCCAAATGCATTGATAAAGTGTTTGAGCCTGCCGCTAACCTTTATGCGGTAAGGATTGAGCGAAGTGAACTGGATATTGTCGCCAACGGTGTAGCGCCACAAGCCGCCGTTGGTACTGATGATCAGTGCATAGTTTTTGTTAAGTTCCACCTCTTTCAACGAAAGCGTTCTGGGTTGCGCCTGTCCGTACTCTTCCATCGGCATAAACTCGTAATAGATGCCGTGGTTGAGAAACAGAAGCATGCCTTCGCTGCCGGCCTGATCCTGCGCAGCAAAAAAGCCCTCCGAAGCATTGTAGGTTTCGAGGTAGTTAATGTCCTTGTTTGGGAAAAATTTTCTAAAATGCTCGCGATAAGGTTTGAAGCTGACGCCGCCATGAATATACAATTCCAGATTCGGCCAGATGTCGTGCAGGTTGTCGGTGCCGGCAATTTCAAAAATGCGCTTAATCAGGACAATGGTCCAGGTGGGTACACCGGCAATGTAGGTTACATTTTCGTGCATGGTGCTGTGGGCCATCATTTCTATTTTCTGTTCCCACTCGTTCATCAGCGCAATAGAAAGGTCGGGTGTGCGGATAAGCTGTCCGGCCAGCGGCATGTTTTGTAACATTACTGCTGAAAGATCGCCGTAAAAGGATTCGGCATTGAGCTGATTGATTTGGTGACTTCCGCCGATCACAAGGCATTTTCCACTCATGAAACCGGTTTGCGGAAATTGCCGAAGGTAGAGCGCCAGTGTGTCCTTTCCGGATTTGAAATGGTTGTCATCAAGCGACTCCTTGCTCACGGGTATAAACTTGCTCTTATCGCTGGTAGTGCCGCTCGACTTGGCAAACCAGTTGATCTGCGAAGGCCAGAGTATATTTTGCTCGCCTTCCAGAATGCGCTGGATATAAGGCCGCAGGGTGTCGTAATCATTGAGCGGAACGTTGTTCTTAAAGTCGGCAACATTGTTGAAACGTTCAAAACCATATTGTTTGCCGTATTCCGTGTATTGCGCGGAGCTGATCAGTTCGTTAAAGACCTGAAGTTGCGTGTCTATAGGGTTCAACACAAAGTTGTCGATTGCGCTTTGACGCAATCGCATAAAACCTTTCAATGCCGGGCTAATAATGCTCATCTATATCAAAAAAGTCAAAAATTACGCCTGAGGCGCTGCTGCTGCGTACCTAACCTAATTTACTCGAATAATCTTTTCTTTTCAACTCAAAGTGTTGTCCAAGATACACTTTTCTCACCTGTTCATCGGCAGCGAGCTCTTCTGCAGAGCCCGATTTCAGAATCTTTCCCTCAAAGAGCAAGTAAGCTCTGTCCGTGATCGAAAGCGTTTCCTGCACGTTATGATCGGTGATCAGAATGCCGATGTTTTTGAATTTCAGCCGGGCTACTATGGTTTGTATATCTTCCACGGCTATAGGGTCAATGCCGGCAAAAGGTTCGTCGAGCAATATGAACTTGGGATCTACGGCCAGCGCCCGTGCTATTTCCGTGCGCCTGCGTTCACCACCGCTCAGCACATCGCCCGGGCTTTTACGTACATGGGTAAGGCGAAATTCTTCCAGCAGGCTCTCAAGTTTATTTTTTTGTTCAGCCTTCGAAAGCCTGGTCATTTCGAGTACTGCAGCCACATTGTCTTCTACCGAAAGCTTGCGGAATACGGAAGCCTCCTGCGGAAGGTAGCCGATGCCCATCTGCGCACGCTTGTACATCGGTAGTTGGGTTATGTTGAGTCCGTCCAGAAACACTTCCCCTTCATCCGGCTTTACCAAGCCCACCACCATGTAGAACGAGGTTGTTTTTCCTGCTCCGTTTGGCCCGAGCAATCCCACGATTTCGCCCTGGTTCACCTCAAACGATACATGGTTGACCACCGTGCGCGAACGATACTTTTTGATCAGTCCCTGAGTATGAATTTTCACCAGTTGCTTTTGCTCCAAAAATAGCGAATAGCACCCTGAAAATCCGCAAAATGGCAGCATCCCTCATTTTCTTACCGAACTATTCTATTTTTGAAATCGTTTAGTAGAAAATGAAAGTTACACAACACATTGCTGAGGCGAAGGATACGATTATTTCTTTCGAAATATTACCACCCGCCAAGGGGAAAAGCATCGAATCTATTTTCGGTTTGCTCGATCCGCTCATGGAGTTCAAACCTAAGTTTGTAAACGTAACCTATCATCGTGCCGAGCAAGTCTATAAAAAGCGCGCGGACGGTAGCTTTGAGCGGGTGGAAATAAGGAAGCGGCCGGGAACGGTGGGTATTTGCGCCGCCATCATGAATAAGTATAAGGTGGAAGCCATACCTCATCTTATCTGCGGTGGCTTCAGTAAAGAGGAGACGGAGAATGCATTGATCGATCTCCACTACCTGGGCATCAAAAACGTGCTTGCCCTGCGTGGCGATGCTGCGGCCAATGAAAAGTTTTTTACCCCACATCCCAATGGGCACCGGTATGCGGAGGATCTCGTGGGTCAGATACTCGCTCTGAATAAGGGTCACTACCTCGAAGACGATATTATGGATGGAGTAAAGACCGACTTCTGCATTGGCGTGGCCGGCTATCCCGAAAAGCATTTTGAGTCGCCCAACGCCGATACGGACATTTACTATCTGAAGCGAAAGCTCGATCTTGGTGCCGACTATGTGACCACGCAAATGTTTTTTAATAACCAGCATTACTACAATTATTTGCAGCGCTGCGAAAGCCATGGCGTCAATGTGCCCATAATACCGGGGCTAAAGCCCCTCACCGGCAAACGTCAATTGACCGTCATACCTTCCACCTTTAATGTAGAAGTGCCGGTGGAGCTTTGTAATGAAATGTTGAAAGCCCGTACCGATGCCGATGGCGATAAAGTGGGGGAAGAATGGCTGCTCATGCAATGCCGCGACCTGCTGGCCCGCAAAGTGCCCGTGCTGCACTTCTACACCCTTGGCAAGCCACACATTGTTTATAACGTACTAAAAAAGTTGTTTTAGTAAAGTGGTTGTCGGGCGCTAAGGCATTGCCTTGAGCGCAGTGAGATTTGTTTTCAGCACTTTAAGACGGATATCAAACCACTTGCTCATACTATCTCCGGCCAGCACCGTAAAGTTCTGCGCAAAGAAATAAGGGTAATTACGTGCATTGCTTTTGTTCATTGAGTTTTTATGCTCTTTGAAATGTTCAATTTTCTCTACAAATCCTACGATCCAGCAAAGCATCGAATCCGATTTCAGTTGCGTTCCCGTTTTGTAGTACAGCTTGTAGGCGGGCGTTTCTTCTCTGAGCATCATGCTGCGTACAATACGTTGCGACCGCTCTGAAAAAGGCAGTTCATCAAAGTACAGTCTCTTCACAAATCCTACTTCTTCGTCAGCCGATATCTGCAGGGAATCGTTGAGCCAGAATTCATCAATCTTCGGCCCGATGTTCTTATTTCCGTAGTTCACCGTATCGAGGTAGTGCTGCATGTTATTGCGGCCAATGCGGCGGGCGAGCTCCTGATAATAGGCCAGATTACTCATTTTGAAAGCATCACGCATATTCATGTCGCGGTTCCACTCCGGGTTCCACCGCACCACGCTATCCCATTTTATCACAAATTGATCGTCGGCGGCGATAGCAGTCTCGAGGCCTACGAGAGAGTTGAAGATCTTGAAAGTTGAAGCGGGCGAAAAACGTTTAACACAACGGTCTTTGTTGTAATAGTAAATCTCTTCGTGAGTGTGATCGCGCAGGATGAAGCAGGCATTCGATATGCCTTCTTTTGCAAAGTTTTCTGCCAGTTCCGGCCGGTCATGAATGCGGTTTCCGGCGCAGGATTCCATCAGGAAAGCGGCAATGGTAATAACAAAGACTAAACGCATGCTGCAAAGATAAGCGGTTCAGTTCGCCATATGGTTCACCAGGGTTCCGCCGGTTCAGGAAGTTTTTCGACGGAAATTTCTTTTGGCGTAAAACTCGTAGCCAAGGTTCCATACCACGCTTAAAAAACCGCCGATGGTCAATGCCAGCTTTGCCTGCTGCGAAGGGATAAATTCTTCAAAGAACAGAACAAATACCAAAGTGACGGCCGATAGCGCCCAGATAGCATGAATGATCCTTATACGCCGGCCATACCGCGCGTCGCGCAGCCATTTATGATAGAGGTCGTTGTTCGGATCCTCGTGCAGGAGCTGTTTGAGTAGCGTGGTTGCAAGAGCATAGCTCCTCAGTTTGTAGGCGGCCATCGCCTTAAGAAATACAAGGCCATGATACCAGTTGTCGCGTATGGAACGGTCATTGAACAAATCTATGTGCCGGTCGATAAGCTGCAGGCGCCGGTCGCATTCATCTATGGTTTCGTTATAATGATCTTTGGCAAAAAGGGCATTGATGTAGTGCCAGCTCAGCTCTGTAAAATATCGGGTTTCTGCAACAGAAGAAAATTTGTTTACAGCATCCAGAACGCCGGCATTTTGCCGGTAATATTGAATGGCAAATTCGGGCGTTTCTTTAAAACTGGCCCGAAAATGCGTGTAAATGCTGTCTATGGTCTGTGCGCCCATTCTCTGTTGCTAAGTTATCGAACCGTACTCGTTTTTTACAAACGCTTACTCAACGGGCGTTTTTGGCTCAGATCAATAGCCGGTGACGACAACAGTCTGCCGATAGGTTTGATGGCTGGTGGCTACCGTTATGATGTAACAACCGGGTAAGGTGATAAACAGCGAAGTGTTGTGGGTAGTAGATGCAACTTGTGCCGCAATCTGTCCGAGTGCATTGTACACAGTCACCGAATTTAATCTATCGTTTGAGCGAATGTTTATGGTGCCGGCAGAGGGGTTGGGGAAAATGGAAACCCGCAAATCTTCATTCAAGCCAGGCACGGGAGCAATGGTCGTTGCGCTTGTATCGTGCCAGTAGGCCACATATTTCTTATTGTAGGTATTACTAAAAAGACCTCCCGCGTACACATTGAAGTTATGATCTGTTGCCAGGCAGTTGATCTCGCCATTGGCAAAAAATCCACTACCGGGATATCCGGTTTCTGTCCAACTGGTGCCGTCGAACTTAGCTACGTAATAAGGGTCGAAAGGCTGACCGGTGCCCCGCCGAAAGGAACCTGCTGCAAAGACATTATTGAGCGGATCGGTGGCCAGCGATGAAATTTTTCCCGATGCTTTTAAAGAGTTATTGCCGCCAAGTTCGCTCCAGGTGTTGTTTTGATATTGCGCTACATAATAGTTAAGCGCCGTATTGGTAAACAGGCCCGCGGCATAGACGGTACCGGCCTTATCCAGAGCTACCGAGATGATAGGTCCGTTAGCCTGCAGTCCGCTGAGCCAGTTCCATTGGCCGTTGGTCCATTTTATCACCGCATTGTCGCTGCCGGTGAGTGGTGCCAGGGTGCCGCCAGCATAGAGGTTTCCGGCTGCATCCGCAGCCAGTGCATTGATTTGATAGTTGGCGATCAAAGCTCCGTATTGCGACCAGTGGGTGCCGTTGCATTTGGCCACGTAGGTAAGGGAAGTGCCTGCTGAGAAATTTCCACCTGCATAGACGTTGTCGAAAGTATCGATTGCCAAAGCAAAGATCACTGCATTGAGTAAGCTGCTGGAATCGCCGAAACGGCCCCAACTGCTGCCATTCCATTGGGCAACATAATGCAGGCCGCCATTCAGTTTTAGTTCTCCCGCCGCATACACATTACCGTGTTTATCGGTCTTAATTACGTTAATCGCATCGTAGAACGGTGTATTTCCAAGCTTTGTCCATACCGTGCCCGTCCATTTGGCTACCCAATATTCGCTGCCAAAGCGCGCGGCGGCATAAATGGTGCCTGCTTTGTCCACAGCAATGCTGCTGATGTTTGTTGCTTTTAGTGCAAGACTGGTGTCTGTGCCGTCGAGCTCTTGCCAGGTTTGCGTATAAGCCGGGTTGAGCCAAAGCAATGAGCAAATCAGAAGAGAAATACTAAGAAACGGTTTCATGCGATTTTGCTTTATCATACGGGCTATTTGCCGGGGAAAAAGACGGTGTAAAAGCGATCGTTGTTAGTCGAACGACTGGTTGTTTGCAGCGGCTATCTTAACCATACGTTCGTAGTCGCTTGCAGAAAGGTCGTTGAAGAAATAGTGTACAGGATTTATTTTCTGATGGTTTCGGATGACTTCATAGTGAAGGTGAGGGCCCGTGCTTTTGCCTGTGCTGCCCACCCATCCTAATATTTGTCCGCGTTTCACTTTTTCGCCACGGCGTACCTTAATGCGCACCATGTGTCCATACAGGGTTTCATATCCATATCCGTGGTTGATGATCACATGGTTTCCGTAGCCGCCGTCATCAAAGCTCGCATCCGATACGGCACCGTCGGCCGTGGCATACACGGGTGTACCCATGGCGGCCGCGAAGTCGAGGCCGGTATGCATTTTGGGAGTCTTGTAGATGGGGTCTATGCGGTAGCCAAAGCCAGAAGCCACATGGTCGAGCGTCTTGTTGGATACCGGTTGAATGGCAGGGATGCTTGCCAGCATGTTCTCCTTACTCTGCACCATCTTCTGCAACGTATCGTACGATGATTTCTGATGGGCAATGCGGCTGCCTAAGGAGGCTATTTCCTTATGGACTTCACTGACCAGTTCGTCCGTGTTTCGAAACTTGTATTGGTCCCAGTCCACAGAGCTATAGACTTTACCGAGGCGGATGCTGTCCGGCAGAGGAGCTGCTTCAAAAATAGATCGGTAGATATCGTTGTCTCTTTGTTCCAGGTCGGCCACCTGATTGCCCAAAAACTGCATTTGTCGTTGAAGCAACAGATACTTCTCCTGCATGGTGACCAGCTCACTGCGCATTTGCTTTTCTTTAGGAGAATCGAGAAAACGAAAGGCAATAGCTACGATGATAAGGGCAGTAACGATAGCCGCAGATACGAAACCCAATGCCCGCAGCAACTTAGTTTGGAGGGGTACTTCCAGCTTCTCAAAACGCAGCGTCTTGGTATTGTAAAAATATTTTTTGACTTTTTTCAGGGCACTTGCCTATTGTGCGCCAAATATAGCGGTTAGCGCCTGTATATCATACCCGTTGGCCTTTTGTGCCGAAAAGCTTTAACAGTTCGTGCACGTACTCAAAGCACGCTCCATTTGCTATATTTGCCCACCTTTCAACACAGGCTTTTCCCCATGCGGAGCATTTTTTTAAAGGAGATCAACTCATTTTTTAGTTCGATAGTGGGTTACGTTGCCATTTTGATTTTTCTGGTGGCATGCGGGCTTTTTTTATGGATCATCCCCGACACCAGTATTCTCGATTATGGATATGCTACACTTGACCGGTATTTTTCCACGGCGCCCTGGTTGCTGATGTTGCTTATACCTGCGGTCACCATGCGGTCTTTTGCCGACGAATTCAGAGGAGGCACCATAGAGTGGCTCTCTACAAAACCACTACGCGACACGGACATCATTCTTGGTAAATACTTTGCAGCGCTTGCCCTGGTGGTCTTTGCCCTGCTCCCCACACTTATTTACGTCCTTACCATTTCAAGTCTCTCTGCCGTTGCCGGCAATATAGATACCGGCGGCATTATCGGCTCCTATATCGGGCTGTTTTTTTTAGCCGCTTCTTTTACTGCGGTTGGAGTTTTTTGTTCGTCCACCACAAGCAATCAGGTAGTAGCCTTTCTGGTAGCATTGTTCGCCTGCTACATATTATACAGCGGTTTTGAGGCTTTGAGCAAAATACCCGCTTTCACTGCAGGTATCGATTACTATCTCAGCATGGTGGGTATGTCTTTTCACTACGAGTCCATAAGCCGTGGTGTGGTAGATACCCGCGACGTTATCTATTTCACTTCGCTTATTGTGCTGTTTGTTTCATTCACCCGTCTTTCGCTCAACCGTCGCACCTGGGATACCGCAAAGCAAGACTAAAGACATGGCCACGACTACGAATAGTAAAAGGAAAAAGCAACAGCATCAGGCAGTCATTCGCCTTGTGGTGATGATCGCCATCTTGATTTGCGTCAATATTCTGGCTTCGAGGTTTCACAAAAGTTTCGACCTCACCCGCGAAAAGCGGTTTACCCTTTCGGACGCCACCCGAAACATGCTTCGCGATATTGACGAAGTAGTGGTCATTGATGTGTATCTGGACGGTAAATTTCCAGCAGGCTTTCAACGGCTGAGTGAGGCTACACGAGAGCGCTTGCAGTCGTTTAAAGAATACGCCGGTACACACCTGCAATATCGTTTTCTCGATCCTTTCGAGGGGGTGGCCGAAGCGGACAAAGCAAGGGTGGCGCGCAATCTTTACGAAAAAGGTGTGGAGCCGGTTAGCCTCAATGTGCGCGAGGATCAGAACGCTTCGGAACAAATCATTTATCCCTATGCATTAGTGCAATGCAAGGGCAAGACGATGGCGGTGAAATTGCTCGAAAATCACCTGGGAATGTCGCCGCTGGAAAAGCTCAACTATTCCGAGTCTTTGCTCGAGTATAAGCTGGCTACAGCGATTCATAAGGTTCAGATCAGTGCAAAGCCTCGCCTGGCGTACATTGTAGGCCATGGTGAACAACTAGGCCCCAATACCTATGATCTTTTTTATACACTCTCCCAGCACTATTTTGTCGATACGCTCGACCTGACCACGCAATACCATATCAATGATGCCTTGTACAACGCGATCATTATCAACAAGCCAACGCTGCCTTTCGACGAACGCGATAAATTTAAGATCGACCAGTATGTGATGCACGGTGGGCATGTGCTTTGGGCCGTAGATATGCTCAACACACCGGTGGATACCTTGCAGCGCGCCGGCCAGTTCCTTACCGCAGATTTTGGCCTGAACCTCGACGATCTGTTCTTCAAGTATGGTTTCCGTATCAACTACGATCTTGTGGAGGATGTGCAGTGTACAGAAATTCCACTGATCACCGGGACGCTGGGAAACGGACAGCCCCAGATAGAATTAAGGCCCTGGCCATTTTTCCCGGTCTTCACTCCCGTTTCCAAACACCCTGTGGTGAATAATATGGATGCGGTATTGGGCCGGTTTGTCAACAGCATAGATACCATCCGCAATGCGGGTATCCATAAGACCATTTTGCTGGAATCCTCAAACTATAGTCGCACTGCGGCACATCCTGTTCGTGTAAGCCTCAGCATGATACGCTACAATCCTGACCCCAAGCTGTTTACCAATCCCCACAGGCCGGTGGCGATATTGTCGGAAGGAGAGTTTTATTCACTTTATAACAACCGGGTGCCGGCTGCTTTCCTCTCTTTGCTGCGCGATTCTTTGAAGTATAATTTTAAGCCAAAGGTGGATAGTGCTACCAGTATGATCGTCATTGCCGACGGAGACTTTATGCTCAACGATGTATCGCGCTCCACCGGGCCTACAGAAATGGGCTACTGGCGCTATACACAATCACTTTTTGCCAACAAAAATTTTGTACTCAACAGTCTTGAATACCTCACTGACCCTCATAGCATGCTCGAAGCACGCAATAAGGATCTGAAATTACGTTTGCTTGACAGTAAACGAGTAAAAGATGAGGAACTTAAGTGGCAGTTTATCAATGTAGGTTTGCCGATTCTTCTGGTGCTCGTGTTCGCATCTGTTTATTTGTTTTTCCGGAGACGCAGATACGAGGGAAGGAATTCCTAAGCTCGCACCGGACTTTATCGCAGTAACACGCTTTTTTATAGCATGCAAAAAACAATTTTCTATCTTCTCGTTTTAGTCATCCTCGGTGCCGGGGTATATTATTTTGTCTTTAAAGAACACGATCTGTATTCCAAAGACGAAGCTGCCTTTACCGTTAAGGATGTAAACGAACTGGGAAAGATCTTTCTGGCGAGCAGCTCGGGCCGCAGCATCACGCTCATTCGCACCGACACGGGCTGGGTAATGCCGCAGGGCTATCGTGTACGGCAGGGTACACTCGATAATCTGCTGCGTGTACTGCATACGCAGGAAGCAAAATATCCTGTGCCTGAATCGCAACATAATATGGTCGTGAAGGTGCTTGCAGGAAGCTCTGTAAAAGTGGAACTCTACGATCGGGAAGGCGAAAAAATGAACAGCTTTTTCGTGGGTGGATCTGCCGGAAACTACAGTGGTACCTACATGCTTCAGGAGCATGCAAAGCGTCCCTATGTTGTTCAGATCCCCAACTTCGATGGTTTTCTTACTCCCTCCTATTCAACCGATATTGATGACTGGCGCGACCGTTCTGTGATCAACCTGCAGCCAGATGAAGTGAAGCATTTTTCAATACAGTATGCGCAGGATTCGGGGTTTTCTTTTGCCATAGACTTTAGTGGTGATAAGCCCGTGGTGACGTCCTCAGGTCAACCCGCCGGACCTTTGAATGAACGAAGAGTAAGGGTCTATCAGAAGTACTTTTCAGAGAATTACTGTGAGGGTTATCTGAATGGTATTGACGATCTGGATTCCATCATCGCCTCAGTGCCTTTGTTTTGCCAGATGGACGTTACCGCCCGCAACGGCTGGCATCAACACATAGATATTTACAAAATGCCGCTCAACAAACGCAGTAAAAACCTGCGGGTTGCCAAAGAAGGGGATTATGATATTGATCGCTTTTACGGCGTGATCAATAATTACCGCGATACGGTCCTGATGCAGGCCTTTACCTTCGATAAATTTTTTCGCCGCGCACAGGATTTTTTTGTTGAAGATCCCAGTGTGGAACTCATGAAGGGAAATATAAAAACTAACACCCCTTCACAAAATTGACCCGAGTAAATAAAGCAAGCGTGGAGACGAGTACATGTGCCCACCACACGTTGCGTTACCTTAATGTATTGTCATAAACTTCCTATTCGTCGGTGAGGATATTACCGCTCATCGCCGCCGGAACACTCAGGCCCATATACCGAAGCATTGTGGGTGCTATGTCGGCCAGCTTTCCATCACGCAGTTTGCCGTTATAATCATTAGAGATCAGGAACAGCGGCACAGGGTTAAGGGTGTGGGCCGTATTTGGAGTGCCGTCTTCATTCACCATATAGTCCGAATTGCCGTGGTCTGCCGTCAGGAAAATCGCGTAGCCTTTGGACAATGCCAGCGGTATGATCTTCGAAACACAATGGTCCACCGTTTCTACGGCTTTTACTGCAGCTACCCACACTCCGGTATGTCCCACCATGTCGGCATTGGCAAAGTTGAGACAAATAAAGTCGGCGGTTTCGTGTTCAATTTCAGGCAGAATGGCTTCTGTGATTTCATTAGCGCTCATCTCAGGCTTCAGATCGTAAGTAGCTACGGTTTTCGGTGAGGGTATCATAATCCTGCGCTCACCTTCAAAGGGTTGTTCTCTGCCACCGCTGAAGAAGAAAGTAACATGCGGATATTTTTCGGTCTCCGCAATTCTTATCTGCGTTTTTCCATGGGCTTCGAGTACTTCTCCCAGGGTTTGTGTGAGGTTGTCGTTCTCAAAAATGACGCCTACATTTTTATAGGTTTTGTCATATTCGGTCATGGTAACATAATGCAGGCTCAAAGGCTTCATGTCCTGCTCCGGAAAGCTCTGCTGGGTCAGGGCCATGGTGATTTCTCTGCAGCGATCTGTTCTGAAATTGAAGCAGATCACCACATCTCCGTTTTCAATACAAGCCCGTGGCGTATCTGTTTCGTCGCAGATGATGATCGGCTTGATGAACTCGTCAGTGACGCCTTCCTGATAAGAAGCTTCAATGGCCGCCAGTGCACTGGTGGCATGCATGCCTTTTCCATTGGTGAGCGCATCATAGGCCAGTTTCACCCTTTCCCAGCGCTTATCACGGTCCATGGCATAGTAGCGGCCGGTGACGGTAGCAATAAAAGCTCCGGTACCGGAAATATGTTGCTCCAGTGCGCCGATGTATCCCAGCCCGCTTTTAGGATCCGTATCCCGTCCGTCGGTAAATGCGTGAATGGCCACTTTGGCAATACCTTGTTCCTGCGCAAGTGTAGTAAGCGCTTTAAGATGATCAAGGTGAGAATGGACCCCGCCATCGCTCACCAGCCCAATAAGGTGAAGTGTTTTTCCGGATGTTTTCGCTGTATGGAAGGCACTGTTGAGTACGCTGTTACGCGCCAGTTCTCCATCACGAACCGCTACATTGATGCGCTGCAATTCCTGATATACAATACGGCCGGCCCCGATGTTCAGATGCCCTACCTCCGAATTTCCCATTTGCCCTTCCGGCAATCCTACGGCCTCTCCGCAGGTGATGAGCTCGGAATGGGGATATTTACCGTAGAGAGACTTTACGAACGGTACATTTGCCTGTGCAATGGCATCTGCCTGGGGTACCTTTCCATGGCCCCATCCGTCCATAATAATCAACATCGCTTTCTTTGACATGGGCGCAAATTTACACTTTCAAACCTGTGCTTCGAAAAGCTTTGTAATGACTGCTGTTAGCATAGTTGCTATCTGTTTATTATTTTTCGGATGGAAATACGGTGTCGCTGCGGGCGGTTTGGCATATTTATTGAACCCTTCAAGGACTTTGGAAGGATACCGTGTTGAAGTTAGCAGAATGAAGAATTATCTGAAAATCCCTTTGCTGAGCCTGTTTTTGGTGCTGATCATGACCGGTGCCTATGCACAGGGAGTGGCCGAAAATATTGGTAGCGCCCTGGGAAATGGCAATGTGGGCGGGGTGGTGCGCTATTTCGATAACGCGGTTTCCATGACGATTTCCGGAAGCCAGTTCACCTATAGCCGTTCACAGGCCGAAATGGTATTGAAAGATTTTTTTGCCCAGCATACTGCCAAAGGGTTTAGCCTGGAACATACCGGCAATAACAATGGTAATAGCTATGCCATTGGTACACTCAATACCGCAAACGGTAGCTACCGTGTGTATGTGGCGATAAAACAGAAGGAGAACGGTAACATCGTTCAGGAAATCCGTATTGAAAAATAAACGCAGTAGGGCAGATCACACTGCTGCATACATTAATCTGATCGCTTACAGTCACCATTTCTTACCCTTACTAATTCTATCCCCGCACCTCTGCGCTACCTTTCTGTTCCGGAAGATGCAGGCGCTGTACAAAGCAACGTCAGATTCTGTGCGTGTCCGTTGTGTTAGCTTTTTCGAAGATTTAAATCCTTTGCAAATCCTTTATAACCCGCTAACTTTGCGCATTCTTTTATTTTCAAGCATTTTCTTCTTCATTTTATGAATTTGTTTTCCCTTCAAAATCAGGAATTCACTCATCGCCATATCGGACCGAATGAGCATGAAACCAGCGAGATGCTGCGTACCATTGGTGTGGATAGTATGGAAGATCTGATCGGTCGAACGGTGCCTGCTGCCATCCGTATGAGCAAACCTTTGGGCATACCCGCCGGTGTGAGTGAAGCAGCCTATCTGCAGGAAGTGAAGGAAATTTCGATGAAGAACAAAGTCTTTCGTTCTTACATTGGTCAGGGATATTACGACACACATACACCCAGCGTGATCCTTCGTAATATTTTTGAAAACCCGGGCTGGTACACACAATACACTCCGTATCAGGCAGAGATTTCACAGGGGCGCCTGGAAAGTTTGCTGAACTTCCAGACTATGGTAAGTGATCTTACTGCGCTGCCCATTGCCAATGCTTCCCTGCTGGATGAAGCTACGGCGGCGGCGGAGGCCATGACCATGTTTTTCAACATGCTCAATAAAGATCATGATCATATAGCCCGTCCGAAATTTTTTGTGGACAACGATGTTTTTCCGCAAACAAAGGATGTCGTGATCACACGCGCAGTTCCGGTAGGTATCGAAGTAGTATTTGGCGATTATCGCGAGGCTTCGATCGATGCTTCTTATTTTGGCGCATTGGTGCAGTATCCTAACGACAAAGGTTCGGTAGAAGATTATCGCGCCTTCATTGAGCAGGTCCATGCCGCGGGTTCTTATCTGGCTATGGCTACCGATCTGTTGGCGCTTACCCTGCTCACCCCTCCGGGCGAGCTTGGCGCTGATGCTGCTTTTGGCTCGGCACAAAGACTGGGCGTGCCGCTGGGGTATGGTGGTCCGCATGCAGCTTTCTTTGCTACCAAAGACGATTTTAAGAGAAATATTCCCGGTAGGATTATCGGCGTAAGTATAGATGCTAAAGGCAACCGCGCACTGCGTATGGCGCTGCAAACCCGCGAGCAACATATCAAACGCGAAAAGGCGACGTCGAATATTTGCACGGCACAGGCATTATTGGCCAATATGGCTGCCATGTTTGCGGTCTTTCATGGTCCGGACGGGCTCACCAATATCGCAAAAAGAGTGTCGTCGCTCACCCATGCGCTGGCCAGCGGAATCGCACAAACCGGCAATGGCGTTTTCAGGATACTGAATAAAAACTACTTCGACACACTTTGTGTGGCCGTGCCTCAGGTACGTACCATTCGCATGCTTGCCGAAGAAAGCGAGATCAATCTGCGCTATTATACTGAAGAAGGAATCGTTGGCATTTCGCTCGATGAGACCACAACGATGAGCGATGTAGCGGATATACTCGATATTTTCCGCAGAAGTGTTGACGGCACCGAGCCCGCAGTGATCGTGACAGAAGATTTACTGACACATATACCTTCTGCCCTTACCCGCACTTCCGAGTTTTTGACCCACGAAGTGTTCAACAGCCATCACAGCGAAACGCAGATGATGCGCTATATAAAAATGCTGGAAAACAAAGATCTCTCTTTGAATACCAGCATGATCTCTTTGGGCTCCTGCACCATGAAGCTCAATGCAGCCAGCGAAATGATGCCGCTGAGCTGGAGTCACTGGGCAAAGATGCACCCGTTTGCTCCCAAAGAACAGGCGGGCGGATATACACAGATCGTGCGCGAACTGTCGAAGTTCCTCTGCGAGATTACAGCATTCGATGCCTGTAGTCTGCAGCCCAACAGCGGTGCGCAGGGTGAGTATGCAGGATTGCTCGCCATCAGAAATTATCACCTGAGCCAGGGAGAAGCGCACCGCAATGTAATGCTCATCCCGATATCAGCCCATGGCACCAATCCCGCTTCTGCGGTAATGTGCGGCTACAAAGTGGTGGTGGTAAAAGCACTGGAGAACGGATATATTGACATGAATGACCTGAAGGCTAAGGCCGAGCAGTATGCTGCAAACCTTGCCGGTATCATGATCACCTATCCTTCTACCTATGGCGTTTATGAAGAAACCGTAAAGGACATCACCGCTATCATCCATCAAAATGGCGGACAGGTTTATATGGATGGCGCCAACATGAACGCTCAGGTAGGGCTCACCGCTCCGGGGCTCATTGGTGCTGATGTTTGCCATCTTAATCTCCATAAGACTTTTGCTATTCCTCATGGTGGTGGCGGACCCGGCATGGGACCTATTTGTGTAAAGGCACATCTTGCTCCACATCTTCCCGGGCATGTGCAAGATGCGAAGGGTAAGGGTGTAGCGCATGCAGTTTCTGCCGCACCTTATGGTTCCGCAAGTATCCTGCTCATTTCTTATGCCTACATTCGCATGCTCGGATATGAGGGTGTACGCAAGGCTACAGAATATGCTATCCTCAATGCCAACTATATGCGCGCCCGACTGAAAGATGATTTCGAAATCCTGTACACGGGCACTCAGGGCACCTGCGCACATGAGTTTATCGTAGATCTTCGTCCTTTTAAAAAGAGTGCAGAGATTGAAGCGGAAGATGTCGCAAAACGTTTGATGGATTATGGCTTCCACGCACCTACTATGAGTTTTCCGGTTCCCGGCACTATTATGATCGAGCCCACGGAAAGCGAAGACAAAGCCGAACTTGATCGTTTCTGTGATGCCTTGTTGCAGATCCGCAAAGAGATTGCCGCAATAGAAAATGGCAGCGCCGACAAAAAAGACAATGCTTTAAAACATGCGCCGCATACACAGTTTGAAGTCATAGCAAACGAATGGAATCATGCTTATTCGCGCGAAGAAGCCGCCTTCCCGCTGTCCTATGTGCGCAGCAATAAATTCTGGCCAAGCGTGGCGAGGGTGAACAATACCTTTGGCGATAGAAATCTGGTATGTACCTGTGAGCCCACAAGTGCATATGCCGAGGCTGAAGCTTAAGCAATAATTTTCTTAGCACGAACTGCCTGCGGAAACGTGGGCAGTTTTTTATTTAGGTTCCATGTACTGAGGAAAACTTCTGAGCAGAAAGTGCTATTTGGGCTGTTGCAAAATCTTAAGCAGTTTATTATTCATCATGATCCTACCTCAGACATTCCTGGTTGACGTACCTGGCTAAATCTTCCTCTGTTTCCACATCCAAAACAAAACCGACCTCAGGGATAATACCATACCTGTGATCATTCTTTTCTGAATTGGTGAACTGTAATTTTGTAAGAATATCTCTAACGCAACATAATCCAAAGCGCGCACGTGTGCTGTCGAGACGACGGATATAGCTATCCTCCATGCAAGGCGGAAAAATTTTGTTATTCAGTCCATATGCCTCGAAAGTCAGTGGTTCAGAAACGTAGATGCTATCGTTAAGGTAGATCGTGCGGTGGACCGTCCATGGTTCGAATAAAAAAGCAAAATATTTCGGATCGGTTTTGTAGTTCGCCAGGCCTTCATAAAGCTTTCTCAGAAACTTCACAGAGTCTGTTTCTCTCGGCAGAAGTTGAAGATAGTGGTACGCCACAATTAGATAGTTCTTACCTCCCAAGCGATTAAAAACATTAAGACTTACTGAGTCCAACGGGGGTAGAGCGTCAAGCATCTGATCCAGTATGGCCTGGTTTCTACGATCTACTACTTCATCAATATCCGTTTCGCGCCTGCCAATCCCGATGGTGCCAAGAAAAGAACGCACACCCTGATCGTCATCATACAGCTTCTTTGCCTTTTTATTGAAATCAAGGTTAAAAAGGCTGGTGTCATTGAACTTCGAATACCATTGTTCAACACGCAGACTGTCAAATCCATGATAAAACTTCACGATGCGCCGCTCGAAAAATTTTTTGGGCATCCCTCGGGATACATACGCTTTGAACTGTCTTTTTGCAAAGTCAGAATCCCTCACGGCCATCGCAACGTGAAAAGAGTTGAGAAGACTTTCATTGGTCCATGATTTATTGTTCAGCGCAAATGCTTTGTGATATAGTTCATTCGCCGCATTCAGCTTGTCCGCACAAATAGCCAGCTCCGCTTGGTTGGTAAGTCTGTAGAACTTCAACCAAGACTGTGCAGAGGCCGACGTGACTTGCGTAAACAGGAATACAGCGAGTGTACGTGATATATTAATCAGGTTCATAAGTAATTTGAAGGAAGTTTAAAACTGAACGGTAGATCTTTCTAAAATTTTCATCTGAGCATGTTTTCGAGCTCGATTAGTTACTGATTCTTCGGTGGAACAAGCATCGGTAATTTAAAAAAGCTGATGGAACATGAGTCCCAATCAAAGTTGCAGGCTTTTTTGAAAATTGTCAATCCCGAGAATGGGTGAGAGCGTGGTAATCTTTTTTTCTGCACCCTGAGAGGAATTCCATGAAGTCTGCCATACCTTTTTTCTTTTCTTGAGAAATTGTAGCGCGAGGGAAGAATTTTCGGTTCATGTCCATCTTCATCGCATCACTTTGCGAAACCACTTAATGTCTGGTTTGAAAACCTGGAAGTTGCTCCGTTAGGGAACCAAAGCCGAAAGCGTTATGGGAAGAGGCATTGACGGCAATAGAATCCGGTCTTAGAAATTCTGAACATACACAAAACCAAAACTTTGTCCATCGAAGGTCGGCATGAACGCAGAGCTGTTGTCTGCTTTACGGATGATCAGATTTTTCAGTTTCGGGTAAAGGAAATAAGATAACCGTGTAGAGAGAATACCTATGCCTGCTCCGGCTATTACATCATTAAACCAGTGCTTGTTGTTGTAGATTCTGAGAAAGCCCGTGCCTGCAGCAACCAGATAGCCCGCCGCTCCAATCCAGGGAGACACATCTTTATATTCCTGCCTTAGAAATTCTGCACTGACGAACGCGGCCGCAGTATGGCCCGAAGGAAATGAATACTTATCGGAACTATCCGGCCTGGAAATTCCTGTAAGTCCTTTGGTAGCAAAAACCACTCCATTGGCGATGCCATTGGACATGGCATAGAGCAGTCCGCAGTCCACAAAATTGTGTTTGCTCTTTACGCCGGCGATCTTTAACCCAAATACGGCCACGGCAGGGGCGTAAATAGTGTAGTTATCGATATGCAGCGGTTTTTGATTCGACCGATTGAGAAACAAGTCTTCTCTCGCTTCTTCATTGATCTGTTTCAGCCAGCCATTCGTAGTAGCAAGTGCACCATAGGTGATCATAGCAACAGGAATCACCACAGGTTTCCAGGACAAGCCTTTAGGCCGGATGGGGGTTACTACGTCTTTAACCACACTATCTACAACGGCACTGCCGGTAGGCGCAATATCAGGTGTGTCTGGTAGGGTCTGCAACTGATCCAGACTGTCGCGGTCTTGTGCCACAACAGTTGACGCAAACATGAACATCCATGCAAATAAAAAAATCAGCCTGCTCATTCTCACACATTTTTTGTCCGCTACATGCTAACAAAAAAATAAAGCCAGCCTCTGATGTAGCTGTTGAACAGGCGCCCTGGCCGCTATATGCGCAGACCCAGCTTTCTGCGGGCACGGTGCAGCAAAGGATACAGCAGGCTCATGCGATAGACCCGAAAAAAGCCGCCCCAAAACAGTGCTGCATGCACCAGCATCAGGGCAAGAAAGGCGTAGCCATGCATCAGGAGTGCCATCAGCAGCACCGACGGTAGAAAAACCTGGTAGAGTTCGCCATTAAGTACATGATAGGGTCCGGCGGTGGGCGCCACAATGGGAACAATGCTAACGCCTAATTTTTTCAGGCGCAGGAGATAGGGCAGATACATCGCTACGCCCATTACAAGAAACCACGCCCCGGTAACCGTTAGCAAGGCAGCCCAGGCAAGCAGTTCTACCCAAATGAAAAACCAGCCCAACTGACGCATGTTGGTAAGCCCATAACGTATGGGTAGTGTAGAGGCCCCGATCTTTCTATCTTGTTCCAAATCGCGACACTGATGATAAAGAATATTGCGCAAGCCGAAGCTCAAGGACCAAACCGCGGTAAGTATCACCAGTTTAGCGTCGCCACCGGGCAGAAAGAAATACTGCGCAAGGGCGGCGATAAAGAGGGTAGGGAACATCTGTTCGCCGCCGGCATCGGCAAGGATCCCCACAAAAGGAAACCGTTTCAGCCTTATCGGCCGCAGGCTGTACAAGGTATTGCAGAGGTAGGCCAATGCATAGAACAGAAATGCCTGCAGGCCCGCAAAGCGATAAACAAGCCCGCAACATACCAATGCCGCGGCAGACGCGACGATCAGCAGCATCCTCCTCCTCTGCGGGCTAAGCGTGCTCAGTGTATTTTTTTTTCCGGCGGAGATATCTTCTTCCCTGTCGGCTGCATCATTGATCAGACTTGTGTACACTGCTCCCACGCAGAGCATGAGCAAGGCAAAAAGGCTTACTACCGCTGTACGTACCATCGTGCAGTTGCCCATCCAGGCCAGCAGGTAGAGCATCAGCATCATCGGCGGAATCTTGTAAGCCCACCAGTCATATACCCTTATCAAACCCGCCAGCCTACTATTTTTTGGTTGCCTACTCATCCTGCGCTAATTTCAGCCTTAGAAAACAGATCTCCAAACATCTCTTTCTGCCGCGCCGCTATAGCAGTGGTTTTGCAGCCGGAGTGTGCCGGTTTTCTGACCCCATACCTTAAACACAAATCACTACCCGTCAGGTTTTTGCGCAACCGAGACTGAAAAACGACAATTGATGCTAAGACAACGAGTCCGTGCGCTCCGAAATAAGATCCGCACAGCAAAGCAAGCCTTCGAGGTAAAGTGGAGCAAACCGGACCCTAAAGCCATCGGGCACTATTACGACAAAACCACTGACCAATACCTTGCTGCCTACGGGCCGATCTTTCAGGCCGTGCGCCCTATAGACGCAGATGGCTATATCGGCTATCTGGCGGAATGCATGGGCATCCGGAGCGGAATGAAACTTTTGGACGCCGGCTGCGGTGTATGTGGCGTAGCCGTGCCGCTGGCCCAAAAGACCGGTGCCATGATACATGGGGTGACGGTTAGCAACGCACAGGTGGACCATGCCCGTAAATACATCACCGCGCACCACCTCGATGAACAGGTGCAAGTGCAGGCTGGTAATTTCGAATCGCTGGCGCAATTATTCGCTCCGGATACTTTCGATGCCGTGTATTTCATGGAATCTCTGGGATATGCCCGCGACCTGAAAGCAGTGCTGAAGTCGGCAGTGGCGGTACTCAGGCCCGGCGGTTTCATTTTCATTAAAGACTTTTACAAAAAGCCGTTACTGAAGCCGGAACAGAAAAAGAACCAGCAGGAAATTGTCTATCTCACACTCAAAGAATATCTCTACACCATCTACGATGTCTGTGAGGTGCTGTCGGCAGCCGGTAAAGCAGGTCTGAGTATCGAACAAATAAATACCCCCGGCTATCACGCCGACTTTGAAGGCGGGTGTTTGTTTGAATTTCAAAACCCCGAACATACCGCATATCTCAGAGCCGGCACCCTGCCCTACCTGGTGGCTGAAATACTGGAAATCAAACTGAAGAAAAGAATTGATTAATGAAGTAACCTGATGGACATCTTTCGATTGTAACGAGAGAGTCGATTAACGTTATTTTAATTTTGTAGTTTGGATTATCTTGTCGGGCAATATTTCCGATCGGAATCAACGATTATTATTTTAAAGAATGAACCATTCGACCCGCGATAGGAACACGTTAATAAAGGACCGCGTATATATTTTGCGCGTGTTGGGGCTCATATGGAAGAAAGATGCTTTTTACGTAGCGCTGACCGTGTTTTTGCTTCTGTTGGAGAATGCGGGTCTTTACGCAGTGCTGCTATACTGTCGCGATCTGTTTAATGCACTTTCCGGCTTTGTACAGTCGGCAGGAAAGACAACGGAACTCATCAAAGAGAGCTTTTTGGCGGCGGTGGCCGTCACGGTGGTGTACACGCTGGTGAGAATTATCAGTGCCTTTTTTACGGACCTGCTGGGTGTGCGTCTCAGTGAGATCATGGACAAAATGATCCACGACAAAGCGGTGGAGCTCGACATGAGCTTCTATGACAGTCCGGAATATTTCGACACCCTTTTTCGAGCAAGGCAGGCGGGCACAGACAGGCCGCATGTAGTGTTGCTCAACCTGCTGAGCATTCTGAAAAATATTGCAGGACTAACCGTCATTTCTGTATTTGCTTTTCAGGTAAGTGTTTGGCTCATCCCCATCCTCATCCTGCTGGTAGCACCTGCCATGCTGGTGCGCATCTACTTCTCCAAAAAATTGCTGGCCTGGCGCCTGAAGCATAGTGAGCTGGAACGCAAAGCCGGTTATTTTAGCTGGCTGCTTACGGACAACAAACTGGCCAAAGAGATCAAGACCTATAACCTCGGCCCGTTCTTCCGGGAGCAGTACATGACCATCCGCCACCGCATCCACCAAAAGAAAATACAAAACAGCCGTTACCAGATGTTGTTCGAGCTCGTCACATCACTGCTTGCTGTGTTGGGCGGTTTTTTTGTACTTGGTTTTCTGGTACGCAGTGCCTTATCGGGAAATATCGGCTATGGTGATATCACCATGGTAGTGATGACGATCCCACAGGCCTACAATCAGGTCCAGGCGTTGTCGCAAAACATATCTGCTCTCTATGACAATAATAAACTTGCGGGCTATCTGTTCCGCTTCCTGGCCCTGTCTGCCCGTGTAAGTGAGGATACGGGCAAACCCATACCCCGCGAGGCCGGTGCAAGCCTGACCGTCCGGGGTCTCCGCTTTGCGTATCCCGGAAGCTTCCAACCCGTGTTGCAGGGTATTGATCTGGAAATACCAGCCGGTAAAGTGACCGCAGTGGTAGGGCTGAACGGAGCCGGAAAATCAACATTGATCAAATTATTGCTGCGCCTGTATGAGCCCGACGGCGGGGCCATATATCTGAACGGCGAGCCGGTAACCCGTTATTCCGAGCACGACTACAGAAAACTTTTCGGCGTAGTGTTTCAGGACTTTGGTCAGTATCACAGCACCCTGGCCGAAAACATTGCTTATGGAGATATTGAGCTGGCCATAGATAACCTTCGGGCGGAAGCATGTCTGGCCAAGGCTAATGGCAGCGACATCCTTCATCATGTGCAACATGGATTGTCCACCCAACTGGGTAAGGCTTTTACGGAAGGCACAGACCTCAGCACCGGCCAGTGGCAAAAGCTTGCCATAGCGCGTGCTTTTTACCGCGACAGCCTTTTTGTTTTGCTTGATGAAGCAACAAGTGCGGTAGATGCCATTTCCGAACATCAGTTGGTAACCGACCTCCGCAAAAGACTTGAGGGACGGGGCGCACTGATCATCTCACACCGCCTTACCACAGTGACCCATGCAGACTATATCTACATGGTAGAACACGGCAGGGTGATCGAGCAGGGCACGCACGACGAGCTCATGAACCTGAACGGAGCCTATGCCATGCTCTTTGCCGCAAGACGCACACCCGAAACAGAAGATGCCATAAAACCGCTAACCCTTTCATAGCATGAAACATATTGCCTTTATCACTTCCATTGCAGATACCTGGGGCGGCAGCGAAGAGCTGTGGAGCCGTACGGTGCCCTTATTGCTCCGGCAGGGGTATAAGCTAAGCCTTCTGCGCGTGGACCCCGACCCGCAACATCCTCGCATAGCTGCACTCCGGGCCATGGGTGTGGAGATCATTGCCATCCGGTCGGACCGGTCGCTTTTCCGAAAGTTTTCCCGCACCAGCACATTGCATCGTACCTGCAACGATTATCAGCGCCACCTCGAAGTGCTGCTTCACGAACTGAGTCCAGACCTTGTGGTCGTATCGCAGGGTGTGAATTTTGATGGTATGGTGTATGCCTACGTGGCCATGCAACTGGGCATCCCCTACATTACCCTTGCTAACAAAGCTGTAGAAATAGCCTGGCCCCTTAGTGGCGAACTTGACTACCTCAGGGCTACAACTGCGCGAGCAAGAAAAAACATTTTTGTATCACGCCATGCGCTCGAGATTACCGAGATGCAGCTATGCCGAAAACTGGACAATGCCCTTGTGGTACACCCACCCGTAAGCCTGCGCCCTGCACCGCTGCCCTGGCCAGATGCCGGCACCGGCCTCAGACTTGCCTGCGTAGGTCGGTTCTATTTTCTGGACAAAGGACAAGACCGTTTGCTACGGGTATTAGCTCAGGACAAGTGGCGTTCGCGGCCCCTCAGCGTTGCCTTTATTGGTAAGGGGGAAGATCAAAGAGCGCTAAAAGACCTGATAACGTATTTCGGGCTTTCATCTGCATCCGTAGAAGATCATGTGCCCGATGGTGCTGCCATCTGGAACGACTATCACGCATTGATACTGTCTTCACATTTTGAAGGGCTGCCCATCGTGCTGCTGGAAGCCATGGCAGCCGGGCGAACGGCCATTGTTACCGATGCGGGAGGATGCAAGGAAATGCTCGAGGATCAAAGGCTGGGTTTTGTTGGCGCACCCACTGTGGCAGGACTCGATGAAGCTCTTGAACGTGCCTGGCAGCAGCAAAGCCGTTGGCAAGAAATGGGGCTCGAATGTTTTCAGGCTGTCCATGCAGCCTTTAGTCGCCCGTCGGAGCAAATACTATTTGAAATTATTGACAACCAAGCACTGTAATGTTACCTAAAGTATCTGTAATCATACCCACCTATAACAGGGCCGGCATTGTGGAACGGGCCATACGCTCTGCTCTGGCACAAACCTATCCTAATATTGAGATCATAGTAGTGGATGATGGCTCAACCGACGACACCCGGGCTGTAGTGAGCCGCTACGCCGGTGTGCAGTACTGTTACAAAACCAATGGCGGGCAGGGCTCGGCCAGAAATGCAGGACTGCAGCAGGCCAGCGGCGAATTTGTGGCCACACTCGACTCCGACGACGAATGGGCGCCCGGATTTGTAGAAGCTTTGTTCAAGCTGATCACGACGCATCAGCTCGATTTTGCATTTTGTAACTGGCAACAGGAAACTGCCGGTGGCAATTTCTACAACTACCTTGAGCACTACATTGGCAACCATTGCCCATACCTCTCGTTCAGTCACGACAGTCAACAAGTGTTGAGCTACGAACACCTTCGTAAAATTTACACGGCAGGATGCATCTCCCCCAGTTCTGCGCTTCTTTTTCGTCGCAGCATACTACACCCGTGGAACGAAGAAATGCGCATCGGCGACGACTGGTGCCTCTTGCTCGATCTTGTGCTCCGGAGCAAACCTCAGGTAGGCTTCACCACCGAGCTGCTCTGGACCAAGCGCATACAGAACAATAATATCTACGACGGCCGCAATCGCTATGAAGTAAACGAGCTGTTGTATATCAGTGATATCCCGGCCATGACCCGACGTTTTGACGATGTGCTCAGTGAAAGCGAAAAGAAACATTTTGCCAGTCTTTATGCCCGAGCATTAGTAGCTTGTGGCCTCGACTATCCGCAGGTATCGCGCAGCAAGCGCGCGCAAAAGCTGGCACTGGCCCTTGCTGCCGATCCTCAGTATTTGTTACGCACCCTACAGGAACGTTTGGTAGCCGGCACCCGCCAAAAGGTTATAAAAATGATTCTGCGGTATCAGTCTGTTTCACCGCTGCGACTCAGAAAGAAGTAAGGGTTGAGTAATTTGGTTGATATCCGGCATCATACAATGGCTGTGATTGGAATTATCAGGAACGGGCAAAAGCCAGGAGTAAACTGTAATCGCCCTGGTCGGCTGCTTTTACAGCTTTGAGGTAGGCTGCCCGGGCATCGCCTTCGCTGGACAGGTTGGCTGCACCCATCGACAAGCTCAGGGCAGCGCCCCAACTGAATACGGGCTGCTTGTAGATTTTCTCAATGATGATGTCGGCCATAAGGCGGCTGTGTCTGCCGTTGCCATTGGCGAAACAATGGATGCTTACGATGCGGTGTTTGAACCGCACTGCAATTTCATCTGGTGGGTAGGTATTGTTTTCGTGCCAATAACGGATGTCATCCAGCAGGTACCTCAACTCGGTGGGTATTTGCCATTTGTCTATACCAATGTTCTTGTTGGTTTTGCGAAATTCACCTGCCCATGCCCATACATCGGCATACATGCGTTTATGCACCATGCGGATGAACTCCTCCGTAAAAACCGTATCCGGCTTAAAGGAACGCCCCAGTGTCCACTGCACAGCCTGTTCAATATTCTGCTGCTCAAACTCGTCTAATTCGCCACGGGTGGCAATGGTAGGAATGAGCAGCCCGTCTTTCTCTTCTTCATCTAAAGGGGTTTGGGCATCAATGTAGTCTAAGTCTAATCCCATAAAATTTTAGGCATTTCGTTTTTAATGGCTGCTGCCCTTTCCCTGATGGCGGTTTCAATCCGCTTTTTTGAATTGGCCTGGTCCTCCAGCTTCATGGTATTGGCGGTACGCATCACAATTTGGGTGGCCAGTTCGGTGGCCCGTTTTTCAATGAGGGCATCCAGCGATCCGTCATTGGGTACAAACCCATACACCAACTGCATATCCATAGCACGGGCAATTTCACGCAGGGATTTGATGGTAATGGAACCGTCTTTTTCCCGCTTCTCAATGTCCATGATACCTTGCTTGGAAACATTCAACTTGTTGCCCAATTGCTGCATAGACATGCCAATGGCGGTGCGGATTGCTTTTATCCATCCGGTGGGTGGCATGGCCACCTGTTTGAGTGAGGCAAAGCCCAGCATTTTGCTGTTGAGCTGTTGCAGTTGAAGTGATTTCTTGCCCATAAAGTAAAGTTATAGATTGACTTTGACAGGGCAAAAGTAAAGCTAATACTTGACTATTGCAAGTACTTAGTAAAGTTATTACTTGACTTATGAAGTCGGCTGGTAAAGCAATGCCTTGACTATATTGGAGGTAAAAATCCCATATTATATTGATAAACAAGGCAATGACACTTTTCAGGTTATAGTTTGCGATAATGACCAGCCTTCAATTTTTTTCAAAGCATTGTTTTCGGTTGTATGCAACAAGAGCCGTTATGGCGTTTATTTCAGATAGAAGTAATTTTTTGCGCTAAGTAGTGAAATCCGCTGCTTTCCGCAAAAAATTACTTTCCGATACAAAAAATAGTGAACCCTTAATTATCAATGCTTTCAGCTAATTGGGCAACAAATAGCCAACAAAGGCTGTATTATCAAAGGAAACTGCTCAACAAAGAAAGGAAAAAAAGTTGTTGAGTGTAGTGTGTGCTGTGCCTTATCATAAGCAAAAGCAAAGATAAGGTTACAACCTATCGAAGTTGCTTGACAACCGTTTCCGGCTGCAAGCCCATGTACTGGCAGAACTCTTCAACAGTAACAACCTGGTGCTGCTGCTTGTTGAAATGGTCCTTGATCTTCTTAATAAGGTTTCTACCATACCTGTCGCTTCTGCCTGTGATTACCTGAATGTCTTTCGGATAAATGCACAGTCTATTCATTATTTCAATTATTCAACTTCATACACTAACCATACCGATGATATACTTCAAATATGGAAGTGACATTGCAAATATAAATCTTTTTTAAGGGCGGTAAAAGTGTGTTTGTTGGAATAATGCGGAACAATCGGCACGGATGGCACGGCTCATTTGCAGAGGCTTTAGAGTGCTTCTAATTTTGTTTTCGTAAGCTGATTAAAGCGTATCAGTCGAAACAAATTTACTAACTCATAAAAGTTTAAAGCAATGGCAAAACTTAAAGGTATCCTCAAAATTGAAGGCACTCTGGATGAGCTGACCTTCTACAAAACACAAGATGGCCACTTGGTAAAAACCAAAGGTGGCGTATCTGCTGAACGAATTGCAAATGACCCGAACTTCCAGCGTACCCGTGAAAACGGAGCTGAGTTTGGAAGTTCTGCAACTGCCGGCAAGTTGCTTCGCAACGCTGTCCGTAACCTCATGATGAACGCTGCTGACAATCGTGTTACCAGTCGTTTAACTCAAATCATGACGCAGATTAAAAACTATGACGTTACATCCCCAAGGGGTGAACGTACTGTTGCAATCGGTATTGCTGACCCTGCGGCATTGGCTCTGTTGAAAGACTTTGACTTCAACGACAATGCAGCTTTAGGCGGTGTGCTTTTTGCTCCGTTCACTGTAACAGGTGGAACAGGTGCAATCAACATTCCCGCTTTCATTCCGATCAATGATATTGCATATCCTTCCGGTGCAACTCATGTCAGCTTCAAATCTGCTTATGCAGTTGTTGACTTCACCAACGGAACCAGTGCAATTGAGTACAGCCCTGTAACCAATCTTCCTATTGACGGAACCAACACACCTGTAACACTTACTCCTGCCGGTGTACCTCTCGGAACTGGAACTAAGTTTTACCTGATGTTGATTGAGTTCTTCCAGGAAGTAAACGGTGTTCAGTACTCTCTCAAAAACGGTGCTTACAACGTGCTCAACATTGTTGAAGTAGCATAAAAGCTGTTCTTTCTTTCAGTTAGGAAATGGCCTCACCAGTTTGGTGGGGCTTTTTCTTTTCAGCAAAGCCCCTAAAAGGGCAATGCTGAAAGCTCCCGAGCACCCGAAGGATAACGCCAAACATAGCAGCCACATGGAAGCCGATAAACCTTAATGCCAAAGACTGGCTGATGGGCTAAGGATGACCTGCGGATGTAACGCTGAAACGCAAAGGGTGACAAAGGCAAGTGCTGATGAAGAACCTGCGGTGTGAATGGGCAAATACCTAAATGGCTGCCGGAACTGATACGAGGATGCTTGTGCATAGTAAATAAATTTTATGTGCATCTCTCTGCATGGCGGATAAAAAAACCAAAAGGAAACGGAATAAATGATAGCCTTGTGCGGTGGGTCTGTGTTTATGCCGTAGTCTTTTGGTTTTTTTAGGTCGGGCTTGTGCGTCTGCCCGCCATGCTAACTTTGCACATCAAAATTTATTTATGCACGGTGCAGCATCATGTTTAGGTCAGCCTTACTATTTGCTTTTTAGATGCCGGTATATCATTGCCCTTTTCAAATCATTGATTAAAGCCAGATTTTGCCGGATGGCTTTTTCTTTTTCTTCCAGCTGCTTGATTTTATCTACTGTGCTTTTATACTCCTTTTCCTGCTTACTTACTTTCTCAGCCTGATTGAAAACCTCATCTTTCAAATCTGATAAACGAATAAACGGTATAACGGAACCAGTAAGAAACTGATGAAAATGTTTTGCCTTCCACAAACCAAACAGCAACCAGAAATAAAAATCTTTCTGCTCCTGGCTTTTGCAGATGCAAACAAATGAATTGGGGCATGGAGTTACCAGAGGCTTACCACTGTTTAACCCTTTCGATAAAATGTAAAATTCAAAACCTGTGCTTTGATGCTTTACGCTGTACGTTTGAAACTTCGGACTGTGCATAATGAGTGCTTAAATTTTGAGCCTGCTTTAAGCCTTTGCCTCAGCCCTGCTTCGCTTACGCTCCGCAGCACATATATAATTTGACAAAGAAAAAAAACAGAAAAAAAAAGAAAGCAATCCCACAGGTGGCGTGGCTAAAAAACCAAAAGGAAACGGAATAAGTCCCGAAGGGTGAAAGGCAAATACCTTATAAAAATTAAACAGCTTATTTGCCTTTCATTATGCCGTAGTCTTTTGGTTTTTTTAGTGCGTTGGCCTGTGCCAGCCACCTAACTTTGCTGACTTATTTTTTATGTTATTTCGGTGTCAGCGATTTCCGCTTCGCTCCAATTGCTGCACTTTTTATTTTTATTTTTTTCAATCAGATCCTCCTTATCTGCATTCCTTATTTAGAGAAAGTAATATCAATCGCTGTAGTCTTTTCACAGCATCTCATTTCAACCGTATTTGTATTCCGATGATGTCTTTCGTGGGTCGGCTGGGGTAAACACTTCGCAGGAAAAAATAAAGCATACCGCTTTCAATCGTGGGGTGGGTAAAGAGCAAAGGCAATGACTGAACGGAATGGAGCAAATCGGGTTGGTGGCTTGTAGTGGCATGAGCAGTCCCGATTGAGGGTGGTTTATGTGCTTGGGCTATCGGGACGCCATGACACGGAAAGCCTGTGTGTTGGCTTTGCGGAATGAAGAGAGGGAATTGCTTTTGCTGTGCGGTGCTGAGGTTGGTGAAATGAACGGAGGCGAAATGCAGTGAAGGATAGTGAAGAGAATGAAGCGAAGCGGAATGAACGAAACGCCTGAACGGAATGGAGATGAAGTGAATGAACCTACCGCAAGCACATGGCCATAAAACAACTCATGCTTTATTTTTTACTGCACCGCTGAAAGGGTGGCGGGGTGTCGTGGGTCTTCGGGTGGGGTGCGTTGGCAGAAGCACGACTTCATCCCGTTGTCGGGATGCTATGGTGTTGGCTACTTAACATAATGGCGACTTATGTGACAGCCACTGCGTTGGGATGCTTGCATAAGCGTGGGGTGGCTGTGCGAAGCGAACACATAAGACCGCATTATGTTTAAGTATGCTTCCGCCATTTTTTATACTGGCATAAGCGAAACGGTGGTGGTGGTTGGAGTGTAGCGGCTTTTTGTTGCTATGCTTGGGTTGGCTTGGCTCTTTGGCTGTGCAGCGAAGCGGAACAGGCAATGTGCCAAAAGCGTGGGGAGCATAGCCACAAAAAGTATGACAGTTAAAAATGGCGGCAACACCATAGATGCAGTGGAAGGGTTGGCATTGTGGGTTAGCCACTGCATAAGCCGTGCTTGTGCGTTGGCTGGGTGGGATTCTTTTCCTCAAGAATCAGCCTTTAGTAAAGATATGGTGAAAGTACTTCCTGAGGCAAACTCACTTTCCAAACTGATTTTACCTCCTTGTGCTTCAATAAATTCTTTACTGATTGCAAGACCAAGCCCAGTGCCCTCCTTTTTTGTACCTGGCACACGGAAATATCGGTCAAATATTTTATCCTTGTATTGAGGTGCAATTCCTTGTCCAGTATCACGAACAGATATTTGAACTTGATTCTCTTTTTGACGCATGGTCAAGTAAATCATCGAATTTTCATAGGAGTACCGAACAGCATTTGATATTAAGTTTGTGAGTACCCACGCAGTCTTTTCGCTATCTGCATGAATTTTAGAAATATCGGCAGGACAGTCTATTTCAAAAGTAATTTGTTTCTGATCTGCTTGTGTTTTATTAGCATTGATGGCATACAATAAGATTTCTTTAGGATCTACCGGAAGTATAGAGAGCTGTATATTTCCGCTTTCAACTTGAGTCATGTTTAATAGCTCCCCAGTGATTTTCAACAAACGGTTTGTATCATCCTTAATACTATCTACAAGATTTTTCTGTTCGCCATTTAGCTTACCAATTTGTTCATTCTCTAATAACTGCAAACTCATTTTAATCGAAGAAATCGGTGTTTTGAACTCATGTGAGACAGTTGCAATAAAGTTTGTTTTAGCAATGTCTAACTCTTTGTAGCTTGTTATGTTTCGCAAGAAAATAACATGCCCCACTAATTTTGTTATATTTTCACCTGTAGGAGTGATCGAGATATGAAGGGTCTCCTTTTCAAAATAGCTTTCTTTATTACCGGAGAATATTTTTATGGGTGATTGCTTTTCAACAACAGTTGCTTCACTAAAAACAATATCCTGTATAAGGGTTCTGATTAAATCATTTCTGATAGATAACTCCTGTGCTGATTTACCCACTAAATCATTTTGTGCTAAACCAGAAATCTTTATTGCTTCTTCATTGGCAAAAATCACTCTCAGGTTTTCGTCTAAACCTATCACAGGATCATGCATGTTGCTAATTAAGGTTTCAATTCTTTTCTTTTCAATCATTAATTTAGCCAGATTACTATTATTGTACTCTTCCAATTTCGCAGCCATTGTATTAAACGATTTTGCCAATTGTCCAAATTCGCTATGGCTTTCAAAATGCACTCTTTCAGAGTAGTTCTTATCTGCTATTTGTTGAATACTATCTGTTAATTCCCGTATTGGATTAGCTATATTAGAAGGAAGGTTTACCAACAACACAAAGGCTATCAGAAAGCACAATGTACCTGCTAACACAATCCAAAATACGGCCTTATCCGCAGTTACTTTTGCAACTTCACTTTTTCGTTGTATAGCCTGCATATTCATGTCCATAAGACGAAATATATCCTTCCTTATGATGGTTTGAAATGAGGTATCAAATTTGTTTGATTTATAAAGTTCAAAATTGTTTCTGATTTCAGCTGTAGTTTCATTTTCACCAATTTCAGTAATATTTTTTTCCTGATTTTGGAGATTAATTTCAAATTTCTGCAATGCTTTTTCTGAACCCTCTTCCAATGCAACAAGCATATTTCGGCTATATTCTAAGGAGTTGTAATTTGCCACTAAAATATTTTCCGTATCCGCTTTCAGTTCATTGATGTATTTAGCACCCACGATACTCAGCAGAATTATTAGCAGGAACAAAAGGCCTACACCTAAAGTCAGTTTTGTTTTGATTTTCATTTATGAAAGAATTACAAGGTCAATATCATTTGAAGATAGCTTTTTCAGAAGCTCATTGAATACGTTTGTTGCCAGGATTATTTTCAACAAATTTAGATGTGGTTTGCCCACACAGATAGTTGTTATTCTTCTTTCACCTGCCTGTTCGATAATGGCCCGTGAAACGGATGAATTTTCAATTTTAATTATTTCTGCTCCCAATTCAGTTGCCAGTTTAAAATTGTTGATTAAGTGCCGTTGTTTGTCGAGTGGAATTTTGTCAGGACTTTCTTTGGGTGTTTGGACGTATAAAACATACCATTTGCTATGATAGTAATTAGCCAATCGTGCAGTTTTGCGAATTACTGTTTTTGCCGTTTTTTCATTGCTACTTATGCAGGCAAGAAAACGTTCATGTTTCAGGGTATTAGGTTTGGTCACTTCGGTTTCAACCTTTCTTTCAACCTGGGAAGCCACTTCTTTTAATGCAAGTTCTCTTAGTTGCAGAATATGGTCGCTTTTAAAGAAGTTTTGAAGTGCTGTCTCAATTTTTTCGGCTTGGTATATTTTACCTTCCTTCAATCTGGTAATTAATTCATCAGCAGTTAAGTCAATGTTTACAACTTCATCTGCTTGTGCCAATACACTGTCAGGAACTCTTTCTTTTACTTCAACTCCTGTGATTTCCTTTATTTCTTCGTTTAAACTCTCAATGTGTTGAATATTAATTGCTGAGATTACATTGATACCTGCCGAAAGAATGTCTAATACATCTTGCCAACGTTTTTCATTTTTGCTGCCTTCTATATTGGTATGTGCTAATTCATCAACAATTACAACTTCTGGACGTAGGTTAATAATTGCCTGAACGTCCATTTCTTCCAATTCCTTGCCCTTGTAAAACAGTTTTCTTCGGGGAATTACAGGCAAACCCTCTAAAAGTTCGTGTGTCTCTTTTCTGTTGTGGGTTTCAATAAAACCAATCTTTGCATCAATGCCATTTTTGAGCAACGTTCGGGCTTCCTGCAACATGCGGAAGGTTTTGCCTACACCGGCACTCATGCCGATGTAAACTTTAAATTTTCCACGCCTTGACTTTTTAATTAAGTCAAGAAAATGCTGAACGGTTTTATCTTTATCACTCATTTAAAATGAAATTGCTAAGGCAGTTGTCAGAAAATAATTTTGAGAACTTGGATTGTCGTTTAAGGTAAAGATTTTATCCTTACTCGTAAAGCCCCTGCTTTCAATTCTCCAAATCACATTATTCATAATTGTATAGTCAAGATTTAACGAATAGCCATAGGTTTGAAATCCATTGGGTGTTCCTGTGTTAACGATTACTCCATTGGCATCCGAATAATATTCACCCCTTGCAGCGATACTAATCTTTTCAGTAGGTGCATATTTCATTATTAAAACAGGCGAATACCAAGTATTGTAGTCGTTACTGTTTTTAGTCTTTTGTTGTGCTCCAATGTCAAAGCCAAATATCATCCCAAATTTTTCAGTCAATTGAAATTGGCCGTAGAAATTATGAAAGTACCGCATTTGTCTTGTGCTGTCTGGAGAATCGCTACCTACAAATGAACTACTGTTTAATGTAACTTTTGAATTGGGTTTGAATGTAAGTTGATGACCAAATGCAGGCGTATTGTTGCCGTTTACTCGCTGGATGCGTTGCCAACCGTTCAAAATTAATCCACTTAAAAACCACTTTTCATTGTCACTGGTGTATGATACTTTAACACCACTTTCGTAATAAGGAGAGTTATCAGCCAAAATACTTCGTGTTAAATTCCAACAATCTTTTCCAATGGCACTTTCAAAACCAATGTGCGAAGCAAAAATACCTGCATCTACCCAAATGTTTTTCTTCTTTGATATTTTTACACCTGCATTGGCTTCAAATATGTTTTTCAAAACTCCGGGTTCTACTGCAAGATTTGCATTGGCATAAGTTCCAGACATCAAAGTCAAATTGGCTCGTGCTTTATCGGTTGCATAAGCAGCCTTTAAGAACCCTAAATTCAGATTGACTTCATTGTGTCTGTTGTGTGAGTAAACAAAACCAGGGCGGTTATGATCTGATGGATTTGCAAAATCAAAACTGTAATAGGTTTCTATGTAGCCACTAATTGAAAGTGGATTTTTTGTGCTATCTGTTTGTGCAAAACCGTTCAATGCGATAATTGATAGTATTGCTAAAAAGGTCTTTTTCATCTTGTTTATTTTAAATTATCCAATGCAAGGTTCAATTTCAGTACATTAATTTTCTCTGTACCAAATAAGCCAAGCAATGGTTTTTCTGTTTGTTGTTCAATGATTTGATTGATAGTTGTTTCGCTGATGTTGCGAACTTTAGCTATCCGTTTTACTTGCACCTTTGCGGCTTGAACGGAAATGTTAGGGTCAATTCCGCTACCACTTGCAGTTACTAAATCAGAAGGAATTTCATTCTTTTTTAAGTCGGGATTGTGAACTAAAAAAGTGTCTATTCGTGCTTGTACTTCTGCTAAGTAGTCAGGATTTGAAGGACCTTTATTACTTCCACCTGAACCTGCTGCATTGTATCCAACTGCGGAAGGTCGGGAATTAAAGTATTTGTCGCTGGTAAAACTTTGTCCGACAGTTTCATAGAAACCTGATTTGCTTTTCGTGAAAGAACTATTCTCAGGTGCAAGTTTTGAAATGCCAAATACAGCAAGTGTGTAGATACCACAAAAGAACACTGAACAAACGATTGTCAAGCGAATGGCTGGTATTAGATTATTTCTCATTGTCTTAAATTTTTAGATGAATACTGAAACTAAAACGTCAATAGCTTTAATACCGATAAATGGAATGATTACACCACCCAATCCATAAATAAGCAGGTTTCTGCGAAGCAAAGCACTTGCTCCAATAGGTTTATAGGAAACGCCTTTCAACGCCAATGGAATAAGCATTGGAATGATAATAGCATTGAAAATTACGGCTGAAAGAATGGCACTTTCGGGGCTATGCAAGTTCATAATATTCAAATCTTGTAATGATGGAATAGCGACTATGAAAAGTGCAGGAATGATGGCAAAGTATTTCGCCACATCATTGGCTATACTGAAAGTGGTGAGTGTGCCCCTTGTCATTAAAAGTTGTTTGCCAATTTCTACAACTTCAATCAGTTTAGTTGGGTCGTTGTCTAAATCCACCATGTTACCCGCTTCTTTTGCTGCTTGTGTTCCGCTATTCATGGCTACACCCACATCTGCCTGAGCCAGTGCAGGTGCATCATTGGTTCCGTCACCCATCATTGCTACTAATCGACCTGCAGCCTGTTCTTTTTTGATGTAATTCATTTTGTCTTCGGGCTTGGCTTCGGCAATGAAATCATCAACTCCTGCTTTCTCAGCTATAAATTTTGCTGTTAAGGGATTGTCTCCAGTAACCATTACCGTTTTAATTCCCATTTTTCGTAACCGTTCAAACCGTTCCTGGATACCGGGTTTAATGATGTCTTGCAACTCAATTACTCCGATTACTTTTTCGTTTTCAGAAACAACAAGTGGTGTTCCCCCATTGCTTGATATTTTTGTAACTGCTTCCGCTGTTTCTTGTGGAAATGAATTTCCTGCATTTTGACACAAGGCTCTTATGGCATCTGCTGCACCTTTGCGTATTCTGGTATTTTCAAAGTCAATTCCTGAACTTCTTGTTTCTGCCGTGAATTTAATAAATCGGGCATCTTTAACCTGATAGCTCAAAGGGTTTACTTTGGCTAATTCAATGATTGATTTACCCTCTGGGGTTTCGTCTGCAAAGGAACTTAGTACAACACATTTAATAAAGAGCTTTTCATCAATTCCGTTGGCAGGATAAAAATTGGTAGCTTTTCGATTACCAATGGTAATTGTTCCTGTCTTGTCTAACAACAAAACATCAATATCACCTGCTGTTTCTACTGCTTTACCACTTTTGGTAATTACATTAGCCCGTAAAGCCCTGTCCATTCCAGCTATGCCAATGGCAGAAAGTAAACCGCCAATGGTTGTTGGAATCAAACAAACGAATAATGAAATGAAAGCTGCAATCGTTATTGGTGTGTTGGCATAATCTGCAAATGGTTTAAGTGTTACTGTAACAATAATGAATACCAAAGTAAAACCTGCCAATAAAATAGTTAAAGCAATTTCGTTTGGAGTTTTTTGGCGGCTTGCACCTTCTACCAGAGCAATCATTTTGTCTAAGAAACTTTCGCCTTGTTCAGTGGTAACCTTAACGGTAATTCTATCGGACAATACTTTTGTACCACCGGTTACCGAACTTTTATCGCCTCCTGCTTCTCTTATAACCGGAGCACTTTCCCCTGTAATGGCTGACTCATCTATGGTTGCTAGACCTTCAATGATTTCACCATCGGCAGGGATGATATCGCCCACTTCGCAGAAAAAAAGGTCTCCCTTTTTAAGTTGAGAAGAGGGAATAATTTCAACTTCATCACTGTGAATTTTTCCAAGAGCTAAAACTTTCTTGGCAGGTGTTTCTTCTCTTGTTTTACGCAAACTGTCGGCTTGTGCTTTGCCCCTTGCTTCGGCAATGGCTTCTGCAAAGTTTGCAAACAGCAAAGTAAGTAGAAGCACCAAAAACACGATGAGGTTATAGGCAAAACTGCCTTGCGATTGTTCACCAAGCAATATCCAAAGGCAAACAAAGAACATAACTGCTGTTCCTATTTCAACTGTAAACATTACAGGATTGCGGAACATTATTTTCGGATTTAATTTCACAAAAGACTGTTTCAATGCTTCTTGCATTAAGTCTTTTTGAAATAGAGATGTATTTTTTGTCATTTTCTGAATTATTTAATCATTGAGAAATATTCTGCAATCGGGCCTAAGGTCAAAGCAGGAAAAAATGCTAATGCAGCAACAATTGCAATTACCGCAAACACCATTAAGCCAAAGGTTGAAGTATCTGTTTTGAGTGTACCATTACTTTCAGGAATGTATTTTTTACTCGCCAATATTCCTGCAATGGCAACCGGGCCGATGATAGGCAGGTATCGAGCTAATAACATCACCAAACCACAAGCGATATTCCAAAATGGTGTATTGTCGCCCAAGCCTTCAAAACCGCTTCCATTATTGGCACTTGATGAAGTAAATTCATAAAGCATTTCACTAAATCCATGATAGCCTGGATTGGCTAACCAGCCTGCATATTCAGTTGGATTACCGGCATATAAGAAACTTGAAATAGCTGTACTGACTAAAATCAAAAACGGATGAAGTAAAGCAATCACCATAGCAATTTTCATTTCCTTAGCTTCTATTTTTTTGCCTAAAAATTCAGGCGTTCTACCCACCATTAAGCCACTTATGAATACTGCCAGAATGATGAAAATGTAGAAGTTTAAAAAGCCTACACCCACACCACCATAAAAACAATTTATCATCATTCCTAATAAGGTAAACATTCCAGTTAAAGGTGTCATGCTGTCGTGCATGGCGTTTACCGAGCCGTTGCTGGTGCAGGTTGTATTTATAGCCCAATAAGCAGAAGCAGCAGAACCAAATCGAACTTCTTTACCTTCCATACTTCCCATGTTCTGTTGAATGCCCATTTGAGTAATGGCTGTATTGCCGTTCATTTCAAAATAGATAGAAGGAATAAGTAGTAACAAAAAGCCAATTGTCATTACCCCAAAAATTGTCAATGCTAATTTTCTTCTTTTCAGCACATAACCTATTGCAAAAACCATTGCAATAGGAATTAGGAAAATTGAAATCGTTTCAACGATATTGGTAAAGTAATTGGGGTTTTCCATTGGGTTAGCGGAATTGGGTCCATAAAAACCACCACCATTTGTTCCGAGTTGTTTTATGGCTACAAATGCCGCTACAGGCCCACGGGTTACTTGTTGTTCTTGTCCTTCCAAAGTAGTTAAGCTGTCCTTTCCTTCAAAAGTCATGGGTGTGCCGTTAAAAGCTAGCAGAGAAGCAACTACCAAAGCCAAAGGCAATAAAATTCTTGTGCAGGCTCTTACAAAGAATGAATAGAAGTTCCCCAATGTTTCGGATGTTCTTTCTTTCATTGCCATGAAAACTACTGCACAAATGGCAATACCAGTACCTGCACTGATAAACTGCCAAAGCATCAAAATCAATTGTCCCAAATAAGATAAGCCCGATTCACCGGAATAGTGTTGCAGGTTGGTATTGGTTACAAAACTCACCGAAGTATTAAATGCTAAATCAGCACTCATCGAAGGGTTTCCATCAGGGTTAAGTGGCAACCAACTCATATTGGTAAGTACCAACATGGAGAGAACAAACCAAACAACGTTTATGGTGAGCAATGCCACTAAATGCTGTTTCCAATTCATTTCTTTGGTAGGATCAATACCACTTAGCTTGAAAAACAATTTATCAAGTGGATTAAAGATTTTATCGAGCCAGGTATTTTCATAGTTGAAAATCTTGCCGATATAACGACCTAATGGAATTGCCAAGGTAACCACAGTCGCATACATTAAGATTACGCCAAGTATTTCTGTGTTCATTTTTCTTTTGTTAAATGTTGAATAAGAATTTGGCTTTGAGATAAACGATGTACAAAAGCGAGATGACAAAAAGCCAAGCCGCTATAACTATGAGTCCATATTTTACCCTTTGCCATTTCACAATTAAAATTTTTCCGGTTTAAGCAGCACGTAGCACATATAGCCGAATACTGCAATTGCGATGATGAATAATGCTGCCATAGTTTTAGATTTTTTCAAACCAGTTAATGGATTTAAACAATAAGGCATAAACCACTATGCCTGCTCCGATGAGTAATGCAGTTGTCATGTTACTTTTTGATTTGTTTACTGCATTTCAACTAATAGTCCAATTTTGGCACATCGTCTGTAAACTATTGATAATAAAGAGCTTGTTGAATTAGGGAGAAATTGGAAAACAAAAAACCCTTTCGTTTTGAAAGGGTCAATCATTGCGTTTTGAAAGGGTTTACTACTCCAGTCCGTAATCAGAAATTTTACGGTAAAGCGTGGTTAGGGCTATACCTAAAAGTTCGGCAGTTTTGGTTTTGTTGCCGTTGGTGTAGTTCAATACTTTTTGAATATGCAGTTTTTCGGCACTCGCCAATTCAAATGCAGAAAGCGTTTTGCCTTTGGTGTTTGCGTTATCAGCCTTTTGTAATTCAATTGGTAAATACTCAACCGTCAGTTCATTATCGCAAAGAATTATACAGCGTTCAATTACATTTTTCAGTTCACGAATATTCCCTTTCCATTGATGCTGTTTCAATGCTACATAAAAATCAGGTGAAACAGCTTTAATCTTCTTATTGGTTTTGATAGATGAAACATTTATAAAGTGCTTGGCGATTGCTTCAATGTCAATTACTCTTTCTCTTAGTGGCGGTAAATGAATTTGAAAGGTGGAAATACGATAAAATAAATCTTCTCTGAAATGGCCCTGCTCAATTTCGGCTTGCAAGTCTTTGTGCGTAGCTGCAATGATTCGGACATTTATTTTAGTGGGCTTGGTTTCACCTACTCTGATATATTCACCTGTTTCTAATACTCTCAAAAGTTTTGCCTGTAGCTCTAAAGACATTTCACCGATTTCATCTAAGAAAATCGTTCCGTTATTCGCTTCTTCAAAAAGCCCTTTTTGGTCTTTAGTTGCTCCGGTAAATGCTCCTGCTTTGTGGCCGAACATTTCGCTTTCTAATAAATCCTTGCTAAAAGCAGAGCAGTTGATAGCCACAAAGTTTTGTTTACTTCTCGGGCTTGCCTGATGAATGGACTGAGCAAATACTTCTTTGCCTGTACCTGTCTCACCTGTGAGCAGAACCGTTGTATCGGTAACAGCTACTTTTTGTGCTAAGTCAATAGCTTTTTGTATGGACTTAGATTTACCAATAATCTTGTCAAATGAGTGTTTGTCGCCCAATTGCTTTTCAAGTTGGTGTACTCTTTTGGTTAAATCAACTTTTTCTATTGCCCGATAGAGCAAAGGAATAATTTTGTTGTTGTCATCGCCTTTGATGATATAGTCAAAAGCTCCATTTTTGATGGCTTGCACACCGTCAGGAATATTGCCGTAGGCAGTCAGCAGGATGATTTCAGGTATTTGAAATTTGTCTTTGATTTTTTTGGCAAGTTCTACACCGTTGCCGTCAGGCAACTTCACATCGCAAAGCACTACATCAATCTCATTCTGCTCCAATTTTTTTAGGGCAGTTTTACAGTCACCCGCTTGCAGCACTTCAAACCCCTCCAGGCTGATAATTCTTGTCAGCAGGTTTCTGAGTTTCTCTTCATCATCTATGATTAAAATTTTTCTCACCATTTTCATTTTTACAAAAACCACAAACTCTCCTTACCAAAGTCAGGCAGTTTGTCGTGTTGGAAATAGGGGTAAATCTCGGCTACCATTTCAGGGTATTTGATGGTAACAGGTAAACTCTGCTGATTGGTGCTTTTCCAGTACATACGGCTGAACTGATATACCTGGTCAATTAGCTGCTCCACCAAATTCATGTCATCCAACATGCCTTCTACAGTTGAGGATAAAGCAATCTTCACCGGAAAGTGATATTCCTTTTGTGCCGGCTTTGAGGTTGCATCGTACCGGGTATTGTTGAACAACAGGTATTCAGACTTGCCCACCTTTACAATTGTGCCACTGTAAGGCATCAGGTTCTCCGCATCGCTTACATCAAAGCCTAACAACTCCTTGCTTTCTGTTTTATTGATAGTAACAACTATCACAGGTATATTCAAGCCCAAGGTGTGCAAGGTTCGCAGGATGGGTTCTAATTCCTTTTTACCAATGTCTTTGTAGAAGTGAATAACCAACCGTGAAGCGGTATAATTTACTGCAATGAACTTCGCTACTGCCTCCCTGATGGAACCTGCAAGGCTTATGGTATCATCTCCCTTAAAGCAATCAAAGCCTTTAAATATGCCCTCGTTATTAAAGCAGAAAGCTGAACCTACAAATCTTGATTTACGGGTTACAGAATAGAATGCACCAACACCCACAATAAGCTCATTGTTGGTTGGTCTGTTAAGCCTCCAGGGCACACCACCCAATTTTGCTAGCATGGCAATTTCGATGTGTGGCAGGAACGTGTTGAAGTATGAATTTGGCTTTCCGTTTTTATACAGGTGCTCACTTTTGATTACCTGCGAAAGCACACCTTCATACAAAAGGATTTCTTTGATCTTATAGTAAATGTTCTTCCGGTTTTCGTCTTTCTCTAATTTGGGCACAGGGTTAACAAAGAGTGCCATGTATTGCGTATCAGGAAGCCAGTCTGCATTCTTTACCGCATTGCGAACATCGGCTACTACATTTTCAACGCTTTCAAACTCTACATTCTTTGTAATGTCTAACTCAAAAGGCACTTTGATGTAGTCTTGCATTTTGGGGAATGGAAAACGGTCGTCTTTCCATCCACTGTGCAGATACCTGTATAGTTCAGTTACAGCAGTGGCTTTGTCTGCCTTTTGATAAATGAAAAAGAATTTGAAGTTGCTGGGCTTCTGTGGCAATTGGTAAGGACCTTTTGACTTAAAATCTTTCTTTGGTTCTTTACCTGTTCTGCCACCGGCATACAACAAATCGTTGGAGCTTGAACTAATGACACGGTATTGCTCCACCTGTGGCCGATAAAAACCTTTTTCGGTTATAGGAATGATTTTGCGGAAGGCTGGCGTATTTAGATACTTGGTGTAAAAATCATGCAGAATGTTCAAGTACTTGGGGTAACGATTTTTCAAATCCGGCACATCAAAAGCAATCTCCAAATGTGGTTTTAGTTCATTGCTCAGAATAGGGTAACAGTTCTGCGGCTGGTTGATTACTTCCTGCGGTCTGAATTTCCATTTGTAGATAACGCCATTACAAACTACCCAGTTGTACAGGTTGGTATTGAAGTTGTATATCTCCGAAACGGGCTTTGCAAATACTTTGGTAGTGCCATCATAAGAAAGCACTAACTCGGGTTTATCTGTTACCCTCCCATACTGCACTTTAAGCGTAAACTGGTTGTACACTTTGTATTTGGCAGTGCTTTTCTCAGGACTATGAAACCATACTTCTGTTTCGCTGGTAAAGTCCTGGTGCATGATGTCAGCAATGCCTTCAAAGTGCTTTCTTATCAGGTGACGATAATAATGATTGGCAAATCGGGTGCTTACAGATAAATCAATATCCAACAGTATTGCACCTTCGCTGGGTGGCTGAAAATCGGTGTACAGCTTTTCTAATTCCAGCAATTCTAATGCAGACAGCTTATCATCAAGAAGCCCTTGCAGATCACCCTTAAACACCGGATAAAAGCCAGGCTGCTTCTGCCTGTAAAATGCAAAAGTTTGTTTACCTGCCGGAGGATTGAAAGGAATGATATTTAAGAGAAGTTCCTGCAATGGTGAATTATTAATTGTTAATTATTAATGTTTTGTTTGGTTGTTTTGATGATGGCTGTAATAAGTTTGATGATTTCTGTTGCATCGGCATTTATGCTCTCAAATTCATTTGCATTTAAATAGTCTGTTGCTTGCAGCAATTCCAGCCAATACAGCGTTTCATTAATTTCCTTTTGAGCAATTGAAAGCTTATGTATAAAGTCAGCTTTGCTTTCGCTGTGTTCTGCCTCTCTTATCATGGCCCCTACAGCGGTGCCACTTCTTAAAAGCTGTTTTGACATAACATACTCCTGTTTATCAGCTTTCAAATACTGATAAAGTTTTACTATGCGTATGGCAAAATCAAAACTCTTTTGCTTTATGACATTTTCTTTGCTCAACGTTTACAATTTATCATTAACAACTAATCATTTTTCATGGTCTAATTTTTCGATTTCCTTTTTCACTTCATCAATCAACTGCTGTTCGGTTGGCAAATACAATTGGTATTTGCTGGCTATAATGGTTTTATTGTTTTCGGGCAGTGTAATTTTTACCACTGCATCGTTTTTATCGGCACATAATAAAATGCCGATGGTAGGGTTTTCAAATTCCTGTTTCTCAAAACGGTCGTAATAGTTTACATACATCTGCAACTGCCCAATATCCTGATGGGTGAGCTTGGTGGTTTTTATTTCAAACAGTACAAAGCATTGCAGCAGCCTGTTGTAAAATACCAGGTCAATAGAAAATTCATCGCCTTCTATGTGTATGCGTTTTTGCCTTGCAACAAATGAAAACCCGTTGCCTATTTCCAGTAAAAATTCCTGCAAATGGGTTATGATGGCAGCTTCCAAATCTTTCTCATAATAAGCCGCCTCCCTCTTTAAACCCAAAAACTCCAGCACCATAGGATCTTTGATGATTTCTTTGGCATCGGAGGGTTGTTTTTCATCCCTTGCTACGGCCAGCACCTCTTTTACATCATTGCTTAGGAGCAACCTTTCAAAAAGCTGGCTATTTACCTGCCGTTCCAATTGCCGGGCAGTCCAGTTATTTTTGGCTGCTTCGGCTATGTAAAACTCTCTTTTGTCTTGATTTTCAATGCGTATTAGGGTACGGTAGTGTGTCCAGCTGAATTGCGAACGCAGTGCGTTCGTATTTGGGAAAGTGCGGTAAAACTGGCGGCACATTTCCAACTGCCGTACAGAAAAGCCGCTGCCAAACTGGGGTTGCAGGGTTTCGGACAATGACTTAATCAGAAACTCTCCATAGCCAGCCCGTTCTTTGCCCTGCTGCTCTTCTTCCTGTATTACCTGCCCAATTTGCCAATACATCAATACCCGTTCAGTATCTACCGAACGGATTGCCCTTTCTTTTGCCGTAGCAATGATGGACTGTATTTGCTGTATGAGTTCTTGTTTTAACTGCATGGTGTGTTTGTTATTGCAGGTTTTTACTATTGGCCGCCACCCCAATGAACTGTTTCCAAAATGGAAATAGTTCAACATCTGAACTACTCGAATTTTTCGAGCAGTTGCCATTTACATCTTTCACATCACCGGTGGGGGTGTTGTAAAATATGATGTCGTTATGTTGGGGATTATCTTTCATCATAGTATTGTTTTTATGGTTTCGTCTCCGCTTATGTTTCTCACTTTTATTCGCAATGGTTTTTTGTCACTGATAATTTTGCCATCCCAAAAGTCTTTTGATTTTACTCCGTCTTTGATTACATAGCCGAGTTTGTCAATTTTAATTTCGGTTGTGCTGTGCCATTGTCCTTCGGTGTTTTCGCAGTCAAGGGCAATGAGTTCAATGAGTTCTAAACCTTCATCGCTGATGCTGATAGGTTCAAACTTTTTGCCTTTGGCAATGGATTGTAAATTTCCTTTTTGGTTGAACTCACCAATTTTTTGTATCAATCGGTCGCTAATGAATTTGGTGATTTCTGTTTCATAACCGTCTTTGGTTTTGGTGGTTTTCAGTTCTATGATGTCCTCAATGACAATGTCGTGAAGCAGGTTTTTCAGGTCTTTGAGCTCTACTTCTATTTCTGTGGCGTTGTTTTCTTTAATGAATTTTTCTACTGCTTTTTGGTCGTCAATGTCTATGTAATACACAATTACTTTTTTTGCGTTGACTTCCAAGTTTTGTAATTCCTGATTGATGATGGTATTCATAGTGGGAATATCCAAAACCTTTTCCTGTGTGTTGAGCAAATTGGGAACGTAAACAGGCACAATGCCTTCTTTACTTTTTGTAATTGCACCAAACCAAAAACTGCTGATGCCTTTTACACCTTTTTGTAAACCCGGAATAAGCGTTGCCAACTTATCCATTGTTTGCTGTGGATTACGGAATAAACTAACTCCGTCTTTGATTTCTAAAATCTGAAAATTGGCTTTGGTTTCTTTCAAACGATCTCTAACGGTTTGAATACTGTTAATCCCTACATCTACGTGAATAAAATTTCTTCCTAAGTCACTGGCAACTTTTGCTGTTACACCACTACCACCAAAGAAATCGGCAATAATAGGCCTGATTGTTTTTTCTTCATCAAGCCATTCTTTACAACTCAAATTAATTATTCTGTCAAGAAGTATTTCAGGCTTTTGAGTTGAATAGGAAACTCTTTCCCCAGCAGTTGCAGATAAAGCAAGAAAATCATTCCAAACATCATCAATTAAAATTCCCTCTGTGTTTTCCGCATACATTTTGTAGCGTTGCTTACCGTTTTTAGTGGTGTAAAGTAACCCTTCCGCTTCGAGTTTCTTTAATGTTGCTTCGCTTGGCTCTTGTAGTTCTGCTGTTTTATAAAAACCCTTTTCATCTTCATAAGGATAATTGCGTTTAATGTATTGCTCGGAAACTTCTAAAAACTGTGGCTGATATGTGAAATTTTCACTTTTTGCATACCAAAATATTGTGTCGTGAGTTGAACCCAATTTATTTGCAAGAGCTTTCATACCACTGGGCGTTTGAGTTTTCCATACAATCTCATTTTTAAAATTATCTTCTCCGAAAACCTCATCCATCAAAATCTTGGCATAATGACCAATATGCCAATCAATATGAAGAAATATGCTTGCCTCGTCACTCATTATACTTTTAATTGCAATTAAATTCTCATACATCCAATTCAGGTAATCTTCTTTCTGCCAAATATCACCATACATTTTTTCCTCAAATGCTTTGAGTTCGTCAATGTCCATTTCCTGCTCGGCTGCTGCAATTTTTTCAGCCAATTTGGGGTTTCTTCTCAGGTAAACTTTTTTGGCATAATCTGCACCACTAGCAAAGGGTGGGTCAATGTAAACCAAGTCCACTTTTATACCTTTTTCTTTCAGGTAAGCACAAGCCGAAATACACTCGCCACGAATGACCAAATTTTCAGATGGTTCACCAACTGTTTCCAGTGGTTCTACTTCGTAATAAGGCATACCTCTTTTTATGCGGTCGTAAACCTTGTCGTTTTCACGGTAACGCAACACTCGCTGTGTTCGGGTGATGTTGTCTAATATCGCTTGACCTTCAACCGTGTTAGGGTAATATGGAATGTATTTTACTGGCATTTTTTTAATTGTTAATGATTAGTGGTTAATTGTTAATGGTTAACTTAACCGATTTAATAATTGATGTTAGTAGTTTGATTATTTCTACTGCATCTGTATTTATACTTTGAAATTGTTCATTGGTTAAATAGTCTGTTTCTTTCAGCAATTCAAGCCAATAGATACTTTCATTTATTTCTTTTTGAGCAATAGACATTTTATGTTTAAAGTCTGCCTTGCTTTCAGCGTGTTCGGCTTCACGAACCAATGCACCAACAGCAGTTCCACTTCTCAACAATTGCTTTGAAAGAACAAACTCTTTTTTTGTTTCACATAAAAACTGATAGAGTTTTACAATCCTTATAGCAAATGCAAAACTTTTATTTTTAATGATATTCTCTGTCATTTCATTAACCATTTACAATTAACCATTAATCATTGAAAAACTGGTTCAACTTGTTATTCAATTTGGTGATGTTGGCTTCAATGTTTTTGCTGTCTTCCAAATACAGAAAGTCAAAACGCTGATAGCCGAATTTTTCTTGGTTGAGTTTTAAAAACTCGGTTTCTACATAGTTTTTCTTGCGTTGAAAAACTTTGTCCTCTGCATATAAAGCACCTTTGGTTTCAATCAGCAGGGCTTTGTGAATTTTGCCTGCCTGTCCGGCAGGCAGGTCTTTTGCGGTGCGTTTCACAATCAAAAAGTCGGTGGTGTATTTGCCAATGTTTTTCCAATACTTGCCTTCTTTGGCAAAGCAGTTAATGACAAACTCGGTTAAGCCACGTTCGCCATTGTAGTAAATCTCCAATTCCTTTTTCTGAAAGTCGGAAAGCAACAATGCTTTTTGCAAGGTTTCAATTTCAAAACCGCTGCTTCCGCCACCGCCAAAATTGTAGGGCAAATAGTGAAACGATTTGTTTTTAGATTTTACAACGGGTGAATATTCAAACTGTGTTTTGTAACTGTCAAAGGCAGGAACAAAGTTGCCCATTCCCTGGGCTTCTAACGTTTCTTTCAATGTTTGATACGCCTTTTCTACTTCAGTTAAATCAATGTCCAAAGTGGCATTGCTGCTGTCTAATTCCAATATCTTTTTTCTGTCGGCTTCGTTCGGGAAAAGTTTCGGGTTTTTCTCTACATCAGTCAATTTAGATGCAATGAGCAATTCGGCTTGTTTTGGAATTACTTCTGTATCGGTTTGCAATTCTCGTTTGATGCTGAATGCTACTCGGATTTTTGATTGTATCAAATGCAAATCATACAACTCATTGAAAAATCGGTTGCCGTCTTTTTCATAAGAAATCGTTTCAAAAATTTCTTTGAGTTCTTTATCGTATTGGTGTAAGTCGGATTCTTTTACCAAACCAAAACTTTCTCTTGAAATCTGAAAAAGCCATTGGTTGTAATTGGCAAAGGCAATTCCTGTTTCGTTTACTATGTCAATAGCTCCTGTGTCAATATTGGCAATTTCACTAGTGCTGATTAAGGCAGAAGCTTTGTTATCTTCCAAATTCTTGATGATGTTTTTGAGTTTGGCTTTGGTGTTTGCCGTTTCTTCTTCATCAATGCTTTGGTAAGTAACTTTCATTTGGTAAAATTCCACCTTTGGCATTTGCAAATAATCCATTCGGCTGATGCGTTCCACCATATCGGGTTTTCCGCTTCGCTTGGTATTATTCAGTTCGTCAATGCTGCTGTTTTGTTCTTGTTTTAGTTGTTTGTTCAGCGTTTCGGCATTGTCTTTATTCAACCAAATCAAAGCGGTTTCTTCTTTGTCTTTGTCCACTTGGCGTAAACATCTGCAAGAAGTTTGCAGCACCATATTTTGCGGACTGTCGCCTTTTTGGGAAAGTATTACACCTGTCAAACTTGGGCAGTCCCAACCTTCTTTTCCAACCTGCACCAAAAGAATGTATCTTTTTTTGGAAATAGGCAAATCCAATGAACGAAACTCCAACTCGTTTTCTTTGGGCAAAGAATAGGTTTTGTTTCCTCCGTGATATTTTAAAATTTCAGCAGGATTTATTTTTAGTTCACCTGTCAGGAATGGATAAACTTCTTCTTCCAATACTTCAATGTTGCTGCAATAGATAGCTATTTTGGCTATTGCTCCATTCTCGTAAACCTTGTTTTTATATAAGTTGTCAAAGTCTTCAATTCCTTTTTTGATGATTTGAAAACGGTCAAGGTTTTGCCCGATTTTTACCGTTGGCGTTTTTAGGAATTTCTTAATAGCCGTAACCAACGGATAATAATATACCGTGTTGGTTATTTGCGAAAACTTAAAAGCGTAATCACCTGCTTTAATGGTTTCCTGTTTTTGCAAATATGGCGTTCCCGAAAAACCTAATACGGTTGTGATGTTTCCTTTACTGTGCCAATAGTTTACGGCTTGTCTTAGCTTTATATCATCCGTTGCAGCGTGGTGAACTTCATCTATCAAAATTGATAAATTTGGAATTTGTCCGAACAAGCGTTTAAGGTCGTTACTGGTGTCTTTTTCTTCCTCGTCCAATTCTAACTCGGTTTGAGCATTGAATTTGAAACTCTCCAAAATTACTTTTTCAGCATTTACGACAAACACTTGCCCGAATGGAGTGGGCAAACAAGCATTTACTTTTTGTGCGTTTGGATTTCTTGCCTTGTTACTTTTCTTAGCCGATTTCTGTTCGTCCAATACATCAAACTTCAATAGCTTTTTCAGTTTGCTTGCCGATGGTTCGGGCAATACCCAAGAAGGGTCGTAATTTTCAATTGTCTTTAAACTTGGAACAATAGAAGATTTTAAGCCCGAAGGAATAAGCACCAAAAAATTATGTGCAAATGCTTTGTTCTCTGGTTCGTTGTCGGCAAAATACAAGTCCAAATAAATGAAAGCAGCCATTAGAAAAGTTTTACCTGCACCCATCGGCAAACTCATTAAATAGTCAGCATAGCTGACATTATAGAAAATGCTTTTAATAATGGTGTCGTAATCTAATTCGGTTGGTTTGTCAACGATTAGTTTTTCCAATTCAGGAAGTAAAGAACCGTTACCGTTTTTTGTTCTTGCAAAGTCATACAATGCAAAAGCGTTTTTGTTGGCGAATAAAAAATCTCTTGCGGTTTGATTAATATTCAGTTTTGATAAGTCTGTGCCGTTGGTAAAAAAACCTTCTGAAAATAATTGCCAAAGTGGTTTATTCTGTCCTTGTATTTTTAAAAACAAATAAGTCTCAATTGCTTCAATTTGCGTGTCACGAAGTTGTCCTTTGTCACGGATATATTTAACCAAATCACGAATGGTGCAGTCCTCAGAATGCAGCCATTTGTTTTTTTTGTCTTGTATAATTGTATGCAGCATTACTTTGCTCTCTTAATTTTTTTAGATACAGTTTTCAATGCTTCATCGGCAGTTGGTTCATCTTTTACCAACTGCATAAGCTGATCGGCCAGCCAAAGGGTTTCCAATTCAATCTTATCAGCTTTCAGGATTTCAGCTAAAACAGCAATCTGCTCTTTCTTTATTGGACGTTCACCACGTTCAATTTTGCTGATAATGGATGTGTCAACATCTAACTTAGAAGCAACATGCCGCAAAAGCAATTTTTGCTTTGTCCTAAGCTCCCTTATTCGCTCACCAAATTGTGTTGCCATTGTAAACTTATTGTCTTGACAGATATTGGCAAATATAAGCAAACAAGTGAAAGTAAATACTAAAAAGAATAGCAAACCCACCTCATGGGGTGGGCAGGGCTGCAAACGCTGCAAAGTTTGCAAACAAAGCAAAAACCCCATCGGGTATGCCGTATGGGGAGCTATGCCTGGAAAAAGATGAAGGTTAAATTTTGCGGTAGTGGCCGGCTTTGAGTTTTTCCAATGCCTTGCCGGTGGCATTGTGAAGAATGTCGTCCACGGTACGGGGAGAAAGCTGGAACTGTTTGCCGATTTCAACGGCTTGCTGGCGGGTTACCGGCCACTCCGGCCACCGATGCCCTGGCTTACTACTCCTCCAACAAAGAACTATTTTACTGTATTTCAATTCATTATGCCTGTTTTTTTCTTGTTCCTAAAGCCGTTATCGGGCTTTTTTGCTATCCGGTGCAATCAAGGACAATTTGTCCTTGATGCTTATTTCTTTATGCGGTACTTAAATCCACTTGTTATCGTCCTCTTTTTGGAGTAAGCCTCTTTCAAAAAGATCGGCAATTCTTCGCTTATATTAAACAAACTTCATCCGTTGTATTCTCACTGCATTCAGGATTGCTAACAACGCTACTCCTACATCAGCAAACACAGCTTCCCACATGGTGGCTAAACCACCTGCACCTAAAGCCAATACGATAATTTTTACGGCAAATGCCAAGACGATATTCTGAATAACAATGCTGCGGGTGGCTTTGCCTATTTTAATGGCGGTGGCAATTTTTGAAGGCTGGTCGGTTTGTATTACCACATCAGCTGTTTCAATGGCTGCATCACTGCCCATTGCACCCATTGCAATACCTACATCGCTTAATGCCAAAACGGGAGCATCGTTGATACCATCGCCCACAAAGGCAATAATTTTTGTTGTGTCCTGCTTTAATTCCTCTACTTTCTGCACTTTGTTTTCGGGTAATAAATCGCCAAAGGCTGTATCAATACCAATGTGCTTTGCTACTTTTTGAGTGATTGCATTTTTGTCGCCACTGAGCATTACAATCTGAGTAATACCGTTCAGATGCATTTGCTTAATGGCTTCCTGTGCATCTTCTTTTACTTCATCGGCAATGAGCACATAACCACTATATTGGTTATTGATAGCGACAACAACAATGCTTTCAACAATTTCATCAATGGCAGTATCATAGCTGATGTTGAATTTCTTTAGTAATTTGGTGTTACCCGCTAATACTTCTTTACCGTTTACATTTCCTTTTAAACCATGCCCTGAAATTTCCTCTATATCATCTGCCTGATAAGTTTGGATTTCGTTTTTTTCATATTCGGCAATAGCTTTGGCAATGGGGTGTGTGGATTTGCTTTCTAATGCTGCTAATATTTTGATGAACTCTGTTTTATCCATGCCGTTAGTAACAATTTCCTGCACTCTAAAAACACCTGCGGTAAGTGTTCCGGTCTTGTCCATTACAACGGTATTTAGTTTGGTTATAAGCTCCAGGTAATTTGAGCCTTTGAAAAGAATACCGTTTTTGCTGGCTGCACCAATGCCGCCAAAATAGCCTAGAGGAATGGAAATGACCAAGGCACAAGGACAACTGATAACCAAGAAAATTAATGCCCTGTACAGCCATTGTGCAAATACATAATCGCTTACAACGAAGTAGGGAATTACAACCAACGCAACGGCTAAAAAGAATACAATGGGTGTATAGATTTTTGCAAACTTTCTTATCAATAATTCTGTTTTTGCTTTGCGGGCTGTTGCATTTTGCACCATGTCTAAAATGCGTGCCAGTGAACTGTCGGCAAATTTTTTGGTTACTTTTAGTTCAATTACCTTGTCAAGGTTAAGCATACCTGCCAATACCTGTTCTCCTTTGTAAATTGATTTTGGTTTGCTTTCGCCTGTAAGGGCTGCTGTATTGAAGCTACTGCCATCACTTAGCATTTCGCCATCCAGCGGCACTTTTTCACCCGCCTTTATTTGAATAGTTTCGTTTATTTGAACTTCTTCGGGTTTTACATCTTCGTACCTATTATTTCTAAAAACACTGGCAGAGGATGGACGAACATCCAATAAGGCTTTAATATTATTCTTTGCTCTTCTTACTGCTGCACTTTGAAACAATTCTCCTATGGCATAGAATAACATCACGGCTACGCCTTCTGGATATTGCCCTATGGCAAAGGCCCCTGAAGTTGCCAAAACCATTAATGTGAACTCTGTAAAGAACTCCTTTTTAAGAATAGCTTCCCAACCTTCTTTTATTACAGGAAAGCCAACTGGCAGGTAGGCCATTGCATACCATGCAAAGCGAATATATTGTGTAAAAAAAGCAGGCTTAAAATAATTATCTGCGGCAATGCCAATAAGCAGCATACTAAAACTGATGATAGCCGGAAGATATTGTTTGAGTATACTACTTTCAGCTATTTCCGTTTTTTGAACAGGCTTACTGTCATTTGCTTTTATGTCATGTAGCAAATTATCTGCACCAGCTTTACCGTACACTCTATCTTCTAAAGTACAGCAATTAATCTTTCCTTCTGCATCGTAGGTATGAACGTGATTTGGATCTGTATTTATCATTTTTTTCCGTTTAATTTATTATGCGAGGAAATGTAATCCTTAAGTTGTTCCTTCAGGGTTTTAAGGTATTCTTCTAAATCTGAAATACAGATTTCATTTTTATTGGTTTCACAAATCTTGAAGGGAGTTTCATCCAAATACTTGTATAGTTCAGGATAATCTGATTCAATCGTTGAAGAGATTGAGATTATTTCTTGCATAAGTTGATTTACATTTTTCATTGATTTTTATTTTTTCATGTTTAAAACCTCATTTTTCGGTATTCTTTGAACATCGGAGAATTGTGTTGTGTTTGTCATAATTTACTTTTATTATTCTTCTTCGCCACCTGCTGCTTTTGATAACACATAAAAAGTACCTTTGGTAACAATTTTTGCATTTTTCGGCAATTCTTCAAGTGGTGTTATTTCTATGTAGCCTAATTCTGTTACGCCTGTGGTTACTTCTACTCTTTTAAATCGCATGTTTTTTTCAGCTTTGCTATCAGTATCCATTTCAGTTTTTTCTTTTGGTTCTTTTTCTTCTGTCTTTTCTTCTTCTGCAATTACCATAAAAATATATTGCTTGCCTTCTGCACTTACCACTGCATCAACAGGAACTGCCTGCACCGTTTGATTGCCTACATTAATCAATGCAGATACATACATTCCAGGCAATAACCGGATGCTACCTGTAATATTAATTTTTGCATGAACAATTACAGATTTGTTTTCATTTTCAAAAGACTGATTGATGCCAAAAATTGTACCTGTGATTTGCTTATTGTTTTGGTTGGTGAGAATAAACTCTACTTTCTGTCCGTTTTTCACTTTGAATAAATCTTTTTCATACACCTGCAAATCGCAATGCACCTGGGAGTTATCTACAATATCCATGAGTGAAGTTTGCATGTCAATATAGCTGCCTGTTTTTATTTTAATGTGCCCTATGACACCACTGATGGGGGTATTGATAGGAATTTGGCTTACAAATTTACCATTGGCTACGGATGCAGGGCTGATGTTCAATTGCTGTAATTGGGTTTCAATTCCTTGCAGTCTTGCTTTATCTGTTTCATATTTTGATGCCGCCTGTTGAAATACCTTACCAGTACCAGCACTTTCGGTATTGAGTTCTTTTTGGCGTTGGTATTCCTGCTGAGTGTACACAAACTCTTTTTTCAGCATCAGGTATTCCTGCTGCAATTTTATAATGTCTGTATTTTCTAAAATTGCTACAGTCTGTCCCTGGCGGACAAAACTGCCTTCCATCACCAGTACTTTCTTAATAATGCCTGAAACCAAAGAATTTACATCGGCTTTGTTTTGTGGCGGCACCTCCAATTGACCGCTTGACTTTACCACACTGTTCAGGTTTTTCATTTCTATTGTACCTAACTCAATACCTACGGCTTTCATTTGCTGTTCTGAAATTTCAATTGCTTCGCTGTGTTCTTCTTTTGGCTTATCTGCTTCTTTAGTTTCTGCCTTTCCGCCCTGCTTGCAGGATGTAAAACTTATTGCAACTGCAAAAAATGCAAATGCTATGATTGATTTTATTTTTATTGACTTCATTTTATTTGTTCCCTTTTAAATAGTTTAACAATATAATGGACTGATTGAACTGGTTTACTGCATCGGTATATTGCAGTTTTGTATTGATAGCGGTTTGCAGATTTTGGATATACTCCATGTAGCCAATTTCACCTTTGGTATATGCCGTGTTTGAAATACGGATAATATCATCAGCCTGTTTTAAACCTGTGGTTTCGTAGTATTGAAGACCCTCTTTAGCTTTCAGATATTCATTGTACTGAATAACATAATTGCTTTGCAGGTATAGCAGCGTTTGCTGTTTCTCTGTTTCAACTACAGCAATATTGATTTGAGCCGCTTTAATTTTAGCCTTTTGTGAACCGAAGAATAAAGGAACACCAATACCGACCTGAAAGCCTGCTATCCTTGTGCCAGGGAAATAATTGCGATTGATTTTTGCAGGATCAAAACCATTAACAACCATTTGATGGTAATAGCCTGCATACAAATCCGGCAACAGTTTGCTTCTTTCAACCTTAACCTGAGCCGTATTTACATTCAGCTTTTGATTGTAATACTGTATTACCGGATTGGACTTTAACACAATCGTATCAGCCATAAAAACATCCGGCAGTTTTGACAACTCCATTTCTTTTGGCATTATCAGCTCAGTTGTATTCAGCCATTTTTGTAATGCCACTTGATAACTGTTTACAGTAGTATTTGCCTGTTTCAATTGCAGTTGGTTTTCTTTGTATCTACTTTCCGCCTGCATTTTTTCTAACAGGTTGGTTTCACCTGTATTGTATCGGAGGGTGGCCCGTGTGACGAAGTTGCTGTAAAGGCTATCCTGTTGCTGCAAAAGTTTTACTTTTTGCAAACCATATAGCAAATTGTAATAGGCTTCAGTTACTTCTTTAATAATATCATTTTGCGATAACAGTTTTGATTTTTGAGCCAATAAAGTTTCCTGTTTCAATAATTTATTTTGATTGGCATATACTGTTGGGAAAGAAATCGTTTGAGTAATACCAATACTGTTGTCAATGTTGCCTCCACTGGTAGGGTCTTGTGTTAATTGCAAATTTGTCTTATCAGGATTGAAGCCAGTTTTTTGCAGTGTTTGCGATTGCAGGATATTTAAGTCTGCAACTTTCATTTGCAGATTATTCTTTAATGCTATTTCAATACACTCCTGCAATGTTTTTTGATTGCCTTGAGCAAAAGAATTTTCTGCAAACAAACTTAGGAACGCAAACAGCAGCAAGACAACTGTTGAATTACCTTTAAGTTTTGTTTTCCTCATTTTATTTATTTTGAAATTTATTTTTGTGTTGAATAAAATGTAGAGTGCAGGAAGTACCAGCAGGGTTAATATGGTAGCGGTAATTAAACCACCGATCACAACGGTTGCTAATGGTTTTTGTACTTCACCACCTGCACCTGTAGAAAGTGCCATTGGCAGAAAACCTAATGATGCTACCATAGCTGTCATTATTACGGGTCTTAATCTTACTGCTGTTCCTTTTCTAACTCTCTCATATATGTCGGTAATGCCTTCGTCTTTTAACTGGTTGAAATAACCTATCAATACAATACCATTTAATACTGCTACACCAAACAAGGCAATGAAACCTACACCTGCCGAAATGCTGAATGGCATACCTCTTAACCACAATGCAATGATGCCACCAATGGCAGATAATGGTACGGCTGTAAATATGAGGAAGGATTGTTTTACACTGTTGAATGTAAAGTACAGTAATACTAAAATGAGCAATAATGCTACCGGTACTGCAATACCTAACCTTGCCTTTGCTTCTTTCAGGTTTTGAAACTGACCACCATAGGTATAATAATAACCTGTTGGCAGTTTAAGTTTTGCATCTAATATGGGTTGTATTTCTTCTACCGTGCTTTCAACATCTCTGCCATGAACATTGAAGCCTACAAAAATTCTGCGTTGCCCGTCCTCATGACTTATTTGTGCCGGGGCTGTTTTAAATGATATGTCCGCTACCTGATTAATAGGCACTTTGTTGCCAGAAGGTAATGGCACATAAAGGTTTTCAATGTTGCTGAAATCCTGCCGTAAATCTTTTTGCAACCGCAGCACCATATCAAAGCGTTTATCGCCTTCAAACACCACACCTGCAACATTTCCTGCAAAAGCAGTTTTCAGCACCATATTTACATCACTGATGGTTAACCCGTATTGTGCAATTTTATCACGGTTGTATTCCACCTGTATTTGTGGCAGTCCGCTTACTTTTTCTACAAAGGGTTCACTTACTCCTTTTACATTTTTGATAAGCCCTGCTATTTTATTTGCCTGGGCACTCAGGATTTCCAAATCTGCACCATAAATTTTTATTGCCACATCCTGTTTGATGCCTGTAATGAGTTCATTAAAACGCATCTGCATAGGCTGTGTTATTTCAACATTAACCCCCGGCAAAATACTTAGGGCTTCTTCCATTTTTTCCATCATTGCCTCACGGGTATTTGCCGATGTCCATTCTTCTTTCGGCTTCATGGAAAGCATCATATCGGCTCTTTCTATGGGCATTGGGTCAGTTGGAATTTCAGAACTACCAATCCTTGTTACTGCCTGTTTTATTTCTGGAAATTTATCTTTCAAAATTTTCTCCGCCTTGCTAAATGTTTCTACAACCTGCGTTAATGATGTTCCTTGTTCCATCCTTATTTCAACAGTAAGGTCACCTTCTTCCAGTGTAGGAATAAATTCACCTCCTAAGCTGTTGAACAGGATTAAGCTGCCGGTAAATAATACTATCATTGCAAGCACAATAGTTTTCTTCCACCGTAAAGCCCAATTAAGCATTGGTGCATAAAGTTTTTGACAGAAGGCAATTATACTGTCGGAAATATTCTTTTTATATGCAGTTTTTTTACTAAGAAATAATGCACTCATCATTGGCACATAGGTTAAAGAAAGTATGAAGGCACCCAATATTGCAAATGCAACTGTTTGAGCCATTGGCTTAAACATTTTCCCCTCGATGCCTACTAACGCAAAAAGCGGCAGGTAAACAATTAAGATGATGATTTCGCCAAATGCTGCACTGCTCCTGATTTTTGATGCAGCTTGAAACACTTCATCATCCATTTGTGATTGTGAAAGTTTTTGCAAACCAACATGATGATGTTTACTCAAATAAATCCTGTGAACAATTGCTTCTACTATAATTACCGCACCATCGACAATAAGCCCGAAGTCGATCGCTCCTAGACTCATCAGATTGCCACTTATACCAAAAAGATTCATAAGTATAACAGCAAAAAGCATGGCCAATGGAATTACTGAAGCTACAATAAGACCAGCCCTAAAATTACCTAACAGCAATACCAATATGAATATTACAATTAAACCACCTTCAATTAGATTTTTCTCTACTGTACCCATAGCCCTGTTCACTAATTCAGTTCTATCAATGAATGGCTCTATCACCACTCCTTCAGGCAATGATTTTTGTATTTGTACCATCCTCTTTTTTACGTTGGCAATTACCTGTGCAAAGTTTTCACCTTTGAGCATGAGTGTAATTCCTGCCACTACTTCGCCCTCACCGTTTCTTGTAACTGCTCCGTAACGGGTGGCAGTACCAAACTGTACTGTTGCTACATCACGAATTAAAACGGGTATTCCGTTTACGTTCTTCACCACAATTTTCTCGATATCACTCAACGACTTTACCAATCCCAAACCACGAATGAAGTAGGCATTGCTTCTTTGCTCTATGTAGCTGCCGCCTGTGTTTTCATTATTACTTTCTAAGGCTTTATAAATTTCAGGAATGGTAATATTCATTGCATTGAGCTTTTCGTTATCCAAAGCAATTTCATACTGCTTTACATAGCCACCCCAGCCGCTCACTTCTGCTAAACCCTCTGTACCAGCTAACTGCCTGCGGACAATCCAATCCTGCATAGTACGCAAATCAGTAGCGGTGTATTTGTTTTCATATCCTTTTTTTGCATGAATGATGTAGTGGTATATTTCGCCTAATCCAGTAGTGATAGGTGCTAACGTGGGTTCACCCAATCCCTTCGGAATTTGTGCTTCTGCTTCTTTAAGCCTTTCATTTATCTGCTGTCTTGCCCAGTAGATGTCGGCATTGTCTTTAAACACAATAGTGATTACCGAAATACCACTACGACTAATGCTCCGCTTTTCAATTACATTGGGAATGTTGGCCATCGCCAACTCAATGGGTGTAGTAAGAAACTGTTCTACCTCCTGGGCACCCAATGTTGGGGCTTGTGTAATTACCTGTACCTGGTTGTTTGTGATGTCGGGCACTGCATCAATAGGTAACTGAATTGCGGAAATAACGCCCCAAACAATGAGCGCCAATGTAAACGCACCCACTGTCAATTTGTTTTTTATGGAAAACTGAATTATTTTTTCAAACATTGATTTTTTCTATTTGGTTATATACCTGTAATAATGAACAATCCTCTCCGCAATGGCTGCTAAAAGAATGACACAACACAGGGCTATAACAATGAACTTAATTACTCTTATTGCCAATGGGTGGTTAGCCTTTTTGGACTTTTTACCTTTTGCCATCATGGAATGTGAAAAGGATAAATTAAAAATGCAGCACACGCCTATTCAACGGCAATGCAGCAAATCAATAAAAGGAGTAATTAGGCTATTTTAGGCGGTTGCCAAATAGAAAAAGAAACCTCTGTAGAAAAGGAAGAATTATAAATAGGATATTTCAGGGATTGAAATACCGCTGTGGCTATATTGTTATGAGCAACAGGCTGGTAAAAAGCGGATGCCGGACAATGGGAGCAACTGCAAAAAGGAGTACACGCTTCGTCTGTATCTTGTGGATTTTGATGCTGTGAAGTAACAGAAAATTTTTGTTCAGCCTTTATATTACACTCCTGTCTATCAATGCACGGAAGGCATGACAGCACCAAAAGGTAAATGCTCATTATAAAGGCAAAAAAATTCATTGCGGCAAAAATAGGCAAAAAAATTCATTGCGGCAAAAATAGGCAAAAAAATGAAAGGTTGTACCCGGAAGCTGCAAACCCCACCTGAACGGACGGGCAGGCTTGCAAACTCTGCAAAGACCGCAAACTAACTCTTTTGATAGGAACCAGCCTTTAGTTTATTCAAGGTTTTACCTGTGGCGTTATGCAGAACTTCATCTACTGTACGTGGGGAAAGCTGGAACTGTTTGCCGATTTCAACGGCTTGCTGGCGTGTAAACTCTGACGGTAACGCCTCAAAGAATTTGCGTTTGCTGTCGCCTGTTTTAAACTGGGTGGCTTCGCTTTGCTTGGGCAGGTTATTGAACATGAGGATGCTGTGGTGCAGGTAGATTTCCGCCAACCGTAGGGCGGTATTAAAATCTTCATCGGTACACACTATCCGGGTAGCCGCTTCTCCGTTCTCGAACTTCCGCAGGGAAGTAAATATCATGGCCATGCGGTACAGGATCAAGCCCAGGCGTTTTACTATACTGGCGGCTTCTTCGGCTGTGAACATGGTTACTTCGTTGAGCCATGCTTCACAATTTTGGTTCAATTGCTGCCATTGTTCGGTGGTTAACTCAACAATGGTTTCCTCCCGTTGCAGGAACTGGACCATATTAAACACCCTGCCAGCAAGGACTTTGAAATGCTCGGGGAGGTTAATGTTAGTGGCATTAGGAGAAACATCTTTCCAACGCTGCTCTACCTTGAAGGCATAGAACAGGAAACGACTGAACAAACCATCTTCGGAAGAAGATATTAAGCCTGTAACCTGATTGGGTGTACCGGATAAAGCAATAGACAAGCTCGGTGCATTCACCTCTGTAAATTCATTGTTGCCTTTCCGGGAACTGGAAAGCCTTTCGTGATGGAACGATTTGCGAAGCATATCGGAATAGGAACCCCCACTCTTGCTTAAATACATTGCCCAGGGTATCGGCTTCTGTTTCGCAAATAATACCTGTGCCTTCGTTCTGCTCCAAGTGCCATAAGATTTTTGCATAGCTCGTATTGGCAGGAATGTACACCACTTTAAAAGTGGGTTTGGTGGGTGGCTCTTCTGTGGATGTATCGCCTTTTTTCTTGCTGCTGATACGCTGCTTATGTTCTGACAACTCCTGATTGTATTGCAATTCTGCCTCACGGCTTGCCTTGAGTACAAAGCTGTGGTAATCGTCTGCCAGCATTTTAGCAAACTTCAAAGCACCTTTACCACTGGCAGCCGGTGCAATGGCAAATGAAAATAAGTTGGGGAATACTTCATTGCCTGCATACACACCTTTTACACCGGGCAAGCATCCGCTGAGTATGGCCAATGCACCTGTCAGGAAAACATCTCTCTCCCTTTCATCCGTAAAGGCCATTGCACCATGCTGTAAGAGTTCAGGCATTTGCAAATAGAGTACTTCGGGAATGGTTGGCGTGGCTTTCAGGTAGTCTTCCTGTGGTGGTTGCTGCTCTGTCGTTTGCAGCTTTGCAGTGTTTGCAAACTTTGCAAACTCGGGTTTGTGGTGGGTGTAAGCACTCTTTATCGCTTCGAGAATTTCTCTTTCAGGTAGGTCAAAATGCTGTGTACATAAAAGTTCAACATCGGACTGCGATAAACCAGCTCTGTTGCAATTAGAAGCAAGCCGATAAATATAATTGTTCCTGTTTCCATCTGTGTATTGGGTTTTTTGATTGGTGAATTGAATTTGTTGATTGAAAATAAAAGCGATGTTCAGATCCTCTTCGGGTGCTTCCTGAACTGATGGGAATACTGGCTGTGCTTTGGGTTGCACTTCCGGCTGAGTGAATATTTCGGGTAACTGTACTTTGAACTTTTCGTTACGGATGTTCTTAAACAGACCAGGGTGATAGCTCATAAAGCAAAGCCTTGTAATATCCTTGCAGCTTGGGTCGGCCTTTAAGCCGGTAGCTTCCTCGTAAAACTGCTGCACCTGCAAATAGGCTGTGTCGTGGTGCTCAATGCCTGTATTCACTTCAATGAATACTTTGAGGCCGTTGCCGCTGGGGCTGATGAAGCATAGGAAAGTGTAGGGAATTTCGGCAATGACTTTGAAGGCTGTATCTAACTGCTCCGGTGTCAGCTTATCAAAATCGAGATGCACAAAGCCGCTGTACATTTCCAGGAAAGGCATTTGCCTTTTCTCGGTGAAAACTGCGGATGGAGTGAACGCCAACAATTGCTTTTTCTTACTGGCGGCTTCCTCCGCTTTACCCTGTTCCAGCAATGCCCTGATTTCTTCAACCTCGGCTTGGTATTTGCCGTTGGCTATATCATTGCCAATAAGAAGCAATGATCTCTTTGCAACCGGAACGGTAAAGTTTCTGAATATGGTACTTGATGCCATTGTTCTGTTCTTTCAGTTAATAAAAAATTCTTACTTCTTGCGTTTGTTGCGGATAACATAGTCGCTTGCCATCTGATCAATTTCATCGGCTGCTGACTTGCGGTTTCGCTGTAACCAGTTATCCAATTCCTCCCGTTTGAAGTAGAGTTTCTTACCCTGAGGACAGAAATGGGGAATGTGCTTTGTACTGGTGAGTTTGTACAAATGCGATGGGCTTACGTCCAAATACTTGCAAGCCTCATTAAAGTTCAGTACTGTTTTTTGTAACAGGTTTTGCTCATCCAGCTTGTTAGCGATTTCGGTGAGCTTGTCTAAGATTAAATCTTCGTTTGCCATCTTTTTACATTTTAAAGTTTGATGGCACAAACCTCTCAAATGCTTGAGGGGCAAAGGTTAAGGGGTTAATCCCTTACTCAGATTACTGAATAATCTTAATGTTTTTTATTGCAGATGTTTGAAGATTTTGTCAATGGTTGCCTTTTCCTTCGGTTCAATTCTGTTCTTTGAACCACTGGCAGAAAGGTTGTTTGCAGTAATGAGGGTATCCTTCTTTGAATAGAAGATTTTTGACTTCTCAATGTTGGCCAGTGAAAGGCTATTGAAGTATGGTATGAACTTATCAATGCAGTAGCGGAAGTGTTTTGTTTCGCAGCCTAATTGAATTTTAACTGCACCCGGCAGGATGCTTTTTGCTGTGAAGGCTTTTATCAATTCATCAGCATTAGCAACATCCTCATTCAGGAACTCTATCTGATAGCACAACTGATTTACTACCGTTTTCAGTTTTTCAATATCATCTTTGAAACCGAAGCAAATTGTTTCCTGGCTTTCGGTGTATTCCTCGCTTTGCTTGCCGACCGGCACTACCTGCTCAATGTATTCTAATTCTTGGATGCTTGACAATGGCAGTTCCAAATCCAACACATAAAAGTCTTCCAAACTCGTGGTGTGCTGCAAGCTGTTTTCAAATGAATGTTGCACAGAGAAGTAAAGCTGTATCAAACTATGCTTTAAGCAATGCAGAGCATAGTGAACATGATTGCTTTGCTCGTTGGGTTCAGTTGTAAAATCCCTTTCAATTAACTCGGCTGCGGTTTGCTTTGCCAATACTTTGATACTGTTGAGCACCTTGTTAATCTGATACTGAATGTCAACCAACTCAGTAAGTGATGCGGCTTTCAATAGGATGGAATTATACACCCTGAGTGTTTCAGCTGTGATTACTAAAAAATAAAAGTTGGTGACGGGGTCTGTGTACTTGGGTAAAACTGTTTTATATGAAAGCGGTTGTATTGTGTCGTTTGTAATTGCACTATCGGCCAGCACTTTCTTTAACTGCGGATAGTCGGCCAGCAAGGCAGTCATTTGTGACTGCAAATCTGCAATAGTTTTCGGTGAAGCTGCTTTTGCAGCTTTCACCAATTCAGTGAACCGCCTTGTGTTGGTGGTATCCATTTTCCACGGTTTTAAAGCACCGTGCATTATGCTGTCTAATACTTTTATCTCCATCGCTATAAGTCTAATTTGATTTTATTCGCTGCCTCCTGTTTTTTATGGTCAATCACCTTAGCGTAAATTTCGGTTGTTTTCAGGTGCCTGTGTCCTAAGAGTTTTGAAACAGTGTAAATGTCTGTACCCAATGTAATTTGAAGGGTGGCGTAGGTATGCCTTGCACAGTGAAAGGTGATGTGTTTTGTGATACCTGCTTTCATTACCCATTCACGGAGTTTCAAGTTATGCCAGGCACTGTAATACAATCCTTCAAATACTTTATCCTCGGGCTTTCTTCTATTGCCTAACAACTGAAAAGCCTGTTCCGAAATGGGCAAGGTTTCTGCTCCCTTTGTTTTCTTCTGCCTGAAACGGATGTAATACCCTGACTGCTCGGAGTGCTGCACTTCTGACCAGACCAGCTTTTCAATATCTGACCAACGCAATCCCGTTAATGCAGAGAAGATGAAAGCATCTTTCAACACCGGCATTTCACATTCCACTTTAGCGGCTGCCTGTAGTTCTTCCAATGTGAGGAACTCCCTATCAGGATCATCAGCTTTGATGCCTTCCACTTGGTTTGCCGGGTTGGTTTGGATGATGCCTTCTTTTACGGCTTCTTTCAAAGCTGCTGTTACCTTGCTGAAATAGGATGATTGAGAGTTCTGCGAAAGGCGTTTATTGGTTTTGCTCTTAGCTTCATACTGGAGGTAGTTCTTGAAATCTTCCAGCCAGTTTTTATCAATGTCTTTGAATGATGCTCCGTTCTTGGCAAACTTCTTCAGGTGTTTCAATACGCTATCCCAATTGCCCCAATTACCCTGGCTGTTTCTCCTTTTTTCTGTAAGGCGTTCAAAGTAGGCAATGAAACTGCCTTTGGCTTTATCGGTATCACGAAAGCCGTATTCTTCATTCTTTATCTGTAACAAACGCTTCGACCTGATGGCTTCTGCCAATACCAGTGTTTTGCGGTTCTCTTCCTTCTGCTCCTTAGTGAGCTTGCCTTTCTCCGGCTCGGGTATCAGGTAGAGTTGCAGGTATTCGTAATCTCTTTTACCATCACTGTAGTAATCAAGATACAGGCTGATTTTATCGCCCTTTTTGCGTTGCCTAAGTGTTACTGTCATGCTTCAGTTAGTTTGAATAATTCATTGATAGCTGCCCGGGGAATGCGGGTACTTCTGCCCAGTTTACCTGCTTTGAGTTCGCCTTTCTCAATGAGCCTGTAAATGGTCCATCGGCTGGCGTTGATTAACTGGCAGGCTTCTTCAACGGTTAGAAATTCCTTTTGAGCAATGGCAGGGTTGTAAAGTGCTTTCTCGGTTTCTTCCTTGATGGCCACTTCAATTTTTTCGTTCCGCTTCCGCTGCTTGTATGCTCGTTTGGCACAGGTATCTGAGCAAAACTGTGTAACAGTAGTCTTTGCGGTAAATCTGTTACCGCAGTGCTGACAAGTTTTTTGAAGACGAATGTTACTGCTCATTTTGTTGCCTGTTGTTGCTCCATGTTGCAGCTTGTAGCTGTATGTAGCATGTTCTCTCCCGACTGTTGCCTGATTTGTGGGCAACAAATCTGGGCAACAATTAGGCAACAAATATAGGTAAAAAAGTAGAGTTGGGCAACAAAAAAGAGAAGGATAAATCAGCTAAAACCCAACAAAAACAATCATTTAAGAAAAAAGGGAAAGATAGTTACTTTCCGATACAAAACTTACTGAAAATATAGTCGAGCTTGTCTTCTGTGGTGATTTCGCCAGTGATCTCCCCTAAGTAATGCAGACAGCGGCGGATATCTAAGGCGATCAAATCGCCGGAAAGATGGGTGGCCAAACCATTTTTTATATCCATCAGCGACTGTTGCACTGCCTGAAGTGCCGCGAAATGGCGTGCGTTGGTAATGATGGTTCCTTCTGTTTGAAAACTGCCGCGAATCACACGGTTGAAGAGTTCTTCCCGCAGCACTTGTGCTCCATTATTTTTTGCAGATAAAAGCAGACTTTCGGGAGGTAGCAGGGCAGAAAGTTCGTTGAAGTGCTGAAGATTTTGTGCACCATCGAAGGCAGATAATGCAAGATCGGCTTTGTTGCCGGCGAAGATAAAGGGCTTCTGTGCTTCGTTCTTCATTTCAAGAGCGGCTTGCACTTCTTCTTGCTGTAGGGCAGCAAGATCGAACAGGTACACTACCACATCGGCTTCTGCCAATGCCTTCCGGCTGCGGGCAATGCCAATGTTTTCTATGGCATCGGTGCTGTGTTCACGAATACCTGCTGTGTCTATCAATCGAAAAAGCACACCGTTAATATTGAGTGCTTCTTCTATCGTATCGCGTGTGGTGCCGGCAATATCGCTCACAATGGCGCGCTCTTCATGGAGCAGTGCATTGAGTAGTGTGCTTTTGCCTGCATTTGGCTTGCCTATTATTGCCACCTTTATGCCTTGCTTTATGGCATTGCCCAGACTGAAGGAGTCGAGCAGTCGCTGTATCTTCTCACTCGCTTCTTGCAGGAGTGCCTGAAGCCTTGTCCGGTCTGCAAATTCCACATCTTCCTGGCTGAAGTCGAGCTCCAGCTCTATAAGCGCGCTAAACTGTATGAGTTGATCGCGGATGATTTTAAGATCGTTGCTGAAACCGCCGCGGAGCGCGTGCATGGCAGCGTGATGAGCAGCACCGCTGTGGCTGGAGATGAGGTCGGCAACAGCTTCTGCCTGTGTAAGATCGAGTTTGCCATTTAAAAATGCCCGCTGTGTAAATTCGCCGGGCTTTGCCATTTGTGCGCCATGATCGGTACACAACCGTATCACCTGCTCAAGAATATAGTTCGACCCATGACAACTGATCTCCACCACGTCTTCACCGGTATAGCTTTTCGGCGCGCGGTAAAGGCTTACCACTACTTCGTCCAGTATTTCGCCTGAGCTCTTTTTTATCCGACCGAAATGAAGGGTGTGACTGGGCTGTGCTGCGAGTTGCTTACCGGTAAAAATCTTATCTGCAATAGCGATAGCTTCCGTGCCGCTCAGCCGAATAATACCGATGGCACCCTCGCCCGGTGCTGTTGCCAATGCCACTATCGTTTCGTCAATTGAATACATTCCGTTGGTAAAAAAGTAAAGTCAAAATTATAAAGTCCGTTTCGCACATTTGCAATTATCATGAGAGCAGTTATTCAAAGGGTAGCGAATGCAAGTGTCAGCATACATGGCGAGCTGTTTTCCTCTATAGGCAAGGGTTTCATGGTATTGTTGGGCATAGAAGCAGAAGATAGCGAAGAAGATGCTGAATGGCTGAGCCGAAAAATTGCGCAGCTTCGTGTGTTTTCTGATGAGGAGGGATTGATGAATAAGGATCTTCAGGATGTGGCTGGTGAGGTGCTGGTGGTGAGTCAGTTTACCCTGCATGCTTCGTATAAAAAAGGCAATCGTCCATCTTTTATCAAAGCCGCGCGACCCGAACAGGCAATACCCTTGTACGAATATTTTGTCCGTCAATTGTCTACCTTGCTTGCTCGACCGGTTGCTACAGGAATCTTTGGTGCAGATATGCAGGTGGCACTTGTCAATGATGGTCCGGTGACGATAGTGATGGACACAAAAAACAGAGAGTAGTACATGATTTTTGATGATACCTATTTTATGAAAGAGGCATTGCGTCAGGCGCGCCTTGCTTTCGACAAAGATGAAGTGCCCGTGGGTGCGGTGATTGTATGGGATAACAAGATCATTGCAAGAGGTCATAATCAGGTGGAAATGCTCAATGACAGCACCGCACATGCAGAGATGATCGCCATGACCGCTGCCTTTAATCAGATAGGGAGTAAATACTTGCCGGAAGCTACCTTGTACGTAACATTGGAGCCCTGCCTGATGTGCTGTGGCGCGATGTATTGGAGCAAGCTGGGCAGAATAGTCTATGGTGCGCAGGATGAGAAGAATGGTTATCGAAAAACGACAGGCAGCAATAATCCTTTCCATCCGAAAACAGAGATCCTGCATGGAATTCTTTCGGAGGAATGTGCTCAGTTGATGAAAGACTTTTTTAAGCGCAAGCGATGAATCAATTACTGCATTGGCATAGCGTGGAAGGCATGGGTATGGATGATCTGCCCGAAGGAAAAGTGGTGGAGCTTACGCTCAACGGCAAAAAGCTATGCCTGCTCAGGAAACAGGATCAAATTTTTGCCTTTGCAGCTACGTGTCCGCACCAGAGCGCGCGGCTTTGCGAAGGCTGGATGGATGCGCGGGGGCATGTTGTTTGTCCTTTGCATCATTATCGTTTCGATCCTGCCAACGGGCGCAATACCAGTGGAGAAGGTTATAAATTGCGCACGTATCCGCTGGAGGTACGCGAAGGAATTTTTTACGTAGGTTTTTTAGACTAAGCAACATGCAACACCCACCATATTTAAAGAAAGGATCTGTTATTGGCATTACCTGTCCTGCAGGTTATGTATCTAACGATAGAGTTGCCGGCGCCATAGACGTCTTGCAGCTCTGGGGTTTTCGCGTGAAGGTGGGTGCCACCGTAGGCAGCGAGTACCATTATTTTTCGGGCACAGACGAAGAGCGACTCAACGATTTGCAAATGATGCTCGACGACCCGGGAATAGATGCGATACTTATGGGCAGAGGTGGCTATGGGATGTCGCGAATTATTGATCAGCTCAGCTTTGCAAAATTTGCCGCGCGTCCTAAGTGGATTTGCGGATTCAGCGACATTACTGTTTTGCACAATCATGTGCAGGCACTGCTGGGCACGCCCACGCTGCACAGTCCCATGTGTGGCGCATTCAAGCCGGAGACGGTCAACACAGAACACATCCGGCAATTTTATGCTGCACTTACCGGCGAGAATATTTTTTACCATCTTCCTCCATCGCCTTTCAACAGACTTGGTACCTGTGAGGGCATTGTCACCGGCGGTAATCTCGCCATATTGGCTCATCTCACTGGCTCTGCTTCCGAAGTGAATACGGAAGGTACGTTGCTGTTTATTGAAGATGTTGGCGAGCATTTGTATCAGATAGACCGGATGCTGCTGAACCTGAAGCGTGCCGGAAAATTGGAGCAGCTTAAAGGCTTGTTGGTAGGGAGCTTTACTGAAACCGAAGATACAGAACGCCCCTTCGGACAAACGCTGGAGCAAATTATTTTCGATAAAGTGCGGGAGTACGATTATCCGGTTTGCTTCCATCTTCCCTGCGGTCATCAGGACGAAAATTATACGCTCACGCTGGGTATGCAGCACCGGCTCATCGTCAACGAACAAGGAGGTTTGCTGGAGCTCAGGCATCCGATGGTTTAATGCGGAAATTCCTTTTTCCAGGCAGCTATGCCGCCGCGCAGGTTGTACAGATTGCTAAAGCCCTTTGCTTCCAGACGTTGAATGGCGATAGCACTACGAACGCCTTTTTCGCAATAAAAAACTACGGGAATTTCTTTGTCTATTTCATGGGTTTGCTGCATCAACTCGCCCAAAGGAATGTGCTTGCCGCCGATATTAAACGCTTTCCTTTCGAAGGGCTCGCGGACGTCTATCAGAATTAATTTTCTGTCGCCTTCTATCCATTTTTTCAACTGATTTGACGAGAGCTCTTTCAATTGCACGTTGACTTTTTTTAAAATGAAGTTTGGACCTTTTTAAATAATTTTATTGAAATGCCTTTTATGTCGCTTAACTATGTTTCAGATAACGCGGGCAATCCTATAGCCGTACAAATACCCATTGAAGATTGGGTACGCATCAAAGATAAATATCCCGATGTAGATGATTTCGGTAGCGATGTGCCAGAGTGGCAAAAAGAAATTGTTGGACAGCGTCTTAATTCAATTGAAGAAGATGCCTCGCACGTAAGGTCCATTGATGATCTTTTTGATGAGCCAGATAATTCGTGATGACAGTGGGCTATTCCCTCTATTCCCATGAAGAAGTGAGGCAAGATATTGCCAACGCCGAAGCTTATTACAATCAGCAGCAGATTCAACTTGGCAAACGCTTCCGTGATGATGTTCGAAATGCAATTTATCGCTTAAAGAATCATCCGCATGTCCACGCTATTCGCTATCAAAAAAATCCGCTTAGCCCATACAGATGTTTTCCCTTTTTCTATTCATTATTACATTGACGAAAAAAATACATCGGTGATCGTGTTGGCTGTTCTACACAATAGGGGAAACTACAAAACTGTCACCCAAAGGCATAAATGATCATTGTGCCGTTAGCGCTTGCCACAACATATCTTTCAGCTTGTCTATGTTGATATGGGCAACTGAGGAAATAAAAATATGCGGAACGTTTTTGGGCAAGGTCGCTTCCACTTCTGTTTTTAACTCTTCGTCCAGCATTTCACTTTTACTGATGGCGAGGATAATTTTCTTATCGAGCAGTTCCGGGTTATATTCTTCCAGTTCGTTGTAAAGAATCCTGAACTCCTTCGCGTGATCGTTGCTATCTGCCGGAATAACAAAGAGCAGTACAGAATTCCGTTCGATATGCCTTAGGAAACGATGCCCCAATCCTTTTCCTTCTGCCGCACCTTCTATAATGCCCGGAAGGTCTGCCATGCAGAAAGACCGGTTGTCGCGATAAGAAACAATGCCGAGTTGAGGATTGATGGTTGTAAACGCATAATCGGCAATCTTGGGTTTTGCCGCACTTACTACAGAGAGCAGGGTGGACTTTCCCGCATTCGGAAATCCAACAAGTCCTACATCAGCCAGTATTTTGAGCTCGAGGTATTTATAGCCTTCAATGCCGGGCTCACCGGGTTGTGCATGTTCCGGCGCCTGATTGGTTGGTGTAGCAAAATTGCTGTTGCCCAATCCACCTCGACCGCCGGGCAACCAGATCACTTCCTGTCCGTCTTCCAGAATTTCTGCTTCTATGGTGCCGGTCTCTTCATCTTTTGCAACTGTACCCAGTGGCACTTCAATGATCACATCTTTTCCATCGCGACCGGTACAGTTATTCTTGCTTCCGTTTTCGCCATTTTCGGCATGAACATTTTTGTAGTATCGAAGATGGAGCAAAGTCCAGAGCTGCGCATTGCCGCGGAGTATGATGTGTCCGCCTCTTCCGCCGTCGCCACCATCGGGTCCTGCTTTGGGGTTGAATTTGGTTCGTGCGAAATGAGAACTGCCCGCTCCGCCTTTTCCTGAGCGGCAAAATATCCTTATGTAGTCTACAAAATTTCCTTTCTCCACTATGCTGGCTGCAGATATTTTTCTATCTCTTTGGTTATGAGTCTGAAGGTTTCATCAATAGAGCTGTCGCCTTTCAGGCGCTCCAGTTTTCCGTGCGAATGGTAGTAACCGGCTACGGGCTCTGTCTTGGCAAAATATTCTTTGATGCGTTTTACAATTACTTCTTCGGTATCGTCCGTGCGGCCTGATGTTTCGCCTCTGCCAATCAGTCTGCGGGTAAGTTCCTCCTCCGGCACTTCAAGTGACAGCACAAGATGAATTTCCGTGTTTTTAAATTCCAGCAATTTGTCGAGTGCTTCAGCCTGTGCTTTGGTACGCGGAAAACCGTCGAAAATAAATCCGCGTGCATTGGGCGATTCGTCAATCTTACCACTGATCATTCCTATCACTACCTCGTCGGGCACCAAAAGACCCTGATCCATGTAGCGTCTGGCTTCTACGCCCAGCGGCGTCTGCCGGCTCACTTCATCGCGCAGCAAATCTCCGGTGGAAATATGCTGCAGTTGAAAAGTGGAAACAATGTTTGCTGACTGCGTACCCTTTCCACTACCCGGAGGACCAAACAAAATAAGATTGAACATAAAGCTGTAATAATGTTGACGGCACAAAAATAAGATTATGCAACAATTAGCCTAATAAAGCTGAAACGCGGAGGGTGCTGCCCGCTACAGCATTGATCGGATTGCTCAAAAAAATGATGGTTAGTGCGGCGCCCTTTGTAGCGCGCGGCTTGCCTCTTCTGCTGTAAGTGCCCTGCATGCGCCGGGCGCTAATCCCTCAAGGGTCAGTGCACCGATGCTGTATCTTACCAGCCGAAGGGTAGGATAGCCTACTGCTGCAGTCATTTTTCTCACTTGTCTGTTCTTTCCCTCCGTCATCGTGATGGTTATCCAGCAGTCGGGCACCGTTTTGCGAAACCGAACCGGTGGGTTTCTTTCAAAAAGAACAGGCGCTGTGCTGAATTTTTTTACCACGGCCGGAGCAGTACGATGTTTTATTCCCTGCACAGAAATGACGACACCCGTCTCCAACTGTTGCATAGCCTCTTCCGAAATATCGCCTTCCACTTGCACCCAATAGTTTCGTTGATGTTTATATCGTGGTTCGAGTAACTGATGCGTCAATCTTTTATCGTTGGTCAACAGTAAAAGACCTTCGCTATCATAATCCAATCTGCCTACGGGATAAACATCTTTAGGTAAGAAGCTCAGAAAATCTGCGAGTGTTTTCTTTTCATCCTGCGGTGAAAACTGAGTGAGTACCTGAAAGGGTTTGTTGAAAAGAAAGTAATGAAGCATCGTACAAGCATAAGCTGAAAACCGCTACGGGCAAGGGCTTCAGCGAGTGTAAATAAAAAGTCCGGCGAGTTGTGATCAGCCGGACTCTTATAAGGATGGGTTAGTAAGTACAATCCTGACACAATATTAAAAAGAATTTCAACGACTAAAAAAAAATCTTGCAAATATTTTTCTGATGTTGAAAACTTGTGAACAAGCATAATTGCCTTGCAATAAAATCAAGCGTGTAGGGTGGTGATTACAGACGTACATTTTTGCTGTGTTGTGTCCCATGCTGCAACTAAAAAATCGGGTATGAGGTGCGTGAAAAAATCCTTTGACAAATAGGCAAGAGCATTTTGTGCAAAGGCATGGTGAGGTGTCCGGGCATGAGCCGCAAACTTTGTTACGTCCGTGTTTCTGCTGTTGGAGAAAGTTACCAGTCCTTGTCCATTTTTATTTTCACTGCCTTGCCTTTTTCCTTTTTGTCGTGAAGCTTTTTTTCTTCCTGCGCTAAGGCATCAAGCAATTGATCAGCCTGCTCTTTGCTGAGCTTGCTGGGCTGTGGCTGTGGTCGCTGATCGTCCTGATTCTTCTGCTGGTTCTGATCTTGTTGCTCATCTTTCTGATCTTGTTGCTGGTCCTTTTTGTCCTGCTGCTTTTCCTTGTCCTGGTTTTGCTGATCTTTATTCTGCTGGTCTTTGTTTTGCTCTTTGTTGTCTTTCTGATTCTGGTCTTTATTCTGCTGATCCTTGTTTTTATCCTGATTGTTTTTGTCGCCGCCGCCCTGATTTTTTTTCATCATGGCCCTGGCATAAGAGAGGTTGTACTTCGCAGCTTCGTCATTAGGATTAAGGCGCAATGCCTCTTTGTACGCGTTTATTGCCTCTTCCCATTTTTGTTCGGCCATGTACGTGTTACCGATATTATAGCTGGCGTTTCCCTTCACCTGTTTGTCTGTAGTATTTTTTGCAGCAGCGTTCATCGCTTTCCTCGAAGCGTCGAAGTTTTTTTGCTGATAGAGCGCATTGCCGAGGTTAAAAATTCCGGGTGTAAAAACCGGGTTTTTAGTAAGCGCCTGCTGATAGGCTGCCGCGGCTTCCTTGTACTTTTTTTGTTGATACAAATCGTTGCCTTTGCGCACCTGGGTTCTCTGGGCCATCGCCGGCTGTGCCAGCACGCAAAGCAACAGAATGATGATACTACCTGCTCTGCTCATCATGACTTCTTTTTGGTTTTTAGTTTACTACCGGGCAGCATCCATTCTGCAACCAGCAGTGCCAGTGCTATACCCAGAAAATACTGGAAGTAACTGCTGTAACTGCTATATACTACAGCGCCCAGACTTTTCTGCTCCATGCCGTCTATTTCATTCACCAGCTTTCCGGCAACGGCATCGGCATTGCGTAGCAGGCTGTAGGTACCGTTTCCTGCGGCAGCTATTTCTTTAAGCTCCTGTTCATTAAGTCGGCTCACTACGGGATTGCCTTGTTCGTCCAGTTTCACGGCATTGGTTTCCGGGTCAAAAAGGGTAGTGCCTTCCGGAGAACCAATACCGATGGTATGGATGATGATGCCTGCTGATGCTGCTGCACGGGCTTCGCTTTCTGCTCGTTCGTCATGGTCTTCGCCATCGGAAATGATCAGCAGAGTTTTGTATTTTTTTTCGTTTTGAGAAAAGGATTGCTGCGCCAGTTCTATCGCTTCGCTGATGACGGTACCCTGCGTGGGAACAAGGTCGGGTTTTACGTTCTGAAGCATCATTTTCATGGCGCTGTAGTCTATCGTCAGCGGCACCTGAAGATAGGCGCGCCCGGCAAAGACCACAAGGCCTACACGATCGTTCTTCAACTTATCCATCATGCTCATCACTAACTGCCTTGCACGCGATAGTCTGTCCGGCTGTATATCTTTTGCCAGCATGCTCTTACTCACATCGAGCGCCACAATTACATCCACACCTTTGCGTTGTATCTCTTCCGGTCCGGAGGCTTTTTGAAGATTGGCCCAACCGATAACAAGCAGGGCAAAAGCAACAAGCACCATCATGAACCTGAGCATGGGCCGGCCAGGAATGAAACCCAGCAATTGCGCGGAGACCAGTCTTTGCTCGCCCAGTTTCCTGAGTTTGTTTTTTCTCCACACCAGCATGCCGGCAAAAAGAATGGCCAATACCGGCAATAAGGCAAGAAAGTATAAGTGATCAATATGCTGAAAGCGAAACATCGGCCTTTTTGTATGAACGCAAATTTAGCAGCTCACTGTTTTTACAAAAATGTAAACATGGCTATTTTTAAATTCTTTAACAGGCCTGCGACGTCCGTCAATTTCACCTGCCCAAATCTTAATTTCGCGGTATGCATAATTATTTGGCGGGGCTCAATGAACAACAAAGGGTTGCGGTAGAACATATAGACGGGCCTTTGATGATAGTGGCCGGTGCAGGCAGTGGAAAGACTAAGGTGCTGACCACGCGTATCGCGCATCTCATGCATCATGGCGTGGACGCTTTCAATATTCTGGCCCTCACCTTTACCAACAAGGCAGCAGCAGAAATGAAGGAGCGTGTAGAGCATATCCTCGGCAATACTGAGGCGCGCAATCTTTATATCGGCACCTTCCACTCCGTGTTTGCCAGGATACTGAGGGCAGAAGCGACAAAGCTGGGCTACCCTTCCAATTTTACAATCTATGATACTGATGATGCCAAAGGGGTTTTAAAGAGCATCATCAATGAAATGAATCTCGACGATAAGCATTATAAGCCTGCTTATGTGTACAACAGAATATCGGCAGCAAAAAACAGTTTGGTGGATCCTGCGACCTATAAACAGGATTACCACATACAGCAGGAAGACGCCCGGAGCAACCGTCCGCTAATGGGCGATATCTACGATGCCTATGCGAAACGCTGCTTTAAAAACGGGGCAATGGATTTCGATGATCTGTTGTTCAAGATGTATTTGTTGCTGACCCATTTTCCGGATGTGCTCGCCAAGTATCAGCATCGCTTCCATTATATTTTGATCGATGAGTATCAGGATACCAATCTTGCACAATACCAGATCATAAAAATGCTGGGCGCCGTGCATGAGAATCTCTGCGTGGTGGGCGATGATGCGCAAAGTATTTACTCTTTTCGCGGAGCTACGGTACAAAACATACTTCAGTTTCAGGATGACTATGAGGATGTGAAAGTGGTGAAGCTGGAGCAAAATTATCGCAGTACACAGGCGATATTAAATGTGGCTAATACTATTATCTCGAATAATAAAAACCAGATACCCAAAGAGCTTTGGACCAGCAACAGTGAAGGCGAGAAGATAAAGCTGGTGCGTACACTTACAGACAATGATGAAGGACGATTTGTGGCTGACGCGATCACGGAAATGAAATTGCGCAATCATTACCACAATAAAGACTTTGCTATCCTTTACCGAACCAACGCACAGTCGCGGTCTTTTGAAGAAAGTCTTCGCCGGATGAATATTCCCTACAGGCTTTTCGGAGGGGTGTCGTTCTATCAGCGAAAGGAAGTGAAAGACTACCTGGCCTATCTGCGGGTGGTCGTCAATACGCGCGACGAAGAAAATCTTAAGCGTGTCATCAACTATCCCGCCAGAAGTATCGGCAAAACAAGCGTGGATAAGATCCTCATTGCGGCAAACCAGCGCGACATTACATTTTGGGAGGTGATACAAACACCCGAAATGGCCGGGCTGAAAGGCGCTTCGGCCCATGCGGTTGAAAACTTTGTGACGATGATCCGGGGTTTTCAGACCATGCTGGAGACACACAATGCCTACGATGTAGCATTTGCTGTGGGCAAGCGCACGGGTCTTGTGGCCGAACTCTACAATGACAAATCGGTGGAAGGACTGGCCCGCTACGAGAACGTTCAGGAACTACTGAACTCTATAAAGGAGTTTACAGAAACGCCCGATGAGCAAGGCGAACTTCTCGACAAAAGCCTTGGCAGCTATCTGCAACAAATCACCCTGCTCACCGATGCTGATCAGGACAAGGACGAGAATGCCGATGCAGTAAAGCTGATGACCATACACGCTGCAAAAGGACTGGAGTTTCCCTGTGTGTTTAATGTGGGCCTCGAGGAAAATCTATTTCCAAGTTCTATGAGTTTGTATGATCGCGCAGATCTGGAGGAAGAGAGAAGACTTTTCTATGTGGCGGTTACCCGGGCAAAAGAAAGACTATGGGTGACCTATGCTACTAGCCGTTACCGGTTTGGCAGCCTTGTGCAAAATGACCCGAGCAGGTTTATTGATGAAATTCCGGAGCAGTTTCTCGATCGCACATTTACTGGTATGAACAATCGTGCTGCAGGTTCGGTCAACGCATTTGGAAACATGCTCAATCAGTCGTTCGACAAAGTGCCTTCGCTGAAAAAGCTTGCCGATAAACTGCAGCAGCAAAAAGCAGAAACGGCCGCGCCCCACAAACCATCATCCGACTTCAGGCCCGATGATCCGGCGTTGCTTGAGACGGGCATGGAGATCGAACATCAGAAATTCGGCTTCGGTAAAATTCTGAATGTAGAAGGCGGAATGCACAACCGTATTGCCACCATAGATTTCGGCGCCGGGCATGGTCAGAAAAAGATCATGCTTAACTATGCCCGACTTCGGATTGTGAAGCCCGGGCAGTAGTCAGCTCGATCATCCCTGGTAACGCAGCAGGCGGCCTTCTCAATGGCACTTGAAATACTCAAACGGCTCTTTACAGTCGAGGCATCGGTATAATGCTTTACAGGCGGTGGCACCAAACCGGCTGATGGTTTCCGTATTTTGGGAGCCGCAGCGTGGACAGGCTACTTGCCTTTCTGCTGCAGCAATATCGCCGCAGGAAGAATGCGCAGGCGGAGCAATACCATACCTGCGCATTTTTTCTTTGGCTCCGTCACTCATCCAGTCGGTACTCCAGGCGGGGTCGTAAATCATCTTTACACTCACCGGTGCAATACCATGAGTTTCCAACGTTGCCTTTATATCGGCTTCGATGATGCCCATAGCCGGACAACCGGTGTAAGTAGGTGTGAGTATTACTTCCACACCCTGATCACTTACTACTACATCGCGGAGCATCCCTATTTCCTGAATGGTCACGACCGGAATTTCAGGATCGGCAATGGCAGAAAGCAAATCCAGAATCTGCTCTCTGTCGTATGCTGTGGTTGTTACCATTGTGCATCAGGATAAGCGCGTTGCAGGTATTGCATTTCGCTGAGCAAATGTCCCAGGTGTTCTGTATGTATGCCGTTGCGGCTTCCCGTCTGCATAAACTCGTCCTGCGGCTTTTGCAAGGTAGCCACCTGCAGCACATCATTAATGTATCCGGTCCATCGCTCCTGCATCCTGCTGATATCTACCGCAATGCCATCGGAAAGCAGTTGGCGATCCACTTCATCCATTTCAAACAATTCGCCGGTAAACATCCAGAGATCATTCACTGCTTTCTGCACACGCTCATGGCTTTCATCTGTGCCATTGCCCAGGCGGATGACCCAGTTGGCGGCATGTTCCAGATGGTAACGCACTTCTTTTAGCGTCTTGGCTGCAATGGCGGCAAGCGTAGTGTCGCGGCTGTTTTGCAATTCTGTAAACAAATCTTTTTCGAAAGCCGAAATGAACAATTGCCGCACCATCGTTACGCCGAAATCTCCATTGGGCTGCTCCATCAACAGATTGTTGTAATACTGCCGTTCACTGCGGCGATAAGCCAGCAGGTCTTCTGTGTTTCCCTTGCCTTCTACTTCACCCGCATATTTTAGTAATGCCTGTGCTCTTCCAATCATATCCAGCGCAAAGTTGGTGAGCGCCAGGTCTTCTTCTATAAAGGGTGCGTAGCTGCACCATTCTGAAAGGCGATGGGAAAGAATGAGCGCATTGTCGCCCCAGCGCAGCAGGTATTTGAATAAAGCTTCCTGTTGTGTCATGGTTAGATATGTTTTGCGCCTTCCGGCATGGTATAAAATGTAGGCAGGCGATAGATCTTATCGTTTGCAGGATCGAAGAGCATATCCGCATCTTCTGTAGTGGATGCCGCAATCGCTTCTGTGGGTACTACCCATATGCTGGTGCCTTCTCCTCGTCTGCTGTAGGTATCGCGTGCATTTTGTATCGCCATCTTCTTATCAGATGCATGGATGCTACCCTGATGAATGAAGTTGGCGCCGGGGCGGCTTTGCATAAAGACCTCCCAGCTTGGAAATTGATTGTCTTGTGACATGCTTGATATTTTTAGTTGTTTCTACTGATTTACTGAAATGGACCTATACTTGAGCTATTTCATTTTTGCTCTGTAGGCTTCTGCAGCTTCGCGCACCCAGGCGCCGTCGGCATGTACTTTTTTGTGATGGTCCATGCGTTGTTTGTTGCAGGGTCCGTGTCCGTTGATCACCCGGTAAAATTCTTCCCAGTTGATACGACCATGATCGTAGCTCTGCTTTTCTTCATTCCATTTCATATCCGGGTCGGGCACGGTCAATCCTATCAGCTCTGCCTGCGGCACTGTTTTGTCAATAAATTTTTGGCGAAGTTCATCGTTGGTCTGCCTTTTAATTTTCCAGCGGAATGCATCTGCAGAGTGCGGTGAATCGCCATCGTGCGGACCGAACATCATCAGCGAGGGCCACCACCAGCGGTTCATAGCATCCTGTGCCATTTCGCGTTGCGCTTCTGTGCCTGCCATCATCTTTGCCATGATCTCATAACCCTGACGCTGATGGAAACTTTCTTCTTTGCAAATGCGCACCATGGCTCTACTATAAGGCGCGAAGGAAGTGCGTTGCAGCGATACCTGATTCACGATGGCAGCTCCATCCACCAGCCAGCCAATAGCACCAATGTCTGCCCAGTTGAGCGTGGGGTAGTTGAAGATGTTAGAATATTTGGCTTTGCCCGCATGCAGTTGTTCGATCATCTCATCGCGTGTGATGCCGAGTGTTTCGGCTGCGCTGTAGAGATACAGACCATGACCGCCTTCATCCTGAATTTTTGCCAGTAGTATTTGCTTGGCGCGCAGCGATGGGGCGCGTGTCACCCAGTTGCCTTCCGGCTGCATTCCTATTACTTCCGAGTGTGCATGCTGGGAAATCTGCCGTATCAAATGTTTGCGGTAGGCTTCCGGCATCCAGTCGCGCGGCTCTATGGCTTCGCCGCTCTGCACCCACTCTTCAAATTTCGCCAGGCGTTGTTCATCCTTTGGCGTAGTTGCAATGTTTTCCATTCGAATATTGTTTACTAATTCAATTATTGAAATTTCGGGTCACTATTCCATCGGCACATCGGCACATCAGCACATCAGCACATTAGCACATTAGCACATTCTCAAAGCGTTCCCCTCCTTGCCTGTTCTGCTTCTATGCTTTCAAAAAGTGCCTGAAAATTTCCTTTGCCAAATGATCTTGCACCTTTGCGTTGAATGATTTCGAAAAAGAGTGTCGGACGGTCTTCTACAGGCTTGGTGAATATTTGCAGCAAATAGCCTTCTTCATCGCGATCCACCATAATGCCGAGACTCTTCAATATGTTGAGGTCTTCTGCAATTTCACCCACACGATCGGCAACCGTATCGTAGTATGTGCCGGGCACATGCAGGAATTCCACACCACGCTTGCGCATTTCGGAAACGGTGAACACAATATCGTCTGTAGCAACAGCAATATGCTGGCATCCTGGTCCTTCATAGAAATCAAGATATTCCTCCACCTGGCTCTTCTTCAATCCGTGCGCAGGCTCGTTGATCGGGAATTTGATGCGTCCGTTTCCGTTGGTCATCACCTTGCTCATCAACGCTGTGTATTGGGTAGAAATATCCTTATCGTCAAAGGTGATCAGGTTGGCAAATCCCATTACACGAGCATAGAAATCTGCCCATTTGTTCATGCCTCCCAGCTCAACATTGCCCACCATATGATCCACATATTTCAGTCCCGTCCAGCCTGGGTTGTATTCGGATTCCCATTTTACAAAGCCGGGCATAAAGACGCCGTTGTAGTTCTTTCTTTCTACGAAAATGTGCACGGTTTCGCCATAAGTATGTATGCCTGCGCGAATGATGTCGCCATATTCATCAGATTCAACTACAGGTTCGAAATAGCTTTTCGCACCGCGCTTTGTTGTTTCTTCATAAGCTTTCACGGCATCGTCCACCCATAGTGCTATCACTTTAATGCCGTCGCCATGTTTTTTGATATGGTCTGAGATAGGATTGTTGGAATTCAGCGGAGTGGTCAGCACCAACCGGATTTTATCCTGAACCAGCACGTAAGAAACACGATCGCGCAAACCTGTTTCCAATCCGGCATATGCCAGCGATTGAAAGCCGAAGGCAGTCTTGTAAAAATGCGCTGCCTGCTTGGCATTGCCCACATACAGCTCAATGTAGTCTGTACCATTGATCGGCAGAAAATCTTCTGCTTTTTCGAAAATCTTTTCGAGTCCGTAATTATAATTTGTTACGTCTTTTAAAGTTGTAGTGTCCATCTGTTTCAGTTTTTGAAGGATGAATAATTATGGTTGATAAGCCCGCAGGCGATTATGATATTGATGGTCTTAGCTTATTAATTCTTCTTCCGACAGCCAGCTCATATAATAATCTTTTACTTCTATCTTCAGCGCTTCTTCGGTGATCATGACCGGCGCAAAAGGATCTATCATCACTGCCAGCTCTTCCGTTTCTTTTTTGCCAATGCTCCGTTCTATAGCACCCGGGTGCGGACCATGGGGTATGCCGCCCGGGTGAAGGGTGAGCTGTCCTTTCTGAATATTGTTGCGGCTCATAAAATCACCGTCCACGTAATAAAGAATTTCATCCGCATCAATATTGCTGTGGTGATATGGGGCAGGTATGGCATCGGGATGATAGTCGTATAGGCGCGGCACGAAGGAGCACACAACAAAGCCGGCATTCTCGAAGGTCTGGTGGATAGGCGGCGGCATGTGTACGCGACCGGTAATGGGCTCGAAGTTGAAAATGGAAAAAGTATAAGGATAATGATAGCCATCCCATCCCACTACATCAAACGGATGGTAGAGGTAAGTGTAAGGATAGATCATTCCTTTTTTCTTGATCAGGATGTCAAACTCACCTTTTTCGTCAATAGTCTGCAGGTCGGTGGGGCGCTTAATGTCGCGCTCGCAGAAAGGCGAATGTTCCAGCAACTGACCAAATTCGTTGCGATACCTTTTGGGTGTGAAGATGGGGCTGAAGGCTTCGATAAAGAGCAGCCGGTTGTCGGTAGTGTCGAAATCAATTTTATACACAGTGCCGCGCGGAATCACGATATAGTCGCCGTACTTAAACTTCAATTGTCCATACATTGTGTGTACGGTACCGCTGCCTTTATGGACGAAGATCATTTCATCGGCATCGGCATTCTTAAAAAAGTAGGGCGTTGATTTCATCGGGGCTGCAAGACCCACATTCAGCGAACCGTTTACAAACAGCACTTTTCTGCTTTGCAGATAATCTTCCGTTGGCGGTACTTCGAAGCCTTTAAAGCTCATCGCGTCAAGACTTTCCTGCAGCGCGATCTTTGGTTTTACAGAATAGGGTTTGTCCTTTTGTCGTACACAGGTTGGAGGATGAAGGTGATAGACCAATGAAGAGAGGCTGCTGAAGCCCTGCGTTCCCACTAATTCTTCCTGATATAATTTACCGTTTGGCTGACGAAAGACTACGTGACGTTTGTCTGGCACGTTTCCCAAAGAATGATAAAAAGGCATGATGCAATTTTTCTTTGGGCAATAGTAGAAGTAATGAAAAACGTGATTTATGACAGTCGTCAACTCAACTGCTGACCTTGCTCAGTTCGCTGCTTCTGCAAAAAAATATGCAGGACGGGTGGTCCTGCAATTCTCAACGTGTAAGGTGCTCATAGAGGCTTTGCTCTATTGTTTATAAAAATTTAATGCCAGCGGAGAGGTTTTAAAAAACTTTTTTTAATCAGTCTTCGTTCATGTACACTCTTTTCACTCGTTGAGAAATACCGGTCATTATTTCATAAGAAATGGTTTCTGCCCATTCTGCCAGCCGCGTCACCGGTAGTTCCGGGCCAAAGACAATTACTTCATCGCCTTCCGCTGCCTCGGGTATATGCGTTACATCTACCATGCACATATCCATACATACCGAACCCACCAAAGGCGCTTGCTGCCCATGAATCAACACATGCGCTTTACCATTGCCCAGCGCGCGCGGATATCCGTCGGCATAACCAATAGAGATGGTTGCTATTGTACTGTCGGTATCTAAGCGACCGCGGCGACCATAGCCCACCGTTTCGCCGGCAGCTACATTTTTTATCTGGGCTACCGTCGTTTTGAGTGTACTGATTTGTTTCAGCGATTGTTGCAGCGCCCCACTGCCGTCAATACCATACAAGCCGAGTCCCAGCCGCACCATGTCGAAGTGCAGCGAAGGATGCCGGGCTATTGCAGCACTGTTGCAGAGATGCATTAAGGGCTCGTAACCGATAGCCCCCGATATTTCCAACGACATGTTGCGAAACCGTTGTGCCTGCAACTCAGTAAATTCATCGAAGCCTGCATCCTCGCTTGCGGCAAGATGACTGAAAATGCTGGCTACTTTTATCAGCGAGGTTTGTTGCAAATGTGCGGTCAGCGCAGCGATCTCTTCTTCTACAAAGCCAAGCCGGTGCATTCCGGTATCCAGCTTTATGTGTACCGGATATTCCGCCACCTGCAGGGTTTTTGCCATGTCCAGAAAACTTTGCAGCGACCTAAGGTTATATATTTCGGGCTCCAGTTTCCACGCGATCATTCTATCGAACGACATTACATCCGGACTCATAACCATGATAGGCATAGTGATGCCGGCTTTGCGCAGAGCGATTCCCTCATCGGTATAAGCCACCGTGAGATAATCTACTCCGGAGAATTGCAGGAGATGTGCGATCTCATAGCTTCCGCTGCCGTAAGAAAAAGCTTTGACCATTGCCATTGTCTTTACGCCAGGTCTGAGCCTGCTGCGGAAAGTATTAAGGTTGTGTGTGAGCGCAGAAAGATTGATGGATAAAACGGTTTGATGAATTTTTTGTTCCAGCAGCCTGCCGATCTTTTCGAAGCGAAATGTCCTCGCGCCTTTGAGTAGCACGGCTTCATGGTCGAAACTCAGAAGATGAAATTTTTGAAGCAGTTCTTCTGCACTTTTGAAAAACACACTTCGTAGTTTTTTGTTGCTGCGGAAAAAAGAACGGTGCCTGTACAACGCAGGCCCCACACCGATGAAGCGCTGTATATGTTTTCGGCCCACCAGTTCGGCCACCTCTTCATACAGTTCTGCATCCGGTTTCCCCATTTGGAGCATATCCGAGAGGATGACCGTATGTTTGGTGTGTTGCTTTTGCTGCTGTAAAAAATCGAGCGCTATTTGCAGCGAAGTGAGGTCGGAATTATAAGTGTCGTTGATGATCGTGCACTCGTTGATACCCTGCCTGAGTTCCAGGCGCATGGCTACCGGATGCAGGCTGAGCATCCTGATGGCGATGGTCTTCTGCGGAACCTTGAGGTTCAGGAGCACACACCAGCAATGAATAGCGTTTTCTACCGACGCAGGATCGTTGAAGGGAATGGTGATGGAAATGCGTTCATCCCGATATTGCGCATCAATACTGGCGCTGTTGTGCGTGGTAACGATGTGCAGAATGCTGAGATCTGCGCTCTGTTTTTGCGACCAGGTAAAAATTTCAGGTAGTGCCTCTCCTTTATGCTGATCGAGAAACTGAGCTACCACTTCATGGATTTCCGTATGGTCGGCACAATAAATAAGCTGTTTTGCTTTTTTAAAAAGCATGAGCTTTTCACTTACTTTTTGCCGCCGGCTCAGAAAGCCTTCACTATGGGCTTCACCAATGTTGGTAAAAACGCCCAGTGTAGGCCGGATTATCTTTTGAAGTTTATCCATCTCTCCCGGTTGGGATATGCCGGCTTCGAAAATGGCAAGATCGTTGTCGGGCTCCATGAGCCAAACAGAAAGCGGTACGCCAATCTGGGAATTATAACTTTTAGGACTGCGTACAATATTGTACTGCTCGCCCAGCAATTGAAACAGCCATTCCTTAACGATGGTCTTTCCGTTGCTGCCGGTAATGCCGATGACAGGTATCTGAAACCGGTCGCGATAATGGGCCATGGCTGTTTGCAGTGCCGCCAGTGTGTCCTTTACCAGGATGAAATTGGCCGCAGGATAGGAAGCGGTGTTCACCGGTTGCTGAATAAGAAAATTGCGTACACCTTTCTCATAGGCTGCAGCGATAAAGTCGTGCCCGTTTCGACGGGCAGCAGGAAGTGCGATAAATAATGCCTGAGGAGGTCGGGTGATGCGACGGCTGTCGATAGCCAGTTCTTCGATTGAAAGATCCTGATGAAAACAAAGCCAACTGCCACCGCACCAGCTACAAAATTGCTCAATACTTACCATCACAGCAGAAAATCTCAGCAAGTTTACGACAATAGATTCATGGGAAAGTACCCTGTTACCGGGCAATCCAGGCTTCTGGGTTTTGAGCCGAAGATTTATCGTTGGCATTCACCTTCCACAGTTCGAAGTGCATCAGGTATTCGCCATTTTCATTGGCCATCACACTGCCGATATTTTGTTTCATAGCAATGGTTTGCCCTTTTTGAACAGATACAGATGCCAGTCGCGAATACACGGTGAAGAAACGTCCGTGATCCACCAAAATACACTGCCCCATACCGGGAACATTGAAAATTGTTTTGACCGTACCGCTAAACACCGCACGGGCACCGGCATTTGGAGCAGTTTGGATTTCTATACCGCTGTTCTCTGTTTCAATATTGTAAACCGGATGTTTATTAATTCCGAACCGCTCTGCAATAAAGCCTTTTTCTACGGGCCAGGGAAGTTTTCCGCGGTTGCTTTCGAAATTATTAGAGAGTTCTGCCACTTCGGGCGTAAGACTCAGGCTGTAGGAAGGGCGGCTAACATTAGCTGCCACCGGTCTGCTGGCTGTAGTCGTCACCGTGGGCTTCGAAGGAGTTTCTTTGGTATTGCCGGGAGCATTACCAGTGCTGCTGCCATTGATCGCAATGCCATTAGCTCCCCGGTTGTTTTCTGCCGCTGCCAAACGCTTTCGCTCTTCTTCTCTCCGTTTTCTTTCCTCTTCTTCTGCTTTGCGCCGGGCCAGTTCTATCTCTCGCTGAATCAGATTCTGTATCGTTCTTTCCAACTGGCGAAGAGAACGTTGGTTTTTTGCAATGGATGCAGACAGTTCTTTTTCCCTTCCCTTCAGCTCGCGCACTACCTTGTTAGTTTCATTCGCTTCTTTCTGCACTTCCTGTTTCTGCTGTTCCTGTGCCATCCGCAACACATCTTTCTGCGATTTCACCGTGTTCAGCACGTTGATTTTGTGCTCTATCTGTTTGTGGGTCACTCGTATCTGTTCGGCCTGCTCTTTACGATAGTCGCGATATTTCTTCAGGTACTTTAGCCTGCGTATAGCCTGATTAAAGTCGGAGGATGAAAACAGGAACGCAATCATGCTGTAGGAGCTGCGGTGTTTATACGCGTAGCGCACCGATTGTGCATAGCGCACTTTCAGCGTGCCCAGCTTGCGTTGCAGATCTGATATTTCTTTGGCAGAATACTGAATGTCTTTGTTGATGGCGCCAATTTCCTGGTTGATATTGCTGATCAGCTTCTGGCGCTCAGCCAGTTTGCTTTGCAGCGCGCGGAGTTGTGAAAGTGATGCTTTTTTGTCCTTTTTGGTGGCTTCGAGCTGATCCTGCGTTTCTTTGATCGACTGCAAAAGAGATTCTCTCCTTTTTTCCAGTTCGGCACGGTTGGAGGCGGTTTGCTGCGCCAGCGAACTAAGCGAGAAGAGCAGGAAGACAAGAATCGGGAAAAAGCGCATCAAAGGTTCCTTTGTGAGATGAAACAAAAATAGCCAAATATCCAGCCTATCCTAAAACCACCGGTCTTTTTAAGACGATTTTTGCGGCTTTTTTCACATTTATCTAAAGCCCATTTTTTTATTGGCTTTGCTTTGCTGATTTTTGTTTGAAATTAAGCCTATGCTGTATTCAATGACAGGTTTTGGCCGCGCGGAAGGTGTGGTGAATGGCCGGCAGGTGGTCGTGGAGATCAAGTCGCTCAATGGCAAGCAATTTGAAATGGTGACCAAATTGCCGCCCATACTCCGGTCTTACGAACTGGATATCCGCAACCTGCTCAACCGAATGCTCTTGCGCGGAAGCATAGACTTCAACATTGCCATAAGGCAGGAAGGCGCAACTAAGCCTATGACCATTAATACGGACCTTGCCATTTTCTATTACAAAGGAATGAAGCAGATTGCCGACCAACTGGGCCTGGCCGAAGACAATGTGCTCTCCACGCTCATGCGCATGCCCGAGGTGGTGGTGCCCGAAAGTGATGTGCTGCCGGAGGAAGAGTTTGCATCAGTGTCGAAAATTATTGAAGAGGCCGCCATGCTACTGATGGAACATCGCAAACATGAAGGCAGTGCGCTGCAAAAAGATCTTTCAGAAAAAATAAGCAATATAGAAGCATTGCTGGAACATATATTGCCTCTGGAAGCTCAGCGTACAGACAGAATCAGGACAAGACTTACCACTTCCCTCCGCGATGTGGTGGGGTCCGAAAACATAGATCCCAATCGTTTTGAGCAGGAACTGATCTTTTATATCGAGCGCATGGATTTTTCGGAAGAAAAAATGCGCCTGAAACAACACTGCACCTACTTTAATAACATTATTGCGCGGGAGGATATTTCCAATGGCAAGAAGCTGGGGTTTGTCCTTCAGGAGGTAGGCCGCGAGATCAATACCCTCGGAGCCAAAGCTAATAACGCCGATATTCAGCAGCTCGTCATCGGGATGAAGGACGAACTCGAAAAGGCCAAGGAACAGGTGCTGAACGTGCTGTAAACATTTCATTTTTTAAACGCATGCATTCTCTTTTTCGATTTACGCTGATTGCCTTTTGTTGCCTCCTGCTTGCCACGGCGGGTTGCATGAAGTCGCCTTATTTTCAAAAGGATGTGTCAGTGCCGCAATATGAATGGGCCTACAATTTTCAGCCCAGCTTCAAAGTAGATATTGAGGACACGGCGGCTCTATATAATCTCTATTTTATCATTCGTCATACCGAGGCCTACCCTTTTGCCAATCTCTGGATGTATGTATATACCAAAGAGCCCGGAGACAGCAGTTTCCAACGTTCGCGCATAGAAATTCCCCTTTCGGAGGCTTCCGGAAAGTGGCTGGGCCGTGGCATGGGTGAGGTGTATGAACAGCGAATGCCGATAACGCGCAACGACGCTCCGATGATTTTTAAAAAACCGGGCACCTACGAACTTAAGTTCGAACAAAACATGCGCGTCAATCCGCTACCGGAGGTATTGCAGGTAGGTCTCAGAATTGAAAAGCTGGGATATCGCCGGTAGCCACCCAGGCATTTTCCTTATTTTTAAGATTGCACATGCGCTACTTCAATGTTATCTATGGTTTGCTTTTTGCCTACACAGTAGCGGCATTGGTTTTTTGGGGCCTTAGCCTCAATAGACAGAGCAAGGTGATCTACGATCTGGAGCTGATACACCTGCGTACCACGATAGACAGTGTCCGCCATCCGGCCGAGTTTGCCCGTCAGGCAGAACTGAGTGCCGCCAAGCGCGAGCGACGTAAAAAGCAATACATAGGCGAGGGCAGCACATTTTTGCTCGTCATCCTTATTGGTGGCGCCATAGTTTATTCGTCCTTTCGCAGAAGTCTTGGGCTATCACGCCAGCAAAACAACTTTATGTTGTCTGTGACGCACGAGTTGAAATCGCCTATTGCTGCGATGAAGCTGAACCTGCAAACCCTCGAACGCTATCAGCTCGATGAAGAAAAGAAAACGGTGCTGATAGACAAGTGCATCAAAGAATCTAACCGGCTCAACGATTTGTGCAATAATATGCTGCTGGCATCGCAGATGGAAGGGCGACAATATAAAGCCACCCGCGAGCGATTTAGCTTTACCGACCTGGTAACGGGCACGATGAAAGAATATGTACAGCGCTACCCGGGGCGCTTCGAGGTGGACATAGCAGAAGAGGAAAACCCGGTGATTGGCGATCAGTTGATGCTGCAAATGGCAGTGAGCAACCTGATAGAAAATGCCCTGAAATATTCACCCGCGGAGTCTCTTATCACCGTACAATTGTTTTCAAAAAATAAGCATACCTGTCTTCAGATCAAAGACGAAGGCATGGGTATTCCGGATGCGGAAAAGCATAAGATCTTTCGCAAGTTTTACCGGCTGGGTAATGAAAATACACGCAAGACGAAGGGCACGGGTCTGGGCTTGTACCTGACGCTAAGGATTGTACAGCAACATGGGGGAAAAATCGGCGTGAAGGACAATACGCCTACAGGATCTGTGTTTGAACTTTCTCTTCCGCTGACATGATCAGGTCTTGTTTTGCTTCATCCTCAAACACCGACAAGTCCACTTTAAATGTAAGCCTGTGGTAAGGTGACATGCCATGTAGGCTCATCTGCCGGCGATGCTGTGCCGTGCCATATCCCTTGTTTTGTTTCCAGTCGTAGTGGGGATATTCTTCGTGCAATGCCTGCATATATTCATCGCGGTGGGTTTTGGCTAAAATACTCGCGGCAGCAATAGATGCGTAGAGGGCATCGCCCTGCACAATGCACTCGTGTACAATGCCAAAGTAGGGTGCAAACCGATTGCCGTCAATCAGCAAAAGTTCCGGTCTCAGCGGCAACTGATCAATAGCCAGGTGCATAGCTTTGAAAGAAGCCTGTAAGATGTTGATGCGGTCTATCTCATCGTGATCCACTCTGGCAACTGCCCAGGCAAGGGCTTTCTTTTCGATGATGGGTCGTAGCTTGTTGCGTTCTTCTTCTGTTAGTTGTTTGCTATCATTAAGTAAGGAATGACGGAAGTTGGGGGGCAGTATTACCGCTGCAGCAAATACTGGTCCTGCAAGGCAGCCGCGACCAGCTTCATCGCAACCGGCTTCCACCAAACCTTTTTTAAAGAAGTACTTCACGCATTGCGCTTTGTGCAAAGATATTTTCTGAGCGCTTTCTGTCCTTTCTATGTGGACAAAAAAAGCCCGGCATGCAGGTGCCGGGCTCATCATTGGTTAATTGGGGGTATATAAGCTCTTTGTCAAATTCCTATGAAACGAACGCCAATGGCGTAAGGATATTGTTGCAGCGAGTTTTCGTGCAGGGCAGTAAGCTGATAGCTTGCATACAACCGCAACCAGCCATCTACGCCTACCTCACCAGTGATACAACTGTTGAAATTGTTGAGATTAAACTGATCGTGATCTTTTTCTTTTCCACGTTCGCCGGAAATTTGTTTGGTCCACGACGATATGCGGTAGCCAGCCGTGATGCCCACGCCATACACCAGCCAAATGTCTTTGGCAAGTTTGGTCTTGGAAGTCACCATCAGCGGCACGCTCAGGTAAGTAACGGTAAGCTTGTTCTTGGTAAAATTCACCGTGTCCATTACCACCTGCGGCACTGTTTCGTTTTGATAACTGATGGGTTTATTAAAGCGGAAGTTGTAGATCTGCAAACCCGCTCCCAGCGATACATACAGCCGCTGCCTTTGGGTCTTGAGCACACGTGCTTTAAGCAGGATGGGATAAATATTTACATTTACCGATTTGGCATCGCGCATGCTGAAGAGATTTTTATTTTTCAGAGAAGGATCTACGTTCAGAAAACTTTGTGCCGCGGCGCTGTTGTAATCGGTCTTGTCGTCGAGGTAGTTGAAACCAAGATCAAGCATACCTACTTGAAGGTCAAACACTTTGTTCGACGTGTCTTTGGTTTCGTCCGATCCCAGCGAAATACTGACGGAGTGTTTTCCCTTGGTGGTGTCGCTTTGTTTCACCTCGGCTTTGATCTCCTGGGCGCGTGCTGCCGTCATGCCGAGCAATACAGCTAAGATGGTGAGTATGTTTTTCATGATATTGACGTTGAATGTTTAAAAGTTAATGACCACCAGTTCTTTGCTTCCGAATCTTAGCGCAAATTGGGTGTCTTTGAGATTGTCTTTTATGTTTTTTACTTTTTCAATTTTTTGATCCACGTTTTCTTTGAGTGCTTCAAAGCCTTCCTTTTTTTCATCGGGCAGCCAGGCAAGCAGATCATTTTTAGGTTCGGGCTGCAAAGGTTCAGTTATTGTAGCCGAGGGCAATTCCAGCCTGTGGATGTCTGCCGGTTCGGCGCGTACCACGGTAGTTTCCAGAGCATAGTCAACCGGTGTTAGCCTATGCAGCTCCGTCGGGGTGGAAGAAGTATTCCGCACTGCAGGCTTTTTGTTTGAATGGACGCCTTGCCTGGCAAGCGAAACACTTTCTTCCTGACGGATCACCGGTGCGTTTATTGGGGGCTGTTGACTTACTGACTTTGTTGATGGTGTATTGCTGACGGGTTGTTGGGCTATAGGTATTGGCTGTATAGCGGGCTGACCGGTTTTCATCCATCGTGCAGCAAACAGCAGCAGGATCAGTAAGACCGCGGCAGCTATGCCATAGCTACGGTACTGCCGGAAGGCGATCACTCTACCGCCACCTTCAGGTTTCAGCAGTTTTTCTTTGCCTGCAAAGACCTGTGCCGTATCAGGCGTCAGTTTGGTAGCCTCATACATGTTCAGTTCTTCCTGCAGTTCCGGGTGCTGCCGCACGAATTCGAGCAGTGCCTTCTTTTCCTCTTCACTTAGCTCTCCATCTCCGTAGAGGATCATATACTCCTCATAGTTTTCCAAGGTCACCATGTTCGCTTGTTTTTTAAATTATATGTTCAACGCTTACCAGATACTGTTTCAGGCTTTTGCGTGCCCTGTGCAGGTACACCTTTACCTGCGTATCCGACAAGCCGGTAATCTGCGCTATTTCATCGTAGCGATAGCCCTCATAGTCCTTCAGCAGCACGAGGGCGCGTGCCTGCTCATCAAGCTGTGCCAGTGCCCTGTCCAGCACACGCTTGATATCCGGATTAGAAAGCTGATGACTTCCGCTCAGCTTCACTTCTTCATGATATTGTACCCTGCTTTTCTTTCTGTAGAGATCCACAGACTGATTGTAGGCTACCTGAAAAAGAAAAGCCTTGCCTTTTTCATTCGCTACGTTTTCCCGCTTTTGCCAAAGAACTTCAAAACTGCTCTGCACAATGTCCCGGGCATCTTCCTCGTTTCCGGTGCATTTGCAGGCAAACCGGAAAAGAGCATCAGCCCACTCATGTACACATGCATTGTAGCTTTTGGCGTCCATTCAGAAAGTATATCGCAACCCGAAAAGAAAGGTTACAGCAAAGCTGGAAAATTTTGACTGAATCAGTTCAGCAGGTTGAATAATCAGCGATAGAACGATCTCAATATTTGTGAACACACCCTTCTAATCATACCGTAGCAGCAAGCCAGCGCCGGCAAATCCGTATCGGGGAAAGCTTTGGGGCTCGTCTTTGTCGTAGGGCTGAAAGATCTGGATTTTCCCCATCATGCCGAGGTGAAGCCTTTGCCGGATACGGATATGAAAGCCGAGGTCGAGCCCGAAACCATAAGTAAATGTTCGTGAGCGGGAAACGGTAGGGTGATCGAAATAATACACCGGCAGGAAATCAATATTATTATAGATCTGTGCGCGATCGTCGCCTATAGTAAAGCCAATACCGAGGGGAAGGCTGGCAATAGTCGCGTGATTTTTTGTCTTGAAAATGAGCGAGTCTGTTTTGATAAAGCTGTTGATGCGTGTAAGGCAGACGCCCATTTTCAGATACATGGCGCCCGTCACAGGATACAGTCCCTGCACCGTGCCGGCAAAGCTCAGCGCCGACCGGTCGTGCTGTGCCACTCTGCCCGCACCGAGGCTAAAGTCGAAATGGGTGACCAGCATATTTTTACTGGGACGGATAAAGAGCTGTTGCTGGCTGATAGGAACATTGACGGAGTCGGCGCGGGAAATATGGGTGCGCGGCTGTTTACGGAGTTGGGCAAAGCTTTCGCAAGGGTTGCCCAGCATAGCAAGCAGAAAGATAGTGAGGGCAAATTTGTTCATAATTCAATCAACAAAAGTCTGCTTGCATCTAAAGATTGTATTTTTGCCGTTCATTTCTATTCAATGAGAAAAAATCCGGAATCTTCTGATCGCAATACATCTGGAGAAAACAGAACGCATAAAAAAGATGCCAGTCGAAAACCAGGTGCTGCAGGGAAGTCCTTTAAACCCGAAAAGCCCGAACGAAAACCTTATAAAAAAGCTGCCGGCGACAGAGCCGACAAAAATCCACAAAATACTTTTCGTCCCCGACCCCAAGCGACATCAAATAGCAGCGAACGGGCAGAGGGAGCACCCGCAAAGCGTACCTGGAAAGAAAGACCCGAGCGCGACGATAAAAGACCGGTAGAAAAAAGAGAAGACCGCGACAAAAAGCCTTTCAGGGGCGATAGAAAGCCTTTTCCTAAAAGAGACGATGCCCGGACCGATAAAAAGTCATGGTCGGAAAAGCCCGGCAGACGCGATGAAAAGCACGGGGATAAAGCAGAACGCAGCGACCGTAAGCCATTCTCCAAAGACAAAAAATCTTTTTCTGATCGGGATAGCGACAAGGATTTTAAAAAATCGTGGAAGGACCGCACCGAGAGAACGCCGGCAAGGGAAGCTGAACCCGGTGAAAAAAGGGAAAGAAAGCCATTTTCAAAAGAGCGGAAACCTTTTTCAAAAGGAGACAAAACTTTTTCGAAAGAAAAGAAGCCTTTTCGTAAAAGGTCGGATGGCGACGACGATCGCGCGCGTCGCCCGGAGCGGGAAGAAGCACCTACGTTTAGCAAAGGGCTGCCCGAAGTGGAGCGCAACAAAAAATATTATGCGGATAGTGAAGCCAAAGAAATTGGCGGAGCTATGACGCTGAACAAATACATTGCACATAGTGGTGAATGCAGCCGCCGCGATGCCGCAGAAATGGTAAAGCAGGGCAAAGTGCGGGTGAACGGAGAACTGATTCTGGAACCGGGATACCGCGTGGAACCCGGAGATCAGGTGACGCTTTCTGGTAAAAAGCTTACGCCGAGCAAAAATCTGGTGTATATCCTGCTCAACAAACCCAAGGGCTACATCACCACCACCGAGGACGAGAACGACCGCAAGACGGTGATGGAACTGGTAGCCAATGCTGAAGCCGATCGCCTGTTTCCCGTAGGAAGACTGGATCGAAATACTACCGGCGTGTTGCTGCTGACCAACGATGGTGCCCTGGCGCATAAGCTGTCGCACCCGAGCTACAACATGAAGAAGGTCTATCACGTGACTTTGGATAAAAATCTGACCCGAACGGATTATGAAAAAATTTCTAAAGGTCTGGAACTGGAAGACGGTCTGGTGCAGGTGGATGAAATAGCTTATCTCGACACCCGGAAGGAAGTAGGTCTTGAGATCCATAGCGGAAAGAATCGCATTGTAAGAAGGATATTTGAATCGCTGGGTTATGTGGTAGAAAAGCTCGACCGGGTAATGTATGCCGGGCTCACAAAGAAGAATGTGAGCAGAGGTAAGTGGCGGACGCTTACTGAGAAAGAGATTATTTTCCTGAAGCACTTTAAGGGTTAGTCTGCGCTGACAAGAAATGTTTTTTTCCGCTTCTAAAATTCATGATGGTTACCGGTTTTTGCCGGAAGGTACCGTGCTGGAAGTTGCCGATGATGGCAGTATCCTGAACATTCTTGATACGGGCGCTGTTGACGATTTTGTTTTTTACGAGGGCATTTTATGTCCGGGTTTTGTCAACGCGCATTGCCACCTTGAGTTGTCGCATCTGAAGGGAAAGCTGGATGAGCATACCGGCTTAATCCCTTTTCTGCAAAGAGTTCCTTCGTATCGCAGTAGTTTTTCTGACGCCGAAAAAACGGACGCCCGGCAGCAAGCCTACGACGAGCTATTAAACAATGGCATTGTTGCCGTGGGAGATATTTCCAATACTGCTGATACACTCGATCTTCGCGCGCAGGGAAAATTGCATGTGCACAGTTTCGTAGAATGCATAGGTTTCATAGAACAGCATGCAATGCAGCGTTTCGAATTTTCAAAGCAGGTGTATGAACAGTTTTCCCGACAGGAGTCTGATGAATGCCTGTTGCGCCAGTCGCTCGTTCCGCATGCGCCCTATTCCGTTTCGAGCGTTTTGTTTCAGTTGATTGATGAGTTTGAGCCCGATGCATTGATTTCCATACACAATCAGGAAGCCAAGGCAGAAGATGAATACTACCGGCAAAAAACAGGTGCGGTAAAGCAACTGCTCGAAGGTTTTGGCATTGACGATTCCTTTTTTACTCCATCCGGAAAGTCGTCGCTTACCACTTATGCGGAATGGATTTCTCCCAGTCACCCGGTGCTGCTGGTGCACAATACGCAGAGCACTCCCGCAGATGTACACTACGCTGAAAACCGCTTCCCGCGGCTATCCTGGTGCTTATGTCCCAATGCCAATCTTTATCTGGAAGGCGTGTTGCCCGATGTGCCGATGTTGGCTGTCGAAGTGCGCAACATCTGTGTGGGTACCGATAGTCTGGCTTCCAATCATCAGCTTTCCATAATGTCTGAGTTGGTTACGCTCCACCGGCATTTTCCGCAGATCGGATGGGAAGTATTACTGCGCTGGGCTACGATCAATGGCGCAGTGGCGCTGCAAATGGACCATCACATTGGCTCTTTTACAAAGGGCAAGAAGCCAGGCGTGTTATGGTTGCAGGAGTTGGATTCGGCTTCTCCCGCTGTGAAAAGGTTGATCTAAAACCGTAGCAATTCTACAATTTTTTCGAGATAGTATTGGTCGGTTTCATCAAACTGGTTGTAGGCATCGCTGTCCACATCCAGCACGGCAACCACTTCTTCATTTCTGATCACCGGCACCACTATTTCCGATTTCGATAAAGATGAACAAGCAATGTGACCGGGAAATTGATCCACATCGGGTACGATCAGCGTTTGCTTCTGTTCCCAACTCGTACCGCAAACGCCTTTACCCTTCCGGATACGCGTGCAGGCGACCGGTCCCTGAAAAGGCGCCAATACCAGTTCGCCTTCTTTCACCACATAAAAGCCCACCCAAAACCACTGAAACTGTTCTTTGAGCGCCGCCACCACATTTCCCAGGTTGGCAACTAAATCGGTTTCATAGCTGATCAGCGCTTCTATTTGCGGCAGCAAGGCTTCGTACTGCTCGTTTTTTGTGCCGGAGATAATTTGCAGGTCTTCTGCCATGTTCTTTTTATAAAAAATTGTCCAAAAAAAGCCCGCGGCTGAGCGCAGGCTGTAAATGTTTTTTCTTCCGGATTATTTTGTCATCGGCTCATCTTTCGACAGGTTGATTTCTCTGCTTACCTCGGTATTCGGTCCTTCCACCATTCTGCCGTCCTTATCGATCATCATCAGTTTGATCGTGGATTTTCCCATGGCGAGATTTTTCAGGAAGTAAGGTTTCCAATCCGAAATGATAAATGAAGTATCCTTGCCGCCGGTCCGGATGTCTGCCTTGATCATATTGTCCGAGCCCAGTGTGGCATTCCAAACATAGAAATCAAACAACACATTCTCTGTGTCTTTACCGAGGTAATCGCCTTTGGGACGGCTGTAGAAAACCATCGGTGTTTTAGGTACTTCCAGTTTTTCGAGTTTCCCGTTTTCATCGATCTTAAAATGATAAACAAGTGCTGCGCCCTTATGCTTCAGAGACATATGATACGAACGACTGAGAAATGCCATGACATAATGCTCTGAATTCTTAGCTACAACCGTTTCGTGCTTGGGTTCATACAGCGCTACGTAAGGCTTTTCGTCGAGGATGAAGTGGATATGCTGACCCTTGTCGGAGTTGTTGCACACCTTGCTCGCTTCGTCGCCGGTTTGGTTTTTGAGTTCGTAGTTTTTTACGTTGAAGTTGAAACTCACCTTCGTGCTATCGCCCGCTGCTGTGGCCGTTACATTGCCAAGGGAGAGTTGCGCATCCGGAAAGTCTTCGGAAGCGGGCACATCTGCAAGCATCACAGACGGCGCAGGGGCAACTTCTGTCGTCACGGCTTCTTTGTTCTCCTCCGCATTTTCGCTGCAGGAAGTAAGGGCGAAGGAAAAAGAAAGCGCTGCAAAAAGCAGGGCACGTGTTGAAATACTCATGGTAAGAATTTTAGCAAAACTACGTTCAAAAAATCATTGCCACCAAAACCATACCCCGCTGTCTGCGACAGGCTCCTGATCAAAAACCTTTGGCGCCCGCCACTCAGGTTTTCAGAAAATTTTAAGTAAACCGCAGAAACAGCTAAAAAGGCTAACTGTTACATTTGCTCCGAAAAAATTCATGTTTTCGTTCCGGAAGAAACTATGCTTACAACAGCGGAGATTTTAAAGCGGGTGAGGCGTATCGAGATCAAAACCCGGGGATTGAGCAATCATATCTTTGCAGGCGAATATCATTCTGCATTTAAAGGCCGTGGCATGTCTTTCAGCGAGGTACGCGAGTACACACCCGGCGATGATGTGAAATCTATTGACTGGAACGTAACTGCACGGTTTTCGCACCCCTTTGTAAAGGTTTTCGAAGAAGAGCGCGAGCTCACAGTAATGTTGCTGGTGGATGTGAGCAGCAGCGCACTTTTTGGTACCCGACAGCGTCTGAAAAGAGAACTGATCACAGAGATTTGCGCCGTTCTTTCTTTTTCTGCGGCCACCAATAATGATAAAGTAGGGGTGATTTTTTTCAGTGATAAGGTTGAGAAATTTATTCCTCCCAAGAAGGGCAGAAGCCATATTCTGCGCATCATCCGCGAGCTGATTGCGCTGGAGCCCGTACAGCGGGGCGGCACAAAGGTGCAGGTGGCGCTCGACTATCTCAACAACGTATTGAAGAAAAGAACGATCGCTTTTTTGCTAAGCGATTTCGTCAGCGAACCGTATGAGAAATCCTTACAGCTTGCGGCAAGAAAACATGACCTTGTGGGTATGCAGGTTTATGATCGTGCTGATCGTGAACTGCCCGCGGCAGGACTGGTGCAGGTCATAGACGCAGAAACGGCTGCCCTGCAGTGGGTGGACACCGACGACAAGCAGGTGCGGAAATCCTACACCGAAGGTTTCGATCAGCACCGGCAATATTGTATGCAAGCCTTCCGCAAAAGCGGCGCATCCTTGCTTACACTGAAGACAGACGATGACTACGTAAAATTGTTACAGGGCTTTTTTAAAGGCAGATAATGAAGAACGGGCTACATATCGTATGGTTGCTTTGCCTCGGCATCCTGCTCAACGCGGGCGCGGCCGGGGCCCAACAGGCCAGCGTGAAAGCAAGGGTCGATGCCAACCGGATCGCTGTGGGCGATCAGATCAAGCTGTTTATAGAAGCCACCCACAACCTGAAAGACAGCCGCCTGCAATGGGCAGCAATACCCGATACTTTCAATACGCTGGAAGTGGTGGAACGCGGAAAAATAGACACGCTGAAGCAAGGCGACCAGGTGACGCTGAAGCAAAGACTGCTGATCACAGGTTTCGACAGCGGTATATTCCGCATCCCGTCGTTTCATTTTCCTGTGATACCCGCAAATGGTGCTGCCTATACCCTGCCTACAGATAGCTTTGACGTACTGGTACAGACGATAGCGGTAGATACCACACAGCCATATAAGGGGATCAAAGACATCATCACCATCGAGCGAAGCTGGCGGGATTATTTACCGCTCATCGGCGGCGGTTTGCTGCTCATCCTTCTGGCCATTTTTATCATCTACTATTTTAGAAAAAATAAGAAAGTTGCTGCACCGGTTGTGGAACGAGGACCGGCGGAAACCCTGCAACAGAAAACATTGCGGCAGCTTTCAGCGCTCGAACAACAGCAGCTCTGGCAGGCCGGAAGGATCAAGGAATACTATGTGCAGCTCACCGACATTCTGCGCAGCTATATCGAAGAGCGCTTTAGAACCCCGGCCCTGGAACTGACCACAGACGAACTATTGCAGAAAGCAATGGGTCATCCGGAACTGCGACCGCACTATGACCGTCTGGCACAAATTCTCTATACGGCTGACCTCGCAAAATTTGCCAAAGCACAACCTCTGCCTCAGGAGCATACACAGGCTATGGATCAAAGCCGTCAGTTTGTGAGCGAAACTATTCCGACCGTTACCCAAACCACACAGCAACCATGAACGCATTGATGGATTGGAAACATATCAGCTTTGCCCACCCGGCTTTTTTTGCACTTCTGGCATTTATTCCCCTGTTGCTTTGGTGGCATTATCGTCCCGCCGCAGGCAACCATCCCGCACTGAGACTCACTACCACACAGAGCCTCCGCAAGGTGTCGCCCGGCTGGCGGGTACGGTTTCGTCCTGTACTCGTGTTCTTACGCATGCTCACCCTTACCGCCATGATCGTCGCATTGGCGCGGCCGCAATCGAGCAATGTAACGGAGAACATCGACAGCGAGGGTATAGATATGGTTTTGTCGGTGGATGTATCGGGCAGTATGCTGGCCGAAGACCTTAAACCAAACCGTATAGAGGCCGCAAAAAAAGTTGCATCCGATTTTGTGGACCGTCGCCCTACAGACCGCATCGGACTTGTGATCTTTTCCGGCGAAAGCTTTACCCAGTGCCCCATCACCATTGACCATGATGTGCTAAAAGAGCAACTCGCCAACATCAAAAGTGGAATGTTGGTAGATGGTACCGCTATTGGCGACGGGCTGGCCACCGCAGTAGATCGCATTCGCAGGTCGAACGGAAAGAGCAAGGTAATTATTTTGCTCACGGATGGTGTAAACAATGTTGGGAAAGTGGGCCCGGAACTGGCGCTGGAAGTGGCCAAGGCCTACAAGGTGCGGGTGTACACCATCGGAATCGGTACCCGCGGAATGGCACCCTATCCGGTGCAGACGCCTTTTGGAATGCAAAAGCAAATGCAAGAGGTGCAGATAGATGAAGCACTGTTGAAAAAGATAGCCACCGAAACCGGGGGAAAATATTATCGTGCTACCGACAATTCAACCCTTAAAACTATCTACGGCGATATTGATAAGCTGGAGAAGACAAAAATTGAAGTAAGCAGCTATAAACACTACGCAGAGCTATTCTTTCCTTTTGCACTGCTGGCGTTGATATCGCTGCTATTGGAAGTTTCGCTGCGCTATACTGTCTTCAAGTCTGTAACCTGAGGATGAAGAATACTGCCTAATACATTTATTCCTAACAATTAAATATAGCGGAGAGCTTGCCCATTAATAGACAGGCCGTCTAAATTTGCGCTCATGAATACCTATCGTTTCGACGAAGAAAAGCGCAAGCAATGGGTGCGCGACAAGTTTTCGCGGCAGAAGACGGTGAAGGAAATCTGTCGCGAAGCCTCGATCTCCCGGGCTACTTTATACAATTGGATTGATGAATTCAGGTATATAGAAGAGGAGGTGAAAGCCGCCCGGGAACTGAAGTCGCCGGCACCCCGGCATACGCCTAAAACCTCACGTCCGGATCTTATACAGAAGGCAGGTCCTGAGATAGCTGAACGGTACAAAATGTTGGTCAATGCACTTGCCGGTGTAGATCCCTCGCGTCAGTTTTCGAAGAAGATCGTCGCAGCGCTCATCAAACGTTACACGCTTACGGTTGCACAAGCATGTGCTATAGCCGGCATGGACGAGGCTCAATATGGCTACAAACCACGAAAGCCAGAGGCCGAAGATTACATGGTCTATGAAGCGTTGGTAGCGGTGATCCGCGAAGACCGAAGCCGGGAGTTTGAAGACTGTTATAAACTGCTGTTGCAGCAACATCCCGACTGGACCCGCAAACAGATCAAACGGGTATATCGCGATGGAATGGTGTACCTGGAAAGGAAGCGGTCGAATACGCGATGGGAGAAGGCAAACGGCTTGGAGCCTGCGCAGCCGGAGGCGCCCGAAGCTGCCCATGTGCCCACAGCCATAAGGCGCAGAGACACTACCGGCGCTGTCTGGAACATTGTCCTGCTCGAAGGTCGGTTTGCCGGCGGCGATGACCGTGCCTGGTGGGTACTCTGTTTACTTGCCGACGGAGCTGCGGAGCCGGTGAATGCGGTATGTGGAACCGGAAAGGTAACTATTGACCATGTGCTCGGTTTTCTGGAACGGGCGGCTGTGGAGAATGGCCTGCCCAAAAAACTGCGTGTGCCCGGAAAAGAGGTGCTTTCGGCACGTGAGCTTACGCGCTGGGTATGGCAGCACAAAATGGCGCTTCATACTTTTTCGCTCAATAAGCCGGAAAACCTTCAGGCTATCGAAGAGATGGAAACCCATTTACGCCATCGCTATCAGCCGGATGGTGTACAGGATTTTTTGCAACTTGAGTGGCAGGTTAGTGCTATGCTGGCCGATTCGGTTCAGGGTTAAAGAGGGATTGTCTATTCTGCAAGTTCATAGAGCTCTGGTAAATTTCTACCGAGGCCGTCATAATCCAGTCCGTAGCCCACTACAAATTTATTGGGCACCTCAAAGCCGGCGTAGTCTGCTTTGATATCATACTTCAACGCTTCGGGCTTGGTAAGAAAGCTGGCAATGCGCAGTGAGGCGGGCTGTCTCGACAACAGTTCGGGCACGAAGGCGCTCAGCGTTTTACCGGTATCAATAATATCTTCCAGCAAGATAACATGGCGTTGGTGGAGATTTTCTTCCATGCCAATGGCCGTCACCACATTGCCCGTTGATGTAGTGCCTTTGTAAGAGGCAAGTTTAATAAAAGAGATTTCGGCTTCTATCGTAATGCATCGAAATAAATCGGAAGCAAACACAAATGATCCGTTGAGCACAGCAATGAACAGCGGGCGCAGTCCCTCATAGTCATGATCGATCTGACGGCCCAGCTCTGCCACTCTTTTTTGTATGGCTTCCCTGCTGATGAAGGGTCTGAATTTTTTGTCGTGTACCTGAACCATAACTATTGACTGACCCTGAGTTGTTGTCCTACTTTTATGTTTTCAAATTCCAGATGGTTCCAGTCGCGCAGTTCCTTCATGCTGATGTTGTGCTTCTTCGCAATGCTGAAGGCGGTGTCGCCTTTTTTTACCGTGTAGAGTTTTCCTTTGGCTGCTGCTGAAGGTTTTAGTTCCTGGCTTGTGCCTTCTTTCTTCGGTGTTTCAGGCTGCGTTGTTGCCGGCGTAGTCGCCACACTGGGTTTTGTCGCGGGTTCCGGCACTCCGGCATAGACCACTCTGTCGAGTTTCGCCTTGAGTCGGTCAAATTCATTTTTGGGTTCTTCCGGCATCTGTGGCACAGCTTTCTTTGGCGGAGCATTTACCACAGCAGGCTTTTCTGCCGGCACAGGTTTAATTACTGTTTTTGAAGCGGGTAAGCTGTTGATATATTCGGGCACCCGTTGTGGTTTCAGGGTTGCTTGCTCTTTTTTCGGTGCTTCGCTTGTGGCGTAAACTACGGGTGCCGGCTGCACTACATCGTAAGTTATTTCTTCTGTCCGTTGGCTTTGTACCGGTTCATGATTTATCGTTGCCGGTTCTTCCGTTTTTGATTCCTCCGCTGCTACCGTAAGCTCCGCGGTTTCGTTTTTTATAGCTGCATAGGCCGGGTCAGATGCTGCAGAAGTGGTTGCTTCAATGCCGGTATTTTTCTTTTCAACCGTAGTGGACGCCATAGGCACGTTGGTTTCGGCATTTTCTTCGGATACCCCTTCAACCTCACGCTGTGTAGTAGTCGTTGTAGTTGTTGCTTCTGTTTTTTGGCGGGGTTCCGATACCACTGATTCCGCAGGTTGCTCAGCAACGGCAATGGCATTAGTTGTTGCGGGCACTTCAGCCGGAGCTTCCGCTTTGGGTTCCGGTTCGGTTTTGCCAGTCGTCAGATTATTTTCTGCAAGTTCCTGTTTCTCTGTTACGGCTACCGGTGGTTTTTTCCAGCCCATTTCCGTATCCAATTCTTCTTCAAGCACCCGTTTGGAAATGTAGCCCGAACGCCTTCTGCCCGCGCCGGGAGGAACAGCAGAAGGATTGCTGCCCGCAAACGCTGGCGTCGTTTCTCTTGGCGCCATGGCTTTTACATAGGTCTCGGGTTTGTTTTGTGTGTATTGCTGCAGGTTGAGTACAGCACCGGCTACAGGTTCTTCATTTGCTGCTATACGGTTGTAATATTTCAGGTATTTCAGTTGCAGGGCTTCTGCCTGTGCAATCTGTATGAGTGTTTCGCCACGCTTTACGGTATGGGTGGGGTGAATTCCTTTTGTGTTTTTGTTTTCAAGGTACACATACATGTCTGCTTCCAGTGGCAGATCCGGCAGATCATTCATCTCGAGCAGTTTTGCATAACGAATCTTATACTTAAATGCATCTTCCAGCAACACAGCCCCTTTCCGTGCATAGAATGCCTTTACGCCATTTACTTTTACCAACTGTCCATAGACCGGCTCTGCTGCATCTTCGGGTTCTGGTGCGGCTACCGGCTGTGGCTGCTCATCATTTTCATAAGACACCGACAGCGTGGTTTTCCGTTTTGTAACAGGCGTTTGAGGGAGGGCCGCAGCGGGAGCATCCTGTGCAGGAACTACTTCTCCGGCGTTGCTCTTCACCTTCTGTTCTGCATCGCGAACAGGATTGTAATCTGTTGTGAGTGCTGCAACCGTATATTGCTGCAGGTTATAGTTTTCGACAAGCCTGATGATCAGCAGGGCGTATTTGGGGTTGGTAGCGTAGCCGCATCTTTTCAATCCCGTAGCCCAGCCCTTATAATCATTTACAGAAAGCTTAAAAAGAGCATCATACCGGCGGCTTCCGCTCAGGTAGTCCGAATGGTCTTTGTAGGATTGAAAAGCTGATGGATATTTTCTGAAACATTCATCTTTTGCATCGTCGGTATAGGCATAGGTAAGCCCGGTCCACTCTCTGCGGCATTTGATGCCAAAATGATTGTTGGCATTCAGTGCCAGTTCGCTTTCGCCGGCGCTCGTTTCGTGAATGCCCTGCGCCAGGGTTATCGCTGCCGGCACACCGCTGCGTCTCTGTTCTGCAATAGCCCAGTCCTTATACTGTTCAATGTACTTGCGCACCTTTTCATCATAGCTTTGTTGTGCGCTCAGTTTCAGGACTGAAAACAACATCATAGCAAGGCTCAGGATCTTCTTTGGCTGCATAGGCTTTTGCGGAATTTTTGTGTTTAGTTCATTGTTTTTCTTACGAGCATGATACCGTCTCTTATGGGTAACAGCACGTGTTCAACCCGGGTATCGGCGCGCACTTTTTCGTTGAAGGCATGCATGGCGCGGGCGTTTTTCCCCTGCTGCTCTATAGGCAATACCACATCACCCTCATACAGCACATTGTCTGCCATTATGAACCCCCCAACGGGCACTTTGTCAAATATCAAATCGTAATACAGGTGATAGTTCTGCTTGTCTGCATCAATAAACACCAAATCAAACTCCTCATCAAGCTTAGGGATAATCTCTGCGGCCTTTCCTATGTGCTGGGTAATCTTTCTATCAATTCCTGCCGCGCAAAAATAGCGAAAAGCCATGTCTTGAAGCTCTTCATTTATATCAATGGTATGCAAATGGCCATCGGCGGCAAGTCCCTGCGCGAGGCAGATGGCGGAATAGCCGGTATAAGTGCCGAGCTCGAGAATACACCGCGGACGGAGCATGTGGCTGAACATGGTGAGCAGTGCGCCCTGCAGATGCCCCGAAAGCATCACGGGTAGTTCAACTTTGAGATGGGTCTCACGGTTCAGCTTAGCGAGCGCTGCAGGTTCCGGACTGGTAAACTGTTCGGCGTATTCGCTCAGAGATTTTGCCAGTAGCTGTGTCGTCATGCCGCTTTAAAAGTTGGGTTGTAGTTTATTGTGGGTATAAAACTCGTGGAGGTAATTGACCACTTCGTCGGGCGTATCAAAAAGCTTGATCAGGTCAAGGTCGCCGGGGCTGATGTTACCAAATTTTTCGTGCATGGTTTTGCGCATCCACTCAAATAAGCCGCCCCAGTAATCGGAGCCCATACAGATCATAGGTGTCTGGGTGAATTTTCGGGTTTGTATGAGCGTTGCCACTTCAAAAAATTCATCCATAGTTCCCCATCCGCCGGGCATCATGATGAAGCCTTGTGAATATTTTGCGAACATCACTTTGCGCACAAAAAAGTAATCGAAATTGAGATTCTTATCCGTGTCAATAAATGGGTTGGAGCCCTGTTCATGCGGCAACTCTATATTCAGTCCTACACTGCGCCCGCCCGCAAGACCCGCGCCTTTATTACCCGCTTCCATAATACCCGGTCCGCCGCCGGTGATGATGCCAAAGCCTTCATCGGCAAGCCGTTTGGCAATCTCTACCGTCAGTTCATAATATTTTTGTCCGGGCTGTGTACGCGCCGACCCAAAAATGGAAATGCAGGGACCAATCTTCGCCAGCGCTTCAAAACCCTGAACAAATTCTGCCATGATCTTGAACACCTGCCAGCTTGAGTGTGCTCTTGTCTCGGTCCAGTCGCGTAGCTTGATGTTCGTCAGTTGTTCTTTCATCTTTTTGGTTGTGAAGCGGTGAATTTGTAAAGTCGTAAAGTTGTAAAGTGTGAAATTGTGAAGTTGTGAACTCGTAGGCTTTTTAGTTGCGAAACTGAAAAATCTCCTCTGAGCATACATTCGTCACGATATTGTTCTTGCCTGTTCATCCCGGTTCCCGCGTTCTCCCTTCGTTGATGATAAAATTAAGAGAATAAATGCGAGGGCTGCGTTGATAATCAGTAATTCGGTGCCAATCGTATATCCTCCCAGCCAGGCTTTATCGTGTTCTTTCAGGATGTAACAGATCACGGGCGATAGCAGGCAGATGATAGGAACCAGTCCTTCCTTTACCTTTCGTTTGGTGAGAATGCCAAAGGAAAATAGCGCCAGCAGCGGACCATATGTATATCCTGCCACCACGAGCAGCGTTTGTATCAGCGATCCGTTATCCACCTTTCTGAAAAAGAATACACAGCCGAGAAACACCAGCGCAAAAATGTTATGAACGATCAGTCGCACCCGCTGTTTCTTTTTATCATCCCAATCGGCTCTGCGTTTCATGCCCAGAATGTCTATGCAAAAGGACGAAGTAAGCGCCGTAAGTGCGCCATCCGCGCTTGGAAACAAGGCACTGATGAGCCCGATCATAAAGCAAACGGTGATGAAAAAGGGCAGCCCGCTTTTTACCGCAATAGTTGGGAACAGATCGTCGCCTGCCACCTGCAAGCCGTTTGCACTCGCATACAACGACAGCAATCCGCCGAGCATCAGAAAAATAAAAACCACCACCATCTGGAGAAAGCTGAGGGTCATCATGTTTTTCTGTGAATCTTTCAGGTTCGTAACGCTGATGTTTTTTTGCATCATTTCCTGATCCAGCCCCGTCATGGCAATAGTGATAAAGGCGCCACCCAGTACCTGCTTCAGGAAAAAATTACCAGCCAGCGGATCCGTACCGATCAGTTTGGTATAGCCCTGCGCCTTCATGGCTTGCCAGGCAGTACCGAGGTCAAAGTTCATCGATCGCATAATGTAGCTAATGCACACCAGCAGCGCGAGTAACATAAAAGTGGTTTGCAGCGTGTCGGTCCAGACGATTGTCTTTACTCCGCCACGATAAGTGTACAGCAAGATCAGTACAAGAATGATAACGGCGGTAAATTCGAAGGATACGCCGAGATCGGTCAATACAAATTTTTCAAGCACTTTGATCACCAGATAGAGGCGCAGCGTAGCGCCCAGCGTGCGCGAAAGAATGAAGAACAGGGCACCGGTCTTGTAGGAAGTATTACCCAGGCGCTGATCGAGATAGCTATAGATGGAGGTGACGTGCAACTTATAATACAACGGCAGCAGCACAAATGCCACGGCGAAGTAACCCAGGAAGTAGCCTATGACTACCTGAAAATAATCGAAGCCTACCTTGCCCACCGTTCCGGGTACGGAGATGAAGGTCATGCCCGAAAGCGATGTGCCGATCATTCCAAATGCCACCACCCACCATTTGCTGCTTCTGTTGCCGATGAAGAACGATTCATTATTGGAATGGCGCGAAGTATAGAAGGCGATACCCAGCAGCAAGGCAAAGTATGCCAGTATAATGATCAGCAGCAAAGTGGAATTCATGAGCGTAAAATAAAAAGACTTTGCTTTTTGACGGCAAATGGCGCAAACAGTTTCGCAAGGGGAATGGAAAAGCTACCGCAAAAGGATCAGATCGCCGGTTTTGCGGGTTTGCAAACCATTGACGCAGGCAACCAGGATATCATAGAAATAAGTGCCTGTTTCTGCAGGGCTTCCCTGAAAGGTTCCATTCCATTCGCGTTCGCTGTCGGCATGAAAAACCAATTGTCCCCAACGGTTATAAACATTGATCTGAATCACCTTGTAACCGAAATCTGTGCGCACGCGGAACACATCATTCTTACCATCACCATTGGGCGAAAAGGCAGACGGGATGATGATGATACCGTCGCAACATTTCTTCACTTCAACGTTTACCGGAATTCTTTCGCTTTCGCAACCTGCTACGGTTTGCGATACAAAAAACTGAAAGCGATTCAATTCATTGGTGGAGACTACCGGCGCTGCAGCGAGTGCTTCGCCATCAGGATGCAGATACCAACGAAGGTCTTCGCCTACTGCACTCAGCGTTTCTGTTTTGTCCTCCTGACAAAAAACCGAAGGAGAAGTTAGTTCCGGCGGTGCGGGCGTAATGACGCTCAGCAACATGCTGTCGGTTGCCGTACAATTGCTGGTATCGGGCTTTACCTGAACCATATAAATGCCGGAATCTGCACGGCGCAAAGCAGGAATAAACGGACTGGCATCGGTAGATAAAAAGCCTGCAGGTCCTTTCCACAAATAGCTGTAACCATTGTATGGAGGGGCTACCGCGGCTTGCAAACTTACCGGGCTGAAATTGCAGGCAGTAAGGTCTTGCAGTTGCACAGATGGCGCAGGCTTTACTGCAATGGATACCTGAGCTGTTTTTGGACTACAGCCCGCGCCGGGTACCGTTGCCGAAACGGTATATGCTGTTGCTCTATTGGGGCTTGCTACCGGTGATTCGCTTTGGGCGTCGTTGAGAAAATCCGCCGGCGACCAGGAGTATTGAAAAAGACTGTCGCCATACACCTGCAATTGAATGCCGGTATTGCTGCAGATCGTCGTATCGGGTGTGCGAATGCTAAGCGATAAGGAGTCGTAGAGCAGCAGTGAAATACTGTCTGTAAAATCGTTGGGATCGCAGGAATAAGGAGAATGGAAAAGTACCTTCAAAGTTTGGGTTCCGTTCTTTGGTGTTTGGAGTGCAGTGACGGAAAGCTGCGCCTGACTGGCATTTGCAGGGATAACGATGCTATCGGCAGCCACGCTAAAATCTGTTCCCCTTTGTGCCGTACCGCCAAATGCCAGTCTCACCGTTCGAGGATAATTTCTTGCAGAGGTTGTGGATACCCGGATGGTAGCCGGAGCACAGCCCTTTACCACAAATTTTTTACCACCGCTATTTACAGGCGCCACCACTTCCGCAGACACCTTATTTGCCTGCAAACTTCCAGCCCGCAGAAAAACGCCTGAGTCGTAGAGATAGTTGCCCGCGTCGGCAATTACAATCTTTAGGTGATAAGTGCTGCAAGGCTGAACGGCGGCTGCTGCATCGAGAATGGTTGTTCGTCCTTTGTGGGTGAGGTACTGTCCATTGCTATTGTCCACATATTCGGAAGTAAAGGGCGAACCCGGACCCATAGAGGTACAGTTGGCTAATGAATAACCTGCGCCCGGCGTACCACTGTTTACACTATTGATCGTGACCGGAATATTAGTGCCCGGCACCAGCGCCATGTTTTTTTGACCGTTGATGCCCGCCCCGGAAATGAGAAAGGCAAATGCATCGTTGTAAGGACCGCAGGTGGCATTGATGTATTCTTCTGAAGAAAAGACGTACTGAAAGTGAATAGAATCGCCCTGCGGCACAAAGTCGAATTCCAACGCGCAGGCATCTTTGGTAGATTGCCCCGACACACTGTTTAGAGTTGCATCGCCGGGCATGCCATTATTGTTGCTCGCCAGCAAGCCCGATGTACCGTTGACCCCGGTGTAATAAATAGAAGTAGCTGCAGCACCTGTGGTCAGCACAATACCTGAGTCGAGACCGATACCTGTGTTGAGCTCCGTAAAACTGCCATTGGCATTCGCTGCGCAGCGTAGGACGGGATTTGAAATCTGCACACCGGCTCCTGCCAGTTTTTGAGCCAGTGCTGCTGCCGTTTGGTCGGCATTTACGGTTATCTGCGCCTGTGTCCCTACCGAGCTTATGACCCATAATAGAAGCGGCAAGAACCGTAACGTACCCATCCGAAAAAACATCTGCTCAATTTCGGCTGCAAAGGTAGGCGGAATATGAAGATCAGTGCTTTTGAAAATGTGAAAATGGTAAAGTGATGAAGTTGGCAACATACACATTTACAAAGATAGTTATAGTGATTTGGCAAATATGGGGTTTTAATAAGGTTACAACGGCTTATGTACGGCTTATGTATGGAGTATCTACGGAGTATCTATAGCGTAAGTCCCTTCTGTCTTATACTGAAAAAACGTTTCAGATTGGATTTGTCACACTGAATGTCCTTTCCATTGGGAGCTTCGTCGCACTACTATTAGCCATCGGGACCTCACGCCTCCCCTAACCCCTGCGGAGGAGGGGGAATGTTGTGTAACAAGGCTTTTTCGTAGGAATAGCGATTTTAACCCTTCCGCCCTTCGGGCACCTTCCCTTTTGAAGGGAAGGAATTTCCGGGCTTGGGTATTTCGATTAAGCTGTATCAAGGTAACAAAGCTGGGCAACTCCCTGCCTTATTAAGGCGGGGTGCCCGCAGGGCGGGGTGGTTGGAGAACGTTTTCAATTCTGCAGTGCAAAGAATGCCTCCCCTTCCCGATAGCTATCGGGACCTCCGGAGGAGGGGAAATGTAGCGTAGTAAATTGTTTTGTAGGAATACCGGTTTTAACCCTTCCGCCCTTCGGGCACCTTCCCTTTTGAAGGGAAGGAGTTTCCGGGCATTTGCGCCTTGATGAAGCCGTATCAAGGAATAGAAGCTGGGCAACTCCCTGCCTTATTAAGGCGGGGTGCCCGTAGGGCGGGGTGGTTGGAGAACAGTTTCAATTCTGGAGTGCAAAGAATGCCTCCCCCTCCCGATAGCTATCGGGACCTCCGTGGGATGCCTCCCCTTCCCGATAGCTATCGGGACCTCCGAGGGAGGGGGAATGTAGCGTAATAAATTGTTTTGTAGGAATACATGCTAAGTTTCCAAGCATTTGCGCCTTGACTAAGCTGCATCAAGACACCGAAGCCAGGCAACTCCCTGCCTTATTAAGGCGGGGTGCCCACAGGGCGGGGTGGTTGGAGAACAATTCAATTCTAACCTGCACAAAAGCGCAATTACACAAAAACAAATCAACCTCATCATCCCCCATTTTCGGGATTGACTGCTTTTGAAAAAGTATCCAACTTTAAAATGGAATTTTAACTAACATCTTTATTATCAACCTAAACCATCCAATTTTTCAGACAGATCAAGCAACATTCATCCTTTATTTTTTTACCCTCCGGAGCGCCGCGCTGTGGATAAAATAAAATAAATTTAACATTTATATGTTTAATAGACAACATGATTAAGGCAAAGATTGCTAAAGTCCTCGTTATACTCTTGTTTGTAAACTCGAAGGCAATTTATGCACAGAGCTGGCTTAAATACTATAGTATAATAAACAAAGCGGAACTAGCGATTTGTATTGAAAACTTTCAACTGGCAGACAGCCTTTATAAAGATGCGTTTGCATTGAATCCCACATCCTGGAATAGCAAGAACCTTTATAATTCTTTCTTAGTCGCTTTGGAGGTACAAGACGTACGTTTCGCAAAAAAACAGTTTAAGGCACTTGCTCGGCGTGGACTTCAGAGAAAGGTTTTCGAACGGCATATACTTAGACTTCAAAAAAATGGAGATGACAGTCTCCAAATGGAACAGTGGTATCGCCAATTTTGTGATACAAGTTTATTCAATACACACTTTAACAGTGGGGTGTTGAAGTTGTACCGACATGATCAAGGCGTAAGGTCTTACATAGCGAACGTTAGCAATGGAAGCAGTACTGACACGGTTGATAAGATTGATCATCGAAATCAATCTGAACTAGAGTTGCTCTTAAATGATTTCCTACCACCGTTGGATTCCGTGAGTTTAAATGTCGATGACGCAATTAGCGATGATTATTATAATGTGATTATACTTCACTATCTCGAGCGAAATCTCGAACAATCAGATTCGGTGAAATTCTTAAGCACGTTGTACCGCGGGTTGAGCACCTACAAGACCGATCCGGAAGCCTTTGCCTCACTCCTAATTTCTGTAACGGTGCACCAGAAAATATATTTGACTGATTCAATTTGTATCAGCGAGCCTCTGACATTTGACGGGCTTAGCTATGAAGGCAAAATATATGCTCCTTGTATGCAAGAAAGCTATCGAAAGAGACTTAATGATCTACGTGCAAAGTTTGGTCTGTGCAGTATTGAAGATGTGCTCTCGAAATTGAGTTGGTACAATTCTCCAAAAAATAGTAACAAATACATGATTGGACCAGGTCCCGGTTTGGTGTATGTGACAGAAAAAGTTGAAACGAAGGAAAAATGGTTAGCTGAGGACTGTTTGAAATAACTGAAGTGCAATTACAAACCAGTTTTTCGATGTGTTAGCAAAGAGTATGTCGAACATAGGAATCAAGCGGATTTTCACATGCACCACGCCGGTTCCAACCCTTCCGCCCTTCGGGCACCTTCCCTTGTGAAGGGAAGGAGTTTCCGGGCTTGAGTATTTCGATTGAGCTTCATCAAGGAACTGAAGCTGGCAACTTCCTGCCTTATTAAGGCGGGGAGCCCGCAGAGCGGGGTGGTTGTAGAACAAATTCAATTTTGCTGTGCAAAGAATGCCTCCCCTCACCCCTGCGGAGGAGGGGGAATGTTGTGTAACAAGGCTTTTTCGTAGGAATAGCGATTTTAACCCTTCCGCCCTTCGGGCACCTTCCCTTTTGAAGGGAAGG
>JAFIGV010000018.1 GCA_017849575.1 Flavipsychrobacter sp. | reverse complement strand
TCAATTCCTGTTGGTGCGATTAAGACCGGGTACAGCGTCCTGTTTTGATATAAATAGCTAAGTTTCAATTCCTTTTGGTGCGATTAAGACGGAAACGCAAAAACAGGGTTTACACCTTCAAAGCGTTTCAATTCCTGTTGGTGCGATTAAGACTAGGGTGGTGGCGAAATTGGAAGACGCCCGCTTAAGTTTCAATTCCTGTTGGTGCGATTAAGACAACTGATTTTTTAATAGCGTCCACCGCTTTTCTGTGTTTCAATTCCTGTTGGTGCGATTAAGACTCACTGCCAAGTGGTACGGGCTCACATCTCAGGATGGTTTCAATTCCTGTTGGTGCGATTAAGACTTGCAGCAAAGCTTGCCGATGCGGTAAATGCAGTACGTTTCAATTCCTGTTGGTGCGATTAAGACGTAGAGGCGCGGATTAAGCAGGAAAAAATTAAGCAGGTTTCAATTCCTATTGGTGCGATTAAGACAGTGCCGACCGAGATACACTCATCCGCTTTGGCCGTTTCAATTCCTGTTGGTGCGATTAAGACGCCTCTTTTTTTACCGGGTATCAAAGGCTCATAATAGTTTCAATTCCTGTTGGTGCGATTAAGACAATATATCGCATCAATTAACCACAAAAGATAAACAGTTTCAATTCCTGTTGGTGCGATTAAGACTTGCGCGGGCTGTCTTCGCCTACGCTGAAAACAAGCGTTTCAATTCCTGTTGGTGCGATTAAGACTTGGCGAAAAAGTCGTTTTTCGGCCTGGAACATTGTTTCAATTCCTGTTGGTGCGATTAAGACCCCGCCTGCATTGGCAAAGTGGTACGTACTGAAGAGTTTCAATTCCTGTTGGTGCGATTAAGACCCTGCAGCACGGAATATTTAAAGCCATGGCACCAAGTTTCAATTCCTGTTGGTCCGATTAAGACTCGACACCCAATTCAGTTACAAGCGCTCAGGCTTGTTTCAATTCCTGTTGGTGCGATTAAGACGTAACGCACCACGGGGGCAGTAGCCACATACTTTCGTTTCAATTCCTGTTGGTGCGATTAAGACTAAGTTTACCAGCTTACCGGCTTTGCCTTGAGTCTTGTTTCAATTCCTGTTGGTGCGATTAAGACTGGTGGTGGAAAGTAGATATCGTGTCATACTGTAAAGTTTCAATTCCTGTTGGTGCGATTAAGACTTTTATTTCTCATTGTGCGCTGTAGCTTCGATTGCGTTTCAATTCCTGTTGGTGCGATTAAGACTGAATTTGACGCGCTTGTTTCACTCACTTACAATATGTTTCAATTCCTGTTGGTGCGATTAAGACTAGAGCTATTTCTTTTGTTCCCGATAAAAGCGGATGAGTTTCAATTCCTGTTGGTGCGATTAAGACAATTGAGCGACGACCGGAGAGAGCTGAATGAATTTGTTTCAATTCCTGTTGGTGCGATTAAGACGTCAATCCCATAGCAAACTGGCTTATTTGTAGAAATGTTTCAATTCCTGTTGGTGCGATTAAGACACTACTATTGGATTGTTGCCAAAGCTCCCGGGTTTAGTTTCAATTCCTGTTGGTGCGATTAAGACCGTCAGCACTGGTGGAAGCAATACCTTGTTAGCTGCGTTTCAATTCCTGTTGGTGCGATTAAGACTTTTACTCGATTCTTACATAACAGACGCGCTTATCGTTTCAATTCCTGTTGGTGCGATTAAGACTCTTTGTGCGGATAATATTTCGTCATAGTCAATATAGTTTCAATTCCTGTTGGTGCGATTAAGACGATTTCTCCCCATTCAATCAGTACAGTAGCATCTCCGTTTCAATTCCTGTTGGTGCGATTAAGACTACCTTGCTGCCGTAGGCCTTCCTCCGGGTTATGCCGTTTCAATTCCTGTTGGTGCGATTAAGACTTTCTTGTTTAGTTCAGCGAACATATCAGCATACCTGTTTCAATTCCTGTTGGTGCGATTAAGACAAGAAACGTTTTACCGCTGTCTGCGGCTGTCAGAGTAGTTTCAATTCCTGTTGGTGCGATTAAGACTTTTCTTCATCCTCAATCCATTTATCCGCTGTACTGTTTCAATTCCTGTTGGTGCGATTAAGACCACGAATTTTTTGTTTCGTGTATGGCTCAAAATCGGTTTCAATTCCTGTTGGTGCGATTAAGACTTCTGCGACTGTGACGAAGTTTTTCAACAGCCATTCGTTTCAATTCCTGTTGGTGCGATTAAGACGTGAAGGGTGTACGCCTGAAGCTGGCGGGTGAAAGTTTCAATTCCTGTTGGTGCGATTAAGACGTTCCCATCAATACAGGTTCGGTAAATACTCCTACAGTTTCAATTCCTGTTGGTGCGATTAAGACCCGTAAAAAACGGTGCAATAAAAATACATTTTCCCAGCTAAATTTCCGGCGGCTTGCTGTTATTTCCATGGTTCCCGTCGTCCACTGCCAATAATAAGTTTGTACGCCTGGTTCGACAACTTGGGTTTCAGGCTCTAAATCAACCAATTCCTAATTTCTTGAAACTTAAAACCAGTGTTGAGTATTCGCGAGAGCCCTACTTCGACGACTAAATGAAGTTATCAGTATCATTTTTTTCGAGCCCGATAATCGTCTTTTCCAGCCAGGATTGTTGTCGCATTTTGAACAATATTATGCTGTCCTTTTCAGTATCCATAATGCTCCGTGCACTGTGTACGAGCTCCTTGAGTTTCGCATCAGTAAGCTCCCCTTCGAAAACGCTATTCTGTATCCAGTTCAGGTATCTCCTGCACAGCTTCAGCATTTTGCCAACGCGCTTTTCTTCAATATCATACACCAGTATAATGTACATCGGTTGCAGGTTTAGCACTAATGGTTACCACCAGGCTTTAAATGGCTTGTATTCTTCCATACCAAGTATGTGTTTGGATAGCTTATAACATTCCAGCTTTATCAGGTGCTTGTAGCTTACACTTCTTCCCAGCGACCTGTGTTTGATGGTCTCGTTCAATTTTTCATCCCATGCTTTAACGACAGTCTTTCTCGCGCTTTCTTTCAACAAACAGCTATTAAGCCGCGCATCAAAATCTGAGGATTGTATTTGCTTCTTATTGAGTAACGAAAAAATAAGCCGGTCTGCCAAAATGGGTTTGAAAATCTCTGCCAGATCCAGCGCCAGACTAAAACGCCGGGTGCCTGACTCATGCAGAAAACTTATTGTAGGGTTGAGCTGCGTATGGTAAATAGCATCCAGACACACGGTATAGCAAAGGCTGTTGACAAACGATATCATGCTGTTCACTTCGTTGGATGGCGGCTGCTTACTGCGGTTTCCCATCTCAAAATCGTTGATGATAATGGCAAAGGCGTTATAGTAGTGTTGCCGGATATTTCCTTCAATGCCCATCAAAGCGGATATTTCGGTTGTGGCAGCTATACCCTGGGCGAGTTGCTCTATCATTTCAATCACCGGCTGTGTTTCCTTTGCCCGATTGTTATAATACCGCAGATTTTTGAGCATATTGAACGCTGCACCCTCTATGAGTTTTTGCGCGATGATTATACGCTTCTTTTTCTGCGAACAATGTTCCGCCTGCGCCAGCAGCATTTTACCCGCAAGCAAATAGTCCTTTGCCATGAAGGAGCCCGTATAGTGTTCGTAGTAATCAAAGAAATGAACATTGGTTTGCGCCTTGCCCAGAAAGTTGAAAAAAGCACTATTGGCATCGAGGCTACCGAAAACGTAGAGGTTATCAACCCCTTCGATAGGTATGTATTTCGACGGACCTTCATTTCCATCTTCATCGACTGGCACAAACTTTACTGTGTTATCCCTCCTCGAAATTCGCCCGGGATTAAAAAGGTAATAACTCTTCTTCATGGGAAATGTTGATGGTGCTGAGCTTAGAATGAAAAAAGTAAGTCGGAGAAATTGTAATCAGGTGATCCTTTAAGAGATTTACCACTTCGTGTAAAGGCTCTGCGCGCCGGAACATAGCCATCTCGCACGAAAGACCTTTTCGGAAATTCATCAGTATGGGGCATTGCTCAGGCAGTCTTTTCTATGCATACCTGTACCGCGTAACGACCACTACTACACGGCTTCGACAGCCTTCGCCGCCGCCTCAAAGTCAAACTCCGTTGCATCAAAGGGATTTTCTTCGTCCCATCCCGCCCATGCCATGAGCTCTTGCGCTTCTTCAGATGCCGGATTTTTTATGGCTTTTTTCAGTTCCTCATATCCGTAAGCGCCACCACAATCTTCGGGGGGACAAGCTCCTTTACCGGCAAGCAAACTGGCATGCTTAGGGCTTCCATCTTTCAGGTTGATGAGTTTGATCTCATGTTTCCAGCTATCGCCAAAGTCGTAGATATAGTAAAATTTCTGCCACATCAGCACATAGTCTTTGATTTTTGTGCGACGGGCATTATACACGCGTACATCATCATCTCCATCCCCCTCGTCCGGAATTTTGATCCAGGGAGAAGAAACAAATCCTTCTTTGGAAAAAAGATAGAGATGATAATCCTGCCAACCAAAGGCAGCCTGAATAACAGTATGCAACTTGTCGAAGCTGAATGTTGCCGGCACAAGAAGCTCCCGCCAAACGGGCGGAGATTTAATGTCCTTTATTTGTATGCGGAGATGAAATTGCATAGACAACACGCTTGATAAAAGGAAAATGATCGCAGCAAAATTAGGGTTCTGTGGCATAGCAAAAATCGTAGTAAGAACAACCCTTGCAAATTTTTGCATGAATCACCGGCGGACAAACATGGTCAACGATATTTGCGATTTCATTGATCACAGCATTCAGATGGCTTTCATCACTGTCAGTCAGCACCACCTCCTTAGTTTCCCGTAGCCTGGGGTATTCCAATATTCCGGTAGCGCCTTCAATACCGTTTTTCTTCAGCAGCAGGAGGTAATACTTCACCTGCCACTCATGTGCCTCCTCTGCTTTGTTGCTTTTCTTGATTTCGTGCACCACTTTGCTTTTTGCATCGTAGAAATCAATCTTGCTGCCGCCAATCTCCAGCTCCGTATATTTTTCTGCGCGCTGTGGATAGGTGGTTTCGCCAATCAGTTTTCCTTCATACACAGTGTCGGAGGTATGCTCCATCGTTATACCATTAGCAAACAGCCACAGCTTCCGATGGCAGAGGTGGAAATAGTTGATGTGCGTGGCGATGATGTGCATGGGAATTTTTCAGTTATCCTTGGTGTCAAGAACCACGGTGAAGAGAACGCTATGAATCATACAAACCCAATGCCTCGTCAGCGTTCATGACATCTATGATATGCTGCTTCTGCTCCTTCTTCATTTGCTCTTTGTACCTGATAACATTCTCAAACAAGATCCGCCGGTGCTTGCCTACTTTTGTGAAGCTGATTTTACCCTCTTCCAGCAACTTTACAAGGTGCGGACGGGAACAGCCCAGTATCTCAGCCGCTTTTTGTGTAGTCACTTCGGTAGCAACGGGCACAATAGAAACCGGTTTCCCCTCACTCATTGCTTTGAGGATATCTTCAAGGAACTTCAGAGCCCGCACCGGAATGCTTATACGGTCGCCCGTTTCCTCAATTTCAATTTCCACTTCCACCTCGCGCGCGCTCATCTGACCAATAGCAGAAGCCAGCGTACCGTAAGACGCAATAGCTGCCTTCTGCTCTCTTTTTGATGGCTTTTTTATTTGCTCCAGCACTTCCATATTATCGCAATTTTCAGGACAAAATTATTCGAAATAAACGAAACAAATGAAAATTATGCCTGCGGGTGCAAATCTTAAAAATTTGCGGTCTTGCGGACGAGTAGTTTCGTCGAGAGTGGAGTGATATGTGATAAGGCGAAGTGATAGAGTTAGCTTATAAGCCACCAATCGAACTAGATGTAAGTCCTATAACTGCCTGCTATCATAGTTTTTCCCCACTTCTACATATCCAATTCTGAGATCGTACTCTAGATTAACCGCGACCCGAACGTTCCCGTAAATCGGTTCGTTCGAAATTTTAGGTTCATAAACATAGACAGAGACAAGCAATTGATTAGCCTCTAGAAACCGCTTTTTTTCAATCAATTCCTTAAACTTATCAACGAGATTAAAACACAAAACCTCTATTTTTTGATTTTTGTTTTCTAACAAATCCTCTACCCAATCCCGCCAATCACCTGCTACCCAATCTTGTTCAAAATTTTTTATCACCGGGTGGTTGAAGCCGTTTTCAAAGTCCGCTTTTTGGCTATCGTTATATCCGTCACAGTAAACCCTGTTGCATATTGAAATTAAATCATCTTCGCTGATTTCCTGCTTTTCTACTTTAAGCATCTCCCGCCAAGTGTCTTCCAGGACGTTTGAGTCGTAGAAAGGGGTGTTGCCAACACTAAGCTCATATAAGTAAATAGAGACCGTGTTGTAACTCAGAACTATTGCGTCTTCATGCGGAGCTATTCTTTTTGTACCAGCCCGATTTACTCGCCCAAAACGTTGAATGAGTGCATCAACAGGGGCATTTTCTATGAAAGCAACGTCATAATCGATGTCAAGACTTACCTCTACGGCTTGAGTCGCAATCAATAGTTGTGGTCTTTTCGCTAAGTTTTTGGCAGATATTGCTTTTTCGATTTTTCTCCTGTCCTGTCTATTGAACCCACTATGTAACAACTGAGCGGAACCTTCAAAAGAGATATCCTTAAAGAGCTTCTGAGCAGTGGCTACATTGTTTACAATAAGCAATACAGACCGCCCTAATTCCAGATAATCTTTTATCAATTGGATGTCGCTATCAATTCTTTGCTCTGCCCTACAATAAACCTGATGACGCCTTCGAGCCATAACGGCATGATCAAGTGCCTGCGAGCGATCAGGGCGCAACAATGAAGTCTTATCTCCATCAAAGATATTTTCGATGATCAGGTCAGCCATGAACTTGGGAATAGTGGCTGACATAAACAGAAATTTCGCATCGAAAAGATGCCTGAATAACCTAACTGAAGCAAGAAGCATTCCTGTAAACAATGCGTTGTACGTATGAAACTCATCAATTATAAACAGTGCATTTCGATAGTCGTACAATGCCATTTCCCATCCTTTCCCCTTTAGTGAAGTCTTCAGAATCTGATGGAGGGTGGCAACTTTTACTGGATAATATAATTCTCTTGAAAGAGAATTTTTTTTCTTTGCTTCCGATTCCATTGCCTGAAAGTCGTGATTCATGTTACTATTCTCGTCGGATAGCTGTTCGTAGAAAAAGTCCAGTGTTTTAGAATGAAGAGCAGTTACTACACCCTTGTTATAATGATTTTGCAACCTGGAAACCATAGCATTGATACTCGCTGTATAGGGTAAAAGGTAGAAGACCCTCGCATTCTCCACCTGATTGGCATATACCCAACTTAATGCTGCTTCTGTTTTACCCGAACCAGTCGGGGCATGAAGTATCGCATCAGAGAAATGCTTTTGAAGCCTTTCCTGAAATGGTCTGAAGGGAAGATAGCTTTCTCCGTTCTTCGGTTGAAAGTCCGAGAGTGAAAGTGCTTTGTATTGTGGAATCGCATCTTCTTTTCGAGCTGAACCAAGATGATCAGCCGCAATAAGTAGCGCTCTCGTCAAAGACAATATTTTCCTGTCCTGCAGATTCGGGACTGCAGTCTTCTGCCTTGTTGCAAAAAACATTTCCAGAAGGTCCTTAGGTATTTGCTTTTTGATTTCAACTACCTCTTCGTACCGAATTTCCCGACCAAACAGCTTTGACCATTCGATTACTGTCTCAACGCTCATCATATCAATGTCTCTCTCCAACCAGACCTGAAGATGTCGTGTCAAAGCATCTATGCTCAATCGTCCTTTTTCACCTGGCTTGTCGATGATCCCTTTGTGATGTGTGGCAATGGCAAAAAGTTCATCCTTAGCAAGGCTCAAAAAATTAAAACAGAACCAGAACGATATTATTTCATGCCTGATAGAGTAGAACTCCCCCCCAGAAAGGTTAGCTACAAAGTCCCTATGCACCTTTCCCAGATCATGGAAAATGGCACATCGTGCGATTTTCTCTTTCCAGATAAGCTTTTCGTCCTCCGAAAAGGGCAATCTTTCCAGCAAGCACTCCGCAGCTGTCAAAACATACCGTGTATGCATTGGTAACGTTGTTACACCGTCACTCTTTGCAAAAAAATGATCGAAGGATTTACTCACGCGTTAAACTGATGAAGATAAAATGTAGTAGAGGGCTCGTCGTGTGTCTTAAAGAGGTTGGCGAAGGTCACGGGGACTTCGCTATCGTGCGGAATAGAAATAAACATCTTCGAGCTTTTGGGTGACCTCCCGGAACCTACTTCCTCGTTCTCCTCAAATGACTCTGCAAGTTGAACCAATTGCCCTCCAACTTCTAGTCCAACGGAGAAGGGTAACATACATCCCGAGACAACCCCATCCTTAACGGTACTAACTTCTACTTCACGCACTTGCTCGACTTTGAGTATGTCCTGCGATCGTCCTAAAGAGGGAGTACCGACAGGGTTTTCGAAATACTTTTTCCAGTCGAGCCGGTTCAACCATAGTGTAAGCTTGGGTAATGTATGAAACTCTCGCATGTAGGCGTCCGAGCCCTTGCTGTGGTTTTTGACTTTCTTACCGTCAAATTCAAGACGCTGACGTGTTTCCATATCATCGGCTACACTCTCGAACGAGTATCTAAACCCCAAAGAAACCTCCTCTGAATTCACAGTTCTTCCCAGGCAACAACCAATCAACCCAAGTAACAAGGAGTAGCTTGGCGTATGCATGCAAACAGCATTCCCTGAAAGAATGAAAGGCATTCTGGGTGTTGCAGTCCAGCCGGAAAATTGCACCTCCAGCACCTTATCCATGTTTCAAATATTTTTCGGTAAATTGATTCACCACTTCGATTGGAGAGCCTATTACGAATGCGTCGCCCATTGATTGAATTTCTGTTTCGTTTTGTAGATATCCAGACCTAATTCCTATGTAAATCGGTGTTGCGAGCTTTTGCTGATAGTCCTTCGCCAGTTGAGTAAGTAGTTCTATGTTAAGTGCAGGCTTTTCACCTTTTCCGATGAACAGGTTATTGAAGATTGGGTTTGCTGATTCCATGCCTGCTATTATCAACACTTTCGGAGCTACATCTGCACCAAATGCGGCTTGTTTGGCCCCACCACGAAGAAAAGCTAACCCCTTAAGCAAGCCTGCTGCATTCCGCTTGCGGCTTTCTTCCGCATTTTTCAATTCGAAGCGCGTGAACTTTCCTCCCAAGGTTGTTTGAATAAGTTTGTCGGCATGGGCTATTATCAATTCACTTCCAAGCTCTTGTTTGCTTCCGAGATTATCAAAAACTCCCAAACGGTAATATTCAAGGTTAAAAAAGCCTTCCAGATGTGTAGAGTAGAACTTTGTTGAATAAGGTAGTGGTGTCCCTTCTTTCAAATGAACGAAAGCTTCGTCATTGTTTACGGTTCGCATATTTTTTATACCCTTCAAAATTGACGTCTTAAAAGGTGATGCTCTTTGGATGCTCTCTTCGTTCTTTGAACCTGCTTTCATGTAACCGAAGAGGTCATCTTCAGGAAAATCTACAGGATTTAACTCTGTCGCAATTTTGTTTGTTGTCCCCTTATCAGAACCTTCGCCAATTGCTCTTAGTACACTTGGGTTCCAGCTGTTTTCCTCGTTTGTGGTGTCTCTCAACCATCTTCTCCAGGCTTGGGCAGATACATAGGGTACTTCTTCTGCACGATTGTTAACCTTTTCTCTGAAAGTTTTAGGGATCACTTTGTTTTTGTCTTCGCCTACACCTAGACCAGCTCCGTTTAGGAAAGCAGCAGTAGCGTCAATTAGTAGTGCTCCGGTGATGTTGTTCAATGTTGCCATCTGAAGTTGTTTTTATTGTGTAATTAATTGATCAGTTGTTTGTGATTTCAACGACTGTTGCTTGAGGGAAAAGACAATAGCCCATCGGCTCAAACCATTGGAGCGATTGCCCAGTGGATCAAGTAAAAGATTCTCAACGTCCCACTGATTCGACGAACCGCCTTTATGCTCCGCAAGGTAGGTGTTGGTGTTTTCTACAGCTTGTGAAAAAAGCAGATAGAAGTCACTTCGCTCCTCAAAACGCTTAACAAGCCGTCTGAACTTTTCTGTCGGTAACCTTCCGGTAAGCTGATTCCGATACTTTTCAAAATAGTAGCTTTGATACTGTTCGGCAAAAAGAACTATTCGCTGAAGCCAGTCGCTCAAAACGACGTCCTCTGTCTCGCTTACCCAGTCATGCAAATTATAGCCAGCCTGTATTGGTTGAGAAAAGAAAATTCTCAATAGTTCGTTCAAATTCTTTTGTGAGAAATAAAAGTTTTCTTTCTCGACTAGCAAGTCGCAGATGTCCATGAACTCGACGTACGTATTTTCTAGAGCCTCAAGGAAGACACGCTCCAAACTCACGCTTTCGTTCTCTTGGGGACTTCTGAGACTCTCTGTTATCCGTATTCTTCCAGAATAGTTTTGAGCAAGGGCGATAACCCACTCACAAGCTTTGAAAACAGCTGTCTCATGAACTTCAACTGCCGGTAGAGGTATGTTGTCAACATCTCGTTGCCAATAAAAATGAATAAGTCTGTGCATGCGACGAAAGCTGCTATTTACCGGGAGTTTCTCCTTGTCATCGAGAATAGCTATTTGATGCTCCAGGCTCCATTCGTTTTTTTCAGTGGCTAATGCCAAGACTTTTACTATTTCAATTCTGTATTCTGGCTCGTTCCAGGCATCCGATTTTTTCGGAAGTTTGTCAAAGTATTTTGTCTTATACTTCGAAATCAAAAAGGAAATATACCGGGCAATCTCAAGCATTTCCCCCTTGCCAATTACATGGTAATAAGATTCCAGAAACTCGGAAGAATAACCATTATGTTCTACTTTGTTTTTTCCACTTCCCAGTACGGCAGGATACAAGAGATGCCAATCCCTGTTCCCCTCAAGCGCTTCCAGAAAACTTGAAGAAGTGAAGTTGTTGTTCAAAATGGACTTTAGTTCAGCCGCAGTTCTTGGATTTGCGTCTAGTTGTGTTAGCTTGCGGATGAGCGTATTCGGTATTCGGTCTATTTGACAGCTTGCCCCTGTTCCAGAATTTGAAAAGCTCCACAGATTTAAATCAGAATATGTTTCGTCAAAAAGCTCTTTCTCTTTAAGTGATTCTAGAGCTTTTATCAGGTAGTTCCCCTTCGAGTCTCTGATATTTTCGATAGATTCACTTACAGAAACAGCCCCCGCCCTTTCTTCCACCAGACGTCTGTTTCGATCAATCATTCTACGGGGCAAATCGAAGTTTGAAGAATCAACGAGTAAAATACCCCCATTATACAGCAACGACGACAGCGGCAGAAATTGAAGAATAACTATGCAGATAGGATGTATCTGTATAGCGAATTTAGCTTGTGGTAGAGCTTGTGCGTCTGATCCCAACCCTCCGATAAGTGGGAACCACGTTCTGCCTATGGTTGTATCTTTCTTTTGAATCTCCTTCGATGAAAATCCAAGTTCTCCTAGTGCTTTTTCATACAAAGCATGAAATGGCGTGTCAAAACTTAAACCGGAAATTTCACAAGTTCTCGACCCTTCATTTTCAAATTTGCTGACGATCGTTTTAAACAGCGAATCATAGATTCTATCACCGTTCTGCTTATCATTGTGTAGCGGTCCGTTTTTAGTGAACAGCATTGTATAGCTCTTGAGGCGCTTGTTCAAATCTTTTAGATTCTTCTCACTATACAACTTTTGGAGAAGATCCGGAGTAATTCCTGATACATGCTCTAGTCCGGCTAAAGATTCAATGGTCATCAATGCATTATTGAGCATTGCGTTCCCTGTGTAAGTATTGAAGATTGTCATGCTATTGAAGTTTATCTATGAACCGCCAGTTACTACATATCTCACATTCGATCACATCCTCAAGATAGAGCATGCAATGAACACAGCCCAGTGGTTGATTTATCAGTTTTCCTTCGATTTTCATCTAGTAGCTTTTCCCAAAACTATTCTAAATTGCCATAATTACAAAATGATTAATGAAAAACGATTGACAAAGCAGTTCGTTGTGCTCCCCATCGAGTTAATTACTTTTGCAAAAAGACATCTTGACATTCCCTTAATCGCACTACCGGAGAATTGAAACTAATTTCAAAAGGATTGTCAGGATGTCTTTCTTTTCCCCACAGCTCCGCCTCCCTCAGTCCCATTGCAAAAGGTTACTGATTCATTGTTAAAGTTATATTATGAAGAGCCAGCGGAATACTTCTATTCTTGGTAATAGCCGTCTGTATCCTTGATTCCGTCGGTTATATTTTGGCTGTATTTCATCCTGGCTTTCGACTCCTTTTGAAATGCATCTCTTAGCCCCTCCACCGTCTTTTCAAAGCGTAGCACATTAGTGACGGATATGGAGGTAGATACCGTCTCCACTTCATGGTCGGTGCCGATGTAGGTGAAGGTCCAGTTGCCCTGCGCCTTAAGCTCCTCCACCAATCTTTTGACGGATGAACGTGTGTATTCTTTTGAGGCATTTTCCTCACCATCGGTAAAGATGGTGACCAATACATTGTAGTCACACTGGTGAGCAAGATGCTCTCTTAGTCGCCCTACGGCTTTTCCGATGGCATCAAAAAGGGGCGTGTTGGCGTCGGGCTGGTAGTGCTTTTCATCGAGCGGAAGCAGGGTAGCAAGGGGCTGGCTGTCGAGCTGGTGTTTGATTCCCATGCCGTTGAAGGTGACTAAGGAGACGAAATGTTGTTGGTCGGGGTGTTGTCGTTCTGCGCCCTTCATCGTTTGTAAGATTTCATTGAACCCGGAAATGGTTGGCGTCTTGATGATATTCATCGAACCGCTTTCGTCGAGAATGATGAGATGGTAAACTGTTTCTCTTTTGCTCATAAGCGTTTATCATTATAGTATCGCTACAAAGCTCTTACCCCTCACTGTCAACTTCCGTCAGTCTGAATTTCTTTTTTGCCTGTTCTCTCAACCAGTTCTTAAACGCTGCGGGTCCTTCAACTGCTATCTCACCCGGCATGCCCAGCACAAACCTTCCTATGCCCTGGAATGCCGCCACCGGTAATTGCATTTGATACCGGGTGCCCTTCCGCTGAACATACTTCGCCGCCAGTGGAAATTCTTCCTGCAGCAGATTCCAGGCTTTCATAGAAAGTTCCGCTTCTACGGTGGCAATAGCCACAGGGGCACTCATGCGAAAGGCGTCTGTGAAAGGTTCGTGATGTAGGGAACTGTACTGCCAGGAGCTTGCACGGGGTTCTACTTGTTCCATGCGTGATAGTAGGAACTGTTTGTTGCATTTGTCTGCAACATCGAAACACCACACACCGGTATAGTCTTGTAAAAACTTGAAGGGTTCCACCACCCGGTCTCTTATGCTCCGGCTGTTGGACGACCGGTAGCCAAGCAGGCAAACCTGTCGCTCGCGGCGCATGGCTTCTTTCAGTACCTGCACAAAACGCACCTGCCGTTCCTCTGCCAGTTGAGATGCCACTGTCATATCATAGAGTGCATGCAGTTTACGTAACAGCCGTTCTCTTACGGCTGTGGAGGCTTCCGTTTGCTCGAGCATCAGGCAGAGCAGGTGCGCCTCTTCTTCCGAAAAGTGAAACAGCTCGCCGAGTGCCTTAGCCGTCGGATGTTCGGACATGAGTCTATAACGTCCATCTGTCTGTTCCAGCTCCAGACCCACGCTTTTCATGGTCTCAAAATAGCGAAATACCGTTCGCTCAGTGATGCCGGTGCGCTCGGAGAGCTCAGCCCTTGTGTAGCGTCGGTTGCCCGACAATAGCACCATCAGCCGCAACACTCTTTGCATTTTTTCCTGATCGGTCATATACAGGTTGCTTATGATTCATTAATAGGTTTTTTTAAATAAGCTTTGCTTCCATAAAACACTTGCACTACAACGACTTTACTGTCTCTGCCCTTATCACTTCGCAGCATCCACCCCCAACAGAGCTGTTATAAAGTCCGACACCGGCATTGAGTAAAAGCTCCAGAGCTGGCCTGCGTCCCTGCACCTGCAACCGGAAATGAGTAAAGCCTCTAAGCCGGGTTTCTGCCGCCGTATCTGCCTTTACGGTAACCAGTCTCGATTTAGGAGGGTGCTCAGTGAAGATGGGTTCTATGCTGGCATCAGCGAAATGTGATGCTGCTGCCTCTCCCCATACGCTTCTACATTTTTCTAACCAGTTGAACCGTAATTGTTGTGCAAAACCGGGATGATCGGGCGACAAAAAATCGTAATTGCCTCTTTCATTTTTTACACCACAATACACCGGCGACAACAAACTAAGGTGTGCCATTATTAAGTCCGCACCTACCAGAGCAGATGGGAACAATGGGTGCTGCTCTACCTGTATTACTTGAAACGCACATCGCGACTTTCTGTCGGCAATCTCAATATTTTGCTGCAGGAACAAACCTTTAATAAAATGACTTGCAGCTTCGGGCAAATGAAAACTGACGAGAAAGTTCGCCACTCTGCCTTTCATGATTAATCGGTCGCTTTGGATGGTAAACGGAGTTCGGATGTCTGAAAAACAGAACAGCTTAAACTGCTTCAGACTCGAACCATACCCCTTGTCGTGAAGAAAATGAGCGTAGGCTGCATCGCCGGCATGAAGTATGCGATAGATAGCTGCAGATAAGGGATACGGATAATTGACCGGTAAAATGTTGCCTGTTTCAGATAGTGTTTGGAGTGTGATGCGAAACCTCATAAGGTTGAAATAGTGGAATCGAATATAATACCAATGATTCAGTAAAGCAACGGGTGGAATGCGTGGGTTCATGATGGGCATCCACGCCCGACTAATTTCACACAGAGGGCACAGAGAAACAGAGAACTATCAAGGTCATCCCTGCCGCACGAAAGTTTCACACAGAGGGCACGGAGGAGTAGAGGCCCATTTCACACGTTTTAGCATAAGCCACATTGTCTTCTCAATAGCTTTATTGCTTTCAAGAACCTCTTCAAAAAAATTTTCTCCCTGATCGTTTAAAAAAATTCAAAAAAAATTTGCACAAACAAAATCCGCACCCTTTCTTTGCACTTCGAACGGTTGTTCGAAACATTTGTACGAAATGACAGAGCAGGGAGCCCATACCGAAAATGTGATCTTAGAAGCAGCGAAAAAGCTCTTTAACCAAAAAGGCTTTGATGGCGCTACGGTGCAGGATATTGCTACCGAAGCAGGCACCACAAAGTCAATGGTCAATTATTACTTCCGAAGCAAGGAGAAACTCTTCGGAGCTGTGTTTGCCCAGGAGTTTAAAAAGTTTTTTGGCGGAATGGCTTCGATCATCCATTCGGATCTTCCCCTCTATGAAATAATTAAACAAATAGTAGCACTCGATACCGGTAAACTGTCGGAATATCCGGAACTACCGGTGTTTATCGTCAATGAAATCAACCGCAATCCGGATATTGTTTTTTCATTCGTCAATGCTATTCCTTCCGAAGCCCTATTGGGCGGACTGACAAAGAAGATTGACGAGGAGGTGAAAAAAGGCACCATCCGTAAAATAAAAGCAGAAGATCTGTTACTGAATATACAGGCGCTGACCATATTCCCCTTCTTAGCAAAGCCGTTGATGCGAAAGGTTTTCGGTCTTTCGGAGGAGCAATACAAACAAAAAATACGGGAAAGAAAAAAAGCTGTAGTTGAGGTGATCTGGTCATCTTTAAAAATATAACGCAAACAAAATTTTTTTTGTCTATGATTCGAACATTTGTTTCAAACAGTCATTTCATCTTGAGCCTTTGGCTCTCTGTAATGACGCTGGGAAATGTCCAAGCACAAAGCATTACGATTGACAGCGTGCACACCTGGTCTGAACAGAATTATCCGCTGATTGCAAAGGCAGAGCTTATCCGCCGCACGCAACGTTATACCTTGGCAAATCTCGCAAAGGGTTACCTGCCGCAGATCAGTACCACGGCACAAGCAACCTATCAGTCAGACGTTATTACCGTGCCCATTCCGAACACCGGCATCGAGCCGCTGAGCAAAGATCAGTACAAAGCCTACGCCGATCTTAACCAAACGATTTATGACGGAGGCGCCATCGCTGCCAAAAGACAGCTTCAGAGACTCACGTCCTCGTTAGAAAGTGCAGGTCTGGAGAAAGACCTTTATGCGCTTAGAGAGCGCGTCAACCAATTGTTCTTTGGTGCATTACTGTTGCATACGCAGCAGCAACAGATCAACCTTCTGATCGAACAACTGAGAGACACAAAAAAAAGCGTGGACAGCGCCGTGCGTTTTGGTGCTGCTTATCGTTCGGACGCCGATCAGTTAGCTTCGGAAATTCTGATACAGCAACAAAGACTGTATGAAATAGAGGCAGGCATTGCTGCATACCTACAAATGCTACAAGCCTTTACCGGGCACCGTATCGACAATGCGGATGATCTGCAAGCGCCTATCGCAAAAGATGTATGGATGGATACTGAAAATAATCGTCCGGAACTAAAGGCTTTCGAACTCCGAAACAAACTGTACGACAAACAGCTAAAGTTGCTTCAGGCACAGGTGACGCCGAGGCTGAGTCTCTTCGGCCAGGGCGGCTATGGCAAGCCGGGGCTCAACCAGTTGAAAAATGAATTTGACTGGTATTACATCGCCGGTGTGAGACTTAACTGGAACTTTTCTGCCTTGTACACACTGAAAAATGAAAAAAGGATACTGCAGGTAAACCGCCAGGAGAACAATGTGCAGCGAGAAACTTTTCTCTTCAACAACAGGCTTAGCCAGATACAACAAGCGAACGAAAAACTGAAAACAGACCAACTGATCGCGACAGACCAAACGATCATCGCACTGAAAGAAAACATTCGCGAAGCAGCAAAGGCAAAATATGAAAATGGCGTCATCACGCTCAACGACTACCTGAAGGAACTGAACGCCGTTAGCCAGGCAAAGCTCAATCAGGAGCTTCATAAAATTCAGGCATTGTCCAACCAATACAACAGACAATTCACCACAGGCAACTAAACACAACGATATGAAAAAACCGATTTTTATCGCTGCCGCATTTCTGCTACTCAGCGCTTGCGGCAACCACCAGAATGACTTCGACGCTTCGGGAAGTTTTGAAGCCGACGAGATCATTGTTTCCGCACAGCAATCCGGACAAATACTCAGCCTCAACATAAAAGAAGGCGAACACCTGAACAAAGGAGAAGTGAGGGGCAAAATAGATGTAACCAACCTGGAACTGCAGAAAGAACAAACAGAAGCAAGGATACAATCGTTGCAGGATAAACTGAATACGGCGATCCCGCAAACTGAGGTGATCGAAAAACAAATATCCGTGTTGCGCTCGCAGCTCTCATATCTGCAGCATGAACAACAACGCATAGAAAACCTGGTGAAGGCCGATGCGGCAACGCAGAAGCAACTGGACGATATAAATGCCCGGCTGGAAGAAGCAAGACGTCAGATGGGCGTGTATGAACAGCAGATTGCCTTGAGCCGCTCGAATGTACACACGCAAAACAGATCGGTGCTGAGCGAGGAAGAACCGCTGCAGAAATCGGTTGCACAAATCGAAGACCAGATCAGCAAGGGCAATATCATCAACCCTGTGAGCGGTACCGTGCTGCTGCAATATGCCTTTGCCGGAGAGATGGTGAGCACAGGCAAAGCATTGTATAAAATAGCCAACACCGACACTATAACGCTGCGCGCCTACGTAACCGGCACACAGCTACCGACTATCAAAACCGGACAAAACGTAACCGTGCAGACAGATGACGGCAAGGGTGGCTTTAAGACCTATAAGGGAACGCTGAGCTGGATATCTGAAAAGGCGGAGTTTACACCCAAAACGATACAAACCAAGGAAGAAAGGCAGAACCTGGTGTATGCCATTAAAATCCGTGTGCCGAACGATGGCTATCTGAAAATAGGCATGTATGGCGAGGTGAATTTTAGCAGCAAAAAATGACTACAATGAGCGATGTACATGTAGAAAACCTTGTGAAAACCTATGACGGTGGACAGGTAAAAGCAGTCAATGGCATTTCCTTCGCCGTAGAGAAAGGTGAACTGTTTGGACTTATTGGTCCGGATGGTGCGGGAAAAACCAGCATCTTTCGCATGCTCACTACGCTGCTGCTGCCCGATAGCGGTAAGGCTACCGTTACGGGTCTCGACATTGTACACGACTACAAGGAAATAAGAAGCCATGTAGGATATATGCCGGGTAAATTTTCTTTGTATCAAGACCTGACGGTCGAAGAAAATCTGAGCTTTTTCGCCACCATTTTCAATACGACCATCGAAGAAAATTACCATCTTATCAAAGACATCTACATACAGATAAAGCCCTTCAAAAACCGCAGAGCGGGTAAATTGTCGGGGGGAATGAAACAAAAACTGGCATTGTGCTGCGCCCTCATTCACAAACCCTCAGTGCTGTTTCTCGACGAGCCCACCACTGGCGTAGATGCCGTGTCGCGAAAAGAATTCTGGGAGATGCTGAAGGCATTAAAAGCACAGGGCATCACCATACTGGTATCCACACCGTATATGGACGAAGCAACACTGTGCGAACGGATCGCCTTGATACAATCGGGAAGCATCCTTTCTATAGACACACCGCAAAATATCATCAAACAGTTTCCCGATAAGCTGTATTCCGTGCGAAGCGATAATATGATCAGGCTCATCAATGATTTGAGAACGATGCCAGAAGTAACAAGTGTTTACAGCTTTGGCGACCACCATCACATCACACTTAGAGACAACAACCTTGACGGACTGCTTCAGGAACTCACCGAAAAAGGTCATGCGGCTGTAGATGGAAAACCTATAGAACCCACGGTGGAAGATTGCTTTATCGCTTTGATGAAAAACGCAAACAACTGACGAAAGATGACCAGAGAAATAGTCATAAAAACAGAGCATCTGACAAAACGGTTCGGCGATTTTATTGCCACAAACGCGATCAGTTTCGAAGTGTATGCCGGTGAAATATTTGGCTTTTTGGGTGCCAATGGTGCCGGAAAAACCACAGCTATGAAAATGCTCTGCGGCTTGCTGACACCATCTTCAGGCAGCGCCAGCATTGCGGGTTTTGACATCTACAAACAGTCCGAAAAAATAAAAAAGAGCATTGGCTACATGAGTCAGAAATTCTCGCTTTATGAAGATCTGACGACCCTCGAAAACATAAGCTTTTTCGGAGGCATCTACGGACTGTCGGACGCTCAGATCAAAAGCAAAAGTGAAAAGCTGATCGGGCAATTGGGTCTGCAGAACGAAATGAAAAAACTGGTAGGCGAACTACCGTTGGGATGGAAACAGAAACTGGCGTTTTCTGTAGCCGTGCTGCACGATCCGAAAATTGTGTTTCTCGACGAGCCCACGGGCGGAGTGGACCCTGTGACCCGTCGTCAGTTCTGGGATCTGATATACGACGCAGCGGCGCGCGGCATCACTGTGTTTGTCACCACGCACTACATGGATGAAGCAGAGTATTGCGACCGGATATCGATGATGGTGGATGGCGTGATGAAAGAGCTGGACACGCCGCAAAACCTGAAAAGCAAGTACAACACAACCTCTATGGATGACGTATTTTTTGAACTGGCGAGAGGCGCAAAAAGAAAAGCCGACTAACGAACATTTATGAAACAGTTTCTATCATTTGTACGAAAGGAGTTTTATCATGTTTTCCGCGATAAGAAAACACTGCTCCTGCTGTTTGGAATGCCCATTGCGCAAATTCTATTGTTTGGCTTTGCCCTTACCAATGAGATCAAGAATAGCAATATTGTAATCTGCGACTACGCAAAGGATGTCGCTTCTCAGGAGCTGACCGCAAAGATTGAAGCCAGTAATTATTTCGAAATTGAAAAAAGCCTGCCCAACCACCGGCAGATTGAAAAAGCGTTTCAATCGGGAAAGATAAAACTGGCCATCATCTTCCCGACCAACTTCGGCAATGACCTGTGGCACGGAGGTAAAGCGCAGGTGCAGATCATTGCTGATGCATCCGATCCAAATACGGCAACGACCCTTACCTCCTACGCCACACAGATCATCCGCGACTATGAAATGTCAATACGAAAGACAAATGCTCACAACCTGCAGATCAGTGCCATCACAAGAATGATCTACAACCCCGAACTGAAAGGGACGACCAACTTTGTGCCGGGTGTGATGGCGCTGGTGCTCATGCTCATCTGTGTGCTGATGACCTCCGCATCCATTGTACGAGAGAAGGAAAACGGCACCATGGAAATCCTGCTCGTATCGCCCTTTAGCCCCCTCCTTGCGGTCACAGCAAAAGCAGTCCCCTACTTCATCCTCTCGCTGGTGAACCTTACCGTAATCCTTTTGCTCAGCGTTTTCCTTTTAGACATGCCCATAAAGGGAAGTATTCTGCTCTTGTTTTTCGAAAGCTCTATACTCATTCTCACGGCGCTTTCCCTGGGCTTGCTCATCTCAAATTCCACGAACTCGCAGCAGGCTGCCATGCTTATATCGCTGATGGGCTTATTGCTGCCGGTAATGATTTTTACAGGTTTTATGTTTCCGCTGGAGAATATGCCCAGGCCCCTTCAGTTGTTTTCTAACCTCGTGCCTTCCAAGTGGTACTACATCATTGTAAAGAATGTGATGATCAAAGGGCTGGGACTGCGATCCGTGTGGAAAGAGACGCTTATACTCATGGGCATGGCAACCTTCCTGTTGATACTGAGCATTAAGAAATTCAAAACAAGACTTTCATGAGAACGTTGCGCTTTCTGTTACAAAAAGAGTTTCGGCAAATTTTCCGAAATCCGACGATACTCCGGATGATTATGGTTTTACCCATCGTACAGTTGATCATTCTGCCGCTTGCTGCTGATTACGAGATCAAAAATGTAAACATCGCTATTGTGGATCACGACCACTCTACCTCCTCACAAAAACTGATCGGTGAAATAGGTGCGTCCCGATATTTCAGCATCACGGATTATGGCTCTTCATTCGCACAATCGTACGAACTTTTTCAGCGAGACAAAGCAGATCTGATCCTCGAAATACCGCAAAATTTTGAACGGACACTGGTGCGCGAAGGTCATGAGAATTATTTCCTTGCCGTCAATGCCATCAATGGTACCAAAGCCATCGTGGGCAGCAACTATCTGTCGCGGATCGTCAACGACTTCAACGCAAACCTTCGGTTACAGTTATTGAAACAACCACTCAGCACTCCGCCCCAAGCCATTGAAGCAGCAGCTATCAACTGGTATAATCCCTTGCTCAATTACAGACTCTTTATGGTGCCGGGCATTCTGGTATTTCTCATCACGATGGTGGCTACCTACATGTGTGCGCTCAACATCGTCAAGGAAAAGGAGATCGGAACCATAGAACAGATCAATGTTACGCCTGTAAAAAAGTACCATTTCATTCTTGGCAAACTCATTCCCTTCTGGCTGATCGGCATGTTGATATTTACCCTGGGTTTGTTCATCGTAGCGCGCCTGGTGTACGGTATTGTACCGGTGGGAAGCGTCCTCCTTCTCTATGCTTACCTTGCCATTTATCTCGTTGCCATGCTGGGCTTTGGTTTGCTCATCTCTACTTACAGCAACACCCAACAACAGGCTATGTCTCTTGCCTTTTTCTTTGTGATGATCTTCCTGTTGATGAGCGGACTGTTCACTTCTATAGACAGTATGCCTACCTGGGCAAGGTGGATCGCCCTTGCCAATCCTGTAACCTATTTCATTGAGGTGATGCGGATGGTGGTGCTCAAAGGCAGTGGTTTCGCAGATGTCAAACTCCACTTCTTTGCCATGCTCGGGTTCGCAATAGTATTCAATGGATGGGCTGTAATGAGCTATAAAAAAGTGAGTGGGTAAAACCTGAGAAAATATTCTCCGAAGAAAACTAAAAAGGCATTTTATGAACGAAAAATCGCTAAGCCTGTTTACGAATATCCTTCTTTGTACCGATAACTCAGCAGATGCCAGAGCAGCAGAAGAATTCGCTTTCGCCACCGCAAAACGATTCAGCGCCCGCCTCACTGTACTGCAGATCTACGAGCTTCCTTCCATTCCTGAAAGCATTCCTGACGATGAATTTATCAGGAGCTACAATGTGCAAAAACAGTCCATACTGGCCAAGAGGTTTGCAGGATATGATGACAACCTCAGCATCGTAGCCATGCATAGAAATAGCACAGTTGCAAAGACCATTCTCGACTATGCTGGTACGATTCACCCGGATACGATTATTGTAGGTACACATGGCACCACGGGGCTGCTCACGACTCCCTTCGGATCGACAGCACTCTCCATTTTAAATCAATCCACCTTCCCGGTTTTTGCAGTACCCGGCGCTGCAGAATACAAGCCGCTGCAAAAAATACTGGTTGCTACCAAATGGCTCGGCGAAGAAGCGCATGTAATCTCAAACTACGCGGAGTGGTTGCGTAAGGCAAACATCGAACTTCACTTTGTCCACGTAGTTACAGACGAGGTAGAAAGGGATACGGACCTGCAAACGATTAATCAATTGCTGCAAGGAATTCCATATTCGGTGACTAACATAAAGTCCGACTATCTGGCGGAAGTATTGGAAATGTATGCGCTGCAAAACAAGGTGGACAGCCTGCTGATCTTTTCGGAGATTCGGAATATTCTCAATTTATTATTCAAGCCAAGCCTGGTGAAGCAAACGCTTTTCCAGTCATCGGTACCTATTCTATATCTCCCCCGATAACTCATTACTGCTACCATCGAAATCGAAAAAAAATGTCCGGACGTTTATTTCAAAAGGAAAAAGATTTTTTGCAAGGTCCAGGGTCAAGGTGGAAAGAACTGCAATATGCCATAAGCGTAGTCGCACAGTTTCTGAAAGGATTTCGGATTTTTCACTTCACCGGTCCCTGCGTTACCATCTTTGGGTCTGCCAGATTTCCCGCCGATCATCCCTATTACCTGCTCACCTGTCAAATCGCTAAAAAAATTTCCGCAGAAGGTTTTACCATCGTCACGGGCGGTGGTCCGGGATTGATGGAAGCAGCCAACAAAGGAGCAAAGGAGGCAAAGGGTTTGTCTATCGGCTGCAATATTCAGTTACCTCACGAACAGCAACCGAATCCTTACCTTGACCGATTCGTTACCATTGAATACTTTTTTGTCCGCAAAGAACTCTTGCGCAAATACTCTGCTGCCTTTGTGGTAATGCCCGGAGGCTTCGGCACACTGGACGAATTTTTTGAGACGGTTACACTCATTCAAACCAAAAAAATAAGCAGCTTTCCCATTGTGGTAATGGGGGTTAACTATCATAAAAATCTGATGGCGCACCTGAAGCAAATGGTAGAAGACAACACTATAAGTGCAGAAGACGAACACTTAATCCTCTTTACCGACAATATAGACGATGCAATTGACCATATAACAAAGCACACCGATTCATCTCGTACCCGAAAAGATCTGAGCAACAAATTCAAACCCATCAAGATCTTAGGCGAACAAGAGATAAAAACCCGTTCATGATTGCCGGCCTCCGCTCTGTACCTTTACCTCATTCCTTCCTAACTTATTGAGATGAACATGTACTGGATTGCTGCGGTCTCCTTTCTTTCGGGTGGTTTGATGGCCTACCTGATGTTGCGCCTGTACTTCAAGGGGCAATTTGTCCCGAAGCAGGAATATGATGCGTTGTTGCGGAAAAATTCGGATGCGGAAACAAAACATGCCGCAGACTATGCCAGACTCGAAACGGAACTGAGATTCACCGAGCAGCAAAGGCAGCAATCTTCCGCGGACTTTGCAGCCATCGAACTAAAGATCGAACAGCAGTTCCGAAGTATTGCAGCCGCCGTTATCGAAGAAAAATCGGGCAACATCACACAGACACAAGGTGCCGAACTAAAAAAAATTCTCGATCCGCTTAAAGAACAGATACGCAGCTTTAAAGACGAATACGAGGCAAAAAGAACAGTGGAAAGTCAGGAGCGCATTTCCCTGCGGGAGCAAATCCGCCACATGATGGATATGAATAAGCTGCTTTCTGATCAGGCCAACAACCTGGCGACCGCGCTGCGCGGAAATGTAAAGCAGCAAGGCAACTGGGGTGAAATGATCCTCGAAAGCATGCTGCAATATGCCGGGCTGCAAAAGGGACTGCAATATTTTGTACAATCTTCTTCAAAAAACAGTGAAGGCAAAACCATACAACCCGATGTACTGCTGAAGTATCCCGACGAGCGCGTGGTGATCGTTGATGCAAAGGTCTCGCTTACAGCTTATGAGCACTATTGTGCGGCTACGGATACATCACAACAGTCTGCCGCTGCGCAGCTATTGGTACGCTCCGTAAAAGCACATATCGACGGGCTTTCCCCAAAAAACTATACGGACATTGCGGATGCGCTCGACTTCATCATGATGTTTGTGCCGGTGGAAGGAGCTTATATTGCTGCAATACAGACGGAGCCTGCGCTCTGGCAATACGCTTACAACAAAAAGATACTGCTCATCAGCCCCGCAAACCTCATACCCGCAATGAAACTGATCGCGGATATGTGGCAGCGCGATCAGGTCAACAAACAGGCGCACCTCATTGCCGGCAAAGCAGGCAGGCTCTATGACAAACTCGCGCTCTTCGTAGAAAATTTCGAGCGGGTAGGCAGCCAGTTGCACAAGGCAAGAGAAACCTGGGATGATGCTTACAAACAACTATCCAAAGGAAAAGGAAACCTCATCAGCCAGGCAGAACAATTAAAAGACTATGGCGTGAAGACCGGCAAAGAAATTGCACCCCGGCTCACCGAACAGGCTTTGTTGGAAGACGGACACGACCCTTCTTCTGCCGTATAAGCTATCTATTTCTTGCTGCTGAAAAAATCGCGCAGTTCACGACTCATCTCTTCGCCACGCTTTTTTAAGTCCTGCAGCTCTACGCCTACATTCTTCTTGATAGAATGAAAGTTCATGGGCTCTCCACCAGTCATGTACGCCATCTCCTCAGGCGTTCGCGCCAGCGGTATCACTATCCATGCTATGATATAAGCCAGCAGACCTATACCAGCACCCAGAAAGAGCACCACCATGATCAGTCGGACGATGACGGGATCAATATCAAAATAGTTGGCAATGCCGCCACATACACCCCCCAGCATCTTATCATTGGGATTGCGGTAAAGCCTGCGTTGTGACGAGTGACCGCTGCGCTTTTCGTAGCGCGTGGGCACATAAGGATTCTGGGGTTCGGCATTGGTAGCGCCTATGGTGTAGGCGGGTCCTAATGTCTCGATCACTTTGTTGACATCGGAGCGATCGATGGCAGGAGCGCCGGCGGCAAGCCTTATGGAAAAGAGCTCTGCGATGCGGCTTTCAATATCCTGTATGATCTCATCCTTACCCTGTTCACTGGCAAAATGAATTTCCAGCGACTTGACATAATCGTGCAAAGACATGTAGGCGTCTTCCTCAATGGGAATCATTCTGCCGGCAAGATTGATTTGAATAATGCGTTGCATAGTTTGCTTGTTTTATGTGGTTAAATGATTGACAGCTTTGCTTAGTTCTATCCAGGTCTCATGGAGTTGCTCATAAAATTTCAGACCCGATCGTGTAAGGGTGTAATATTTTCTCGGCGGCCCAGAAGGCGATTCTTCCCAGCGATAGGTGAGCACTTCAGCATTCTTTAACCGGGTGAGCAAAGGATACAGTGTGCCTTCCAGCACAATGAGGTTTGCCTGTTTCAACTGTTCGAGTATATCGCTGGGATAAGCCTCCTTTTCCCTGTTGATAATACCCAGTATGCACAACTCCAGCAAACCCTTTCTCATCTGCGATTCTGTATTCTCAATATTCATCCCTGAATGTTTTACAAGGCAAAGCTAAGGCAAAAACAAATACCATGCATTGCATAGTACCATTTTTTTAAAGGTAGTGGTCATAATAAGGTAGTAATGAGTTTTTTAGAAAAGTAAAAAGCAACTTTGCAGCATGTCTTTTCATCAGATCAACGAAGCCGATGTTCAATTTTTCGACAGCATCCTCAGCAGCAGCCGTGTATTGCGCGACGAGGAGTCGCTGCAGCGGTGCGCTTCCGATCAGACCGAAGATCTCTGCTTTACGCCCGACCTTGTGTTACAGCCGGTAAGTTCTGAAGAGGTAAGCGCGATACTTCGCTATTGCCACGCACACCAGATTGCGGTCACCCCACGCGGCGCCGGAACAGGGCTCAGCGGTGGCGCACTGCCTGTGTTTGGTGGTATAGCCTTAGACATGCGGCGCATGAACAGGATACTGCAACTTGATAAACGCAATCTGCAGGTAACGACAGAGCCCGGTGTGATAACGCAGGAACTGCAGGAGTATGTGAAAGAACATGGGCTGATGTATCCGCCCGATCCTGCCAGCAAGGGTTCTTGTTTCATTGGCGGCAATGTAGCCGAAAACTCCGGCGGTCCGCGGGCAGTAAAGTATGGTGTAGTAAAAGACTATGTGCTCAATCTTGAGGTGGTATTGCCCGATGGAACGATTATCTGGACCGGCGCAAACGTGCTGAAAAATGCCACGGGCTACAATCTTACCCAACTCATGGTAGGCAGTGAAGGCACACTGGGTGTGATCACAAAAATTGTACTCCGGCTGATACCCGCTGTAACCTCAGACCTGCTGATGCTGGTACCCTTTCGCTCTGCCGAACAAGCCTGCGAAGCGGTGAACGCTATTTTTCTTGCAGGCATCACTCCCTCGGCACTCGAATTTATGGAGCGCGATGCTATAGAATGGGCCATGAACTATGTGCAGCAATCGGCCGTACCATTGCCTCCCGATATTGAAGCGCATCTGTTGATAGAAGTAGATGGCAACGAAACGGATTTGCTCTACAAGCAGATGGAAGCCCTATCGGAAATTGTATCGAATTATGACATTGATGAAATTCTGTTTGCAGATAGCCATGAACAAAAGCATATGCTTTGGAACCTGCGCAGAAAAGTGGGCGAAGCGGTAAAAAGCAACTCGGTATATAAAGAAGAAGACACGGTGGTGCCACGGGCAGAACTGCCCGCCTTACTCAGACAGATCAAGCGCATCGGTGCCGGGTATGGTTTTCACTCCGTGTGCTACGGTCATGCCGGCGATGGCAACCTGCATGTAAACATTGTGAAGCAAAACATGAGCGACGAAGACTGGGAACACAAATTGCCGGACGGAATTCGCGAACTTTTTCAGGAGGTCAAAAAACTGGGAGGCACCCTGTCGGGCGAGCATGGTATAGGCTGGGTGCAGAAAAACTACATGGATATTGCCTTCGATGAAGTGCAGATCCGTCTGATGCAAGGAATCAAAAACCTGTTCGATCCTCATGGCATTCTTAATCCCGGAAAAATATTTCCGGGTCGAAAATGACAAACACCCGACAAAAGCCTTTGGCGTTTTACACCTAACTTCGTAGCTATCAATAATGCTTATGAGAAAGATCGCGACGGTGTTGCTGGTGCTCTTGGGTTTTTCCGCCGCTGCACAAGAGGTATATACCAGCAGTGGAAAGGCACCGGGTGTAAAACGCAAGGAGCTGGATAGAAGGAAGAAGAAAAAAGATAGCAACTTCGACCTGAGCCGGATGATCGTAGGGGGCACCCTCGGATTCGGCATGGGCAATAATGTTATTGCCTTCAATGTGTCGCCCATGGTAGGCTATCGTGTTACGGACAAACTTGCAGCAGGCATTGGCTTCGGGTATCAGTATTATAAGCAAAAAGATGCGCTCTACCTTACCGACATCAATGGCATTACCAGTTACTATGACTTCAGGGCAGATATGATCTCAGCAAGCGTTTGGGCGCGGTATCTGATCTTTGAAAAACTGTTTGTACATGCAGAGTATGAGCATAATTTTTTCTCTTTCGATGATTATCGTTTCGACCCCGGCGGTTCCGGAAGCATAGAGACTTTCAAACAACGGCTTGATGTTCCGAGTGTGCTTCTGGGTGTTGGATACCGGCAGCCGATAGGCAGTAACTCTTCCGTTTATATGATGGGCTTCTACGACGTGCTGCAACGGGATTACAGCCCGTATAAGGGAAGCATCCAACCCCGGATCGGATTCACGATTGGCTTCTAATCAACCCGGATAGGAAAGGTTGATTTGATTTTGTGTGGATTTGTTTTTGTGTGGATGCGTTTTTCCGTAGGTTAGATTTGAAAATTTTCTCCAACCACCCCGCCCTGCGGGCACCCCGCCTTAATAAGGCAGGGAGTTGCCCAGCTTCAATTCTTTGATGCAGCTTAATCAAGGCGCAAATGCCCGGAAACTCCTTCCCTCCACAAGCGAAGGTGCTCGAAGGGCAGAAGGGTTAAAACCGGTATTCCTACAAAACAATTTACTACGCTGCATTTCCCCTCCTCCGGAGGTCCCGATAGCTATCGGGAAGGGGAGGCATTCTTTGCATTGCAGAATTGAAAACGTTCTCCAACCACCCCGCCCTGCGGGCACCCCGCCTTAATAAGGCAGGGAGTTGCCCAGCTTTGTTACCTTGATACAGCTTAATCG
>JAFIGV010000017.1 GCA_017849575.1 Flavipsychrobacter sp. | reverse complement strand
TCAAATTCAAAACTAAAAACCCAATCGCCGGTTGCCTGTGCTTCGTAAGTGAATTTAATTCATTTTAAAGAATGCTCTTTCATTTTCTTACCAACGGTCGGAATTCCCGAACGAACGGTCGGAAATCGCACATTTCCGGTAACGGGTGAATGAATTGGAGCCCTTCGTCGCGCAAAGTCAGTCAAGCCACGGGGAAAAAACCGAATGACGAAAAAGAATCTGACTTTTCTTGCAGCAATAGCACTATCTTTCTTTTCTGGTTTTGCGCTCAAGACCAGTTTCAATCTTCAACCCACATCCGGACATATGAAAAAAGTAACAGGTATCGGCGGCATATTCTTTAAATGCAAAGACCCGAAAAACATGAGGGAATGGTATCAACAAAACCTGGGCCTCGAAACGAATCCCTACGGCGCATCTTTCGAATGGTATGAAGCACCCGACAGCAGCAAAAAGGCCAGCACACAGTGGACGCCGTTCAAGGAAGACACGCAATATTTTGCGCCCTCGTCTAAAGATTTTATGATCAATTACCGGGTAGAAAATCTTGAAGCGTTGGTACAGAGCCTTAAGGAGAATGGTGTCACCGTGCTGGATGATTTGGAAAGCTATGACTACGGAAAATTCATTCACATCCTCGACCCCGAGGGCAACAAGATTGAACTCTGGGAGCCCGCGGCAGAATAACCAAACCTGGGGGCCAGGAGGAAAGAAGGAAAGCTGCGGAGGAGTTTGCTTTTCGGCAGGCATAAAAAATGCTGACACGCAAGCTATCAGGTCTGCGTATCAGCAATAAAAATCTAAGTGCCTCATGCGGCTTAAGCTTCTTTCGCCATGCTTTTTTTCCAGCGAAAGATGAAGAAGGCAACACTTACGATCAGAGCGCCAATCCAGGCGAGCGAAATAATTAAGGGCATTTCCATAAATAGTATTTTTTGAGGTGAACAAATCTTGTTTACTATGAATGGGCAACTGTCTCTATAGACGCAGGAACGGGTGGTTTAGTTTGTTGTTGCGTGTTAATACTGCGAATTAGGATGCTGCGATGACAAATTTACCCATGAGCAACACCTCGCGAATACTTTGCCACAGCATCCGCCTTGCATTATCTTTGTCGCTCATTCTTGAGGCATGTTACAACTCCCTAGCCAAACGGGCTATTATAAAGGAAAGGTGCGTGACGTTTACACCATTGCCAACAAATATCTCGCAATGGTGGTCAGCGACCGGATATCGGCATTTGATGTGGTGCTTCCTCGTCCTATTCCTTTCAAGGGTCAGGTGTTGAACCAGATAGCTGAGCAAATGCTCGATGCCACCGCCGATATTCTGCCCAACTGGAAAATTGCCAGTCCATTACCCAACGTAACGGTTGGCTATAAATGCAATCCTTTTGCCGTGGAGATGGTGATACGGGGCAACCTTACCGGGCATGCCTGGCGTACGTACAAAAGCGGAAAACGCGAACTATGTGCTGTGGCTTTACCGGAGGGGATGAAAGAAAATGACTACTTTCCGCAGCCCATCATTACACCTACCACTAAGGCGCACGAAGGACACGATGAAGACATATCGCGGTCAGAAATACTGCAGCGGGGCATTGTAACGGAGAGAGATTACAACCTGCTGGAACAATATACCCGCGCACTTTTTGAACGCGGAAAACAAATAGCACAGCAGCGTGGGTTGATACTCGTGGACACGAAATATGAGTTTGGAAAGATAGGCGACGAAATTTATCTCATTGACGAAATTCATACACCGGATTCGTCGAGGTATTTTTATGCGGAAGGATTTGAACAGCGTCAGCAAAATGGAGAACCGCAGAAACAATTGTCGAAAGAGTTTGTTAGAGAATGGCTGATGGAAAATGGATTTCAGGGGAAAGAGGGACAGCAGGTGCCCGAAATGACTGATGAGGTAGTAAACAGGATTTCGGAACGCTATATTGAACTGTACGAGCAGGTGACGGGTAAGAACTTTGAAAAGCAGGAGGTAAGCGAAGAGGTAATGAAACAAAAACTCATTGCCGCGCTGGAACATTTGCCACCGGTACCCGACACCATGGGTACTTTATAAGCTGAGGAGTATGATAACAGATATCCCGATAGGGTTCCTGTGAGAAAATTCGATCCATTTGAAGGGAACCTTACGAATATCTTCACAGAAAATTAGTCCGTAGAAGTTCATTGTCTATAGAGCTCTGCACACATTTAACAACAAGAAAAGATCAATCATAATGAGTACGCTTTCAACGCCAAGAATCATTACCGCGCCGCGCGGCAACACCCTAAATTGCAAAAACTGGGTGGCAGAAGCCGCCTACCGGATGATACAAAACAACCTCGACCCCGAAGTGGCAGAGCGCCCCGAAGACCTGGTGGTTTATGGCGGCATAGGCAAGGCAGCCCGCGACTGGAAAAGTTTCGATAAGATATTGGAATGTCTCAAAAATCTCAACGAGGACGAAACCCTGATGGTACAATCGGGTAAGCCTGTTGGCGTCTTGCGTTCTCATAAAGACGCACCCCGTGTGCTCATAGCCAACTCCAACCTGGTAGGTCGTTGGGCCAACTGGGAACATTTTCGCGAGCTGGAAGCCAAAGGACTGATGATGTATGGACAAATGACCGCCGGAAGCTGGATCTACATAGGCTCGCAAGGTATTGTTCAGGGCACTTACGAAACTTATTTATCGCTGGCCAATCTGCACTACAACGGCTCTTTGAAAGGTACATTGAACGTGACAGCCGGACTTGGGGGTATGGGTGGTGCTCAGCCGCTGGCCATCACCATGAACGAGGGTGTGGCACTGGTGGCCGAAATGGAAGAATGGCGCATCAAAAAACGCGTAGAAACCCGCTACCTCGATAAATGGACAAATGATATTGACCAAAGTATTGACTGGGCGCTTGAGGCAAAAGCTAAAGGAGAAGCCGTGTCGATAGGCGTTTGCTGCAATGTGGTGGATCTGCTGCAACGTCTGCTGGATCGCAACATTACACCGGACACCCTCACCGATCAGACATCCGCACACGACGAACTGATTGGCTATTTTCCGGAAGGCATGTCGGTGACAGAAGCCAATGCTTTGCGCAGCGCCAATCCATCGGAATACTCCTCACGCTCGCTCGATACGATGGCGCACCATGTAAAGCTGATGCTGGAGCTGCAACAGCGTGGCGCGATCACCTTCGACTACGGCAACAATCTTCGGGGTCAGGCGCACGACAAACGAGGGATTGCCAACGCATTCGACTTTCCGGGCTTCGTTCCCGCCTACATTCGCCCCTTGTTTTGCGAGGGTAAAGGTCCCTTCCGCTGGGTTGCGCTGAGCGGCGATCCGGAAGATATCTATACTACCGACAAAGCATTGATGGAATTATTCCCCGACAATGTTGGTTTACATCGCTGGTTGAACATGGCGAGAGAAAAAATTGCCTTTCAGGGATTGCCGGCGCGCATTTGCTGGCTGGGCATGGGCGAGCGCGAAAAAGCAGGTTTGCTGTTCAACGAACTGGTGAGAACCGGCAAAGTGAAAGCACCGATCGTTATCGGTCGCGACCATCTCGACACGGGTTCTGTAGCCTCTCCCAACCGCGAGACCGAAGCCATGAAAGACGGAAGTGATGCGGTTGCCGACTGGCCTATTCTCAATGCGCTGATCAATACTGCCGGTGGTGCAAGCTGGGTAAGCTTTCATCATGGCGGTGGCGTAGGCATGGGCTATTCGCTGCACGCAGGCATGGTGATCGTAGCAGATGGCACGGATGAGGCAGAAGCAAGACTTCGTCGTGTATTGCATAACGATCCGGCAATGGGGGTAATCCGTCATGCCGATGCGGGATATGAAATTGCAGAAGAAACAGCACGCAAGGCCGGATTGGAGATTTAACCCCGGGCAATTCGAAAATTGACAATAAGACCATGGTATCAGGTTCGATTGCCACGCCGGGAGAATTTCGCAAATTCACGACTTATGCAATTAACGACTTAACGACTCCACAACTTTAAAAATTCATGACTTCCCGATTTCAAAAATTCTCGACTTCGCGATTTCATAATTTTACAATTTCACGACTTTACGACTTAACAACTTCACAAATCCCAGTTATCAAGCTATGTCATTCAGAATAGGTCAGGGAATAGATTTTCACCAGTTAGTAGAAGGCAGGGATCTGGTCTTAGGCGGCATCAAAATTCCGCATCACAAGGGCTGTCTTGGTCATTCGGATGCCGATGTACTGTTGCATGCCATTTGCGACGCGCTGCTGGGCGCGGTAGGACTTGGCGATATCGGCACTCATTTCCCGGATACTGAGGTGGCCTATAAAAATATTGACAGCAAAGTGCTCTTGCGACGCAGTTATAACATGGTGAGAGAAAAAGGCTACTGGCTGGTGAATATTGACAGTACGCTTTTGCTGCAGGCGCCCAAAATCAAACCCTATATTTCGCAGATGCAGGAAACCATTTCGCGTATCGTGCATCTATCGCCCGACGATGTGTCGATCAAAGCAACCACTACAGAACAACTGAGCTTTATCGGGAGGGAAGAAGGTGTAGTGGCCACAGCAAACGTACTGCTGCAAAAATATTGAGCAGGTCAGCTTCCCTATTTATGTCGTGGCCGCTTTATTTATCTGATTGTTCTTCCCGTACATCGGGGTTGCGTATCTCCGGATCGTAAGCCATTTCCACGGCTTCCTGCAAGATGGTAAGCATACGGCTGCGCACTGTTGGGGAAAGTCCGTCAATATCGCGGGTAAGATAATTTTGCAAATCAGCCACATCGGGCCTTTTGCCCTCTTTCCATTCCCGGATCCGGCCCGTAAGCCCATGGACCTGACGGGCAATACGCCGTCGGGTACGGCTCCCCTTTTCGGGAGCCAGCAATACACCGGTTATAAAGCCCGCACAGGCAGCAGCAATATACTTATACATAAAGTCGTTGGGGTGACAAAGGACAGTAGCCAGACCTAAAAGATCTTTTTCAATAAAAACAAAATAAGCGCGATGATGCCCACCACGATGAGCACTCCGACCCAAACGCCCGCTTTGAAAATATCACCTACCAGCTCGCAGCTACTAAGGCTCAGCAAAACACTGAGCATGATCGTCACCGTAAGAATTGAATACCTCTTCATTGCAACATTGAAATTTTTTCAAACTAAACTTTGCAAAATCGTGCCAGACCGCAACGTCAAAATCAGGTAGCCGCGTGCTCCTCTACTGCCTCTGCTATATTTCGTTTACTATAGCGCTCCAGCCGTTGCAGCACTGCCAGCGAAAACACCAGCCATACGATACCCACACAAAAGCCAGCCAGCACATCGCTTGCATAATGAACCCGCAGATATACCCGGCTAAAACCGATAAGAAAAATGAGCAGCGAAAGCAGGATAATGATCGTGGCTTTGAGCCATCTGCGATGGAGGTACCGATAAGCAAGGTAGATGAGCAGGCCATAAAACGCAAAGCTCATCAGGGAGTGGCCCGAAGGAAAACTATATCCGAGGGCAGGTTTCAGCAGCGGCATCAATGGTCGTTGCCTCGAAAAGAAGTGTTTTAGAGAAAACATCATGGCGGTGCTGCTTAGCGCTATGGAAGCCACTTTGATGGAATGCCAGCGATGGCGCCGCACAAAAAGGAAGTAGGCGGTGAGCAGGATATTGGCAGGTATTAAAAACGTATGGGTACCCAGGAAGGTGATGGCCTCCATGATCTGCGTATGTGCGGGCGTGACAAACCTTGCCGTCTGGGCAAACATCCGCTCATCAAAACCCTGCTGTCCGTCAATGAAAACCTCTTTTACCAAAAAGGAAAATACAAACAGCGAAATAAAGAACAGACCTACGATAAGGACGAGCTCCACAGACAACAGGCTCAGTGCTGCCCCTAACTTTTTCAGCCGGATACGGGTTTGCCTCAGCATGTGCAACAGCGCTTCGAAATCGTGCCACAAAACGGCAAAAGGCAAACCTTCGGAAAATCTTTTTAACAACCCATCAGCAATAATTTCCACTAAATTTATTTCCAACTGCAATCTATGGATATACAAAGAGCAACGCCGGTAAATGAATTATTGGCGAAACTCATTTTCCTGATATTCCCCACAGCGTTGATCGGCTACTTTCTGTTGTTCAACCTGAGTCAGTATTTCGGCATCATCGGCGATCCGCATTCCGGATTGTTATCCTTTCTTCCTGCGGTACATAATATGGCGGCAGAACTTACAGTTTTCTTTCTGGCCGGCATGGCGCTGAGTGCTGTCTTTTACTCGTTTCGTTTCCGGTTTCTGCCCACATTTGCCTTACTGGCGCTGGCACTATACAGTATTTATAAAGGTCTCGACCGTTTGGCTCTGGGCGAATTCGATGCCTTTTTTATCTCCGTGCAATTCATGGCCTTCACCAGTCTCTTTGTGGCCGGATGGCTCACTGGCTGGGGCTTTCTGCGGCTTCGCTACTGGCCGGCCTTTGTTGCGACCTTATTGCTTGCCTCTTGCGTGGCGCTGATTGCCAAGTCCAAAACCGATACGGTGTACAGCCTTATGCGGGCGTTCAGCCCTGCTCTGCTTTATGCTGTGGATATCATGTTTGCTGCCGAGCAGATCTACGGCTATAAGGACAAGTCTCAGAAGTACTGGTGGTATCTGTCGCGCAGGTTAGGTTTGTTTATCGTATTGACGCTACTAATTTTCGCGGGCGTGTATTATGGCATGCGTGGAGAAATCAAAGAAACGGTAGCCAACTATGGAGGAGCCGGAAAGGAAGGAAAGAACAGCATGCTGCAAAAAAACAAGGATGGCACCTTCGATCTGAAAGACTATTCCAAATTGCAGAGCGCTCTGGGAAGAAGTAACGAACTGCTGTTTGCTGCGCATATCGACAATTTCTTTCCCGGAACGGACATTCCTAACCCGCTGTATCTGACGGCGTTTTATTACACAAAGTTCGACACGCTTACAGAAACCTTCGAGCGCGACTCCACCATTCCCTATAACGATCTTTTTGAACCCGACCCGTCGAAAATTTCGCTGTTCTCAACACGTACCGACACCAACGTTATCCGCAATAGTCTGGGAGACAAGCTTCGCAAAATTGTGAATGTGGAAGTGTACAGCAAACAACTTTCGCCCACTACCTACCTCGCACCCAACACCGGCTTTTTTGTACAGCCCATCACTATAGAAAAAGATTTCCGGGACGAATTTAAAACGGCCTTCCGGGCCAAGAGCTATGTATCTGAACTGAACAGCGCCTATTTTATTTATAATGCGCAGGACAATAAAGACCTTCGCCGTTTTCAGGAACAGCGATTTGAAGTGCTGCGCAAGGCGCTGGGTTATGCCGACATGGACCGTAGGTTTATGAGTTATTACACCTTTATGCCCCGCGACGAAAAGTTTGCACAGATCGGCAGGCTGGCAGCAAAAGTGACCGCAGGGGCAAAAACCCCTGTAGATAAGGTGCTGGCTTTGCGCGACTGGTTTCTGTCGAAAGACGAGAATGGCGAACCCCTGTTTAAGTACACCGACAACCCCGGCGTACCGGATATTCCCAGCGCGTCAAAGCTGATGTATTTTCTTTTCGAAAATCATAAGGGATACTGTGCCTACTATGCCGGAGCAACGCTGTTTATGCTTCGATCACTGGGCATTCCGTCCCGCATCGCCGTAGGCTTTCTCACGGTGGACCGAAGTGATAAAAACAAAGGATGGTATTGGTATTATGCCGATCAGGCCCATGCCTGGGTACAAGTTTATTTTCCGGGCTATGGCTGGCTCGACTTCGATACTACCGTGGGCAACAGCGACGCCCAGGAAAGCCCGAAGCCCGACGGCACACCGCCCATGCAGCCCCCCAGGGCATGGCTGGCCGCAGAAGGTATCGTAGCTTCAGTGGATACAACTAAAAAAATACTGAGCCTGCAGGTGCGCCACATGGTTTTTCACGACAAAGAATACCAACTGGAAAAACCCATTGTGGTGGACATGGACATGAAGATTGCCAGTGTGAAGCGCGACAGTATCGAAGTGCCGCTGGCCAGTGTGGAAAAAGGTGAAAATGCCACGGCTGTTTCCTATGCTGAAGCCATGAAGCAACTGGAGCCCGGCACACTTTCGGGCAGTGAGATCATTAAGCGATTTAAGAAACCGGCACCGGTAGATGAAGTTTACCTGAAGAGAAAAGACCTTTCGAAGCCGGAAAAAAAGAAAGCGGAACCACACGCTGAAAAGAACATTCCGACAAAAAAAATTCTCTGGATCGCAGCCGGTATCATCGGGTCGCTCACCCTGTTGCTGTTCCTGCTGCCCTCCCTGGTGTTTCTGTATTACCGTTTTCGATTGGGCCGTGCCACCGGCGAACAAAAAGCCTATTGGGCCTATCGGGCCGCTACGTTTTGGTTGCATCAGGCGGGTATCTTCCGCAGAGGACTCACGCCCATGCAGTATGCACTCCGCACGATCGATCCGGCCTACGGAACAGGCTTTGCAGGGTTTATGAATGTGTACCTGAAAACTAAGTATGCCGGGCAAGCCCCCAACGAACGCGAACTCCGGCTGGTGGCAGATTTCTTGCCCGATTTCATCGGCAAAATGCGTCGGCAGGTGAAGCGTAAAACACGCTTTTCAGGATTTATCAATCCCCTGCGCACGCTGAGTTATTTTGTACAACCCAGGGAGGAAGAAGAAAGCTAAACCGCCAGGGTAAAATGAAGCAGAGCCATGGTTTTGCTTTGAGCTCCGACAAAAACCATCTTGCAGCGACTTACCGCAAGGGTCATGGGTGCACTGCGCTTCTGTCCGGTCTGGAAAACAGAAAGGTCTCCGAACGAACGCCGGAGACCTTTTCCCAAAAAACCGATGTACCTAATTGTTGGCTATGGCGGTAAGTTTAAGTGCATAAGTACCCGTACCACCAGAGGCTCCTGTAAATACGAAAGTGTAGATCTTTCCCGAAGCGAGTGTAAAGTTATTAAGCGTACCGGTATTGGGCAGCTCTCCGATCACAATGTTGTACGTACCGGCATTCACTTGTTTGAAGCTGGTAGCCACACCAAAGTTTACGTCCGTATCGAGTGCCTGACTCCCCACGAAGGTTTTTGCGCTGATGTTGGCCGGCGACATGTTCACGAAGCGCACCTTGGCCATACCCGCGGACGGTGCCGTCAGATCGTCGGTGGTGCTGACGATGGTTTTTTGATTGAGATTGCCCCCTGTAAAAACCGAGTAGTAAGAATTTGCCGATGTCGTCAGTGTTTGTTCCTGATACAAGCTTCCCGACCCGGTGGTGGCAAATCCATACTTTGCCGTACCCGGCTCTGCATTGATGTAGCCGCTGTTGCCGCTAAAAGGGATGGTGCTTACGGTAGCGTTATTGACCTGTGCCCTGAGGCTGTCGCCTACGTCCATAGCGGCATTAACAAACATCACATGGGCCTTGGGTGTCTGGTCTTCATCGCTGTCTTTTTTGCAGGCGGAGACCAGTGCCGTTGCCGCCAATGCAATCCATGCATATCTTCTCATAAATCTGGAATTTGATACAAACATAAAAATATGTTGCCAATCCCGGCAGTTCTTTCGCCGGCAGTGCTTTGCAAAGCATACGTTAACCGGCTGCAAAATTTCGGTTAACGGGGTCTCCTGCCTTCGTCCTCCACCGGAACATGAAATTTCTTTGTACTACAAAATGCAAGTATCATGACTATGCACAACAACATTACCCGCCAGATCTTCGAAGGAAAATATCCTTATGAAATGCCTTACCTGAACTATCTGAACCTGCTCGAAAAAGGATGTTCCCTACTGGAGCAAGGAATAGATGCGCATCATGGTGTGGCAGAACTAAGGGCCATACGCATCGCGCTGGAATATCGCTTTGAGGTGATGCGGAGGGTACGCAGCAAGCAGCTAAAGTCGCTGAGCGGATACACGGCGGCTGCCCTGCATTAACCGATCACAATATTTCGCCCACATGGCGGCGAATATTTTCGGCGATCTTGTCCATGGGCAGATCGTTACTATCGCGACCGAAAGGATCTTCTATTTCTTCGGCAATAAGCTCAAGACTGGCCAACACATAAAAAACGATAGAGACCAGCGGCACCACCCAAAATCCCAGCATAGCGACATATCCGAACGGCAGCGTCATGATGTAGATAAAGAAGAACTTTTTGATAAAGGCACTGTACGACCAGGGAATCGGCGTGTTTTTAATGCGCTCGCAGGCGCCACAGATATCAGTCAAAGCCGTCACGTCACTATTCAACATGAGTAATTCTTCCCCCGATACCAACCCCTTTTTGTGCAACAGCACCAGGCGGTCCATGATGAGCCTTGCCACCTGGTTAGGTCTGTGTTTGTCATGATCGATCAGCAACCACTCAGGATGGTCTGCATCATCCAGCGCGAGCCGGGTTTGTTCCTGCAGCAGATGGTCTTTTAGTACACTTGCATACAGTGGAATGGCCTGACGAAAAAAAGCACGGTTATGATCGTCGCTCGGCAAAAGCAGAGCCTGTAGTTTAATGGAAAGGTTGCGGCAATTATTGGTGAGTGCACCCCACTGCTTTCTACCTTCCCACCAGCGGTCGTAAGCGGTGTTGGTACGAAAAACCAGAAGCAAAGACAAGGCAAAGCCCAGCAGGTTGTGTAGATAGAAGAAGTTTCGGAGATAGGGGTTTCCCGCAAGGTCGAGATAGTGTACCTCCAGCCATACCACCAAAGCAGAATATGCTGCAATGCTGAGCATGAGCGGAAACAGTTTTCGGAGCGTGTCCGATTTATGAAACTGAAACAGAATGCTGTACCAGTGTTTTGGCTCGTAGATGCGCAAGATGTAGAAAATTATTAGTTACCGGATATCGACTTCAAGCAGCTTTTGCCCTTCCAGAAAACCCTCTAGTTTGTCATAAACATTTACCGGACCGACGCCGGCAGGGGTGCCTGTAAAAATGAGATCGCCAATATTGAGCGTAAAGTACTGCGAAATATATTCGATCATTTTGTTGACGCTAAAGATCATATCCGCGGTGTTGCCGGCCTGTACGGTTTTGCCATTCAGATCGAGCGAAAAATTGAGCTCCTGAATTTTTTGATCGTCTTTGAGTGTTACAAACGCGCCAACTGCGGCCGACGCATCAAATGCTTTGGCAATCTCCCAGGGCAAGCCTTTATCCTTTTGCTTTTGCTGCAGATCGCGTGCGGTAAAGTCGAGCCCTACCGAAACTTCGTGATAATACTTGTGGGCAAATTTTTCCTGAATGTACTTTCCGTTCTTGCTCACTTTTACTACCAGTTCGCACTCATATTGGAGATCATCGGTAAACTCCGGATAGTAAAGTGGCTTATCCTGAATCAGCAGTGCGCTTTTAGGCTTCATAAAGATTACAGGGTCTGTGGGCACTTCGTTGCTAAGTTCTTTCGCATGCGCTGCGTAGTTTCTGCCGATACAGATAATCTTCATCCTTCTGCTGTTTCAAAAAAATCAAAAAAAAAATCAAAAAAACGGCTGCAATGTCCACTCTATATTTGCCTGTTGGCAAGAAAAATATTGAACAAATGAGCCGCGTAAAAATAAAATTTCCCAGCGAAAAACCTTTGCATGTATGTGTGATACCGGTGCGTATATCCGATATCAACTACGGTCATCATGTAGGCAATGATTCTGTGCTTTCCATCATTCACGAAGCGCGTATGCAATTGCTTGCGCCATGGGACTATACCGAATTGAGCGCCGGTGGCGTAAGTCTGATCATGGGCGATGTCATGATTGCCTATCGCGGCGAGGCCTTTTATGGCGACAAACTTGAGGTAACAATATATGCCGATGAAATCTCCGACCGGTCTTTTGATTTGCTGTATCGTATTGTAGCGCTCAAAGAGCAGGGAAACCGGGATATTGCGCATGCAAAAACAGGTATGGTCTGCTTTGATTACACCGACCGAAAAATTGCGAGTATCACGCCAGAATTAAAATCTAAACTTCAAAACTTGTAGATTTCGAAGAAACCTTTAGTTTTGCGTTCCGTTTTTGAAAGCACTGCTTGTCAACAACGTGAATGGCGAGGTAGCTCAGGTGGTTAGAGCGCAGGATTCATAACCCTGAGGTCAGGGGTTCAATTCCCCTTCTCGCTACACCGAAACTGAAAGGACTTGTGAACGAATATTCGCAAGTCCTTTTTTCTTGAAGGTTACCGCTTTTTGAACACTACCCTCAACAGGGAGACAGCTCACCCGTTGTTCGAGATGTTAGCGTAGCGCATCTCGAACATTGGGATATAGCAGGTTTCTAACCTTTTTTACATCGGCTGCGTCGCGATGTGCCTGATGAAGATAATTCCCGAATATTATATTTCAAATGCCAGTTTCGAACGGGCTGCTTAGCAAGACAATAGAGCCCCTAAGCGAACGCTCGTGAAAGAGAATACTCGAGAAATTCGGCGGCATCGAAACCAACGAGCTCAGTTGTCTGATTGCCGGTCGCAGACCTGCTTTTATTTTGGGTTTAAGTCTGCTGCGCAAGACTTAAACCAGTGAGGCAGTCAGGAGACTGCTATCCACTGCGACGTAGTCAGCTACACACAAGCCTTACCTTCAGACTACGCCGAACTGGGGACTGCTATCCACTACGACGTAGTCGGCTACACACAAGCCTTAACTTCAGACTA
>JAFIGV010000002.1 GCA_017849575.1 Flavipsychrobacter sp. | reverse complement strand
GGAGGGGGCGTGCGTTGGGCACTGTGCGGAAGCGGTGATTTCTAAGCCACAAACCTTCTACGCGATTTCCCGCCTCGCGGACGTTTATCTCATGACTCAGTTCTGATCTGTCCCTTTTGGAGGGGGCGTGCGTTGGCGCTGTGCGGAAGCGGGGGGGTGATTTCTAAGCCACAAACCTTCTACGAGATTCTCAGCCTTACGGACGTTGATCTCATGGGTCAGTTCTGATCTGTCCCCCTTCGGAGGGGGCGTGCGGTGGGCACTGTGCGTGAGCGGGGGAGGTGATTACTAAGCCACAAACCTTCTACGCGATTTCCCGCCTCGCGGACGTTTATCTCATGGGTCAGTTCTGATCTGTCCCCCTTTGGAGGGGGCGTGCGGTGGCACTGTGCGGAAGCGGGGGAGGTGTTTTCTTCAACAACAACACAATTCCCATCTGTCCCCCTCTGAAATGAATCACAGATTGGCCGGAGGACTATCGGCGCAAAATGATCCGGAAAGTGGTGCCCTTACCAACCTCCGATTGTTTTACGAACAGTGAGCCATGATGATATTTTTCGATGATTCGCTTGCTCAGAGAAAGTCCTAACCCCCAGCCTCTTTTTTTGGTCGTAAAGCCCGGGTTGAAAATCTTTTTGATCTGATGTCCTGGTATGCCCTTGCCTGTGTCTGAAAGGTCGATCCACACCTGCTGCGGATGATTGGTGACACGAATATCGATTCTTCCCTTTCCGTCCATGGCGTCCAGTGCATTACGCATCAGGTTTTCCAGCACCCAGTCCAGCAACGGACCGCTGATGTTCAATGGAATTTCTTCCTCGTTCGAGGTAAGGCTAAACTCCACCTTGCTCGGTGCCCTCCGTTCCATATAGGCCACCATATTGCGGACACGGTCCATTACATTTTCTTCCTGCATGTGCGGCACACTGCCCACTTTGCTAAACCTGTCGGCTACCAGTTTCAACCGATCAAGGTCATTTTTCATTTCCGTTACCGCTTCTTCATTGCAGTCACTTTCTTTGAGCAGTTCCAACCAGGCCTCAATAGAGCTGAGGGGCGTGCCGAGCTGGTGAGCTGTTTCTTTGGAAAGGCCCACCCAGACCTGATTTTGCAGCGACCGGTGCGCCGAAGAAATCGCCACCATTACCACAAAGAGAAAGAGAAAAATGATGGCAAGCTGCACGTAAGGATAGTACTTAAGCTGGGTAAGCAGGTAGGAATCGCCGTAATAGATAAAGCTCCTCCCTATACCATAGTCGGCGATGATGGGGGCACGCCGGGCCTTGAATTCTTCCAGTTTTTTCTGGATGTGTTTTTCAATATTGCGAACATTAAAAGTGTCAATGTTTTTGTGGTCCACAATGTTGTTCTCCTCATCTACGATGATCAGCGGAATAGTGGTGTTTTGAGATACAAAGGTCTGCGCAAAGGTTACCTCATCATCGTTGGTGGCGGTGGCCAGGGTGGTAAGGCTAAAGGCCAGTTGCTCTACCTTCTTCCGCTCTTCATCTGCCAACCGATGCGCCAACTGGTTGGTATAATATAAGGATGCAGCTACAATGCATAGCGCTACGATTACGAGGTAAGTCTTCCAATTTATGTACTGGCGCATAAGGCGTTTGCAAAACGGGACTGAGGTAAAAATATTGTGATTTTGAATCAATAACTATTATTTTTGCCGCGGTAATTTTCTCCTCAATGGACATGCAACACAACAACCAGGAAAATCTCATCGACAACCAGGCGGATATTGAACTGAGCAAGCCTTCGAAGTCACGCTTTCTATTTCTGCTGTTTTTCTTTGGTATGTTCATCTTCTCATGGGCAGGATGCTACAATCTCTGGGAGCATTCTTTCAAGTCTTATGACGCTGAAAATGCACCGAAGAGCAGCTTGTACACTCCAGAATACAAATAAAGCACGCATTGCCCTGCAATGATTAGTAGTGCCTATGATACTGCCGTAGTTATTCTGAGCTATAACGGCAAGAAATGGCATGAGCTGTTTTTGCCCCTCATCGTTGCGGAAGCCGAAGGTCAGTACGATGTTGTATTGGTCGATAACGCGTCCACGGACGATACGCTCGATTATATCCAGCAAAATTTCCCTACCGTAAAGACATTGCAGATTGCAGTAAACAGAGGTTTTGCCAACGGCTACTATGAGGCCTTGCTTCTGGTACAGGCAAAATACTATGTGCTGCTGAGCGCCGACTTTGAGGTTACCCATCATTGGTTTCAACCTCTGCTTCATGCCATGCAGCGGTATGAGGGATTGGCGGCCTGCCAGCCGAAGATCCGATATTGGCGCGAGCGCGAGTATTTTGAATATGCCGGTGCCGCCGGCGGGTTTATGGATCATTTGGGATATCTCTTTTGCCGTGGGCGGGTTTTCGATGCGCTGGAGAAAGATCATCACCAATACGACGACGACATAGAGACTTTCTGGGCATCGGGTGGCTGCCTGATGGTGCGTGCCGATCTGTATCATCATGTAGGAGGTCTTGACCGCGACTTATATGCGCATATGGAAGAGGTAGACCTCTGTTGGCGACTTAAAAATGCAGGATATAAAATCGGCTATATCGGGGGCTCCACGGTGTACCATGTGGGGGGAAGCGTCATCTCTTACGGTAGTCCGCAGAAGCTCTATTACAATTTTCGCAACAGCCTGATCCTGCTGTTGAAAAACGAAAAATCTGCTAAGCTGCTCTGGCTGTTTCCGCTGCGACTGCTGCTTGATGGTGTCGCCGGTGTGCAGATGCTGGCTTCGGGAAAGTTCAAAGAGATGCTGATCATTGTCAAGGCACATTTTCACTTCTACGGCAGCTTTGGCAAGTGGTGGAAAAGACGCAAGACAGCCCAAAAGCTCATCACGCTTCGCAACGAATCGGGCATATATCCCAAGAGTATTGTATGGCAATATTTCGCCCTGCGCAAAAAATCATTCGATAAGCTTGGGTACACACCAAGACGACTTTCTTAACTCCATCTCCCGGCTTCTTTCTACAGGTCGGCTGCAGTATCTGACTGGGTGCCATTCGCCTGGCTGACAAAGGGCCGGCAACATTCACCGACTATTTTCCGCTCTTTACCGATCTTCCGTTTTGCTTCGCCTAACAATACTTACACTTGCATCGGAAGCCTTATACTTTTACTGAAATTATCATCCTGAGATGAAGAGAAACAGAAACCAGTCCGGAAACAAAGTGTTTTTTGGATTGATGATTATAGTTGCCGGCCTGGTCATTCTTGCCCGGCAGGTGGGTCTGCTTCCGGCATTAAACCTTGAAGAAAACTGGCCGCTGCTGCTCATGGCTTTTGCCCTTTTTCTGGGTATTAAAAACCGCTTTTCTACGCCCGCCCCTTATATCCTTTTTGCCATCGGACTCTTTAACTACATTCCTGCCTTCACCTTCACCGTGGGCAACAGACAGGTTGATTCGGAAGATCTGGTTTTTCCGGTTTTGCTGATAGGTGCCGGTCTTATCGTGGTGCTCCGTGCACGACAAAAATCGCGATGGATGGAAACGCCTACGGACACCGATATCGTCAGTGAAAATACCCTCAATGCTGATGTCATTTTTGGTGGACGCAAGGAAATTGTTACCTCAAAGGATTTTAAGGGCGGACGCGTACGGGCCACTTTTGGCGGTGCAGAAATAAACTTGCTGCAGGCCGATACGTCTGCACAGTCGCTGGTGTTGCATGTACGGGCCACTTGCGGCGGCTGCGAACTCATAATACCGGCGCACTGGGATTTGAAAAATGAAGTGGAAACCATATTGGGCAGCGTAGAAGACAAACGAAGTATCCGGTCTTCAGAGCCGCCGGAAAAACGAAAAACCCTGGTGTTGCGTGGTTCATGCGTCTGTGGGGGAATAGAAATAAAAAGCTTTTAAAAAACATCCAAAACTCTTTCAACGCACTTAAAAAAAATTACCACGTATGAAATCGTTTGCAGCGCACATCATTTATCGCATCATATGCAGCAAAATGAAGACCGAGCAGTACGAAGAGCAATGGCGCATTTTGTATGCCACCGACGAACGCGCAGCTCTGGAAGAGGCAAGAAAGCTGGGTAAAAATGAAGAGTGTACCTTCACGGACCGGTATGGCCGTACGGTAACATGGGAGATGATAGCGGTAAAAGAATTAAATGAAGTGATCATGCAGCACGGAGCCTTATTGTTCTCTACCGTTAAAGAGGTGGAGCCTATAGCCGATCCGGTATGGACCAACCATAGTCAGCAACCACATTGATCATTTCATGCCCATTACCAGCAACACGCGGTCGTTTTTATTGCTGCTGTTTTTTGCCACAGCAGTGGTGGTGTCGCTGGTCGATCTGCGTTTAAACAGCGGCTGGACCTTTGTCCTCAGCGATACTCTGGTCACTTCACTCACGCTTAGCTTTTCCATATGGGGCGGCATGCTTGTCGTAAAGTCTTATCCCACCAAAGTGGGAATTGTTTTTTATGCCCTGCTCATGGGTCTGGCCACGGGCGCTATTTCCTGGTATGCTAACCGCTTGGCGCTGCGATGGTGGTTTGCAGAAGATCCGGATAATCTCATAAGGTTTGGTTTTTCCTCCACGCCAAGGCTGCTGATCTTTCTGTTGGCACATGGCTGGGCCATCACACTTACTGCAGTCAATCAGAGAAGCATAGAGCTCGAAAATCAGTTTAAGAACTACAACGATGCAGGGGCCTTGCATCGTGAGGCTGAGCTCTTTAAACTCCGCCAGCAATTGCAACCCCATTTTTTGTACAACAGTCTCAATTCTATTAATGCACTTATTCTGCTGCAGCCCGAAAAAGCGCAGGAAATGATCGGAAAGCTTTCGGACTTTCTACGGAATTCGGTGAAAAGGGAAGCCCGCGAGCAAATCCCCGTTGAGGAGGAACTGCAGTATATTGAAGCATACCTCGCCATTGAGGCCGTACGTTTCGGCGACCGTCTCCGGTTGAATTATGACAAGCACTATACTCATCAGGCTACAATACCGCCGTTCCTGCTTCAGCCCATTTTGGAGAACGCCATAAAGTTCGGGCTCTATGGGCGTACCGGAAATGTGGAAATTGATATGAAGATTACCCGCAATGACCATTATCTCACCTTGAAGATCACGAATCCCTTCGATCCTCATAACAGGCCTCCCTCCGGCACTGGCTTTGGTCTGGAAGGTATCCGCCGCAGACTGTATCTGCTCTATGCGCGCACTGATCTGCTGGAGACGCGTCAGGACCGGGAAAAATTTGTAACTATATTGAGAATACCGCAAGACTATGTATAAACTCATACTGATTGATGATGAACCGCTCGCGCGACAGCTCCTGCGTGCTTTTCTGAAACCTTACGAGCAAGTGCAGATCGTGGCAGAATGCGGTGATGGTTTTGAGGGTTACAAAGCCATACAAGACCATCAGCCGGATTTGATATTCCTCGATGTGCAGATGCCGCGTGTCAATGGCTTCGAGATGTTGGAGCTGTTGGAGCAGCCGCCCTCGGTTATTTTTACAACGGCATTTGACGAGTATGCACTGAAGGCCTTTGAAGCCCATGCGGTTGACTATCTGCTAAAGCCTGTTACCAAGGAGCGTTTTGATAGGGCCATACAAAAATGGCTGCAACAGGCTTCGCTAAAAAGCCAGCCACAAATGCAGGACTTGCTTCAGGAGAAAGTTTATGATGGTTACCAGCATCGCATTGTCGTGAAAGACCAGGGTAGTATCCGCATCATCCCATCGCAGGATATCTTTTATCTTGAAGCGAGCGACGATTATGTGAAGATCTTTACGCAGAATGGTCATTACCTTAAAAAAAGTACGCTGACACAAATAGAACATTCGCTCGATCCCCGGCAGTTCGTCAGGGTGCATCGCTCCTACCTCATACCCGTGTCTCAACTACAGCGTATAGAGCCTTATGAAAAAGACAGTCATGTAGCCCTGCTGCAGTGCGGCGCAAAAGTGACCGTGAGTAAAACTGGTATGGCAAGGCTTAAGGAAATACTGGGTTGGTAAGTGCTTCTGTTTTGTGACCATCCTGTTGTAAATTGTAAGGATAATATCACTCAATGAAGCTTGTTGTTACCTGCTGCTTTTTGTCACTATTCTGGGTTTCCTGTACCCACTCCGACAGCACAGATTATGCTACCGTCAAACCTCCCGTTCAGACTTCCAAAGAGCGGTACATACAGTTTTCGTACACAGGGAATGTGTTTGGAGTGCCCCCGGTTTATGAGGGATTGCAGGATACTCCGAAGCATCGTTTTGAAGCATCGGGAATATCGGCATCGCAGTTTGTGAAAACGGCTCCCGGAGATACAATCAAGGTCACGGTTCCTTTATGTGCTCCGGATACCAAAATGAACGCCCGGGTGGTTGAGGACACCACAAAGCAAGATGCGATAGCACCGTTGGTTACAGAATTGCTCACCCTTGATGGCACCCTGCGCTATCGGGTAGTGATACAATAGAATAAAAAACTGAAAGGCCATGTATCAACATTGGAAGAAAGGCAGAGGGAAGCTGGGGTTGCTTCAGCCTCTGCTGGGCGATTGGGTAGCAGAGGGCAACAGCCCGGCCGGCCCATTCATCTGCACGCGGTCATTTAAGCGTGTACTCGAAGGAAAATATATCCGGTTGGAAGCTCTCTGGCAATTGTCCGGCCGGCGATACGAAGAAATTGCGATGATCGGAGACGATCATGGACAACTTTGCTTTTGGTCATATACGTCAGACGGCAAACGTTCACAGGGTCATTTGTCAAGTGCCCGGGAGATACACCCGGATGCTATTTGTTTTGAAGCGCAGATGCCGGCAGGGCTGGCCCGTATGATTTATTGGCCGCGTGAAACTGAGGGTTTTTTCTGGGCAGTAGAGTCAAAAAGTCAAAAGGGCTGGAATCGTTTTACGCTGCATGAATATTTGCCAGAAATCTTATCATGACGGGGCGTCGATAAATTTTACGATCAGATTACAAAGCGCTGGCAGGCTTTTTCTGCATCTTCTCCTTAACTTTAAAACAAATTGCGCGACTATGAGACTTTTGCTTACTATAATAGCGGCTTTATGGTTGAGCCCGGCAGGCGCCCAACAACTGTCCGGCGGGGTACGCACCGGGGCCAGCAGTTGGACCAATCTTCAAGACGGTACCTGCTTTTTCAGTAACAGTTCGAGCAATGGCAGTACCTGGGACAAAGAAATCTTCATCCGGATGAAGTACAGTCGAAATGTGGCGCTGGAAGCGAGCCTTGGCCATTATTCATACCAAGGGCGCTATCAGTCTGCAGGCTTGCCCGAAGTGCAGTTGCCCGACTATCAGTATCAGGGCGTAAGCGAAAGGTCTCAAAATGTTGAGCTTAATCTTTCGCTGCAATATCGTCTTAGCTGTCCTGCACTGGAAGCAAAATGTCCGCTGATGAAAAAGCTGGATAGCTACCTTGGGTTGGTGCTGACGCCTACCTTCAGCAGAACTTCGCTTGACAATCGCTACGTCAATGAGTCGAATGCCGCCAGTTATGTTAGCTCTTCGGTGGAAAACGAATTCTCCCTTTGGACCGGAGTTTCGCACACGCTTATTTACCAGGTTTCGCCGCAGCTTTATCTGAGCTCTTCGGCACGTTTTCAGGTCGATCCTAATAGTATCTTCGACCAAACTTCGGCCTTCAAAGCACGAAATGGACGCATAGGTTTGCAGGTAGGTATTGGGTATGTCTTCCACTAAGCGTAAAGCTTTCCCGCTGACTAAGCAGATTTTTAATCCACTGCACAGGTGTTAGTTGGGCGTGCCGATGTGAATAATAGCATTCCTCCTTGCGCTACACCACAAGGACATTCTGTCTTTGTTAACAAAACTTTTCTGACGGCGGCAGCGTTTTTTCTCTTCTCGTGCCTATGAACGCAAAACTTTTTGGCGGCTTTTGTCTGGTACTCGCCGCGCTGTTTACGCTGGCTGCGGTGAAGGGTATGGTAGTAAACCAATTTAGTCTTACGCTGGTTATCCCCGCTATGGCTGCAATTGCGCTGATAGTAGTAGGTCTGCAGCACTACCGACGCTCGTCCGAATAAAAAAATGGGCGCAGCAGTTGGCTACACCCATCAATAAAACTTCCGGCAGAATTCTTTAGTCTTTCCTGCCGCCACCAAACAGACGGAGGAGGAAAAGGAAAAGATTGATAAAGTCAAGATAAAGATTCAGTGCGCCGATAATAGAAAGCTTTTTGCTTTCGCTGGCGGCCACACCATTAAACTCAATACCCGCGCCTATTCTTTTGATCTTCTGAACATCGTATGCTGTAAGACCGGTAAATACCATTACACCGATGAAGCTGATCAGATAATTGAGGGTCGCACTACCCGCAAAGAAGTTCACAATGCTGGCAATGATAATGCCGATAAGGCCCATCATCATAATACGGCCAAAGCTCGTCAGGTCTTTGTTGGTGGTATAACCCATTACGGCCATCACGCCAAACATACCCGCAGCGGAAAGGAAGCAGGTGAGTACCGATGTGGCAGTATAAACCAATAAAATGAAACTGAGACTAATACCCGTAATCGCTGCGTAAATGAGAAAGAGTAGCGTAAGAACCGGGGCACTCAGACGCTGATAGCCAAAAGACATGAGCATCACAAAACCCAGCGGCGATAACATGACCAACCATCCCAGCATATTGAGTTGGTGTGTCTCCGTGTTAAACAGGTAGGCGAGCAGATCGGTATTGCTTGCAAACAGAAAGGCAAAAGCAGCCGACACTCCTAGTGCAACGAACATCCATAGAAATACATTGGCGACGAAATTCCTCGAAATCGTTTTGCTGCCAATATTTTCTACCACCTGTGCGTCGAATATCTGGTTTTGGTTGTACTGATCCATAAGTAGCTGATTGTGGTCTAAAAGTAAGAATGAAAAACTGAATGAGAATGTAAAGTTGAGCCTGACCCATAGAAAAAGGCTGCGTGTTTATTTAGGAAAAACTGAAACACGCAGCCCTCAGTTTGATCAATCGGCCTGATGGAACGGATACCTGTAGTTCGTCACGGGCACAAAAGTCTCTTTAATGGTTCTGGCGCTCAGCCAGCGATAGAGGTTCAGCATGGAGCCAGCCTTGTCGTTAGTGCCCGAGGCACGCGCTCCGCCAAAGGGTTGCTGACCTACTACAGCGCCGGTAGGCTTATCATTGATGTAGAAATTGCCCGCACTGTCTATCAGCTTTGTGGTCATGGTTTCCACGGCATAGCGGTCCTGCGCAAACACAGCGCCGGTAAGCGCATAACCCGAGGTGGTGTTAACCGTATCCAGTGCGGCTTCCCAGTTTTCAGCTTCATAAGTATGGATGGTGAGCACCGGACCAAAGAGTTCCTCGCACATGGTTACATAAGCGGGATCGTTGGTTTCGATGATGGTGGGTTCTATAAAATAGCCTTTCGACTTGTCGTAGTTGCCTCCGCAGATGATCGCTGCAGTACCCTTGCTGTTTTTAACGCCATCAATATAACCAGCCAGGCTGTTAAATGATTTTTCGTCGATTACCGCATTCACGAAGTTGGTGAAATCGTCAACAATGCCCATTTTCATGGTTTTTACTTCTGCTACGAGTTTCTCTTTTATTTCTGCCGCGAGGTTGGAGGGAAGATAGGCGCGGGATGCTGCCGAACATTTCTGACCCTGATATTCGAATGCGCCCCGGGCCAGGTTGGCAACCACGGCATCCACATCGGCCGAGGGATGGGCAAACACAAAGTCTTTTCCGCCGGTTTCACCTACTATTCTTGGGTAGGTTTTATAACGCTGGATGTTTTCGCCGATGGTCTTCCACATGCCTTGAAAAACACCTGTAGATCCTGTGAAATGAACGCCCGCAAAGTCCGGATGACCAAAGCAAATATCGCCAACGACAGGACCACTGGTGTACACGAGGTTAATGACGCCATCAGGCAATCCGGCTTCTTTTAGAATCTCCATAAAGACGCTGGCAGAATAGATCTGTGTATTGGCGGGTTTCCAGATGACCACGTTGCCGCACATGGCCGGCGCCGTAGGCAGATTACCCCCGATAGCCGTGAAGTTAAATGGGGTAACGGCAAGGACAAAGCCTTCCAGCGGACGATACTCCATACGGTTGTGTATGCCTTGCGGAGAAAGGGGTTGCTGTTTGTATATTTCCGAAAGGAAGTGCACATTAAAACGCAGAAAGTCTATGAGTTCGCAGGCACTATCAATTTCTGCCTGAAATGCATTTTTACTCTGGCCCAGCATGGTGGCCGCATTCATCCGGAACCGATATTTTGTTGCCAACAGTTCTGCCGCCTTTAAAAATATGGACGCCCGGTGTTCCCAGGGCATTGCAGCCCATTTTTGGCGCGCCTGCATCGCGGCGGAAATGGCATCTTTTACGTTTTCTGCCGTGCCCGCATGGAAGTGTGCCAGCAAATGTGCCGTTTCGTGCGGAGGACGAATTTCCTTTTTCTCATTCGTACGCACTTCCTCAGAACCTATGTACATGGGGATGTCGCGTACCTGACTTTTAAGCTCGGCGATAGCAGCCTGCAGCGCCCTGCGCTCCGCCGAACCCGGTGCATAGTTCAGTACCGGTTCATTCTTTGGTTCGGCAAAATTGAAATAAGCGTTATGCATATGTTGTGTTGATATTTTATCCGGGAATGCGCAAAGGTAGAAGATTAATTTCTTTGGATGTGGTGCCCGGGGTTACCAAAAGCGAAACGCCGTCTCCTGCGAGGCGGCGTTTCGTAAAAATGAAGCTGTTTTACAATTTCTGCACTTTCATGATTCCTCCGCTTTCACTGTCTCTGTATTTCAGCAGGTACATTCCTGGTGCGAGTGGGTTCAAGTCGAGGATAGCTTTTTCACTCGTCATTTCTACCGTCTGCAGCAGCTTGCCGGATAGATCGTATAGCATCAGTATTCCTTTTCCATTCATCGTGCCGCTGATCTCAACGTTCAGCATGTCCTTTACCGGGTTGGGATACACAACTACAT
>JAFIGV010000016.1 GCA_017849575.1 Flavipsychrobacter sp. | reverse complement strand
TGGCATTGACAGCTTTAAGGTTGACCGCCAGTGTCTCGAAGCTGCCTCCATTGGTACGGAAGACTGCGGTTTGTGCTGCTGAGGTGACCTTGTCATTTTCTTCGATAGACAGTGTGGTGGTTGCGGCGGCATCTGATTGTATGAAGAAAGCCTGACCGTTTTGTATGTACTGGTTTTGTGCTGTACCTGAAGCGGGAACGGTAGTATAGCTGTTGGCACCGGTGCGTTGTACGAGCACATAACCTCCCACTTCATTAAGGTTAGGATCGAGCACCCAGAACTTAGGGGCGAGGTTTACGGTACCGCTGTTGGTAAATACTTGTTCGAAATCTATGGGGCAGGCATAAGGATTCGCTACGAGTTGCAGCTTACCAGCTGCCAGCGATCCGTAGTTATAGTTCTGTGTACCGGTGATGAGTGAGCCAAAGCCTTTGGCTACTGTTGCCGCACCGCCCGAGGTAATGTTACCGGAACCGTAAGGACCAGAGACAAAGACCAGGAAGGGATAGTTGGTCGTTCCATCAAAGAGCGGTTCGGTGGTGGTGTTGGTAATGTTTTGATAGGTATTGGAAGCGGCAATGTATTTACGGATGGAGCCTGCGCCGCCACCGGTAAGGATGCCGGTACCGCCGGAGGGGTGCCACATCTCAATACCCGTGAAGGACGTAGCCCCGCTGCTTCCGTTGTTCTGCCAGTTGTAATAAATGCTGTTGTTCGATGTTCCTGTAAGCGGCGTTCCAATGAGTCTCCAGGCGCGCTGTGTGGCTTGTCCGCCGGTGGGGGCAGAGAGGTATCGCTCGTGGGTTACATTACCGGTAATAGCTCCCGAAACTGGTCCTACGATAGCGGTGGATGTTGCTGATGTTGACTTGAGTACTAATCGGTCGTTTGTCGTTAATGTACCGGAAGTAAGGCTTAGCAGACCGGTCACTTTCAAAGAATCGGAAGTGCCGATGGTGGCGCCCGCAGAGTTGTTGAGCTCAAGATTTTTGACGGTGCCCGTACCGCTTATCGTTTGGGCTGCGGTGCCGTTCAGCACTACTTTACCGGTCCCTGAAATGCTGCCGGAGTTGGTGAAGCCATTATGAACGTTCAAAGCTGCACCATTGTCTATTATTACCTGTGCAGATGCTGCCAGAGCCAGATCAAATAACTGCTCGGAGCCCGAACTCAAAACTGGCGTGTGCGCCGGGCCGGCGGCAATAGTCACCGAACTGTTGGGCGAGGGCCGCGCGGCATTTGTCCAGTTAGTGGCATTCGTCCAGTCAGAGCTAAAAGTGCCACTCCAGGTATAGACCACATTAGGCGTATTGACCGTCAGTACAGTGGAGTTGCCACTCGCAATCTCGTCAACAACAAACTGGCTTGCAGCTCTGATTCTGGCATAATAGCTGCTATTCGCCGACAGACCGCTAATTTCAAGCGAGTCGCCGGCGCCTTTGGGAACATAGACATTATCATACCCCGGTAATAAACTGCTAAACCCCGGATCAGCAGCGACATCCAACCGGTAACCAGTTGCCCCTGCCACACCGCTCCAATGCAAGACAAAACCAACATCTGATAGCTTTGTAACCGGTGAAAAAACTGGAGGCAGCCTGATCGAATCAACAAGAAGATTGTCGAGCTCAAAAATTGAGGTTGTCGAATTGTTGCTGCTTGGAACAACGAATTTGAAGTTGTCCATCGGTACAGAGGCCGTTTGAATGGCCACACCGCTCCACACCTTCGATGTTCCGACCCAAAAATCTGCAAGTAAACTACCTAAGGACGCGTTGCTGCCATCGGGGCCGCGATATTCGCGTGTCACTCCTGTCTGGTTGAGTACCCAGAAACAGGTTTGTGTTCCCGAAAACCAGGCGCTGGAAGTGAAATTACTGATGTCGCGGATCGAGAACTGATTACCGCTCGCCGCAGAAGTGTTGATGCCAAATTTGGCGAAAGTGACGCTATTGGCTTCGGCGCTGTTGTTGGTACCGAAGCCCGATCCAACCTGAAAAATGGCAGCGGTGGTCTGATCTACCGAAGTGCTGACCGACAGATCGAACCGAACCAAAAGCGTACCCGGCGATACCGAACTTAACGCAGTGGAACGGGTCATGCTTCCGGCATTGGCACCTCCGGTACGATCATATCGGAGCATGCCATTCTGAATGGAGACAACCACCCCGGCACCCGACGAACCTATAGCATTTAACTTGCTGGTATCGGGTGTAGCGCTCACATACCCTGAGACGACTGTGGAACTGTTGAAATCCTGCTGGAAGAGTTGGGCAAAGCCGGAAAATGAAACGCAGGTTGCCGCAAACAAAGCCGGGAAACGGTGCTGAAAGGATCTAAGCATGTTGATGGAATTCAGAGGTGAACAATAGAGTACCCTTAAATTATTTCCCTGCAGAAAAAAAATCTGTAAGTGTTTTGTTTATGTCTTCGTAGAATATGTGCTACAACTCCCCGCCGGGCAAAGACGTACTTACATTGCTGAAGAGTACTTTTGTCCTTATGCAAATCCATTCTTCCTGCTCGCTGAAACCGTACAACACTTTTGGAATCGACCTTCCTGCAGCGCAACTGGTGCGGCTTATGGATGAAGAGGAGCTGGCTCCTATAGGCGATCTTGCGCAGGGCACCGCACCACGCGTACTTGGTGGAGGCAGCAATATTTTGCTCACTCATGAACTAAAAGACCTTATTGTAAAGAATGAACTCAAAGGCATTAACCTACTTGAGGAAAACGAGCAGCACACCTGGCTGGAAGTGAAGGCGGGCGAAGTATGGCACGACTTCGTGATGTATGCCATCGCCCAAAACCTCGGTGGTATTGAAAACTTAGCCCTGATACCGGGTTGCGTGGGTGCAGCACCTATTCAGAATATTGGCGCCTATGGTGTGGAAGTAAGGCAAACCATTGACGAGGTAATCGCCTGGCATTGGGAGGAACAACGATATCTGAGCTTTAAAAATGAAGATTGCCGTTTTGGTTATCGCGACAGCATCTTCAAAAGGGAAATGAAAGACCGGCTCATCATAACTTCCGTGGTCTTCCGGCTTGATAAGGTTCATTGCCTCAATACAAGCTATGGCGCTGTGCAGCAACAATTAGAAATTATGGGTGTGAGTGAAGCGTCTGTAAAATCGGTGGCAGAAGCCGTGATGGCGATACGCCGCAGCAAACTACCCGACCCGAAAACCCTTGGCAATGCAGGCAGCTTTTTCAAAAATCCCACAATTACCCGGCAACAGTTTGATTCCCTTTGCGCGCATCATCCTGACCTTCCGTCTTACCCGGCAAGCGAAGGACAAGTGAAGATACCTGCGGGGTGGCTGATTGAAAACTGCGGCTGGAAAGGCTACCGCGAAGGCGCTGTAGGTGTGCATGAAAAACAGGCATTGGTACTCGTAAATTATGGCGGAGCAAAGGGGGCTGACCTCTATCAGCTTTCTGAAAAAATCCTCCGGTCGGTACTTGAAAAATTCGACATCACGCTGGAGCGTGAGGTAAATATCTGGTAGTTAGTCAACAGAAAGCAGGGGTAGTGTGATTGCAAACTGTGCGCCGCCGGCAGGCCGATTACTAAAGGAAATGTCTCCTTTCCAAAACTCAATGATTCGGCGGGTCATAGCAAGCCCAAGCCCTGTACCCGAGCCCTTGGTCGTGAAGTAAGGACTGAAAATCCTCTCCCTTAGTTCATCGGGTATGCCCGTACCGTTGTCGGTAACCGTAATCAGCGCTGCATGCTCCGCTTCCTTAAGGTTCACTTCAATTTTTCCCTGTTGCCCGTCCGGTATAGCTTCTATAGCATTTTGTATCAGGTTCGTCATCACACGGAGCAACTGGCTTTTGTCGGCATATACCGTGAGGGGTGCAAAAGCTGTATTGAATATCACAGTAGCCCTGGCGTCATTTCGGTAAAGTTCCACTGCGTGTTGCAGCAGGTCGTTGAGCAAAAGGGGTTCAGGCCGGGCCTCAGGCATCCGTGCAAAATCTGAAAAAGCAGAGGCAATATGCGAGAGATTATCAATCTGCTCAATGAGCGTGGCCGCCACATTCTCTGTCAGTTCTTTAGCCTGCGGGTGATTGTTTTGCAGGGCGCGCTGAAGGTATTGTATATTCAGCTTCATAGGCGTGAGCGGATTTTTGATCTCATGTGCCACTTGCCGCGCCATTTCGCGCCAGGCGGTTTCGCGCTCACTGCGGGCCAGCAGCGACGTACTTTCTTCCACCTTTTTTACCATGCTGTTGTAAGCGCCTACAAGCAACCCGATCTCGTCCTGATGTTCCCAAACCAGCGGTTCGTTCTGGCCGAGGTTGAATTTTTGAAATCTTTCGATGATCAATTGCAGACCGCGCGTGATCCAATTGGTGATCACCAGGGCGAAGAAACTGGAAATGAGAAAAATGATAGCGTAAAAATTGATCAACGCCACGAGAATATTGGAAATCTGATAGTTCAGTTCTTTCTGCGAAGAAAAGTAGGGAACATTGACATAGCCGATCGCCTCTCCTCGCTCGCTGCGAATAGGCACATAGCCCGAGAGGTAGCCGAGTTTGCCGATCATTTCTTTTTCCAGCAGCAGCACTTTGTTCTGTGTGGATAGCTTGTAATAGGCATCCGGCATCATAAGCCGGGCAAGGATCATCTTATTATAGATCTCATCCTGCGAGGTGGCCATCAGGGCACCCAGAGAATTATACACATTGATGTCTATGCTCTGACTATTGGCCAGATCATTAATGAACTTCCGGAATTTAGGTGCCCCGGCCGCCAGTTCAAAGTCTATGGGATCGTCGTTCACATTGTTATTCTTCAGCTCGGTCTGAATGGATCTTTCTATTCTCTTGATGGCAGCGCGGAGCTTGTTCTTATTACTTTCATTATAACGATCTACAAACACATAGATGGTAACAGCACCAATGATCAGGAACGAAATGAACACGATACTCAGCATAGCATAGTGTATCCGTTTGCGTATGGTGGGATGAAAAAGTCGTTCGTGCCGGTGGCGCCGCAGCAGGTAGAAAAAGTAAACCTTCAGTGCAGCAGCAAAAAGACCGAAGATCATCAGCACGCCCAGCATGTAAGAAAAAAGCGTGATCCTTCTGAACACCGACGCCCGCTGCACCACGATGGATACGGTCTGATCTTTGTCCACCTTGTATTGTACGACATCATAACCATCGCCGCGAATGGTTCTTATCGCTCCTTCCCGCAGATTGTCGCGACGCCGGTATAGAGGAAAAGGATGATCGCTCACCTGTGTGATCAGTTTGCGGCCGGCATAAATGGCGTAGATATAGTTGTTGTTGCTTTGTAGTTCTTTTAGCCGCGAAGACTGAAGCAGTTCCGGATACACCGTTGCATTTGCCGCTTTTTTAAGCGTCATATCTATAAAGGCAAACCCTGCAAGTGTACCACTGTCCCTGACGGGGATAGCTGCAAGATAGTAGTGACCATCGCGCGCATTTTCGCGAAAGAACAGGTATTTGCTGGTGGTAGGCAAAGCCTCACCCGCCATCGAAAGGAAGTAGGATTCACTCAGCGTGTCTGCATTAAAATAGGGTTCGCCCTTCGGTCCAAAAAAATAAAATTCAGTTTCATAGCGACCAAAATTTTTCAGATAGTTACTGGTGAGTAATTCCTCCAGTGTAGTTCGCGATTCCCCGGAAGGTGCCCGGAGAAAGGCTTTCAGGCTATTGTTTTCCGAAATACTGTCGGCCACTTCAGCAAACAAAAACTCCATCATATCGTCGCGCTGCCGCACGATGTTCTCTGCAAAAAGTTTTCTTTTATAGCCTTCCTTGATTTCATTGAAATATTCTATGGCTACCGTTGCACTCAGAGAAACAAAGGCCGCCCAGAAGATCATGCCTGAAGCAAAAAGCCCCGTTGACCGGACAAACAGTCGGAGATCGAGCAGCAATACGGAGACGAGCAGCCAGAGACCTCCGTAAAAAATCAACTGGGCAGGCTTACCTACCCAAAGTGAGAGCAATACGGTAAGCAGCAACACGCCATACTTCCAGGCATGTGCCGAAAGATTTTTGTTGCACCAATACACGAGTGCCGCGCTGTTGCCTGCAATAAGGCCCACAGCCATAAGGCCTACCACCGTATAGAAGTTGATGCTGTAAAAATTTCCCACGTCGAACGTAATCCTTGAGTCTATGACCAGGCCGCGAAGCACCCATATCGAGAAACTGACGCCGCATATCATCAGCAGCGTAAGGCCCACTGACCCCAGCCACCCGAAGCCGGAAGCAGGACGTACAAACAACAGCAGAAAGCTCAACAACCAAAGCAACGCGAAGAGATGGATGAACAGCACGCCCAGCGAAGGAAACAAACTGCTGGCTGCATACAACTGAGTAGAGAAAACAGCGAGTTCTTCAAGATGAAAGGGCAGCCCGAAAACATAGACAGAGCCCAGGAGCAAACCCACGGCGAGTGCCACCACACCGAAGCCCAGCCATGGCGAACCTGCCCGGCTCAGCGCCATGGCCAGTAGCTGCACCCAGGTAAAGCTAAACAGCAGCGCAAGCAAAAGCCCCGTTATCATCAGCGGATCAGGAATCCACCGGGGCAGATCACTGTCGGCGAACTTCAGCCAGAAAAGGGGCCTTCCGTTATCGTCCTTCACCGCAATGCTGCCGGTCGTTGCGGTATCAGAAACGAGAGTGGATGCGGGAATATAGTCGGCAGCAGCAAAGGCCGACGGCAGGTACTCATTCTGCAACGCATAGCTCGAGGCGATGGGGAGCAAGGCTACGATGGTCTGGAAGTCGTTCATCCGCGGCAGCCTGATGCACCGCTTCAGAAAAACGCCATTGTTCCGGAAAAGCGTACGATCATCGCGCGGCACAGAGTTCTGATCGCAGACACCCACCACGGCATTGTTGTTCCAGAAGATGAGGATATTGGCAGATTCGGCTGTATCGTGTTCAAAAGCATAAATATTGAACGGTGCGTCGGCCAGTTGATTGACTTCGGCTACTGTAAGCGATCCGGTAAACATGCGCTGCACGATGCCCGGTTCCCGGAGCGTTGCTTGCAGCTTTGCTTCGCGTTGTTTCAGATCTTGCTCTACACAGCGGGCCATAGCGGCAGGCTGCGCCATTTGCAGATGCCGGTAAAATCTAAAACCTGTAAAGGCCCAGCAAAGCATTGCGGCGAGCAACCAACCCCAATATGGATATCGCTTAAACAATTTTTCGTTCTGCTTCTTTTACTTTATTCCAGAGTTCGTCCATTTCCGTAAGGGTCATCTCATGGAGATTTTTGCCTTGCTCTGATGCCAAAGTTTCAATTTGCCGAAAACGCCGGATGAATTTCTTGTTCGTGCGCTCCAGGGCATTCTCCGGATCCACTTTGATAAAACGTGCATAGTTTACCAACGCAAAAAGCACATCGCCAAATTCGTCTTCCACACGATCCTGTTCGCCGCTTGCTACCGCTTCGTAAAGTTCGCCGATCTCTTCCTCCACTTTTTCCTTTACCTGTTCGATATGATCCCATTCAAACCCGACTTGCTTCGTCTTTTCCTGTAAACGAAGTGCTTTTACCACTGCCGGCAACGATTGCGGCACCCCACTAAGGATCGATGTTTTACCTTCCTTCAGCTTTAGTTTTTCCCAGTTCTGCTTCACCTGCGCTTCGTCTTCTGCCACTACATTGCTATAGATATGCGGATGCCGCGACACCAGTTTATTGCAAACCGCTTCCACTACATCATCAAACGTAAATTGACTTTGCTCTGCACCAATCTTGCTGTAAAAAATAATGTGCAGCAACACATCTCCCAGCTCTTCTTTCAATCCCTGCCAGTTCCCTTCAGTTATGGCATCGGTTAGTTCATAGACCTCTTCGATGGTTTGCGGACGCAGGGTTTGTATCGTTTGCTTCCGGTCCCAGGGACATTGCTCTCGCAGTTCATCCATGATGCGCCTTAACCTCTCTATTGACTTTGAATATTCCATTTTGTTTCGTTGATGTGCCGATCAGGATTATGTCTTCCTGCATTATCGAATTTTCAAATTTTCAAATTGTCGAATTATCCATTTTCCTGCCAGCGATATCCCTGCAGTTTGATGCCAGCAAGCTGTAACACTCTGTCGATTACTGTATCCACCGCCGCTTCGAGCGTGGCAGGCTTACTGTAAAACGATGGTGTTGCCGGACAAATGATACCACCGGCTTCTGTAAGGGCAGTCATGTTTTTGAGATGAATCAGGTTGTAGGGAGTTTCTCTCGCCACACAAATCAGTTTTCTCCGCTCTTTGAGCATGACATCTGCCGCCCGGGTTATAAGGTCGTTGCTCACACCTGCAGCTATGCGCCCGATGGTCCCCATGCTGCAAGGGCAAATAATCAGCGCTTCAAACGAAGAACTGCCGGAGGCGAATGGCGCCATAAAATCGGTGGTTGCATAGTTCTTAAACGAAAAATCCTCGTAAGAGCGATCACCCAATTCGTGCTCCCAAACGGTTCGGGCATTGCTGCTGTACACCGTATTCACTTCAGCTACCTGATGCTGTAAGGCTTTGAGTTTTTGGAGCAAACGCTGAGCATAAATAGCTCCGCTTGCACCGGTTACCGCCACTGCTATTTTCATAACTCCTGCTTATTAAATATTTTTTGTCCTGCTGGCAGAATGAGCTTTCTATGCAGACATGCATGGCGCGAGCATTCCGCAGCCTCACAATTACAACGGGCTTAACAAAGCTAAAGGGAATATGTTGTAAATTCGATGCTTTGCAAAAGCGGCTGCAAACCGCGCCCGGTGCGTTGCCGTCTTTAATTTGTCAAAGCACTTCTGATGAAAAGAATTTTGTTGTTTACCTGTGCCTGCATGCTGTTCTCTGCCTACTCGTTTGCCGGAGACAAGGGAAAGAAAGCCAAAGCTGCCGCAAGCCATGAACAAAAGGACGATAGCACTGAAATACGCTGGATGAGCCTGGACGAGGTGCAGGTAGCCATGAAAAAGGAACCCAAAAAGGTTTATATGGACGTCTATACCGACTGGTGCGGATGGTGCAAGGTGATGGAGAAAAAAACCTTCAGCAACAAAGATGTGATCCGCTACATGAACAAAAATTTTTACGCAGTGAAGTTCAATGCTGAGCGTACGGATTCCATTATGTTTATGGGCAAGCTGTATGGCTTTGTTCCTTCATACCGTGCCAACCAGCTTGCGGTAGATTTGATGGGCGGCAGAATGTCTTATCCCACGTCTGTAATTCTGGAAGAAAATTTTCAAAATCCCGCGCCGATACCTGGCTACCTCGACGTGACGATGATGGAGAAAATATTAAAGTACCTCGGGGAGAACATCTACAAAACCACGCAGTTTCCGGAGTACGAAAAACAATTTGTAGCAAGCTGGCAAGCCGCACCGGAAGGACAACAAGCTACGCCAACACAGCACTAACATTCTGATCAGGTTTTCAGCGAGAAACCAAAATCTCTGAATCTGAATTTATCAGCGCCCGCTTTGCCGTTTCACTTCTTCAGGTGTCATGGGCTGCTTTTCTTCTTTTACTACATGCCGCATGTCGGTCTTGTAAAATTTGCAGGCGGAACGTAATCCACACACTTCGCATTTGGGTCGCCTCGCCACGCAGATATAGCGACCGTGCAGAATAAGCCAGTGGTGCGCTTTGTGAATGAGCTCTTTGGGAATGTGGGCGATCAACTGCTTTTCTGCCTGCAAAGGATTTTTAGCATGCAGCGTCAGTCCGATGCGGGCGGACACCCGAAAAACATGGGTATCCACCGCCATATTCGGTTGCTGATGGATAACGGATGTTATGACGTTTGCTGTCTTTCTTCCCACGCCCGGCAGCTTTTCCAATTCTTCCACCGTATCAGGTACTTCGTTGCCAAAGTCTTCCACCAGCATCTTTGCCATGCCCATCAGGTGCCGGGTTTTATTGTTGGCAAAGCTCACCGACTTTATGATCGGATGGATATCGTCAAAACCAGCTTTCGATAGGGAAGCCGCTGTTGGGAAATGTTGAAAAAGTTCGGGCGTTACAATATTGACACGCTTGTCGGTGCATTGTGCCGAGAGAATCACCGCCACCAGCAGTTCGTAAGGATTGGTGTAATGCAGTTCCGTTTCAGGATCCGGCATATACTGCTGAAACCAATTGATGACAAATTCGAAACGCTCCTTTCTCGTCATAGTTTCAAAGATAAAAAGCCAAGCCCCGCAGGATGGGTGCGGGGCTTAAAATTATTTTTCACTGTCGGGTACAAACTCCAGCACGGCAGAGTTCATACAAAAACGTCTGTAGGTAGGCGGAGGACCATCGTCGAAAATATGACCGAGATGCGAATCGCACCGACCACATACCACTTCTACACGATCCATGCCGTGCGAATGATCTTCGATGTACTTCACACTATTCGGGCGAATGGCTTCGTAAAAGCTGGGCCAGCCGCAGGAGCTTGCAAACTTTGCATCGGATCGAAACAAATGGTTGCCGCACACGGCGCAGTAGTAGTCGCCCTTTTCATTGGTATTCCAGTATTTGCCGGTAAATGCCCATTCCGTTTCTTTTTCCCGTGCAATGGCATAAACTTCTTTAGGAAGAATTTTCTTCCATTCCGCGTTGCTGACCTGCAGGTGTGCTGTGTCTGTGCGGCTGTAGTAAGGATTGTTGGGATGCTCCATATTATCTTGATTGTTTTTTTGTGCATTGCTGCATTGGGCAAGAAATACCATTCCGAATATAGCAGATAGAAAGAAGATCAGACGCATTTGTTATTGATTGAATCGGTTTGCAAGGTATAAACGAAGTTCATGCCCCGCAGGTTTTGAGTGTTTGTTAAAATTCACCCAAATGATGGACATCATGTGTCGGTTAATAAACTTTACCATTGTCTTCGCTGTGCTGTGATGCAGGTCAGTTGGGCGGAAAGCCTCCACAGCGATAATTTTGCTGCCACTATGGAACCAAACTATGTGACCGCGGAGGAAGCCGTAAAACTGATCAGCAGCGGCAATCGCGTATTCGTTCACGGCAGTGCAGCCACTCCGCTGAAACTATTGCATAGCTTGCTGGAACGTGCAGGAGATGTGACGGATGTGGAACTTGTCGCCATCTCCACCTTCGGACAAATAGACTGGAACCGGCCTAAAGTAAAAAACAGTTTTTACCTCAACTCTCTTTTTGTTTCGGCAAATGTGCGCGAATGGGTGAACAGCGACGACGGCGACTACGTACCGATTTTTCTTAGTGAAATTCCTTGTTTGTTTTCCGGAAACATTCTGCCGCTGGATGTAGCCATGGTGCATGTATCGCCGCCCGACAAACATGGATATTGCACGTTAGGCACTTCGGTAGATGCTGCACTTACGGCTGTAAACACCGCTAAGAAAGTAATAGCACAGGTAAACCCCCAAATGCCGCGCACGCTGGGCGATGGCAATATTCATTTTTCAAAATTTGCGGCCATGGTTTGGGAGGATGCCCCACTGCCGGAAGTGAACTACGGAGAGAAGCTGGATGAAGTATCGCTGCAGATAGGAAGAAATGTGGCGTCGTTGATCGAAGACCGTTCCACCCTGCAGATGGGTATTGGTGCCATTCCGGATGCAGTGCTGAAAGCGTTGGAGCATCATAAAGGACTGGGCGTACACACGGAAATGTTTTCGGACGGAGTGATACCGCTGGTGCATAGTGGCGTGATCACCAATGAATACAAAAAGGTAAGTCCGGGCAAAATTGTTACCACCTTTATTGCTGGCACGCGTAGGCTGTACGATTTCGTAGATGATAATCCCTTTGTTTCCTTTCGGGATGTAACTTTTGTAAACGACACTTCTGTGATCCGTAAAAACCCTAAGGTAGCGGCCATTAACAGCGCTATAGAAATTGATCTAACAGGACAGGTTTGTGCCGATTCAATAGGTATGTATCAGTTTTCGGGCATTGGGGGTCAGATGGATTTTATGCGCGGAGCGTCATTGTCTCAGGGCGGTAAACCGATCATCGCTTTGCCTTCCGTTACCAACAAGGGCATTTCGCGTATCACGCCGTTGCTAAAACCGGGCGCAGGTGTAGTGACCACCCGCGGGCATGTACACTGGGTGGTGACAGAATATGGCAGCGTGAACCTGTATGGGAAGAACATGGAGCAAAGAGCACGATTGCTCATCAGCATTGCACATCCATCGCACCGCGATAGTCTGGAGCGTGCCTACTTCGAACGATTTAGAAAATCGATACCGGGCTGATGCGGCTACCATCGTTCTGCCATACCCATCCCAAAGAGTGCGTAGTCGTACACCGCCGGGTCGTCGGGATTCATTTGTTTTAATTGCTCCGTAAGCAGTAAGGCATTATTCCAGTTAGCCTTATGGTCGGGTAGCAAGCCCAGCCGATGCGCCACACGGGCTACATGCACATCGAGCGGGCAGACCAGTTGCCGGGGCTTTATCTTTTTCCATAGTCCAAAATCCACACCCACAGCATCCTTTCGCACCATCCACCGCAAAAACATGTTCATACGCTTGCAGGCAGATTTGCGCGCCGGCGTAGCCATATGCTTGCGCGTGCGGGCAGGATGTTCCAGCGAAAAAAAGTAGTTGTGAAAATGTATGAGTGCAGCTTCGGTATTTTCTTCACGATATCGCCGCTCAGGCACCAATGCATCTTCCAGCGTGCTATGTTGCCGGTAATGAAACTGTAAAAAGGAAAGAAAATACAGCAGGTCGGTAGCATTGAAGGTGCGGTGAACGAAATGGATAAAAGGTTTGAGATCGCTCGCCTCATGCTGCACAACAAATTCGTGCGGAGCGTCATCCATCCACTGCATCAGCCGCCTGCAATTATTGATGATGGTAGTACGATTGCCCCAGGCAAGCACCGCCGCAAAAAGTCCGCTGATCTCTATGTCATGCTTTTTGGAAAACATATGCGGAATGCAAATAGGATCATCCTTAATAAAATAAGGCTGGTTGTACAGCCTTACTTTTTCGTCGAGTATCGTTTTAAGATGTTTTAAGCGCTCATCCATTTCAGGACTTTTTCTTCTTTTTCCCTTTCTTCATTTTCCCTGTATCGTCCATCATATACACTTTTCGCATGGCAATATCCGTATCCGGACGATCCATTTGATTGCGTGGCATACTCACGATTTTGTCCACCACGTCCATACCTTCAGTCACCACACCATACACAGTATAATTGCCGTCGAGACTCGGTGTGCCGCCCACTGTTTTATAAACTTCCCGCTGAGCAGGTGTAAAGGTCCTTTTTGTACGCTGCGCAATCATATCCAGTTCCTGATCACTGTAAGTACGCCCCACTACAATGTAAAACTGACAAGCCGATGATGCTTTTTCAGGATTGTTATCCCGCGCCATGCCCAGTGCGCCGCGCTGGTGAAAATTACTGTCGTTGATCTCCGCCGGCACCCTGTAGCCCAGTTCCCCTTCGCCGAGCATCTGCCCGGGCTGCGCATGTTTCGATGCAGGATCACCACCCTGAATCACAAAGTTGGGAATAACCCGATGGAACAAAGTACTGTCGAAAAAACCTTCTTTCACCAGCTTGATCATATTGTCGCGATGCTGCGGCGTATTATCAAAAAGCTGCATCACGATACGACCAGAGTCGGTCTCGATCACCACCTTGTTTTCCTGAGCATAACCGAGCAAAAAGCCAATTGTGGCGAAAACAGACAACAGAAGTTTTTTCATTTTTCCAGAATAAAATTTGATAAGCGTAAAAGGCTAAATTAGCCCAATAATTGAATTAAAGAAATGGGCTTTCGCAAGCAGGCAAACCGACTGATGACCTTACTGCCCGAGTGGACCTGGAACTACTCGAAAAGAAAGCCTATTACCTCTTACAATCCTCAGCGGCAGGAGCTACGCCACGAAGATGTGGTGCCCGTGTACACCTTGTTCAGCTACAACCATACCCTGCTCGATGAACGGCAACTCAGCGAAGCCGATGCCTGCACATCGCGGCGCCAGCACGATCAAACGGTTTGGATCAACATTGACGGACTGCGAAAAAAAGAAGTTGAGAAAATCTGCACCTGCTACGATATTCACAACCTGGTCATTGAAGACATTCTAAGCATCGGACAGCGTGCCAAAATGGATGAAATTGATGAAGTGATTTACTGCCTGCTTCCCATGCTTTATTATAATGATGGTACGGGGCAGATAGAAACAGAACAGGTAAGCATCATTCTGGGCCGCGGGTTTGTCCTTTCTTTTCAGGAAGATCCGCAGCGCGATGTGTTCAATCCCATTCGTGAAAAACTGCGTGCAGCCGGGTCGAAACTCCGGCAGCGAAAAGCAGACTATCTCTGCTACAGCCTTATAGACATTATTGTGGACAGCTACTTTGGCGTGATCGAAAAGATGAACGAACGCATTGAGCGCCTGGAAGATGCCTTGCTGCTGCAAAAAGAAAATGCCGCACTAGCAAGAATATCCATACTGCGCCGCGAAGTGATGCTGCTACGGCGGTCCATACTGCCGGTGCGTGATCTGGTAAATGGATTTTTCAGAAGCGAAAATGAGCTGCTCGAAGAACGGCATGATAAGTATTACAAAGATGTGCTTGACCACATCACTCAGGCTAATGAATTTGTGGAGAACCAGCGCGATATGCTCATGAACCTTCAGGATCTTTCGATGAGCCAGATCAACCTGAAGATGAACGAGGTCATGAAACTGTTTACCATGGTAGCCACGCTGCTGGCACCCGCTACGGTGATCGGCGGCATATTCGGGATGAACTTCGACGTGATACCGCTCACCCATCAGCAGGACGGTTTTTATATTTCGGTGGCGCTCATGCTCATCATTCCAGTCCTGATGATCATCTGGTTTAAGCGTAAGGGATGGTTTTGAGAAAAGTGCAGCCGGATAAGTACAGAAAAACATCAGGCAACAAACCTGACCATAGGATATGACTATCATTAACGACCCTCAGGCAAACCAGCAAAGGGAAGATCTTTATCTGGCACTTCGCCGGGCTGAAGGAAGGGTGTTATCTGATGCAGCCCTTCTGCAGCTCCCCTATCCTGCAAATAGCGAGGCTCATGTTGCCGAATGGCGGCTCCGGGCAAAAAATTTTTCAAGACTCCTTCGATACCTCAGCGCCGGGGTAGCCAAAAAACCAAGCGTACTTGACCTCGGCTGTGGTAACGGCTGGATGAGTCACCAACTATACCAAAACGGCTTCAATGTCACTGCGGTAGATCTCAACCTTTGGGAATTGCAGCAGGCGGAGCGCGTATTTGGCAACCATCCTTCCCTCCAATGGATGTATGCCGACATCTTTTCCGAACATTTTCCCGCCAGAGGTTTTGACTGGATCATCCTCGGCGCCAGTTGTCAATACTTTCCTGACCTGGAGCAACTAACCGGGAGACTGCGTGCCTTGCTCGGGGAAGCTGGGGAAATCCATTTGTTTGACTCAATGTTCTACCCACGTGCAGAGCTGACGGAAGCAAAAAGGAGAAGTGCGGACTACTATAAAAAACTGGGCTTTCCGGAAATGGAGCACCATTATTTTCATCACAGTAAGGAGCAGTTGCAACAACTGGGCTACCGAAATAAAGAACCGCATTGGTTTCTTAAACCCAAAACCCTTGAGTGGTGGTATTTCAAAAATCCGGCAAGCGCTACCTGATTTCCTGACACAATTCTACCAACACACCGTTGCTGCTTCTGGGATGCAGAAAACAAACCAGTTTATTATCGGCGCCCTTTTTGGGCGTACTGTTGAGAAGCTCGAAACCCAATGCCGACAAACGCTTCATTTCCGCTTCAATATCCTCTACATCGAAGGCAATATGATGAATGCCTTCGCCTTTCTTTCCAATAAATTTAGCGATCGGCGAGTCCGGATTTGTGGCTTCCAGCAATTCAATCTTACTCTCCGATACCTGAAAAAAAGCGGTGTTGACACCCTCTGAGGCAACCGATTCTGTTTTGTAGCAGGGCGTGTTGAGCAACTGTTCGAACAAGGGAATGGACTGCTCCAACTCCTTCACCGCTATACCTAAGTGTTCGATCTTCAACATCGGGAAATAGTTTTTAAATATGGCAATATATAAACCCGCAATCGTTTTAACAGCCGAAAGTAGGGCAATTGGTTTAATTTTGACCGGTAAAATGACCCAACGAAAGTTATGAGTGTGAAACTTCCCATTTATCTGGACAATAACGCTACCACGCCAATGGACCCAAGGGTACTGGAGGCGATGCTGCCCTATTTTGTCGAAAAATTCGGTAATGCCGCAAGCCGCAGTCATCCCTTTGGCTGGGTGGCAGAAGAGGCAGTGGACTATGCGCGCGAGCAGGTAGCAAAATTGATCGGCGCAGATCCGAAAGAGATCATCTTTACCTCGGGTGCCACCGAGGCAGATAACCTGGCCATAAAAGGCGTGTTTGAAATGTATGCTTCCAAAGGCAACCATATCATTACCTGCACCACCGAACACAAAGCGGTGCTCGATACCTGCAAGCATATAGAAAAGCTGGGCGGACAAGTGACTTATCTTCCTGTACAGGCTGATGGACTGATAGACCTTGGCGAACTGGAAAAAGCCATTACCGATAAGACAATTCTGATTGCCATTATGTATGGCAATAATGAAATTGGTGTGATTCAGCCCGTGGCAGAAATCAGCAAAATAGCCCGGAAGCATGGCGTGCTTTTCTTCACGGATGCAACACAGGCTGTTGGGAAAATTCCGGTAGATGTAAACGCTGACGGAATAGACCTGATGGCGTTCAGCGCCCACAAAATGTATGGTCCCAAGGGTGTAGGCGCACTGTATGTACGACGTAAAAATCCACGCGTAAAAGTAACGGCGCAAATGGATGGCGGCGGACATGAACGCGGCATGCGCAGTGGTACCATGAATGTGCCGGGCATAGTGGGATTTGGTAAAGCCTGCGAGCTCTGCATGAATGAAATGCAGGAAGAAGCACAACGGCTGAGCCTAATGCGCGACCGCCTTGAAAAATCTTTGCTGGAGTTGGAAGAAGCTTATGTAAACGGAAACATTGACCATCGTTTGCCTCATGTTTGCAACATCTCGTTCAAGTATGTAGAAGGAGAAGGACTGATGATGGGCTTTAATAAAAATATTGCTGTTTCGAGCGGATCTGCCTGTACTTCTGCTTCACTGGAGCCATCTTACGTGCTCAAAGCTTTAGGACTTGGCGACGATCTTGCGCACAGTTCCCTTCGTTTTGGATTAGGACGTTTCACTACTGATGAACAGATTGATTATACGATCGGAGCCATAAAAGATACTGTGCTGAAGCTGCGCGAAATGAGTCCGCTCTGGGAAATGTTCAAGGAAGGCATTGACCTGAACGCGATTGAATGGGCGCACCATTAGGTGATGTTGAGTGTTGAATTTTGAGTGTTGAATTTTGAATGATGAATTTTGAATGGTGAATTCAACGCGAGAAGTAGCAAAGGGTTGAACGAGCTTAACGAGTAACAATAAAAATATTAATAAACACAAGTGTTGAATTTTGAATGATGAATTCACCTTCTGACTGCGAAGATTATCATCCGCTGAAAATGTTGAACGGCAACAACAGAGAAGTTCAACTCGAAAGGGAAACAATTCGACATTCAACATTTAAAACTAAAAATTGACTTACCATGGCATATTCAGAAAAAGTAATTGACCACTATCAGAATCCTAAAAACGTAGGAACACTGGATAAGAGTAAAAACAATGTAGGCACCGGACTGGTGGGTGCACCGGAATGCGGCGATGTAATGCGTCTGCAAATAGAAGTGGACGAAGCCAGCGGACTGATCAGCGACGCTAAGTTCAAAACTTTTGGTTGTGGCTCTGCTATCGCTTCTTCCTCGCTCGCTACCGAATGGCTAAAGGGCAAGACCGTGGACCAGGCACTGAGCATTGACAATATGGACATCGTAGAAGAACTAAACCTGCCGCCAGTGAAAATCCACTGTTCGGTGTTGGCAGAAGATGCCATCAAAGCAGCCATCAACGATTATCGTGTAAAGAATGGAATGCCCGCGCTGGAACTGGAGGAAAAGAAACACTAAAGCGTGAAGCTGTGATGAAGTAAGTCCAAAGTTTTTTACGGCTTTGCAGCTCAACATTGAACGTATGATTTACATAAGTGAGAAGGCAAGAGAGAAAGTGACTTCCCTAAAAACAGAAACCGGGTTGAGTGAGGAATATTTTCTCCGTGTGAGCGTAGTAGGCGGAGGTTGCTCCGGACTGTCTTACAAACTCGACTTTGATAATGAAACACAGCCCAACGATCAGGTTTTTGAAGACCAGGGGGTGAAGCTGGTGACAGACCTGAAGAGTTTCCTTTACTTGTGCGATACGACCCTCGATTTTTCTGACGGTCTGAATGGAAAGGGCTTTCATTTCATCAATCCTAACGCCAGCAGAAGCTGTGGCTGTGGCGAGAGTTTTGCCGTTTAAGCCATTTCTACCAATACTGTTTTTCAACGAAAAAAGACCGGCGATCACCGGTCTTTTTTTTTGGGCAAACTGCGCGCCTATTTTTCGTTATTGTTGTCTATTACTTTTCTGGGGTTGCGCTCCAGCACCTCATCCACCATGCCATAGTCCTTAGCTTCCTGTGCGGTCATCCAGTAGTCGCGATCGCTGTCTTTCTCCACCTTATTAAATTTCTGACCAGAGTGGTAGGCGATGATCTCATACAGCTCCTTTTTCAGCTTACCAATCTCGCGCGCTGTGATTTCGATATCGCTCGCCTGACCTTCGGCGCCACCCAGCGGCTGATGAATCATCACACGGCTATGCTTCAATGCCGTACGTTTACCCCGGGTACCTGCACACATCAGTACGGCAGCCATTGAGGCTGCTATGCCGGTGCAGATGGTTGACACTTCAGGGTTGATGATCTGCATGGTGTCATAAATACCAAGTCCTGCATATACGCTGCCACCTGGGCTGTTGATATACATCTGCACGTCGCGGTTGCGGTCGGTGCTTTCTAAAAACAAAAGCTGCGCAGTAATGATATTGGCAACCTGATCGTTGATGGCCTCGCCCATAAAAATAATGCGATCCATCATCAGGCGCGAAAACACGTCCATCTGGGCCACATTCAGCGGGCGCTCTTCGATGATGTACGGAGTAAGTGCCATGGGGCTTTTAACGAGCGAAGAAGAATAACTGTCGAGCGTTAAACTGCTGATGCCATGATGCTTGATGGCATATTTGCGAAATTCATTTGGATTCATTGTAGTCCTTTTAGTTGTTTTGAATGCACGAAGGAATTAGCCAAAATAAGAACGAAAGTTCCGAAGTTGTACTTTTGAAAATCTTAAAATCAATTTCCGAACCACAATAAATATAGTGCCATATCGGCACATCCGGTCAGTACTGCGCCAAAAAAGCAAATGCCGCCGCGCGTTCTTTCAGGATCATAACTTACAGACAACACCCCGGGGCTCTGCCTCGCGCATCAGAATGACTCATGGATCTCTCGCTTCAAATCAATATTCCAAAACTATCGCAGCCGATACGGTACACAGATAAGCTGCTTCTTATAGGATCTTGTTTTACCGAGCATATGTCCGACCGATTGCAGATGCACAAGTTCAGGTTGTGGTCCAACCCACACGGCATACTTTTTAATCCGCTTAGCGTTTGTCGCAGCTTACAAACCTATCTCGATCAAAAAATCTACGAGGCTTCCGACCTCTTTCCACTGCATGAGCTTTGGAATAGCTGGGATCATCATACCCGGTTTTCGGACATCCATCAGCAGGAGGCTTTAAGAAAAATCAATACTTCGCAGCAAGAAGCCTCGGCTGCCATACGTGACGCCGACTGGATTTTGATCACTTTAGGATCGGCTTTTCAATATTATCTCAAAGAAAAGCAACTGCCCGTAGCTAATAATCACCGCGCACCCGCGCAGTGGTTTGAAAAAAAACTGCTGAGCATAGAAGAAATAGCGAATACCCTACGCCAAAGTATCGACAACATCAGGCAGGTCAATCCGGGCTGCAATATCATGTTTACCATCAGCCCCGTACGTCATATACGCGACGGTGTGGTGGATAACAACCGGAGTAAGGCAAGGCTACTTGAAGCCGTACACAGCCTCTGCGACCCTACAGAGCGATGCTTTTATTTTCCGGCCTACGAAATTGTGATCGACATACTGCGCGACTACCGCTTTTATGACATAGATTTTGTGCACCCCAATTATTTAGCCACGCAGATCGTTTGGGAATACTTTGCAGAAACGGTATTTGCCGAAGACACCCGGAGCCTTATGAAACGTGTGCAGGAAATAGTGACAGCAAAAAATCATCGCCCCCGCTTTCCGGATACGCAGGCGCACAAGGCCTTTAGGAAATCGCACCTGGAAAAAATATTACAGTTGCAGCAGCACTATCCGTACTTAGACTTAGCTGAGGAAGCTGCCTTTTTTGCGGATTAATGTTCTTCGAGCACCAGCCCGTCGTGGCTTACCCGAGATGAGGATTTCTGCTCGAACGACATTTTGCAATGCCCATTGAAACTTGCGTTAGGTTCTATCTGCAGCTTTTCCGTAGCAAGATCGCCGTCAATCACACAGTTGGCTTTTAGCGACAGCAATTCGCCGGCGGTAATATTTCCCTTCACCGTGCCGTGAACATCAATGTTTACAGCTTGTATATCGCCTACCACCTTGCCGGTAGAAATGATGACCACTTTCGACTTGCAGAAAACGCTACCCACTACAGTGCCGTCTATCCGCATATCGCCTTCCGACTCTATGTCACCATTGATCTGCATACCCGCTGCTATGACACTTACCTTATCTGCACTCAGCGGCATTCTGCTGCTATCTTTCTTTTGGTTGCGTGAGAACATAGTTGTCGATTTTAAGAATCAAACGATTATGAAGTGGCAAATATAAAAAACTTGACCGGAGGTTTGCACCTTCGTCTTCCGTTCCATTCTCTTCCCCGGCACAGCACTCTCCCGATTTTCCAATACCTTTGCACGCAATTTTTCCCTTTTCATGGATCGTAATCAAATAATTGGTTTTTCGTTGCTCGCTGCACTGCTGATCGCCTACATCGTTTATAACAACAATGCACAGCAAAAATATGAAGCTGAAAAAAAGGCTGACTCAATAGCCTACGCAAAGGCACATCCCAGGCCCGCCATAGACAGCACTAAGATTATTGAAGCGGCTGCAAAGGCCGATGTGGTGAACGACTCCATACGCGCCAACATGCCGGCGGCTTACCATGGCGAAGCGAAAACCATTATGCTTGAAAACAGCAAGCTCGCCCTGCAGTTTACCACCAGGGGCGCCTACCCCACCAGTGCGCTGCTTAAGGAATACAAAACCTACGGTCAAAAACCGCTCTATCTTTTCAATGGCAAAGACAATCAACTGAGCCTGCAACTGCCGGTCAATAATGGCAGCGTGGCAACTTCAGATCTCTATTTTACACCGGTGCAGGAAGACCGGCCCAACGGCGGCAAAGCCATTTCTTTCAACGCAGACCTTGGCGACGGAAAGCGTGTGGTGATTACTTACTCCCTGCTGAAGGACGACTACATGATGCAGTGCAACATACGCACCGTAGGCATGCCGGCAACCAATATGGCGTTGAACTGGCAAACCCAAACCCTGCACACAGAACGCGATATCACCAATGAGCGCACCGCCAGTCAGATCTACTATCGCTATATGGATGGTGAACATGACTACTTCACCATCACTGAAGAAAAGAAAGAAGCGCTGGAAAAGAAAACCAACTGGGTAGGCTTTCGGATGCACTTTTTTAACAGTACGCTTATCGCGAGCGATGGTTTCATGAGTGCGGACGTAAAGGCTACGACCAAACTCGACGAACAGCATGTGGCACAGAACAAAACAACATTTGCCCTTGCCGCCAAACCCGGGAATGAACAAAACATTGACCTGAGCTGGTACATTGGCCCTAACCACTACAGCACGCTGAAATCTTATAAGATGGATCTTGAAGACATGGTGCCTCTGGGATACGGACTGATGTCTTTTGTAAAGTATATCAACAAATGGCTCATCATACCCATCTTCAATTTATTAAGCGGATTTATCAGCAACTATGGCGTTATCATCATGCTGATGACCATTATCATCCGCCTTATCCTTTCCTTCTTCACTTATAAAAGCTATCTCTCCGCCGCCAAAATGAGGGTGTTGAAACCTGAGATTGACGAGCTGAAAGCAAAGTATGGCGACGACCAGCAAAAGTTCAGTATGGAGCAAATGAAGTTGTTCCGTACTGCAGGCGTCAATCCATTGGGCGGTTGTTTACCAACCTTGTTTCAGTTGCCTATTCTGTTTGCCATGTATTATTTCTTCCCCTCGTCCATAGAACTCAGGCAGGAAAACTTCCTTTGGGCAAACGATCTTTCTACCTACGACAGCATTGCGCAGCTACCGTTCAACATTCCGTTTTATGGTGATCACGTAAGCCTGTTTACCCTACTGATGACCGCATCCAGTCTGTTCCTTGCCTTGTATAATAAAAACATGACCGCACAGGATCCCAACAACCCTATGCTGAAATACATGCCTTATATTTTCCCATTCCTGCTGATTGGTGTGTTCAATAAAATGGCGGCCGCGCTTACCTTCTACTACTTCTTCTCCAACATGATCAGCATTACGCAGCAGTTCATTATTCAGAAGTATATCATTGACGAGAAAAAGATACACGCACAAATACAGGAAAATAAAAACAAGCCGGTGCAGCAAAGTAAGTGGCAGCAAAAACTGGAAGAGATGCAAAAGACGCAGCAGGAACGTGCGAAACAATTGCCCAGAAAAAAATAAACGATGCGTAGAAGCCGGGACATAAGTTTCGGCTTCTCTGTTTTTATTAACGCCGCTTTATGAATTTCGGAGCTTCCTTGCGACGACGGACTGCAGAATACATGAAAAATTGATCTAACTTGCTTCTCAATTCAACACTGCCTAACCCGCAGTTCTAAACAGATACTAACGAAGCTTTCGTTTCAATAGGGGTAAATGGTTCCATTTGCACACGCAAACAGAACCGAAATGAAAAAAGCCTTACAGTCTTGTAAGGCTTCTTTATCTTATGCATCCACCGCTATTCCGTCTTCCACGTCTTTATAATGTTTCACCTGTTCTAATGCATCGGGTACTACATCGCTGATGATGACAATGAAAGAATCCTTTACCGCATGTTGCATAGCAAAGTCTATAGCATCACTTTCGCGGCGGAAGTCAGTGATCTTCATTTGAGGCTTGATGTTGTAGATGCCTTTCGTAATCAAAGCTATCATTTCCTGCTCTGTGCGTCCACGCAGATTTTTATCCTGCCGGATGATGATCTCGTCAAATATTTTTGCCGATTCTTCTCCAAGCGAAATAATGTCTTCGTCGCGACGATCGCCCACACCGGCAATGATACCCACCTTAAGCGGCGACTCTACCGAGTTTACAAAATTGCCTATGGCTTGTATGCCGTGTGTATTATGAGCGTAGTCGAGCATCACAGTGAAATGCTTGAAGTGGAACAGGTTCATTCGTCCAGGCGTCATTGCCGGAGAAGGTACAAAGGTTTGGAGTGCCTGCTTGATATCGTCGGTCTTAAACTCACAAACATAGGCTGCCAGCACCGCACCGAGTACGTTGGCAATATTGAAAATTGCTTTACCCGAAAAGGTGAGTGGTATATCCGCTACTTTCTCCACCCTTATTTTCCATCCGCCCTTGATGATGGTCACAAATCCATGTTCGTACACCGCGGCAAGTCCGCCTTTTGCACAGTGCTCTTTGATACGTTTGCTATGTTCCTCCAGCGAGAAAAGCGCCACATTACACTCAAGACCCTCGCGCATGGCATAGACAAGGTCATCATCCGCATTCAGTACTGCATAGCCATTGGGCAATACCGTTTGCGTAGCCACTGCTTTTACCCTTGCCAGTTTTTCTATAGTATCGATGCCCTGTAGGCCGAGGTGATCTTCTGCCACATTGGTGACCACGGCTACATCGCAATTATGAAAGCCAAGACCCGCCCGCAATATTCCACCGCGCGCACATTCAAGCACGGCAAAGTCAACCGTAGGGTCGCGCAATACAAACTCTGCAGACACAGGACCAGTACAGTCGCCGCGCATCATCATCTGGTTTTGTATATACACACCATCAGTTGTGGTATAGCCCACTTTATGACCCATCTGTTTTACGATATGAGCAATGAGCCTGGTGGTAGTGGTTTTACCATTAGTTCCTGAAACCGCTATGATCGGAATGCGCGCACTCGTGCCGGGCGGATACAGCATATCAATGACGGGCTCGGCAACATTGCGAGGTAATCCGTCCGTGGGGTCGAGGTGCATACGAAAACCCGGAGCCGCATTCACTTCCAGCACCGCGCCGCCATTCTCTGAAATGGGGACAGTGAGGTTGGGCGCCATAATGTCGATTCCACAAATATCCAGACCGATGACGCGGGCAATTCTTTCTGCCAGGAAAACATTGTTAGGATGCACAAAATCCGTCACGTCAGTAGCCGTGCCACCCGTACTCAGATTGGCGGTAGGTTTCAGCCAAAGCTCTTCATCCTTTTCAATTACTGTGTCGAGTGTGTATCCTTTCTTGTTAAGGATGTCCATGGTAAAATCATCCACCTTGATAGCGGTCAGGACTTTTTCGTGTCCGTAGCCCCGGCGCGGGTCGCTGTTCACCATGTCTATCAACTCTTGAATCGTGTGCTTGCCATCTCCTATTACCGCGGCGGGTGTTCTGAGTGCTGCGGCCACAAATTTGTAATTGACGACCAGCAAGCGGAAATCGCGACCCGTGATGAAGCGTTCGCAAATCACAGCACGCGAATATTTCTTAGCTGCCTGCAAGCCCACCACAGCATCGTCCCAGTTCTGAATATTAGTAGTGGCGCCCTTACCATGGTTGCCATCTACCGGCTTGGTGACAATGGGGTAACCAATCTTTTCGATAGCTGCCTGCAGCTCATCTTCGTTATAGACAATCCTTCCCCTTGGCACCGGTATTTCTGAGGCTTCAAGCAGGTTCTTTGTTTCTTCCTTGTCGCAGGCAAGTTCTACGGCTATGCTGCTGGTGGTGCTGGCAATAGTGGCCTGAATCCTTTTTTGATTGATGCCATAGCCAAGCTGCACCAACGAGTGGCGATTGAGCCTGATGTAGGGTATTTTTCTACGGATAGCTTCTTCCACTATGGAGCCTGTACTCGGTCCCAGTCTTTCGTCTTCACGAATTTCGCGCAGGGTTTGAATATCGCTTTCCAGATCATAATCTGCTCCGCTGATCAGCGCTTCCGCAATTTTTACTGCGGCTCTGGCAGTATATACACCCGCCTTAGCTTCTACGTAAGAGAAGACCACATGATAAACGCCTTTTCTGTCTGTTTCGCGGGTACGACCAAAGCCTGTATCCATTCCGGCGAGCGTCTGCAGCTCCAGTGCAATATGTTCGATCACATGCCCCATCCAGGTGCCCTCGTCCACCCGGCTGAAAAATCCACCCGGCACCCCTTCGGAGCAGCGGTGTTCGTACATAGAGGGCATCAGCGCCTTCATTCGTTGTGAAAACCCGGCGATCAGATTAGTAGGCTGTTCTTCCAGCTCCTCCAGATCGAGAAGCATTACAATAAGTTTATGACGCTTTGCGGACCAGTAGTTGGGTCCGTTCATCACCTTTATGTCGAGTATCTGCATGGAAAACTATTTTTTCTGTATTAAGATAGGGATAAATGTTGCATAACTCAAAAAGGTCTAAATCAATACCTTTGCCGTTTAATTTTTTGTTACGAAGTGAAGCAGATTACACATCCGAAAGGTTTCCTCGTGTCGGTGGGCGGAGCAGAAGACAAGGGAACAGATCTTGAGAAAGGCATTATTCAGCGCAACAGGTTAAATTTTTTCGAGCTCGGTATATTGAAGAATATCCTTAGCCTCATCAAGCCGGGCGAAGAGCCACGGGTAGAAGTGATCACCACTGCATCGTCGATACCCGACGAGGTGGGTGAGAACTATCTGGATGCCTTTAATAAACTGGGCTGTAAAAACGTTGCCCACATGCGCATACGCAACCGCGAAGATGCTACAAAACCGGAGGTTCTGGAACGACTCAGAGCCTGCAATTGTATTATGTTTTCCGGGGGCAACCAGTTGCGTTTGTCTTCAATCTTCGGGGGCACTGAGTTTCTGGATTTGCTGAAAGAACGCTACCAGAATGAACACTTCGTCATTGGTGGTACCAGCGCCGGCGCCATGGCTATGAGCAATACGATGATCTATGAAGGCAGCGCTGCCCATGCCCATCTGAAGGGCGAAGTGAAAATCACCACCGGCCTCGGTTTGATGCATAATGTGATCATTGACTCGCACTTTGACAAGCGCGGACGATTTAACCGGCTCGCTCAGGCGGTGGCGGCTTATCCAGGTGCCATTGGCATCGGCCTGGGCGAAGATACCGGTGTGATCGTGACCGAAGGCGAACATCTTAGAGCCATTGGCTCAGGCAGTGTGATCATTATCGATGGTAAGACCATAGATTACAACAACATCGCCGACATTGATTTTGGCAAACCCATATCTGTAGAAAATATTACGGTACACATCATGTCGTCGGATGATGTCTATAACCTGCGCACACGAAAATTTGAAGGGAAGGAGATAGAAGTGAGGGTTGAGGATTAGATCATGGTGTCGCTCCTACGGAGCTCAACCTTATTTTGTTTCCTCGAGCGCTATTAATATTTCGCTCCTACGGAGCAGATTCTAAGTCTGCTTAGCTCCGTAGGAGCGACACATTAATAGATCAAAATTATCCGAAGGCCATTGAGCTCTTTAGGAGCGACATCTTAATAGATCAAATCATCCAACGTCCATTGAGCTCCGTAGGAGCGACATCTTAATAGACCAAATCGTCCAAAGTCCATTGAGCTCCATCGGAGCGACATCCTAATAGATCAAAATTATCCAACGTCCATTGAGCTCCATCGGAGCGACATCTTAATAGACCAAATCGTCCAACGTCCATTGAGCTCCGTAGGAGCGACATCCTAATAGATCAAATCATCCGAAGGCCATTGAGCTCCGTAGGAGCGACATCTTAATAGATCAAAATTA
>JAFIGV010000015.1 GCA_017849575.1 Flavipsychrobacter sp. | reverse complement strand
GACCGTGTTTGAAACCACCGATGAAACCAAAGGCTGGGATGGTACCTACAACGGTAAACCACAAGACATGGGCACTTACTACTTCTACGTGAAATACAAATGTGCCGATGGAAACTTCTATGAAGAAAAAGGTGAAGTGACCTTGGTGAGGTAAGCAATATTTTTTCAATCATACATAAGCCGGTCAAAATCCATGACCGGCTTTTTTCATGTCAGGAATATAGTAACGCCAGGCGATTGCTAGGACGCGACAACATGAACTATAATCCGAATAACAGCCCGATGTTAAGTAACAAACTGCGATTTGCGTTGGCCTTGTCCGTTACATCAAGTAAGCCATGCGTATAGGCCAGATCGAGATTGAGCCAGGTATTTCGACTCAGTAACAGGTTCAGCCCTGCGCCCGCGGTCAGGCCAAGATCTGCCTGATGAAACATCTCGTCACCGAACAGCATCTTCACTTCATCTTTACTCAACTTCTCGTCATCAATAGAAATTCGCTCATCGATTTTATAGGCTACAGAAGGACCTACAAATAATTTGGACCTGATCTTTTGTCCGTACTTTCCGAAAAAATAGTACAGCTTTGGGGTAAGACGTAAGTAAACCGGATTGGCTTTCCATTCGAGCCCGGACAGCTCATCTTTTGCTTTGAAACCCTCATGGGACACAACGAGATCGGCGCCCCAGCCCCAGTGTTCATGCCGGGAGTGTATGAGACGAATGCCAGCCTGCACCGAAGGCTTAAATTTCTGGTCTTCTACTCCACTCAACCAACTGTGCCCCATACCCACTACAGGACCCAGGGAAAGGTAGTGGGCTCCTGCATTCCTGCTTTGGGCAAAACAGGAAACTGAAAGTAAACAACCGGCAAATAACAACAGTAACTTTCTCATATAGCATCAATTTTGTCCTGATGAATTAGGCCTGTATAAATACTATGCCCTGTAGCGCAAGGAATGATTTTTGGGAATCTTTGACATGGCAACAACATTCGACGATATTATCCATTCGGAGCAACCCGTATTGGTTGATTTCTTCGCCACCTGGTGTGGCCCATGTAAAATGATGCACCCTATTCTTGACGAGCTGAAGACACGGATGGGTGCTGCCGTCACGATCATCAAAGTGGATGTAGATAAAAACCGTGAAGCCGCCCAGGCGCTTGGCATTCAAAGCGTACCTACGCTGATCATTTTTCAAAAAGGCGAGATAAAATGGAGGCAATCGGGTGTGGTCGCCGCCCCGGTACTGCAGCAAGTAATGGACCCTATGACCCTTAGCGATGAAAAATAATTTCTGTTGCTCCGAAACCGTATTTACCCATATACTCGTTGCGAAAAGACTTTACAGCAGAAGTGTCTCTGAGCAACTGGTGGACCGCTTCCCGCAAAACACCCTTTCCTACACCATGAATAACAATCATTTTTTCCTGATGCTGACGAACAGCGATGTCGAGATAACGTTGCAGTGTTGACAGTTGTAAGGCCAGCATTTCCGAAGGCGACATGCCCTTGTGGTCGGGAAGCAGAGCCTCGATGTGTAAATCCACCTCAGTGCGAGGCAGATCAGAAAACGAGCTCATGCGCTGACGTTGCGGTGGCCGGGAGGGCACTGCGGGTTTAGCCAGGACTTTTTTCTCCGGCGCGGGTGCGACCACAAATCCTTCCAGCAAAAGGTAGCTGAATGTAGGCTGATTGTTTTTCAACAAATCATTGATATGCCCAAACAGCCTGGGTGGCTTTATCCGAAGTACACCTTGCTCCTGTTTCATTTCCTTTTTTTCCGCATCGGCCGCCGACCAGTGAAAACGCGGCTGATCATTCATTTCCTCATAGGCAATGCTATGCAGGTACAGGTTGGAAAAAGGATGCAATAATCCGTGATGACGGAAGGCAAGCCGGTCCAGGACCTTCACTTCGTAGGTGAAGCGGATGGTTGAGGGAGACTCATTGAGAACAAATATTTTCAGAAAATCAACAATATCTTCATTATCCTGAGTTTTGAATACAGGCATAAAGGATAGATAGAGTCCTTTGGCCAGGCGTTCCTGCGGCGGCATTTTCTGTTCTACAGGAAGCTCTTCGGCAACTGACTTGCGGACCTGCTTCTGTTTTGACTTTTCGGTAAACCAACGGAGGTAAGGATGGTCAACCTCGTCTGTATAAACCGGAAACACAGTGCCGCCAACTTCTACCTCCAGCATATCATTGCCGATAAACCCTGCCACAGTGCCCTCTTCCCCTGTCCGTTTGAGCACCACTTTATCACCCGGAGAAAACTTCATCGCGATTCCTCCTTCTTTAAAAATTCAAGCATTTTGGAGGTAGCCTGTGCGCGGTGACTTATAGTGCTTTTGACGTCGGAAGACAACGATCCAAAAGTATGATCGTAGCCTTGAGGAATGAAAAGAGGATCGTATCCAAAACCATTGAGCCCTTGAGGTGAGAAAGCAATAGAGCCTTCACAAACTCCTTCAAAATAGAAAACCTGTTCGTTCCATATAAGGCAAATTACAGCCTTGTAAAATGCCGAACGGTCCGGATGGCCGGCCAGCTCATTTAGTAGTCGCCGATTATTTTTCTCATCGCTTCGCGGAAGGCCGCCCCAGAAAGCGCTGTCAACACCTGGCGCACCACCCAAAGCACGAACACATAGTCCGCTGTCGTCCGACATTACGTTCTTTCCACAAAACCGATGTACGGTTTCTGCCTTGATCAATGCATTTTGTTCGAAAGTGCTGAACGGCTCCTCGATCTCTTCATGAAATCCAATTTCGTCCAAGGAATATAGACGTATCGAACCTGCGAGCGATTTTATCTCCCTGATCTTTCCCTGATTGTTCGAAGCGATCACCAACTCGTGCATAGCTGCAAAGCTAAGGCGAACAATGGGGTAAAAAGCTTTCAGTTGCCCGAAGGGACCTTATTTTCTTTTGAAATAGCGTTCGATCATCTTTCCGATAACGGGAACAAGCTTTCGAAACTGCTCATGACACAGCGATGTCCAGCAATATCTACGCAACTCAAGGTCGGGCTCAGCTTTGATATGAAACATGGAACCATCGTTTAGCCGGACTTCAAAAACGCTATCGGTTTGTAGCCCGAACCCTAAAACCTCTCCTTTGAAATTCGCCTCGCTGCATCTAACGTTAAACGGAATTCTATCTAATAGTGACATTCTTATTCGTTTCTGAACGGTAGAAAAAAGGCATGCCATGCGCCCTCATTTCGTGCAACTATTTTTCAGCAAAGGCTGACTGCGTCCCCGTAAACGTTCTTCACTACGGGAATTGGCGGTCAGTAATTCTGGCCTTATACACCCAATTACGCCACAACTGTGGATAAACCTGCGGTAGCTAACAGGCAATTCACATTACGTGGATAGACAGATCTGCCTTACCCTGAAGGCATGTGTTGTCCACTGCGCCAGGTTATTCACATAGATTTGGATCGGGCGGGTGAGGATATCCACATAAAAAAACAGCCACCCGAGAGGATGGCTGCCTATCTGCTTAGTTCTAATGAGTCTTGTTAGATTTTCCAGCTTTTATTCTGAAAGCGTTCGGCCACCACCAGCTCTTTGCTGCCGGGAGTGTATTTGTAAAAGCCCTCACCGGATTTTACTCCGAGGTAGCCTGCCTGAACCATATTAGCCAGCAAGGTAGCCGGAGCATACTTCTGTGCACCAAAGCCCATGTGCAACACATTCATAATGCTGTAGCAAGTATCAAGACCAATAAAGTCGGCAAGTTGCAACGGCCCCATCGGGTGTGCCATACCCAGCTTCATGATCGTGTCTATTTCTTCAACACCAGCCACACCTTCCTGAAGCGCCAGAACCGCTTCGTTGATCATCGGCATCAGAATACGGTTAGAGATAAAGCCAGGATAATCATTTACGATGCAGGGAACTTTTCCAAGATACTCAGACAACCGATAGACCAGGTTAGTAACCTCGGCCACTGTTGCGTATCCGTTGATGATCTCTACCAGTTTCATAACTGGTACCGGATTCATAAAGTGCATACCAATAACCTTACCCGGACGTTTGGTGAAAGAGCCTATGCGGGTGATGGAAATAGATGATGTGTTGGTAGCGAGAATGGTGCGCTCGGGACAAAGCTGATCTAATTGTTGAAAAATCTTGATCTTCAGATCAATGTTTTCCGTAGCAGCTTCTACAACGATGTCGGCATCCTTCACTGCCTCTGCCATGTCGGTGTAGGTAGTGATGCGGCTCAACGACTGTTGCTTTTGTTCTTCGGTCAAGGTATTCTTAGACACCTGACGGTCCATGTTTTTACCAATGGTAACCAAAGCCTTGTCGAGGGCCGATTGGTTAATGTCCATCATGTGTACATTGAAGCCGCTCTGAGCGAATACGTGACAGATACCATTGCCCATGGTGCCTGATCCGATAACGGTGACAATTTTGAGTTGCTGTAACATGTTGCGTGTGGTTTCGTCAATGCCGGCATGCTCGATCTTTACCGGCGTTTCCTGCGATTTTACCATGAATAATTTCTTTTTTAAAAACGCGACAAGGTAACATTTTATTAATAAAAAAAGCTGAACCTCCTATGGGATTCAAACATTTTTTTTGCCCGTATAAAACTGCTAAAAATGTTGACTGTCAGGAGCTTCAGCTTAATTACCCGTGTGGGAACTGAATTTTATTTTATGCCGAGTTTCGCCTTTACCAACGGCAGGATATTATCGCTTTCTTTGGCATACAGCAGGTTGCCGCGGCTGGCATCAAATACATAATCGTAGTTGTTGGCTTTTGCAACTTCTTTGATGGCTTTATCTGCTTTTTCCAAAACCGGAGAGTATAATTCCTCACGCTTCTTAGTCACTTTTTCCTGTGCACTTTGCTGTGTGGTCTGGATGCGTTCTTCAATCTGCTGAATCTCTTTTACTTTCACCTCTTTCATGGCTTCGGTCATTGTTTTTTCCTGAGCCTGAAAATCCTGTACTTTCTTTTGATATTCCTTGCCCATTTCTTCGAGCTGGTCCTGATAAGATTTTGCAAACAAGGCTAATGCTGAATCTACCTTCTTAACCTCCGGCATCACGCTCAGTAACTCGTCAGAATTTATATATCCCAATTTTGCCTGCGCAAAAACTGCATTACCAACAAACAAACTGCAGGCAAGCATCAAAACGATTTTTTTCATTTAGCTGTTATTATGTGATTTTTTTTAGCTGTGCAAAGTAAGTGCCATTCTCTTTCTATTCCAACTAATCTATTTTATACCCATTAATTTTAACACATCATCACTGCGGTCGAGTTTGGGATCGGCATAAAACAAGGTTACCCCTCCGGCCTTATCCAAAACTAGGTCGTACCCCTTTTGCTGTGCGAGTTTTTGTACCGCGTTATAGACTTTGTCTTGCACAGGCTTTACCAACTCCTGACGTTTCTTAAAGAGGTCGCCTTCGTATCCGAAATACTTCTTTTGCAGATCTTTGGCCTCTTTTTCTTTGGCTACTATTTCGTCTTCCCGCTTCTTACGTACTTCGTCAGAAAGCATGGCACGTTCGGCCTGATAAGCGCGATACATGCGATCCACCTCGGCCATCCGGTTGTCGATCTCAGTTTGCCAGGTTTTTGACAAAGCATCAAGTTTGTCCTGTGCATTCTTGTAATCGGGTACGCGCTCAAGGATGTATTTCGAATCGATAAAACAATAGCGCTGCGCTGAAGCCGTGAGACTACCGGCTACCACCAGCAAAAGAAGAAGGAGCTTTTTCATAAGCATTGTATTTAATCAGTTAACTACACGAATGTTTTCGGCGAATTTATCAATCCGGCTCGAAACCAAGCATAAAGGTAAACTTGGTAATATCTCTAAAGCTGGTATTGCCTGTAGAACGGTCGAAACGATCGAACCCAACACCGTAATCGAGACCAAGCAATCCAAACATCGGCAGATAGAGGCGGATACCGACACCTGCAGACCGGTTTAGTTTAAACGGATTATAGTCTTTAAACGTATTCCAGGCATTTGCAGCTTCTACAAAAGCAAGGCCATAGATAGTGGAAGTGGGACTCAGCGAAAAAGGATACCGAATTTCTGCTGTGTATTTATTGAAGATGGTAGCATTATTCGCATAGATCTCATATCCACGATGGGCAATGATGTCGCGGCCTATAAAGAAAGACTGACCGGAGAGACCATCGCCACCGAGCTGAAAACGTCCGAACGGCGAGAAGCCGATATCCGGATTGTAATAACCCAGGAAGCCATATTTGGTAGCGAGCTTAAAGACAAATTTACCCGTGATATTCTTGTACCATTCTGCAGTAAAACGATATTTATGATACTCGATCCACTTATACTTTTCGCCGATACTTGCCTCCGAATAATCTTTGTCGCTAAAGGCGCTGATGGGTGGTGTAAAGGTGGCGGTAAAACTAATATTGGAACCACTGCGCGGGTACAAAGGCTGATCTACAGAATAGCGTGCAATGACGATGCGCAGACCCAGGTCATTGGCATATCCATCGTTAAAGTCTTCCAGCAATGCATACTGTTTCAACTTGTAGTTCTTGTAATCAATACCTATAGTAAAGACAAAGTTGTCATCGGGCCACTTAAGCCTTTTGCTCAGAGATGCACTTCCACCGATCACCCTCAGATAAGAAGCGCCTGGATCGGCAGACGATCCGGAATACTTACTATAAAGAAAGCTTGTGGTTAGTGAGTTAGGGCGCTTACCTCCGAGCCAGGGCTCGGTAAATGAGAAATTGAAGGCGTTGTAAAAAGCACCGTTTGACTGGTAATTGATTGAAAACTTTTGTCCATCACCAATGGGCAGCGGATCCCAGTATTTTGGCCTCAGGATATTCCGAATGGAAAAGTTGTTGAAGACAATTCCGATATTTCCATAAAAACTAACACCACCACCAAAGCCGGCAGAAAGCTGCAATTGATCGCTCGATTTTTCCACTACAGAATAGGCAATATCAACTGTTCCATCTTCGGGATGAGGGATAGGTTGCATACCGATCTTTTCCTGATCGAAGAATCCGAGGTTCGCAATCTCCCGGTTGGAGCGGATCAGGTCTGCACGGCTGAATTTATTGCCCGGCAGGGTGCGTAATTCTCTACGGATAACATGCTCGTTCGTCCGGTCGTTTCCGGAAATGGTCACATTCTTTATCGTGGCTTGCGCACCTTCCGAAATCGTCATTTCAAAGTTGATGGTATCGCCGACTATGGATGTTTCGCGCGGTTCAATACGGAAGAACAGATAACCATCGTCCATATAAAGGCTGCTGATATCTTCTCCGCCATCGGGGCTAAGCTGCGTACCAATGCGCCTGTTGAGAAGGTCCTGATTATACACATCGCCACGCTTGATGGCCAGAATAGAAGAAAGAACTGAATCGGAATATTTAGTGTTTCCCCTCCAGGTAATGTCGCCAAAATAATAACGACGGCCTTCCTGCACTTTAAGGTCAATGTTGAGGTTGCCATTCTTAATGGTGTACACCGTATCGTCCACAATGGTGGCATCGCGGTAGCCCAGCGAATTATAGTAGTCTATCAGCGATTGTTTATCATCCTGAAATTTCTGTTCGTTGAACTTGGAAGAAGAGAAAATACCCTTGAAGCGCAGATAAGGATCTACGGTTTCTAGCGTTTTGGTGATAGAGAGAAATCCCAGGCTTTTGGCATAGTCGCTCAGGGAGATGTGCTCTGCAGGGTAAATACTTTCAGCATCGGCCCGGTGAAGGGTCAGCCTCGGCATTTCTTTTGTTCCGCTGAAGGTTCTTTTCAACCTGCTGTCGCTCGCCACTTCATTGCCGGCAATAGATATCTGATTGATCTTGGTCTTGGTACCCTTATTAATATCGAAGGTGAGAATTACGGAGTTTGCTACCGTAGTGTCGGGCCTTTCGCGCACGGTCACTTTGGTTTGACCGTAGCCCTTATCCACAAAAAACTTTTTGATACGGCTGGTGGCGTCGCGCTTGGTGGCATTTGTTACCACCTTCGATTTTACCAGGTTCACCTTACCATTGAGTTCCTGTGCTTCGCTTTTCTTAATTCCTTTAAAATTCCAGCGACTCAGCCTTGGGCGTTCCTCAATATGGATATCCAGAAATACCTTATCGCCGATAACCTTGGTAACAATAATATTTACGTCCGAGAACAAATCCTGCTTCCAGAGATTTTTTATGGCACGGGCTATTTTTTCATCACCCGGCAAATGCACTTTATCGCCTACCGAAAGGCCGGTAACAGCCAAGAGCAGATCTACATCCAAAAATCGGTTGCCGGATACCGTAATGCCTCCGATAGTGTATTCGGAAGGATGTGCAGGATCGGCAGTTGCCGTGCGGCCTCCCAGGCCACCTTGCTTTTTTTCACCGGGCATGGCAATCTGCGCTTTTAGCGACAGTGTGGGTAGGAGTATGAGTAGAAAAACAACAGAAAGGAGACGCCAAGTCGTTTTATGCATGCTGCGGGGAGTTCGTTTGAATTTGTTCACTTGTTTTTCCAAATCGGCGCTCTCGTTGCTGAAAGTTATAAATCGCCTCAAGTAAGTGTGGTTTGCGGAAGTCTGGCCAGTGTACATTGGTGAAATAGAGCTCGGCATAAGCGAGCTGATATAGCAGGTAATTACTAATCCTATGCTCGCCGCTGGTGCGGATCATTAGTTCCGGATCAGGAAAATCTTTGGTGGTGAGATGCTGCCGAAAAACATCGTCGGTCACATCATCCGGGCTTATTTTGCCTGCCAAAACCTCGCGGGCAATGCTTTTTGCTGCCTCTACGATTTCCCAGCGGGAACTGTAACTCAGCGCAAGGATCAGGTTCACACCATCATTCATTGCGGTAAGCTCCCGGGCCTCGTTCAGCTCTTTCTGACATATTTCAGGCAGGCTGGCAAAGTCGCCAATGACGTGAAGGCGTACCTTGTTTTTTCGTAGCTCTTCGATCTCCTTTCGGATGGTGTTCACCAGCAATTCCATCAGGGCATTTACCTCGGCCTGCGGACGGTTCCAGTTTTCTGTAGAGAATGCATACAGGGTCAGATACTCCACGCCAAGCTCACCACAGGTATTAACAATATCACGCACACTGAGAACGCCTTCATGATGCCCATAGACCCGATCTTCCCCACGCTCTTTCGCCCACCTGCCATTGCCATCCATAATGATAGCGATGTGCCGGGGCAGCCTGCTGCGATCTATTGCCTGAAAAACATCCATAAGTTTCTGAATACCTGTTTTAGAAAGGTGGGCAAAGGTACAAAAATAGAAGCTTGGGTTTTCCATCAAAATCTACCTTAATCAGTTTAACGCCACTTTAACTGCGTTAAGCGACAACATAAATTAGATCGCTGAAGAAAGCATTTTGTTACACCCGCCCTCTGTACATTCAGGAAGCTTTTGTTTTTAGCTTTTTTCCGCTTACTTCGCCCTATGGTTACAAACCTGAGCGACAATAACTCACTACTGACGGAATGGATGCGCGAGATCCGCGATCTGTCTGTGCAGGGCGACAGGATGCGGTTCAGAAGAAATCTGGAACGTATTGGCGAAGTGGCGGCTTATGAAATCAGTAAGTTGCTACCTTATAATAATACCGAGGTGCAAACAGCGCTGGGAGTTGCCAATTGTTCGGAACTGGCTACGCAACCGGTTTTGGCTACCATTCTGCGTGCCGGCATGCCCCTACACCAGGGTTTGCTCAATTATTACGACAAGGCCGACAATGCTTTTATTGCAGCCTATCGTAAACACCATCGCGATGGAAGTTTCGAAATAGTCCAGCACTATGTAACGAGCCCATCCATTGAAGGCCGACCTTTGATAATAGCCGACCCGATGCTCGCAACCGGCGCTTCGCTGGTGCTTGCATTACAGACACTTACGGAAAATGAAACGCCTTCGCAACTGCACATTGTCTGTGCCATAGCCTGCACCGTGGGTGTGGAGATGGTAGCCAGAAAATTTCCCTCAGCGCACATCTGGTGCGGAGGCATTGATGATGAGCTTACTGCACGCGGATACATCGTGCCTGGCCTTGGAGATGCAGGAGACCTTGCCTACGGAACAAAACAACAAGCCTGACTCCAACTAAAAATCTCAAAAAGCTGTCTTGCATAATAAGGAGAATATACTTATTTTGGTTGCAGAATTAAAATTAAACTATCCCAAAAAGTAAATTACAGATGAAGAAGATACTACTCGGTTTTGGTGCGGCATTGATGTTTGGAAGTTCGGTTTTCGCACAGGATGCCCACTTTACTCAATACTTTTCTTCCCCACTCACGCTTAACCCTGCACTTACAGGTTTGGTACAATGTGACTTACGGGTGGCAGCAAACTTCCGTTCCCAGTGGGCGAGTGTATCCAATACACCTTACACTACGGCTTCAGCCTCTTTCGACATGGCAACGCTCAAGGGCAAACTCAACAATGGCGACGCCCTCGGTATCGGTGTTATGGCCTTGTATGACAAGTCTGGAATAGGCGCCCTCACCAACCTCAATGTGGGGCTCTCACTGGCTTATCACAAAGCTCTTGGAACTGAGAAAAACCATACAATATCTTTGGGTGTGCAAGGTGTTTTGGTTCAAAAAAGCATAGACTTCACGAAGCTGGCTTTCGAGGACCAATACAATGCCGGATCCGGACTGGCAGAATATCCAACAGGCGAAAATTATGAGAATAAAGACCTTACCTACCCCGACTTCAATGCAGGTATTATGTACTCGGGAAGGGTGAGCGAACATGCTACGGCGTATATGGGATTTTCTTACTACCACCTTACTCAGCCTGTAGAGACTTTCCTGAAATCAACAGGAGGCAGCGGCGACCATAAGATACATTCGCGCTACACAGGGTATCTCGGTGGTTCGTTCGATCTGAATGAAAATGTGCGCCTGTATGCCAGCGGCCTTTATCAAAGCCAGGCCAGCGCTTCTGAAGTAGTGCTGGGTGCTGCCGTAGGTTTTGTCATGAATCCGGGTTACGATCCTGAATTTCAGAAAAGCACTGTGTTTTATCTGGGTGCATGGTATCGTTACGCTGATGCCATTGCTCCTTACGTGAGCATTGAATGGTCAAAAATGCAGCTTGCCCTGAGCTATGATGTTAACGTTTCTAATTTCACTCCGGCTACAAATGGTAACGGGGCATACGAACTTTCCCTGATCTTCAACGGTTGTATCAACAAGCGTGAGAGGGGTCCGGTTTACAACTTTGCTTGTCCTAAGTTCTAAAAGCAATTTTCAACATCTTCTTCATAAAGACCCCGCCCGGTGCGGGGTTCTTTTTTACAAGCCTTTTGCCTTACTCACAAAGGGGTTGCCCCTAAGCCAGAAGCGATAAGGGCGAAAGGCATCCTCGGCGGCATAAGCCACGCCCACTCGTGTGCCCACACAGAGGTCGGCTTCTGCTACCGCAATGCCACGATCTTCAATGCTCAACTCCGGCCCCTGCAAGGAAACGCCCGTATGGAGCGTGCGGATGCCAAGTGCCCTGCTGAGCGCCCCGGGCCCTGCCGTGAGCGCCGGCGATAAAGTATTCTTCTGCCTTCTGCGCAGCATGACCTCCAGACCATCGAGCGGCGACACTGCGCGAATGAGTACGGCATGCGGTACATCCTGCACATTGGTGACAACGTTAAAGAGATGATGGATGCCATAACACAGGTAAACATAGGCCACACCTCCACGGGCATACATAATGGAAGTGCGTGCAGTATGCCGATGACCATAAGCATGAGAGGCCTTGTCCGTGACGCCGGCATAGGCTTCTGTCTCTACAATCATTCCGGAAGTGAGAACACCTTCGGCCCGTGAGACCAGCACCTTCCCAATCAACGCCCGCGCAACGGTCGTCACCTCGTCTTGCTCATAAAATTGCTGCGGCAATATCATCCGGCAAATGTAAACACAGCGGTGTAAAACGTACTTTTATCCCGATGCAATCAAAAGCAACAGTTTACCTCATTCCTGTTCCCATAGCCGAAGGCGCCACCGACACTTTATCGCCGCAGATACGGAACGTGATCGGAACAACGAAGCATTTTTTTGTAGAGAACCTGCGGAGTGCGCGCAGAGCAATTAAACTTGTCCATCCCGCCGCAGAAATAGACACACTCCGGTTTTCTGCAATGGACAAGCATACCGGCGTCGATAAAAATCTTTTAAAGGACTGGCTAAAGTCAGGGCATGCCATCGGCGTCATCAGTGAAAGCGGATGCCCGGGCGTTGCAGATCCGGGTGCAGAGATAGTTTCCATGGCTCAGCAAGCCGGTGCAAAAGTGGTAGCGCTAACCGGACCTAACTCTATCCTTTTGGCGCTGATGGCTTCCGGACTCAATGGCCAGAGTTTCGCCTTTGTCGGCTATCTCCCGGTCAAAGAACCCATGCGCAGTCAACGGATAAAAAGTCTGGAGCTTCGGTCTGCCAAAGAAAACCAGACACAAATATTTATTGAAACACCGTACCGAAACAGCCTGATGCTGGAAGACTTACTGAAAAACTGTTCGGACCAGACCCGCCTTTGTATTGCCTGCGACATTACCGGGCAACAGGAATGGATAGTGACCCGAACCATAAAGGAATGGAAGAACCAAAAGCCTGTCTTGCAGAAGCAGCCCACCGTTTTTCTGATAATGGCTAGTTGAGATTCTACTTAGGTGAGCCTTCTACCCTTCCATTCATAGCTACCCCGGAAACCCAGCCACCCTGCCAGCACGATGTAGCCTATATGGAGGGGCTGTAGAAAAAGGAAAGCAGTTAACTCCCGCCGCCTGCCAAAAAACTTTGCAATGGGCAAGAGCAATACAAGCTCTACAAAAAATTTGAAGAAAAATAAGCCCAACCAATGAGGCCAAAGCGAGGGTCGTATCAGCGCCAGTATTGTCAACAAGAGCAGTCCCAGATTAAACAAATACACCAGCAGCAAAATGCCTGTGAGACGATGGTCTTTATATTTTCCGGTTTTGGATGCCCAACGGATGCGTTGGTTCAGAAAACTCTTCCAGTCGGGCTGGGGCAAGGTTTGCACTATAGCTTCCTGATGCGAAAGAAAACTGAAACGTCCGGGAAACCGTTGTTGCAGCTTCATCGTCAACAAATAATCATCGCCCGAGGCAAGATGGTCGATGCCTTTGTAACCGCCTACGGCATCAAATGCTTCTTTCCGGAAGGATAGGTTGGCTCCGTTGCTCATGTATCCGAGATGAAGCGCTGCTGCAGCCGCAGTGATGCCTTGCATGGTCATAAAATCCAGCGATTGAAAACGGCTGATCAAGGACCCATCATTTATATAGGCCACCGGTCCTGCAACCATGACCGCATGGGTTTGTTTATAGGCAGCAGCAATGTGTTTTAACCAGTTGGGAGGCACCATACAGTCAGCATCCGTAGTTAAAATCACAGTTCCCCTGGCCTGAGAAATAGCCACTTCAAGCGCCTTCTTTTTGTAGGCATGTACAGATCGATCGCCAAGAAACCTGGCCAGAGAAAGGCACCGTACCCGATCAAAACTACCGGCGATTTCTGCAGTCCGGTCTGTAGAATGGTCGTCCATAACCAGAATCTCGATCAGCTCCGGAGGATAATCATTATCAAGGATAGACTGCAAGCAAGCGGCAATGTTCTGCTCTTCATTTCTTGCCGGAACGATTACGGAGAAAAATATCTCGGGTACAAAATCCGCCGGGAGCTCCAGCCTGCTCCGACGTTGCCAGCCCACCCGATACACCAGGATCAGCACGCCATAAAGAAGTGCAAGCATCCACAATATGGAGATGAAGATCAACATGCGGAATGGGTGAGGCATTGAGCTACAAGAGACAGCGTATGACCGTCAAGCAAAGCATGTCCCCGGTCAAGGACATGCAGGCGCGCCATGGGAAGCGATTGTGCAAATCGGCGTCCATACTTCAACGGAATGACGCGGTCGTAGCGGCCCATGAAAATATCGGTACTAATACCCCATTCACGTATCGTATCCCTTATCTTTTCACTGCGGCTTACCACCCTGTCCATATCTGTCCATACCTGTCTTAATAGTGCCCGGTGCGCCGGAGTTTCCAGACTTCGGCTTACAAACTTGTAGCGGGATTCATCAATCAGTTTTGCTTTCCGGAGTGGGGATAAAAGACGCAGATACCGTGATGGATCTTTTAAAAAATGCAGAAACAAACCCTTGCCCAGCTTTGTTCGGGTAACAAAGAAGTATAGCGGATCGAACACAAGACCATCAGCAGCAATGAGTACCAGTCGATCAATCATCTCCGGGTGCAACCCGACAACCGAAAGGCACACCCTGCCGCCGAGACTGTACCCCAGCAACGACACACGATGGAAACCGCCGGCAGACATGATATCTTTTATCAACTCCGAGATATCCTCTTTGGTGAACGACTGCCCCTCGGTCCAGGCGCTGCGGCCATGATGCGGAAGATCGACACTCACAATTGTAAAATCGTTCTGCAAAAGGACGCCCAGATTTTTAAAAACTGTGGCACTGTGGCCATACCCATGAAAACAGAGCAGCAGAGAAGCACCACCCCCCCATTTTAAATAGTGAAGACTACCCGAAGACAATTTGACAAAGCCCGACTGTTCCATCATGAGCGGCCAAAAGTATAAAAACAATTTACGCTTTCTACAATGACAATTTAACGATCGGAAAGGACAATTTTTAAGTAGATTTATTGTGGTAAAATCAAGGTTATGGCTCAAATGAACAAGGAATTACTGGGCGGCGGATTTCTTATCCATGCATCTGCTGCCGAACACAGTTTTACGCCAGAGGACTTCACAGAAGAACAAAGAATGATCGAGCAGATGTGCGATGAATTTCTCGATAAAGAAGTGTTACCCCACCTGCAGGAAATTGACCATCAGAAAGAGGGACTAATGCCCTCTCTGCTGGATAAAGCCGGAGAACTGGGTCTGCTGGGTGCCGCCTTTCCCGAAGCTTACGGCGGCCTCGGAAAAGATTTTGTCACTGCCACCCTCATCAACGAACGCCTCGGTGGCGGCCATTCCTTTGCCGTTGCCATGGCGGCGCACAATGGCATTGGATCGCTGCCCATACTCTACTTCGGAACGGAAGAACAAAAAAGCAAGTACATACCCATGCTGGCCAGCGGGGCTATGAAGGCTGCCTATGCTTTGACAGAACCAGGATCGGGCTCTGATGCACTGGCGGCTAAAACCACTGCTAAACTCAGTGAGGATGGCAAACACTACATCCTCAATGGACAAAAGATATGGATCACCAATGCTGGCTTTGCAGACATCTTTACTGTATTTGCCAAGCTTGATGGAGATAAGTTTACTGCTTTTATCGTTGAAAAGGGAACACCCGGCCTGAGCCTCGGTGAAGAGGAACATAAAATGGGCATCAAAGGATCAAGCACCCGGCAGGTTTTTTTCGAAGACTGCACGATACCCGTAGATAATTTGCTGGGCTCTGTGGGCAGGGGGCATATCATAGCCTTCAACATTCTGAACATTGGCAGGCTGAAACTATGTGCTGCGGCCCTGGGTGGAGCCAAACGCGCCCTAAGCACCACCATCGCCTATGCAAAAAACCGCGAACAATTTCAGACGCCAATTGCGGAGTTTGGCGCAATACAGCACAAACTGGCGGAAATGGCCATTCGCATATTTGCTACAGAAAGTGTGTTATACAGAACCGCTTCCTGGATAGATGAAAAAGAGAAACAACTTCATGAAGCCGGTAAGCCCGGCAACGAAACACTGCTCGGGGCAGCGGAAGAATTTGCGATAGAATGTGCACTGCTCAAGGTAATCGGGTCCGAATGCCTGGACTATGTGGTAGATGAAGGCGTACAAATACATGGCGGCAATGGTTACATGGACGACTATAATATTTCCCGGGCCTACCGCGACAGCCGGATCAACCGGATTTTTGAAGGCACCAATGAAATCAACCGGCTGCTTACGCTGGATATGTATCTGAAACGTGCCATGAAAGGACGCATAGACCTGATGACACCGGCCATGGCTGTAAGCCGTGAGCTAATGAGCATACCGGATTTTGAAAGCGATGAAACCGCCTTCGCCGAGGAACAAAAAGCTGTTTCCCAGTTCAAAAAGGCTATTCTCATGATCGCAGGTGCAGCAGTGCAGAAGCTGATGATGAAAATAGAACAGGAGCAGGAAATACTGATGAACCTCGCCGACATGCTCAGTGACATGTTTCAGGCCGAGTCTGTCTTACTTCGGAGTATCAAGATGAGCGAACGGGGTGCAGACAAAACGGAGCTGGCATTATTAGCTACCCGGACTTTTATTGCTGATGCGGCAGACCGTATCAACCATGCCGGCAAAAACGCGATCAATGCTTTTGCAGAAGGAGATGAGCAAAGAATGATGCTGATGGGACTGAAACGCTACACAAAAACACAACCCTTCAATACAAAGAATGCACGGCGTGCAATAGCCAGAGAGTTGACTGCCCGGGGAAAATATTGCTTTTAAAAAATGAAACACACGGCCAATATTAAGTCCCTCGTACTACTGTCGTTCGGAATATTTACCATAGGTTCTGTACAAGGCCAAAGCTACAGCGATACCATTCAACAATTTCGACGCAACTACCGGGATGATTTTTTGAAAGAAGAACGCAGCCCGCTGAAAGCAAGCGACACCAGCTTTCTGCGCTTTTTTCCGCCAGATAAAAAGTATTGTGTGATGGCGTCCATCCGTCGAACACCCGAAGCGCAGCCGTTTTCCATGCCCACCCATAGTGGCAAAACCAAAAGATTCAGAAAATACGGCATACTGAGCTTTTCGATCGGCGGCATGCCGCTGCAACTGGAAATATATCAAAGCGCAGACCCGGCACAGGCAGCCGCCCTGAAAGACTATCTTTTTCTGCCCTTCAAGGACCTGACCAACTACGAAACAACCTACGGAGGAGGACGATATCTTGACCTAAACCTTCAGGACATTGATGGCGACAAACTTGTTCTTGACTTCAATAAGTGTTACAACCCTTACTGCGCATATGCCGAAGGGTATAACTGCCCCATTCCACCCATGGTGAACAACCTTGCCATAGCCATAAAAGCCGGCGAGAAAAACTTTGGCCGGTCCCACTCAGAATAAAATCATCAGCGCTCAACTTGTTGGGTATAAGGCTTTTCATCGGGGAAGAACTATCTTTCGCGGACCAAACTGAGTGGTGCAGATGCTTAACGGTCACCACATTTATCAATCATGATCAAAACCATACTTCTATCACTCGGAGTGCTATTGAGCATCCCTGCCGCTACGGTGGCCCAGCAAAAATCCTCGCTGCTTTGGAAAATAACGGGAAAAGGACACGAGCGACCGTCTTATCTGTATGGCACAATCCACATCACAGACAAACGTGTTTTCAACTTCGACGACTCCGTATATGCTGCCATCCAAAAAACTGAGGGACTTGCGTTGGAGCTGGATATGAACGAGGCACTCGCTTATTATTTAGAAAACTATCAACTCAACAAAGATCAGGGTAAAAAACTGACAGATATCCTCGATAAAAAAATGCTCAGCAAACTTGAGGGAAAGCTGAAAAAGAAATTTGATAAAGATATCGACGACATTACCACGGACGATCTCGCGATGGAGAAAAACCGCTGGATGCAGGACTATATACAAAAAGGCGGCATGCCCACCTTTGTAGATGGCTACCTGTACACACTGGCTAAAAAGCAAGGCAAATGGCTTGGAGGAATTGAAGATGCTGCCGATCAGGTAAGCCTGCTTGAATCGTCTGACGTCATGTTGATGACCGTTGATGAAAAAACATTCGGCCTGGAAGACTTGGTGAACCTTTACTGCAAACAGGATATGGACAGCATACAAAAGCTCCTGGAGCACATGGATTCCAGTGCCAGAGACAGATTTTTGACCCGGAGAAATCTGAAGATGACCCAACGCATGGACAGCCTCATGAACTATAGAAGCATGTTCTTTGCGGTAGGCACCCTGCACTTGCCGGGTAAAGACGGCGTCATCGAGTTGCTCAGGCAAAGGGGATTTTCGGTAGAACCGGTGTTGTGCAGCAAGAAGACACACGCAGATAAATATGTTGTAGCAGAAGTGCCGGTAGCCTGGCGTAATGTGACAAACAAAGGTGAAGAATACGTGGTCAGCATGCCGGGCGAGCCTGCCACGATGAATTTATATGGCCTGCAGGAAATGAAGCTGTTGTTTGACCTATCGAACATGGCAGCCTATTGTATCACTACCTCCTACGACCGAGTAGATAGCGCCGACCGGCAGCAACGCGCGAAAGCGATCGCAGAACAATATTTTGGACATGGGAAGATAAGATCCGAACGACAATTCCTCAAAGATGGCGTACCGGGTTGGAGTTTTGAAGGCAATCGAGACAACATTGTGGCCCGAATTCATATTTTTTACCGCAACAACATCTTCTACCTGCAGTGGGTCTATGGATTTAAGAAAGAAGTGTTGCACACCCCGGCAGCCGATCAATTTTTCAAAAGTCTTCAGTTTCTGGAGCCGACAGTCTCTGGCGATCATGATTATATCTTTTCTGACAGCACCTGGGGCTTTTCATTGATAACGCCCAGCCGATTAGAGCGGAACGAACAATTGCGAAAACAAGCCGGCCAGGACCCAAGCTGGACTTATGATTTCTTCAGCGCTGCCGACCAGAAATTAAGTGCCTACATCATGATATCGGCCCGGCAAACGACCGCTGGCAGTTATGTGGCCGACGACAGTAGCCATTTTGCCGACATAAGGCAGGCCATGGAGCAAAAAGGCGCATTTGAATTTAAAGACACCATGCTTTTTAGCTATCGGGCATTGAAGGGTACCGGAACAATCAACAACTTTGACGTGAACTTCCTTAGCTATATACGAGGTAATAAATCAGTAACTGTAACGGTTGTGGCACCGCCGTCTTCATCCGCTTCGCCCGCACTTCGAAAAGTATTTTCATCACTAAGAGTCTTGCCTTACAAAGCAGCCACCTACTACAGAGCAACCGACTCATCAGATCGTTTTACCGCCCTCACTCCGCAGCCATTTTTCTATGTCACATCTCCGGCAAGTGGCAGGAAACACACCGTCATCTTTGATAGTCTGTCAGCCACTTCCTATTATGTGATCGCCGATACGCTAAACCCTTACACCTGGACTGCAGACAAGCAGGAATTTCTGGGAAAGAAATTAGCGAGTATCGTGGACGATCCGGATACCGTGCTGGCTGAGTATGCTACGATGAACGACAATGATGAAGGCAGAGAAATAATCATTCAAAACAAAAATAAAGGCACATTCTACCGTGTACGCATGTTGTTGCATGGAGACCGGATGTTCACACTTTCTGCGACTGCTGACCGGGAAGCCCTTACCTGTACCAATGCAGACCAGTTCTATAGCACCTTTCAGGCGAAGGGAACTACAGACTTTTCCATCACAAAAAACAAGGCAAAACTTCTGATTGACGCGTTGCAGAGCGAGGACTCTGTGCGGCAACAACAGGCTTATGAGGCATTACCCTCTGCCACATTTACCACCCGTGAAACAGGCCTGCTACGGAACGCACTCTTCGTAAGATATCCATCGCATTTAAGTTATGACGAAACCTATATCAACCGACAAATAGGAGATCAACTTGCAAAACTGGATCATGCAGGTTTGTTAAACTGGATTAAAAAACAATACGATAAGCTGAACACTGAAAATTCCTGGCAGAGATCTGTTGCACTGTACACACTTCCCAAAATCAAGTCGAAAGAAAGCTATGCCGCCATCACAGAAATGCTGCCGCAGGCCACCCCAATTTCGGAGCGCGACTTCTATTTTATGGACAGTATGATGGATAGCCTTGAGGTCTTGTCAGGCATCTATCCGCAGCTTTCTTCGCTGATTACAGACAGCACTTGTGGATTGATAGCCGTGGTACTCATCAGCAAACTGTATGACAGTGGATATATCGAGCAGCAGGACCTGAAACGTCTGGAGGCCGGACTCATTCAGCTCACCCAAAGACATGAAAGCATAATTTCCAGCGACAGTGATGCCTCTTACGGATACGGCAAGCTCATCCATCTGCTGGAACAATGCAAAACCGAAAACGCCAACCTTGCGCTTCGAAAATTTCTGAACGCAGCAGATCTCTATTATAAGAATCAGACAGCTTTGATTTTGCTGGACCTGCAGCAGACCATTCCGGAAGAAGTATGGAAGGCACTGGCAGAAAACAAACGCATGCGTTCCGCTTTGTACGACGATCTTAAGGAAAGAAATAAGCTGGACTTGTTTCCCGGAGATCAGCTCACAGCTCAAAAATTGGCTGAATCTGAGCTTTACAACAATTTGTGGGAGTATTTCGATACAGATCCGAATATTGAGTTTCTGAGGGAGAAGACCGCAAAAGTAACAGATACCAACTATCGCTTCTATTTGTTTCGTATCACTGATGCCGCGGACACAGCGCAGAGCCATCTTGCTTTTGTAGGAGGATATGATCCCGAAGGGAAAAATCTAAGACCATCGCCCTATATTTTGTCGGTCTGCTGGTCGGAAGATTACGACCGGGAAAAGGAAGATGAACAATTCGACAAGTACCTGGAAGCCTATTACGAAGAAGCCGCAGAGGAGGAATAGAGCCTCCTCGGGCAATTATACATTTTTAGTTCATTTAGCTATCTTCGCCCAAATTTTTTGAAAACATGAATCTGCACGAGTACCAGGCCAAGGAATTACTGAAGCGATATAACGTACCTACACAAGGCGGTATTGCCGTTGATAACGTTGATGGTGCAATAGCTGCTTACAAGCAAATGGCCGTTGATAATGGAACAAAATTCGCCGTCGTAAAAGCACAGATACATGCAGGTGGCCGCGGAAAAGGTACAATGAAAGAAGTACCGGAACAAAACGGTGTGAAAGTGGTTAAAAGTGCAGAGGACGTTGAAACAGTTGCAAAGAATATTTTGGGAAATACTCTGGTAACCCTACAGACCGGCGCCGCAGGAAAAGTGGTGCATAAAATTTTGGTGGCTCAGGACATGTACTATGATGGCCCCGCAGAGCGCAAAGAATTTTATCTCTCTATACTACTTGACCGTGCCAAAAAGCAAAACGTGATCATGTACTCAACAGAGGGAGGCATGGACATCGAAGAAGTGGCACATCATACCCCTGAGAAAATATTTAAGGAGTGGGTGCACCCCAACATGCCGCTGCAGGCTTTTCAGGCCAGAAAAATTGCGTTCAACTTTGGGCTGAGTGGTGATGCATTCAAGAACATGGTGAAATTTGTAACCCACCTATACAATGCCTACGTAGGTCTGGATTGTTCTATGCTCGAAATCAATCCGCTGTTCAAAACTGCAGACGACAAAATCGTAGCGGTAGATTGCAAAATGAACCTTGACGACAACGCACTGATCCGTCATGCTGACCTGGCGGATATGCGCGACAAGAGTGAGGAAGACCCAACTGAAGTAGAGGCTGGCGAACATAACCTTAACTATGTAAAGCTCGATGGTAATGTGGGCTGCATGGTGAATGGTGCCGGACTGGCTATGGCAACGATGGACATGATCAAACTTGCCGGGGGAGAACCTGCTAACTTCCTTGATGTAGGTGGAACCGCCAATGCGCAAACAGTAGAGGCCGGGTTCCGCATCATACTGAAAGATCCTAACGTAAAGGCGATCCTTATCAATATCTTCGGTGGCATTGTGCGCTGCGACCGTGTGGCTGCAGGCGTTATCGAGGCGTACAATAAACTCGGCAACATCAACATACCGATCATCGTAAGGCTGCAGGGCACTAACGCTGCAGAAGCGAAGAAACTAATCGAAGAAAGCGGGCTTAAAGTACAGTCGGCCATTTTGCTAAGCGAAGCTGCCGAACTGGTTCAGAAAGCCGTGAGTGCCTGATATTTTTATCTGCATTTTAGTAAAAGCCACTTCCCGGGAAGTGGCTTTTTTGTTTATTTTAGCGAGGATGGCAACGTGTTTCGGAAAGGTGACCATGAAAACCTTTTTATTATCTTTTTTACTGTTCCTGATATCTGCAGGAAGCCAGGCGCAGGTGCCTTATATCCTCGAAAAAGAATTTAAAGATTGTCTGAAAAGAAGCTTTTCGGAAAAAGATTTTCTTCAATTCTACCATATACTCGATTCGCTGGAATCGGTGCCGGTTGACTTTTCGGCATTTAAGGCTTATAAGGTCTATAGCACCTCTATCAGCAACCTCCTTCATTCTGTTAATTATTATCAGAAAGGTATTGCTTACCGTCTGCTTGCTTCACTTAAGGATGCTTCGTACAATGCTTTGCTGCTGGAACGGATGAAGACCGAAGACAACAAATTTCTGCGCACTCTGAATGCCGGATCTGTGATGAAACTCATGCCGAAGCAGACCACAATAACTTTCGATTTTCTGGTGGATTGCGAAGATTTTGCCACCCATCCTTTGATCGGTACCTACCTTGCAATGGACGAAAAAAGTATCATTAAAACCGCTTACGCCCGGGTACATGACCGCCGTTTAAAGGCAAAGGTTTTTGCCCTGCAGATCCTTGCACGTTTCGACCCCGATCCAAAAGTGGATGAGCTTATTGCCGAAGCGCTGAAGGACTGGGATGTATCCATAAAGGGTTATGCCGTGGTGGCCTTAGGGGTTCACCGTTCCGGTAATTACAAGTCTTTTCTTGCCCCTTATGTAAAAGAAGCCCAACTGCGCGAAGTGATCATTGAAACTCTGGAGAAAAGCTCGGTGGCAGAAGACCTCGTGTTCGCCGAACAACTAAAACATCGCCGCTGATCGGCTCCTTACAAACCGATAAAAAAGCCGCTCCCGGAACAACAAGAGCGGCACTTTCTTTCGCAAAAGCCTATTAAGACTTTCGGAATACCCACTGCATCATATCTTTCCAACCTGCTTTCTTTCCATACATCAAAATGCCCGTACGGTAGATCTTTGCGCTAAGCCAGGTAGTAAACAAAAAGCCACCGATCATACTGATCACCGACAAAGCAAGTTCCCAGCCCGCTACGGTGCCCGGAAAACCAAAGGGTAATCGCGCCATCATGATAATGGGTGACGTAAAGGGAATAATACTGCACCATACGGCCAGCGAACCTGTAGGATCGCCGATAACCCGAGTCATGACGATGATGGAAAAAATGATGGGTATTGTGATGGGCAGCATCATGGATTGCGCATCCTGAGGATCTTCGTTTACGGCGCTGCCCACAGCCGCAAAAAGCGAAGCATAGAACAGGTATCCAAAGACAAAATAAAACAGAAAAGCGCCGATGAGCATGGGTATATTGATCTGCGTGGTAACATGCTTCATGATACCGGCTATCACCATAGCCTTTTCGGGAGATTGAGATTGTGCAATCTGGTGCGCTTCATGACCGGCCATGGCAGAACCGAAAAGCGTAGTGCCCAAAACAAACAGGGCGATCCATATCAAAAACTGGGTAAGTCCTACCGCACCAATACCAATGATCTTCCCCATCATCAACTGAAATGGCTTTACTGAGGAGACCATCACCTCGGCTACCCTGCTTACCTTTTCCTCCATAATACCTCGCATCACCATGGTGCCGTAGATGAACATAAGCATGTAGATAAGCAAGCCGGAAACATAGCCGATTGCGGAGGAAATACCGGCATTGGCTTCAGCATCATCATCTTCCCCAATAAGGCGCTGGCGAATCGAAATCTCATTATTGCGAATTGCTGCAAGCCTTGCGGTATCAATATTGGCGCGCACCATGCGTTCCTTCTCAAGGGCATCATTGAGGTCATCGTCAACCTGTGCCTGTGAAAAAATGCCCAATTGCTTCTCTGAAATATATTCCACACCCTGAGGATCATCTACATTGATCTGGGGGATGTGCAGTACACCATTGAAATCATCGACAGGCTTTTTGGCCACAATGGAGTCATAGACTGCAGCGGGCACCGTGGTGTATTTGATGTTTTCTGTGCTTTTTAGCTGGCTGACAAAAATCCCGCTTTCGTCATACACACCGATGCTAAGCTCTTCGCCGTTTTGTTGGGAGAAGTAGGTAGTGGCACCAATCAGGCCAATGAAGAACAGTGGCGTAAGGATGGTGGAGAGAATGAAAGTCTTATTGCGTATGCGTGTGGTGTATTCACGCCGTATAATGAGAAATATCTTGTTCATAAAATTGGTTTGGAATGCCTGAAGTGTAAAGTCTATTGTACCTGTTCAAACTGCCGCGATGCAGGTGTGGTTTCTACCAGACGGATGAAAATATCATTGAGCGAAGGCAGCAATTCATTAAACGAATGAACGCTTATGCCCTGATTGAGCAACAGTTGCAGTAGTTCGTTAGCACTGTGTCCGCCTTTGATCCTCACATGAAATTTTCCGTTCTTTTGCCCTACGAGGTCATACACATCAGTGTGCGATTGCAAAGGCCCGGTATCGCCAAGTTCGAGGCTGTACACGTTTTCCTTAAAATCCTGTTTTACCCCTTGCACGGTGCCGTCGAGCAGCTTTTTTCCTTTGTTCACCAATACGATATGGTCGCAAATCTCTTCTACCTGCTCCATACGGTGGGTCGAAAATATAATGGTGCTTCCCTCTTTCGCCAGCCGGAAAATCTCATCTTTTATCACATTGGCATTGACGGGGTCTAATCCGCTAAAAGGCTCATCGAGTATGATAAGCCGGGGTTCGTGCAAGACCGTGATGATGAACTGCAGCTTCTGATGCATACCCTTGCTCAGGTCCTCTACCTTCTTATTCCACCAGGTGTTCATCTCCAGTTTATTAAACCAGTACCGCACACGTTCTGTAGCCCTGGTGCGGCTCAGTCCTTTGAGCTGAGCAAAGTACAAAGCCTGCTCCCCCACCTTCATTTTCTTGTACAGCCCTTTTTCTTCGGGCATGTATCCAATCAGGGAAACATCTTTGGCGGCATCAAATTTTCGGCCCTCGAAAAGCACCTCGCCGCTGTCTTCAAAAAAGATACCGGTAATGATGCGAAGCAGCGTAGTCTTCCCTGCCCCATTGGGACCCAGCAATCCGAAAATGCTACCCTTCTCAATGGAAAAGCTGATGTCGTCAACCGCTTTCTGGGTGGCAAAATATTTTCGAATGTTTTTCAATTCCAGCAAATGCATATAGCGAATATTGTCCGTGCAAGTTAACAGTTAGCCGAGAAGAAACACAATACAGACCTTCCCACACGTTAGGACACGGAAACACAGACGATTATACCCATCACTTAAAAATAGATTAACAAGGTGCTGTTAACCGGCGACAAAAATCTTTCTATCTTCACGCGCAACTTGTGCACAATAGAATAATCTGACCCCGCAATGGATGTTCATTTCGTAAAGATCCGTCAACGAATTGTTATTGACCGAAACAAAGAAGATGTGTGGGACTATACCCAGAATTTTTCTAACAGGCCGGAGTGGGACCGCTCGGTGAAAGCGGTTGACATCGTTCAGAAAAATCCCACTCAGGTAAAACTGGTTTTCAAAAACGACAGTAATATCACGCTGGAGTACCAAATGGAAAACCGGCCCAATAAGGCGACGCTGACGATCCGAAAATCTGAGTCGCGCATCATTCAAACCGGTAGCGGAACGAGTTCTTTTGAAGAGCGGAGCGGCACCACACTCTGGACAGAAACGGTAACCTACGTTATGAAACGCAAACCCCTGATGGGTTTACTTCTTCCCTGGTACAATCTTCTGTTTACCATAAAACTGCGGTCAGCCATGCATAGAGCAAAATCCATTCTGGAACGTGGCGAAAACCGTCCGCAGGAGCAGGACGATTTATCAGCCGCATCAGCGACGGAATGGGTGACCGCCGAAGCAGGACAGGAAAGGGCTGCTGAAGACTAAAAAAGGCCGACTTAAAAAAGCCGGCCGCACATTATCCAATACTCAATTATTGTTTTACGATGGGCAATACCTGCCTGCTGTTGCCATCTTCTATGGAGATAAGGTAGATGCCACTGGCCCAGTCACCCGATGATATTTCTATAGCTTTATCCTGATAGCTTTGTTGCATGATCGTGGTGCCGGTCGCATTGGTCACCCGGATCATGCCGCTGCCCTGCTTTTCCAATTGCAGATGCAGGACGTTATTTACAGGATTGGGCCAGGCTTTGGCAACAATGTTTCTTGCATCTTCAATACCGAGGGTGCCCTCATCCAAGACCAGAGATGTACTGGGGCTGCACCGATCGCCATTGTCGCTGTTATTGCCGTTAACAGCATTTACCACGCCATAAAAGGTTATTTTTCCCGTACCCGCCGCAGGAGCGGTCCAGTCGAAGTTTACAGCCAGATTGGAGGATGCGCTGCCGGTGAGCATACTGCTCATCTCCACGATTTTACGACCATTAGTGAGGCTGCTCAACTGCATGTTAGAGCCAGTGAGCGTAAATACCCCTGCCTGTGCATTGGTGCTGGTGTAAGCTACCGCCTGAAATCCAAACTTGGTCAGCGTACCCGAGTTGGCGCCCTTGAGCGTTACCGTATACAGATGCCCGGGCACATAGGTGTTGTTCGTCACAGGCTGATTATTGGACTTGTCAATCAGCGAGAATACAGCCGTTGTAGAAGTGCTTGATCCCGAATGGCAACTGGAGCATGTGCCCAGCGAACCGGGCGATCCGGTATAGTTTGCATTAGGATTAACGCTGGCCGGCCCGTAGGCATAAGACGAAAAGACAAGGTAACCTAAAATGGCCACCGCAGAAAATGTAATGTGTTTCTTCCTCATAAAACTGTTTTGAATGGATATTGATGCCAAGCTATCAATAATAGGTAGTTCAACAAACTGATAATCAACCAGAACCGACATTAGGGAGAAGAAAGGCGACATTTTAGAGACAAACCGGAATAAAACAGCGACGGAATGTTTGATTTTGTTTCAGGCTAATAGCCAGCTTTTTATGCACCGGCAATCGTAACTGCCCCATTTTTACGTCTTGAATAGCTACATAAAGAACAGCGCGGAATGTTGTGAGGTCATAAATAGTTGATTTTGAAAATACTATGTAGCGAGTAGCGATCCATTGCTTGCACCTTTTTATGAGCAAACAGATAACTCAGCTTCAAAAGCCTACGCCCTGCTTTTGGACAAACAGGCACATTGCCGGAATGGCTTATGGTGAAATTAATGAACCACGCTGTCGAAAAGGTTTCTTTAAGCGGAAAAAAAGTTCGGGTGGAACGGTTACCGACGAAGGTGTTACCGGAAGGAACAATCTGGTAGAAAGCAAAAAAGTTGCAGCGGCGGCTACAACTTTTTTGCTTTTTATCCTGCTTAAAAGCTATTCTACAATGATGCCGGTTGCATCTATACGCAACTCAGATTTCGGCTCGGTAACGGCGGCGATCTGGTCGGCAGAAGCACCCTCATCTTCCAGGTAGTGGCGTTGTTCATCCACCGAAATCACTTTGCTCACGCCGGTACCTTTCACCCATACCTTATGACCCGCAAGATCTTTGGGAATAACGAAGGAGTGGTCTTTGAACTTGACAAATACATCCTCACCTCCAGCGTTTTTCAATTTCATCCAGCAGCCTTCAGCCTGACATACCTGCGCGATTTCACCCATTACCACCACATCTTCCAGTGTTTCCTTTCCCTGCATAGCGGATAGAAAACCTTTCACATCCATAGCTTTCTGCGCGGAGAAAGTCTTACCATAAGGTTTGCCCTTCTTTTGAGCGTGAGCGGGCACATGAGCGACGAAAAGTGCCAGGGCTATAACCGCCATTCGGATTATAATCTTCATATAAAACTGTTTTTAGTACACTTAAAAATAAGCAGCCTTGGCCAAATATTCCCGCACATATTCTGCTACACCCTCTTCAAGAGAATAAAATTTGTTGGGATATCCGGCCGTGCGGATTTTTTGCATATCGGCCTCGGTGTAGTATTGGTATTTGTCACGAATATCTTCGGGGGTATCAACATATCGGATATCCGGTTCCAGACTCAGTGCAGAAAAAATCGCTTTTACCAGATCGTTAAATGATCTTGCCACTCCGGAACCTACATTGTATATACCGCTTTCGGGCTCTTGTTGCATCAACCAAACGCACATCTGCACCACATCGTGCACATACACAAAATCGCGCATCTGCTCTCCATCCTTATAATCAGGACGATGCGACCGAAACAGCTTGACAAATCCCTGATCCTTGATCTGATTATATGCGTGAAATATCACAGAGGCCATCCGGTCTTTATGATATTCGTTGGGACCATAAACATTAAAGAATTTTACGGCAGCCCAAAATGGCGGAGGTGATTTTTGTTCCAACGCCCAGATGTCAAAGTTGTTTTTCGACCGGCCGTATGGATTTAAAGGCTGTAAGTTGTGTACAAGATCATGGCGATCTTCGTAACCCAGTTCGCCGGCCCCATACGTGGCGGCAGACGAAGCATAGACCAGAGGAATATTTTCTGCCCCACAGTATTCCCATATCTTCTTCGAGTAGTCCAGGTTCCACTTTTTGTGCACTTCATAATCCATCTCTGTAGTGTCCGTTCTTGCGCCAAGATGAAACATGTGCTGAACCAACCCCGGATGAGATTTTACCCAGTCAAAGAACTGCTCTCTATGAATTTTATGCAGCGCCTTTTTACCCTTAAGATTTTTAGTCTTCCGCTCGTTGGAAAAATCGTCGATGAGTATGAGACGTTCGAAGCCCAGCCGGTTGAGATAACCCACCAGATAGCTGCCGATAAATCCCGCGGCACCGGTAATGGCTATTACATCGTTTGCTTCCATGTTTTCTTTAATTCCGGCCTATGTTAGTGGCCCTCTGTATGCGCACTGTCTGCTGCGGGAGCAGACATATCGTTGGTAGTGTGACCCGCAGGCGTAGATTCGTTCATCTCATGTCCGTGATAGGTTTCGTGTTCTGTGCCGTGACCGGCGCCATGACCCTCAGCTTCGGGATGTCCCATAACATTGACAAAGTTCACCGCAGCAATGAACAAGGCTACAAGAACCAATACGAACCAGACTGCTGCCGTGGAAGAAGTTTTCGTTTTATCGTCGGCGTGATGATGTGTTTCGTGCGACATGAATTGATTTGTTTAAAAATAGTTGCGCAAAAGTAATTTTTTAGCCTGCAAGTCGCAAGACCTTTACGGTACGGCCGGACAAATAAAAACTATCGGGCCGGTGCCGGGGGTTCCATTACTGTACCACAGTGTTTGCAGGTGCGCTTATCTTCATCTTTGTAGAAACGCTCCATTACGGGCGGCAACTGCTGCACGATATCTGTCAGCTCAAAATACTCTTCATATAGCTTCTCTCCACAGTTTTCGCAATACCACAAAAAACCGTCAATCTCCTTTCCTTCGCGAACTTTTTCAATAACAAGGCCCACTGTGTTTGGCCCACGCTGCGGTGAGTGCGGTGTCTTGGCAGGCAGCAGGAAAATTTCGCCCTGACGAATCGGTATCTCTACTATTTTTCCGTCTTCGGGAATTTTGACACTCACATCGCCTTCCAACTGATAAAAAAGTTCTTCGCTCTCGTTATAGTGAAAATCCTTTCGGCTGTTGGGACCGCCGACTACCATTACGATGAAGTCATCGGTGTTCTTATAAATGGTTTGATTGCCCACCGGTGGTTTCAGCAGATGCCGGTTTTCTTCAATCCATTGGTGCAAATTGAACGGACGTGTTACTGCCATAATCGGTTTATTTTGTGTTGAAGATAATTAAAGTGGCTGAAGTACTTTCATTTTCACCGTCTCAATACGGGTTTCACTGACGAGCAATATTTCAAATTCGTAGCGCTCTATAATGATCCTTTCTCTGATCTTTGGTATAGCCTCGTGACGTGAAATGATGTAGCCCGAAAGCGTTTCAGATTCATCGGTCGGCAGATCAAAGTCATATTTCTCATTCAGATAATCCAGCTCGAGGCGGCCGGAAAAAATGAACTCATTTTCAGCGATTTGCTTTTCCACATACTCTTCAACATCATACTCATCTCTTATATCGCCAAAAATTTCTTCCAGCACATCTTCCATGGTAACGATACCCGCCGTACCGCCAAACTCGTCAATAACCCAGGCCACGCTTTTACGGTCTTTTGTAAACCGGTTCATCAGGTCAACTGCACTCATGGCCTCGGGCACTGGCGTAATGGTATGGAGTATTTCCTTTACCATAGTGGGCCTGCGATTGAGATCGAGATGGTGCAGGTAGCCTACAATATGATCTATATTTCCTTCATAAACTATAATCTTGGAAAGCTGAGTCTCTATGAATTTCTTTTTCACTTCCGCTATGCTCGTCGCCAGTTCTACACCGACCACTTCGTTTCGCGGAATCATGCATTTGCGCACTTTTACATTAACAAGGTAAAGGGCATTCTCAAAAAGCTCGGTGTTGACTTCATTCGATTCTGCCTCGTGGCCATGCAAACTCTGTTTCACAAAGTGTTCGAGATCCACACGGTTAAAAACCGCCTGATTTTCTTTGATCCGCACATTGAACAGATACTTCAGGATAAACTCGGATATCGAAACGAAAACCTTCGCTACCGGATAAAGCAGATTGTACATCAACCACATCGGTAACGCAAAAAAAGAAAGTACCGCTTCTGCCTTAGAACGAAAAATAGCCTTGGGCAGAAATTCGGCAAACAGTAGGATAACTACGGTGGCAATAAACGTATCCACCACCAGATGAACATACTCTGAATTGAGTGGTGCGGGCAGCCCCGACAGCACAGGGTCTGTGAGACGGGTCATCAGCAATCCATAAATAACGAGGACCACATTGACCCCTACCAGACTGGTACCGATAAACTCGGCAGGGTTGTCCATGAAACGCCCGAGAATACGACCGGAAAATGTGCCCTGCTTCTTCTTAAGTTCTATGTTGATTTTATTGGCCGAGATAAACGCAATCTCTGTACCGGCAAAAAAACCAATGAGTAAGATACAGGCAAGAATATACCACAGCAGGTGCGACTCCATAGCGAACCAAAGATAGTTAAAACGACTACTAAAAACGGGCGGCTTAGGCCCTACCCACATGAAAAAATCCAGGTTCCTCTGTCCGACAGTGCCCTGGATTTTCCTTGATATTTGGTTTCAAATATCTTTCAATGTCAATACTGCAAGAATAATGCCATGATGCTCAATGTCCATTGGCTACAGATCCGGTAATTCCTCGACTTGTTCGTCGCGGTTCATGTTCCATTCCAAAATAAAATTGTTGCGGCCCGTGCCAATAAGTATGGAGAAAAACTTTTGTTGAATAAGCTCCAGCATCGCCAAAAAAGTAAAGATGGCATGAATGCGGTTCTGACACTGAGAAAAAACCGTTTCGAAAGCCGCCCGCGATTGATGCTTCATATAATTAAGCAGATAGTCGCGCTGGCCTTCCTGACTATAGTTATACTTCACCACCACATGTTGTGGTTTATTATTCCGATCCTGAAATTTCTTCATCACCTTCTCAAAAGCCTGCATCAGTTTAAACATCGTTACCGTTTGTATTTCGGTACCTTCGGAATATTCCTCGCCAAGTGCATCGAGTTCCTTACGGATGTTTCCCCTTTTTTGCTGCAGCAGCCGCTCTGCCTCCATCACCTTCATTTCTTCGGCCGCTTCCTTAAAGCGTTTGTACTCGAGTATTTTATCAACAAGTTCCTGCCTCGGATCTATCTCATTACCCGCGGCGTCGAGTTCTTTGCGGGGCAGCAGCATCTTTGCTTTGATGCGCATGAGTGTAGAAATAAATAAGATGAACTCGCTGGCCAACTCTATATTGAGCGACTCCAGGTGGTGAATATAGTCGAGAAAATCTTTCGTGAGCTGATGAATGGGAATATTGTAGATATCCAGTTCGTCGCGCTCAATGAAGAAGAGCAGCAGGTCGAAGGGTCCTTCAAACTGTGGTAATTTAATCTGATAACTCGTTGACATTTCCTCCTAAGCTACGGCTTTTTGTATTGTTCTTAACCTGCGCCTAAAAACGGTATTGCAATCCTACTGACAGTACTTCCTTCACCTGCCACCAGCCAAAGGCTTCGCCGGGTTCGTCTTTCCTGATTACCTCTCCGGTGGTAGCATCGGTATAAGTATCCTGATACGGAATATCGTTGTCATAAATAAAGGTAGCGGCGATGGTCAGACTCAGAAACTTAGATAATTTGTAGGAAAAAAAGTTGTCCCACAGAATGTCGATATTTCCCGGATTGTCTTTTTTCACAACATTGCCAAGAGAATCGGTTTTGTCTTTGGCCAGGTAGTTTGCATAGAGATCGAGACGCGTCTTGAAGAGCACCTTCTTACTTAGATCGGTTTGATACCTTCCGGTAAAGTATGCACCCAGTTCGAAGCGTGAAGTCTTGTTGTACTCGATACCAAACATTCCCTCCGGCTTCATAGAAGTATAATACCGATCGGCGACGGTCAACCGTGCAGCAACTGGAGAAAAGAAAAGCGTAAGGCTATTTCCACGACGATAGTCGAGGCCAAGGGCAGCCGTGAAATAGCCCGGCGACAAAAAACTGGAAGTGGAAAAGCTGTCCCAGTTGGGCACATTATAATCGTAACCCTTTGTAAACTGGCTCTTAAAATTGAATAAACCGGAAAAGTACAAGGTCCTACTCTTATCGATCTGTACCCCGTATTTGGAGGTAAAGTCTATCCGATCGTCTATTTTTCTCGGGGTAAAAGCATTGGAGTAACCATAAAATAAGCCGTAGGTCATATCGAGGTTGTTCGTCCATATGTGGTGGTGATAGATTCGGTTCAAAAAACCACTGAACTGTCCGTTGACCGTCAAAGAGGCTACCTCACCGCCTGCCGCCCAGTTGTGCAGCAACCCCTGATTGATACCGATGTTCAGTACCCCACCCTTTATCCAGGCCACAGTATCCTTGTTTTCTATGGCCAGAGATTTCTTTACGTCTTCCGTTTTGTTCAGTTGTGCTAACGCAGGTATACTCATCGCCACGGCAGCCATACTCAGTAGAACTTTTTTCATAAAGATGATTTATTGTGATTGTAATCGGATGTTTTATTTTGGCTTATACCGGGAAGCCTGCAAAATGCGCTGCGCATTGCCCTCAGCAAAAAGTTGCTCCATAGAAGTATTGTGCTGTTGGGCCATATAGGCGCGGATGATCTGGTAACCCAGCCAGGTCCCGATGTTTCCGGGGCTTTCCGGCGGCATGCCTGTAGCGGTTGGTCCGTCGAATACATACCGGTACACCTGATTGGGACGCTTATCGTACAGCAGTTGTTTGGCAACAAAGAAGTTATAAACCTCTGCCTCGTTTGCGCGGCACCAGTCGAGCTGTGCTTCCGTAAAACCCAGACGGACAGATTCGGGTGTCTCTGGCAGTATTTTACTCAGGAAATACTGTTCCTTGCCTCGTTGAATCATCAGATCAAGCAGATCGCGATCTTCGGTAACAAAAGGATGCATATTGCGGTAGATAGCCTGAAAGGCATTGGGCGCTATATACGCTGGTTCACATTTCCGAATGGCATACTCGGGTATTTGCACAGCACGATAAAACGGGTATTGCTGACCCAGATACATATCGAGACCAATGCCGAGGATATTGGTATCGAGTGTCACAACCGACCATTGAGCCAGCCCCGAGATGAAATAAATAACCCTGGGGACGGCGACGTTCGGAAAGTAGTGTTTTAGATATTGAAACCCCTGCGTGAGATCCTTGTTGGCCGCGCGTGTATCCGGAAAATGTTGTTGTACCGTATCGAATAGTCCGCGAATGTCTTTATTGCTGAGAAAGGGCTTAAGATGCAACGCAATACCTTCCGACGCCTCATGATAGTCGCCGTGCAAACCAAAGCCCATTAACGTATCCAGATAAAAGTCCAGAAAATCAGGGTAAGATTCGCGCAGCCGCGACAAGCCGTCAGCGACATGACTGGTGTCTATGGCTGCTAAATCCTTATCGAGTCGGCGTGTCTGCAATTGTATCGAAATATTGCTTACGTCGGGCCGATCGTCATGGCCACAGCCCATCCACAGCATGGGCAGCAGGCCGATGATCAGAAAAAAGCAACAACGGGAAATGAAGGATAAATATCGCACAAGCATGTCGTCTAACCCTAATTTTGTCGGGCAAAAATAAGTGGCCGCAACAACTATGGCTCAATAATTGTTAAAAAACGTTTTTATAACAGCGTTCTTATGAAGAAATTGATTTTTGCTACAGCACTCTTTTGTACGCATGCTTTTGCCTTTGGTCAGGACTATGACCTCAACGAAGATCACAACCGGAAGATAGACATTGGCCGCGTTCGTTTTGGCGGCTACGCTGCCCCCAGCATTTCCTGGATGAAGCCCACGGCCAGCAAAAGCAGCGATGGGCTTTACAAAGTAACCTCCGGCGGCAGTCAGGTGGGCTTTGCATGGGGGTTAATGATTGACTATTTTTTTGCGCGCAACTACGCTATTGCCACAGGTTTCCAGCTCAATAGTTCGGGCGGCGAGATCCGAAGCAAAAGAGTAGATCAGACTACAACATTTGGAAACACGGTGTTCGACGCCAATTTTAAATACCGGCTACAGTATCTTGAAGTTCCCTTTCAATTGAAACTGCGCAGCGAGCGGATTTCCAGCGCAGGAGGCATTCGGGCTTTCGGACAGGTAGGGCTCACCGGCGGTGTCAATATCAACAAGAAGGTGACTTATAAAGTTGATTACACCAATAGCTCCGGGAGCATGAGCACCCTGACCGGCGACAAAGAAAAACTTGCCGGTTCTTTTACCATAGCCCCCTTTTTGCTTCAGCTCAATGTAGGCGCAGGCATCGAAAAACCTGTATCGCAGCGCATGGCGCTATACTGCGGTCTGTTCTTCAACAATTCATTTCTGCCAGACGTAACCGACCCCGGAAAGTATGACCTGGGATATACCGGTAGTTTTAGTGACGGCAATATCCGCCTTAACAGCTTTGCTTTTCGTTTCGGAATATTCTTTTAGTTTTGCCCCCGTCATTTAACCAAAATAAGGACAGCCCGTGCATTCATTTGTGCGGGCTTTTTAGCCATCATCCACTTCCATTTGCGTACCGGCAGCCGGCTTTGTACCTTGCACACCGCTTATAGGGCCACACCCCAAATGTGGCGATCTGTGAAGCCTGGCACTGTATTGTTTCAGGCTCAGTCACCCCGACAAAAGAACAGGAAATGAACATCTTCTTAGCACAGCAGAATTATCATATCGGAAATTTCGAATCTAATACGCGAAAAATAATTGACGCCATACGGGAAGCCAGAGCCCGGGGCGGTGACTTGATCGTGTTTTCGGAGCTCGCAGTCTGTGGTTATCCTCCAAGAGATTTTCTGGAATTCGATGATTTCATAGAGCAGAGTTTGTTAGCCATTGATAAGATCCGGGAGGAGGCAGATAGTATTGGCGTTATTATTGGTGCACCCTCGCGCAACCCGCAGATAGAAGGGAAAGACCTTTTTAACTCTGCCTACCTGCTTTATGAAAAAAAGATTGCAGGCATTGCTCACAAAACACTGCTTCCCACCTACGACATCTTCGATGAATATCGGTATTTCGAACCTGCCTACGAATGGAATGTCATACCCTTTAAGGGGCTTCGCCTGGCCATTACCATTTGCGAAGACATCTGGAATATCGAGGACAATCCGCTATACCGAATTTGCCCGATGGATCAGCTCATGCCTGGCGCACCAGACCTCATGATCAACATCAGTGCTTCTCCCTTCGACTATGGGCATGCAGAAGGACGCATCAGCACCATCAAGAGAAACGTAGCGCACTATAAACTACCCATGATCTATTGCAATACCGTGGGCTCGCAGACCGAGATCGTGTTCGACGGGGGATCGGTGGTCATGGATGAACAGCAGCAGACAATTGCAGCGCTACCATTTTTTGAAGAGGCCCTGCAAAACGTGCACTGGAGCCGCGAGAAAGGTTTTGAAGAAGCCGTGATCAAATCGGCTGGTGACGTGCCTGATTACCAGCAGATTCCCGAAAGTTTTTCTGCAGAACAGGGAATTGATGAAATACATAAGGCTCTTGTACTCGGCATTCGCGATTATTTCGGAAAGATGGGCTTCAGCAAGGCTATTGTGGCATCATCGGGCGGCATTGACAGTGCGCTGGTACTGGCACTGGCCTGCGAGGCCTTGCAGCCGGAAAATGTGCAGGCGTTGCTGATGCCTTCACAGTTCTCCAGTGGCCATTCGGTAGAGGATGCGGTAAAACTCTCCGAAAACCTTGGAAATCCTTACCAGATTTTGCCCATCAATGCAGTGTTCGATGCTTTTTCTCATACCCTCCAACCGGTTTTTGGCGATCTTCCGTTTTCGGTAGCCGAAGAAAATCTGCAGTCGAGGATCCGGGGCACTTTGGTGATGGCATTGTCTAATAAATTTGGATCTATTTTGCTCAATACTTCTAATAAAAGCGAACTCGCCACGGGCTATGGTACCTTATATGGCGATATGGCCGGCGGACTCGGTGTGCTTGGCGACTGTTATAAAATGCAGGTATATGCATTGTCACATTACATCAATCGCCACCAAACCATCATACCGGAAAACATCCTGGTCAAAGCGCCCAGCGCAGAGTTGAGGCCGGGCCAGAAGGACAGTGACAGCCTTCCCGACTATAGCGTGCTCGATCCGATCCTCTATCAGTATATTGAGCGCAGACAAGGTCCGAAAGAAATTATTGCCCGAGGCTTTGATGCCGCCTTGGTAAGCCGGATTTTGAAACTTGTCAACACCAATGAGTATAAACGCAATCAGTTTTGCCCCATCATTCGCGTTTCGCCCAAGGCATTCGGGGTAGGCCGTCGTGTACCTATTGTCGGCAAATATCTTAGCTAAAGAAATATTGTCCTGTGGGTATTGCTTTGTTTTCGGGTAAGCATTAGCTTTGTTTTATCATATTTTTAATTCATAAAAAAATCCCGCAATGAAAAAAGCAGCAGTTGCCTTCGCGCTCTTTGGGTTGATCTCCGGAGCGAGTCTTTCATTCCAATCTTGCAACAAGATCAAAGACGAAATAGCCAAACAAATTGATCCGTTCAATTTCAGCAGTCAAAGCGTTACCTACACGGTGCCCATACTTACCAATACAAGTGAGCAAAGCGCTTCTGAAACAGTGAATATCAACATCAATGAACTGGTGAAAGAAAACGCAGGGATAGACATCAGCATTGATAATGTAACCGGCATCAAAGTGAAGAGCATTACGATGAATATTGAAAACGCCGACACTGAAAATAACTGGACCAACTTCGACTTCGTAAAAGCCACGGTACAGACCGCTACCGGTTCCAGCCATGGCAAGTCTCCTATTTCCTGGACCAAGAACATTCCCGACGACGCGGCACAGGCGTTTATGCCGCAGGTACTTCAGCCGGCAGATGGTATCAATCTGAAAGACTACTTTGTAGGCGACGGCGAAAATGTAACCTACACGATCAACGTAAAGGCAAGAAGAGCAACCACCAAAGCGTTAACCGTTAATGCCGTGGTGGAGTATGAAATTTCCTTCAATTAACACTGTTCTGCACTAAACGAAAAGGCCACCTTCACGGTGGTTTTTTTATGTAGTTGCGGATCGGTGTAGTATCTAACTGCTGCGCGACAAAAGATTTGTGTGGGGGTTGGAATGTATTTTATAAGTTGAAACGGAATATCATTGAATGGAACTGTCTGAAGACGAACGCAAAGTTGTAGAACGAGCGCTGGAGGTGTGGACGGAAGAAGGGCTACTGACGCGCGAAAAGTCCGGAGAATTACGGTCTTCGATCCTTGTGAAACGACCCGCCGGACAGGTGGCGCATTACTTTTTCCTCATTGCACTTTCCTGTAGCCTGCTGGCCTTCGGTGCCATCTTTATTGATGAACGCCTGCTGGAAAAGATCCGGCAACATTTTGCTTTGAGCCATCTTTTTATCGCCGCGCTTATGGCATCGCTGGCCGTTGTTTGGTTTTACTATATCGGGAAAAGGGCGAAACAAAGCCGTAGCGCTGCATTTGAGATTTATCTGGTGTTGGGAGCGCTTGCGTCCATCACTGCGCTGGTCTATCTCTGCAAGGAAATCGGTTTTGGAAAGTCTTACAGTCTTTTTTGCTTGTTGTGTACGCTTTTACTCCTGGCACTGAGCATCCGTTACCGGTCCAGGACCTTATGGCTCGGAACAATTCTTTCGCTAATGGCTTTATATGGCAGTGTAACCTATGCTTATAGCGAGCATCATCTGTTCCTCGGTATGAATTACCCTGTGCGATTTACGGTGTTCGGGGCCATACTGCTGGCGGCTTCGCGTGCGCAAACCAAGGTTGGCAAATTGGCCTTTACGCAGCCCATCACATATGTAGCAGCATTACTTATTTTGTTCACGGGGCTTTGGGGTGTATCTGTCTTTGGAAACTACCATGACCTCAATGCCTGGATGGCTGTGCGGCAAACGCATGTCATGATTTATGGATTCCTGTTTGGGGCGGCTTGCTTGCTGAGTTTATATCTCGGCATTCGTTATCACGACGACACCGCCCGTGATTTTGGTATTCTGTTCCTGCTGATTAATTTTTACAGCCGTTATTTTGAATATTTCTGGAATACCCTGCACAAAGGCCTTTTCTTTTTGTTGCTTGCTATCTCATTTTGGCTGTTGGGCAAGTATCTAGAACGCAGAAAAAAGAAAGGTCAGAACCCACCATGAATCATTTTCAGCAGACCACCGCTTATTATAAATCAAGGAATCGGTGCCGGTAGGCAGCATCTGGAACCGTGCATTGGTCGGCAGTGCCAAACCATCGGAAGCGCCTCCGTGAAACAAAGTTGTATAAAGCATCCCTGATCAAACGCGGACACAGAAAACCAATGCTGCACAACCGCCAGATACCTCCTAATTCTATCATGGCTCTGAGCACGGCCGACGACTTGCTGTAATACTGGCCCTTTTTGAAAAACAGCACGGTTTCATGAGCTTCTTTTTCTGCCATCAATACATGTTGCTGTCCCATTTCAGATTGCAGGGAGGCAAAACGCAAACGGTCGTGCCGGTCGTGATGCAGGAGAAAACGTACGGAACGGTGGCACAAAGCACATCCACCATCGTAAAAAAGGACAGGGTGTAATAACGCCATCAGGGCATTGGCAAATTGTTGGGAATCGTATTGTCGGCCGGTGCCTTGGGTCCGTTGATGCGAACTGCTATGATGGAATCTGCCTTGGCTTTCACTTCTATAGCCCGACGCCGGTCCAGATCTTCAGACGCCTGACGAACGATTTCCTCCATTCGCGTACCCACAATAGAATCAACCATAGCATCCCTTTGGCTCTCATTAATGGTCTGTCGCCGTGGCTGGCAGGAAGAAAATACCCATAGTACGAATGCAACCGAAATTAATCTCATCAGAACTACTTTCCTGCAAATGTATCAATATGCGCGACTAATTGAAGTGCTCAAAGCGTGGCACTACCGGGTACAAAGCACAGTGCACGCTCTTTCAGAAAGATACCTATGGGCTTCTTGTACGATGATCCGAATATTTAACGTATCTTTTGGAGACAAGCGGGTTACCCTGGCACATCTGATGCCATAAATATTCGTCAACGTTTACTCATGCGCATTTTTCTTTGGTTTGTGATGCTGTTGCTCTTAGGCCCCCTGTGTAAGGTGCGTGCGCAGGCACATGCTGCAAACGATACCATACTGCTGGGAGGCATCGTGGTGAACGGAGATACGCTTGCTATGGTTTACCTCGATGATGTGGACATTCTCGACAGGCTGCCCCGCAAATGGGCACGAAAACAAGCCGCCTACAACAAGCTTCGCTACAATGTGTACAAGACCTATCCTTATGCCGTTATCGCAGCCGGTGTGCTGAAAGATGTTTATAAAAATCTTGAGTATATACCCGAGGGAAAGGCGCGTAAAAAGTACATGAAGGAAGTGGAACGGGACCTTAAGGCAAAGTTTAAGGGCGAACTGGAAAACCTGACCATCAGTCAGGGACAGGTGCTGGTAAAGCTAATCAACCGGCAGACCGGAAGAAACTGCTACAGCATTATTAAAGAAGTGAAAGGAGGCTTCAACGCGGTAATCTACCAATCGGTAGCCCTGCTCTTCAATAACAACCTGAAACGGGCATACGATCCTACGGGCGATGACCGCGATATTGAATCCATTGTTCAGGAATTAGAAGCGGCCAACTACTATCGATATCAGCAATACCAACAGCAAAGCCGTAGAAACTAAAAGCTCTATTTTTGCAACCTCATGCAAAAACTTCACATTCTCGCTATAGCTGTGCACCCCGATGACATTGAACTTGGATGTGCCGGCACCCTGATCCGACACAGTAGAAAAGGACAGCCTGTAGGCATCATAGACCTCACCCTCGGCGAACTGGGCACCCGGGGCACTCCGGAACTGCGGTATGAAGAATCGCAGAAAGCAGCTAAGGTGATGGGAGTATGCGTAAGAGAAAATGCCCGGATGGCGGACGGATTTTTCAGAAATGATGAAGAACATCAACGTAGGCTGATCACCTATATCCGAAAATATCGCCCCGAAATTGTACTTGCCAATGCACTCTCGGACAGGCACCCGGATCATGGTCGTGCGGGCAGGCTGATAGCCGACGCGTGTTTTCTTTCCGGACTAAGAAAAATTGAAACCGAACTTGAGGGTAAGAGTCAGGACGCCTGGCGACCCAAAAGAGTATTTCACATGCAGCAGGATCGTCTGGCCGAGCCAACCTTTATCGTGGACATTTCCGATTGCATGAATGAAAAAATGGAAGCCATCCGGTGCTATAAAAGCCAGTTTCATAACGCTGACTCTCAGGAGCCAATCACCTACATTGCAACAGAAGGATTTCTGGAACAGGTGAAATCGCGGGATGCGCTGATGGGCAAGAGAATCGGCACGGAGTACGCGGAAAGCTTCATCTGCGAAAACATTCCGGGTATTCATGATCTCGACGCACTGCTCTACCCTGCATTACCCTGATAGCCGCAAGCTATTGTGACTCCACGAGGTGATAGTCCAGCAAAGAGTCCCGATATACCTTCTTCACCAAACCACCGGCAACGTTCACATTGATATCCTGTTTGATGATACCGATGCCCTGTACGAACCACATATCAAGTGTACCTGCTTTTACATAATCGCTGCCACCGGTAGACAACTTGCCAAACAGGTCGTTATGCACCTGAAAAACATGGTGAAAGCTGTGATTGTTGATTTGCATTATACCTCCGGTGTCAGTGATCCGGCTTTCGACCTTAATATCGAAATTGAGGAAACCATAAGAATAATTGTCAGTGTTCGTCCAGGTTTCGTTGATGCCCACGCTGTCTTTGAAAAAAATAACGGTCACAAACTGTGTGTAGTTTCCATCAATATCCTGCAATGTAATGTAGCGGTTGGTGTTCTTACCAAAAAACTCGGGATAGATAAGCCTGTCGGCAGAAGTGGTATCATACTTCTCGTAGTAACTAAAGAAAAAGCCCTTCACTACAGAATCACGCCCGGTAGCTTTACGAATGGTCACCGTGCTGTCCGAACCTCCATACATCCACCAACTCCCCGTCTCGTTGGTCATCAGATCGTATTTGCGCTGATCTTTAGGATCCAGGTTCTGGTTCTCGCCCGTATCCTCTTTCTTACAGCTTATCACACCTATGGAACAAAGTATGAAAGCGAACAATACTTTTTTCATAAAATATTACCGAAGGCTTAAAGATACATATTTAGGATACTCCGTTAGCTCGTCTGCATTTTATAATTTTCCGCTTGTGAACATTAGCGTCAGGGTACTCCTTTTACTTTTCATGTTTTCAACAGCCGGCTGTCGTAAAGACCTGCTGCGCTTTCGTATCGCAGAACGCATAGATACACACACTACCACTGACCGACTCAATAAAATCATGATGGTCAACGACACCCTTGGCTTTTGCGTTGGTGGCCTTCGTTTTGACCACAGCACTATTCTTAAAACTGAAGACGGGGGACATACCTGGGACTATCGCAATATTTCTTCGGCACCCAAGGCGCTTTATGGCCTTGCTTCCTTCAATAATACAGTGTATGCAACCGGTTTCGATGGCAAGCTGTTGTGGTCTGCCGATCAGGGCGCCCATTGGCAGATGCGGCAACTCTGGTACCTCCCCTACAAAGATCTTGCAGTGACGGGTCCGGGCAGCGGGCTCCTCATCGGGGGAATCAACTTCTATGAAGGCTACCAGACCTTTTTTGATACCAATGGCTATTTCAGCGCCATAGACTCGCAGGGATATGAGTTTAATGACCTTGAAATGGTGGATGCACACAAGGGTTACCTAGCCGGATATGGACTGATCCTGAGCACGGAAGACGGAGGTAAAACCTGGAAAACGCTTCCGATAGAGGACGATAACTTCATGTCAGTGAAGGCCTATGGTTCTGAAAGTTTATGGACGTGTGGATTTAATGGCAGTATTTTTTGTAGCCATGATGCGGGCCAAAGCTGGACAAGAAAAAGAAATGGCAACGACTTTACGAAGCCTCGTTATCACCTGCTCGACATCGTATTTACCGACGCGCTACATGGCTATTGTGTGGGGGAAAACGGCCTGCTTATCTACACAGACGATGGCGGTGAACACTGGATGGAGTTCGAAAAATTTACTGCAAGCACCTTGCGATCCATAGTTATGACGGCGGATGGTGCATTGCTGGTGTGTGGAGATGAGGGAACACTTTTCAGGCTGTCGCCCAAAACCTTCTGACGGAAAGACTGCAGTTCATTATTTTTGCCAGCCCGCAAATACGCGGGGCTCAATTTATTTATTTCTTCTACAACCAAAATGGTACACAGCACACTGAGCGAACAGGAAATTGTTCGGCGCGAAAAATTAAAGGAGTTAGCTTCACTGGGCATCAACCCCTACCCTGCTCCGCTTTTTGAGGTGACGCATACAGCGGCCTTTATCAAAGAAAATTTTTCAGAAGAACAAAAAGACAAGTTTCTTGAAGTATCGCTGGCGGGCCGGGTGATGAGCGTGCGGGATATGGGTAAGGCAAATTTTGCCGTTCTGCAAGACACATCGGGCCGCATACAGTTATACCTCAAGCGCGATGATATCTGCGAAGGTGACGATAAAACACTATACAATACCGTTTGGAAAAAGCTGGTAGATATAGGCGATATCATCGGAGTAAAAGGCTTTGTTTTCATCACCAAGACGGGCGAGACTTCGCTGCATGTGCAACAGTTTGTGCTGCTCTCAAAGGCATTGCGGCCGCTACCCATCGTAAAGGAAAAAGATGGAGAAGTGTTCGACGCCGTAAGCGATCCGGAGTTTAAGTACCGCCAGCGCTATGCCGATCTTATTGTCAACCCCGGTGTCCGCGATACCTTCATCAGGATCACAAAGATGAAAAACGCTATTCGCAGTTTTCTTAACGAGCGGGGCGCCCTGGAAGTGGACACGCCGGTGCTGCAAAGCATACCCGGCGGTGCCATTGCACGGCCCTTCATTACTCATCACAATGCTCTTGATATGCCCTTGTACCTGCGCATAGCCAATGAGCTTTATCTGAAACGTCTCATCGTAGGCGGGTTTGACTGGGTGTATGAGTTTAGCCGCAACTTTCGCAATGAAGGAATGGACCGCACACACAACCCTGAGTTTACCATCCTCGAATTTTATACCGCCTACAAAGACTACCTATGGATGATGGAGATCACAGAGCAGATGCTAGAGCAAACGGCCATTGCAACCAACGGAACCACCGAGGTCATGGCAGATGGTAAGGCTATCAGCTTTAAGGCTCCTTTTAAACGCGTCAGCATTTTCGACGCCATTAAAGAGCATACGGGCGTGGATATAACCGGCATGGACGAGGCCGCACTACGCGAAGTATGCCGCACACTGAAGATAACTGTTGACAACACGATGGGTAAAGGAAAACTAATTGATGAGATCTTCAGCGAGAAATGTGAAGGCCAGTATATACAACCCACCTTTATCATTGATTATCCAATAGAAATGAGCCCGCTCACCAAAAAACACCGCAGCAAAGCCGGTCTGGTGGAGCGCTTTGAACTGATGATCAATGGAAAAGAAATTGCTAATGCCTATAGCGAACTTAACGATCCCATTGATCAGCGTGAGCGATTTGAAGAACAGGTGCGCCTGATGGAGCGTGGAGACGAAGAAGCCATGTATATAGACTACGATTTTCTGCGTTCGCTGGAATATGGTATGCCACCAACGGCGGGCATCGGCATTGGTATTGAACGTCTGGCAATGTTGCTCACCGGACAACATTCCATACAGGATGTGCTACTCTTTCCGCAAATGAGGCCCGAGCGCACAGAAGGCTAAGTTTATTTTCTGATTATAAAACATGACCGGTGCAACTTACCCTGGAAATCGAAGGGTGTGGTGGCGCCGGTGATGTCTTTCACCACGGTAGCGGGGAGAGCCTCTCGGTCCATTTCGAAATTTCTAAGGTTGTTGCTGAAGAAAATGACGCCTTCGTCGGTGCAGGCTTTCAGTAGTTTTTTCAAAAGTACCACATGATCGCGCTGCACATCGAAATGCTCGGTCATGCGCTTGCTGTTGGAGAAAGTTGGCGGATCGCAAATGATAAGATCAAAAGTGTGAGCAGGTAAATCTTGTATGATCTCCATTACATCGGCTTGTACAAATTCATGCACTTCTGGCTTATACAGTTTATTGTACTGCATATTACGCTTAGCCCAGTTGATATAGGTCTTGGAAAGATCAACAGAAGTGACAGATCGTGCGCCCCCGTGAGCTGCGTACACGCTAAACGAACCCGTGTAACAAAAGAGGTTGAGTACCCGCTTCCCTGCGGCCTCGTCGCGCACCATGCCTCTGGTGATGCGATGATCGAGAAAAAGGCCCGTATCCAGATAGTCCGTAAGGTTGACGATAAATTTTAGTCCGCCTTCCGAAACGATTTTCTCATGTTTTTCTTCGGCAAACTTTTCATATTGCCCCTGCCTTCCCGCTTTCTTTTGCCGTTGCTTGATGAATACCGTTGTTTCAGGTATGTCCAGCACGGTAGCTATTACCTTTCTGCAACTTTCCAGCCAGGCCTCGTGCTCTTCGTCGTCCATACCGTGGCGCCGTTTGTACTCTGCAGCATGCACCACCCCGTCATACCACTCTATGGCAAAAGGAAACTCGGGAAGATCGTGATCGTAAAACCGAAAACATTGTATTTGCTGTTTGCGGGCGATTTTCCCAAAATGTTTCCAAACCTTTTGCAGCCGGTTGGCAAACATGGAAAGGCGGCCTGTGAAATTAAATTCGGTCATCTGCTGCAAATAAAGTCCAAAACAGGCATTGCCTCCAAAGAAAAAGCCATCCGAAGATGGCCGAGTTTTAATTTTTTACTTCGATATCATAATGCCCTTTGTCCAGCACAAATCCTGAATCGGTGGTGGCATATACATAATACAAACGGTAACAACCCGACTGTAACTGCGGATTGAGTTCGCGCAGGTGGTAGATATTGATCCGAGTTTCGACAGTAGTGTCGGTAGTAGTCTCTACCCAGGAGTAATATTTTTCCGGCTGATTGGGAAAGGGCATATAAACAAACATCTTTCCCCGCAGCATGGGCATGAACTTAATGTATGGGCTGTAGCTCGTGGTTGCCCTGTTGTACAAAATTCTGTCATTGATGTTTTGATAAAACATTGGCGAAAACCCTGTGTCGGGAACAAACCGGAACCAACGTAAAAATTCGGCGGCTTCGGGTTGCGTAAAATGTTCAAAAATTCCTTCATCGGTGGTATCAGAACAAGTAGGTTCGCGGAAAGCCGGATTGGTTACCTCCTCTTTAGCACAGGAGAAGAATACAAGGGGTAGCGCGGCAGCAATGAGTAGTCTTTTCATAAAAGCGAATCCGAAAATTTGCTTTGTAAGGTATAAAAAGATTGTCGGAATTTCTACCACTGTCCGAAAGCCGAAATGAAAATTAAACCGGACGTTCCATCAGTAGCCCGTAAGGCTCTGCCTTCTTGCTGCAGGCGTGTGGTCTTGTTTCGCCTTAAGGTGAGGCAGTCTTGCCTGATTGCGCAGGCGCATCAGCGAGTCGGCAGCAGCGGAAATATTATACTCCTTTCGGTAAATCAGGTCATCCACCTGATACTCTTCTTCTTTAAGCGTAGCGCCGGATTCGGGGTCATAATACACCCACATACCGTGGCGCAGCGAGCCATACTCCGTGGGGATAACCCGAAGTTTTTCATCGTGGGTGATGGGGTCCATCACAACGATTGTATCAAACTGATATAGCGGATTGAGCCCCCGATAGTGACCAATGCAATACAGACGCCCCCGATCATAATACTTCACCTCGCCGTCGAGGACACCGTTTTTGAAATGTTCAATGGAAACCAGGTCGCCGGCATGATCAATCTTATACCAAAAGCCATAACGGAAGCCATGGTCGTAACTGCCAAATTCGCTGACACCAGGTTCTCCCATACGTGGCTCGGTGGTAGTGAACCAGGTTCCGTTTTTTTTGCCCCTGTTGTCCAGCTTGTTCAATCCCGACGAAGGCGCCGGAGGAACCACTTTTTCGTCCTGCACCTTGTTCTGTGCACGAGCGGGCAAAACCAACGTCAGCCATCCGAGAAGAAAAAAAAGTTTGCACATAGGCCTATACAGCAAAGCTGCTGCCGCAGCCACAAGTGCTGCTCGCATTGGGGTTGTTAAAGGTGAAGCCTCTGGCATTGAGGCCATGTTCGTAATTTACCTCCATGCCAAAAAGATAAATGCCATGTGCGCGCTTCACGAGCACCGGAATCCCTTCTATCTCGTACTCCTCATCGTCTTCTTCTTTTTTATCGAAGCCCAACACATAACTCAATCCCGAACATCCACCCCCTTTGACACCAATGCGCAAATGCTGATCCGGATCAAAACCGGGCTCGCCCATCAGGCGCCTCACCTCGGTAATGGCTGATGCCGAGAGCTTTACAGGACTTTCCGCTATAGTATTCATATTTCCAGACAATGTTTTCACAAAGGTACCAAGGCTCAGGTGCGTTGCCAAGCCGGATTAGTTAAATAGCTGCGATACGGGAATAAATATAGCAGATAGGATGGAGATGCAAAACTTCTCCTTTCATCGTTTTGTAGCCGAACCATCAGGGTATATGCGCAGACAGCGTTATTCCAAAAACATCATTTTTCTTGTAGTTTTGTGCCCTGAAAATTATAGCACAGACATGAGCGAGGCATTAGACATGATCATTGATGAAGCATCGTCGCAGATGAAAAAGGCCATCAACCATTTGGAAAACGAACTGGCGAAGATCCGTGCCGGCAAGGCCAATCCGGTAATATTAGATGGCATTCATGTGGATTACTATGGAGCGCCCACCCCGCTCAATCAGGTAGCCAACGTAACCGTGGCCGATGCCCGCACCTTATCCATTCAGCCCTGGGAAAAGCAAATGCTGGCACCTATTGAAAAGGCGATCATCGCGTCCAACATCGGACTCAATCCGCAAAATGATGGAAATATCATCCGCCTTTTTTTGCCGCCACTTACGGAAGAACGCCGTAAAGACCTGGTAAAGAGAGTAAATGCGGAAGGAGAACATGCAAAAGTAGCCGTTCGTAATATTCGCCGCGATGCGATAGAGCATATTAAAAAAGAGCAGAAAGATGGGCTGAGTGAAGACGTGGCCAAAGATGGCGAAGCACGTGTACAGGGTGTAACCGACAAATACATTGCAGTTGTAGACCAGCACTGCAAAGACAAAGACAAAGAAATCATGACTATTTAAGACGGCTGAAACGCCTGTCTTTTTTTTATGCATGAATGAACTGCACCAACATATACTCCTACTGCTTTCCATCCCTATCTATGCCCTTTTGATTCCGTTAGAAATCATTCTGAGCAATTTTCACGGTTGGAAGTTCTATAGCGTTAAAGAAACACTGCTCAATATCTACCTCAATCTTACCAATGCGGGGATAGACCTTTTGCTGCGTGGTGTGGCCTTTGCCGTGCTCATTTTTTTCTTTCAGTTTCATGTACCCGTTCACTGGCACCCGGTGCTGTACTGGACTGTTCTCTTTCTTTCAGAAGACCTGCTGTTTTGGCTCGAACATTTTGTAGATCATCATGTGCGCATTTTTTGGGCTGTGCATGTCACCCATCATTCTTCGGAAGAATATAACCTGACCACAGGTTTCCGGTCATCGGTACTCATGCCCTTTTACAGATATCTGTACTTTATACCGCTGGCCCTGCTTGGGTTTCAACCGCTCGACATCTTTTTTATGTATGCCCTGACGCAGACCTATGGCATACTCGTACACACTCAGGGCATCAGGAATCTTCCTCGCTGGGTGGAACTTATCTTCGTAACGCCTTCGCACCACCGTGTGCATCATGCCAGCAATATTCCGTACCTCGATAAAAACATGGGCATGGTACTGATCATATGGGATCGTTTTTTCGGGACTTTTGCTGCGGAAAAACCGGACGAAAAACCCGTATATGGACTAACCAAACCCTTGGCCCATCCGTACCACCCCGTAAAGGTGATTTTTCACGAATGGTCGGCCATCGCCAAAGACCTTAAAAAGAAAACCTCACTCAGGCATAAACTGGGATATTTGTTTCAACCGCCCGGATGGAGCCATGACGGCAGCAGCCTGACTACGAAGCAACTCCGGAAGGAATGGAATAAGCGGAAGCACCAGCCACACGCGGCCACGCTAAACAAGAGGCATAAAAAAATGGAAGAAGTGCTCTGATTCACATACCTGCCATTTTCAGAATTTTTCGATATTCCTTTTCTTTTACAGCGCCAACCGACAACCTTGATAGCCGTACCAAATCCATGTCTGCCAGTTCCGGTTCTGCCTTGATGTCGGCAAGTGAAACGGGTTTCTTTAGTGGTTTCCAGGGCTTCAGTTCCACTACTACCCAATTTGTATCATCCGTTGTAGGGTCCTGATAAGCTTCTTTGCTTACCTCAGCAATACCAACTATGGCGAGCCCCTCGTTGCTATGATAAAACAACGCCTTGTCTCCCTTTTTCATGGCGCGAAGATTATTACGCGCGGCGTAGTTCCGTACACCGTCCCAAATGGTTTTGCCCTCAGCGGCGAATTGGTCCCAGCTATATTTAAATGGCTCCGATTTTACCAGCCAATAGTTCATCTGCAAACGATTTTAACGGCAGTAAAATTATTTTAGTTAGCCGAAAATCCGAACACCCTCCATGAGCGCACCAGGGACAAAGCAAAAATGATTTCCTTGCCGCTTAGCCGGCTTAACACCACGAGCCCATTGCTAGCCCCGTGTCGATGATGGCGAAATGGGTTGAAACACGCTAAGGTTTGTTACCAATTTTGGCAGGCTGTAGTTTAGGCAAAAACAGACCCTCCCGTTTTAAGGTGAATGATTGCAGACACCATGAGAACGCTGTGAAAGTTGTTTCTTTACAGCAATTAAAATGAAAGGATATGCAACAACCTATTGGAGATTCTGAACTGATCATTACCGACAAAGGCAGCATTTATCATATAGACCTTACACCCGAACAGTTGGCCGACACCGTCATCACCGTTGGCGATCCGGATCGTGTGCAGCATGTTTCTAAGTATTTCGACCGGATTGAACATAAAGCACAGCACAGAGAATTTGTTTCGCACACAGGATGGTTAGGTAAAAAAAGGATTACGGTAGTGGGCACGGGCATTGGTCCGGACAATATTGATATTGTACTCAATGAACTCGATGCACTCGCGAATATTGATTTCAGCAGCCGGTTACCGAAATCAGAAACCCGATCGCTGACCATTATCAGAATGGGTACCTGCGGCTCGCTGCAGGCCGACGTGCCAGTAGATCGGCTGGTGATATCCACACACGGCATCGGCCTCGACAATCTTCTCCATTATTACGATCGAGGGCAAACGGATGAGGAAGAAAAAATCCTGGCTGCTTTCAATGAACATACGGGCTTGCACAATGCGGTGATATCGCCCTATATCGCTGAAGGGTCTGACGAAGTGCTATTACAGTTTAAAGAGGGATACGTAAAAGGCATTACCATCACCTGTCCGGGCTTTTACGGTCCGCAAGGTCGGGTATTGCGCGGCCCGGTGGCCTTTCCGCAATTGATAGACAAACTGACGACATTTCAACACGAGGGCAGGCGCATCACTAATTTTGAAATGGAAACCTCGGCCATCTACGGATTGGGAAAGCTGCTCGGGCACCGGTGCATGAGTATTAACACTGTGGTGGCCAACCGTGTAAGCAAGAATTTTTCTGCAGATGCGGGTACTGCTATCGATCATATGATCCGGCACTCATTGGAAGTGATCGAGCAACTGCAGTAAATGTCTTTGCTATTTATTTTGAAATTGCTTCCTGTAGCATTCGCCGAATCCGCTTAGTTTTACGCCCGCTATGTATCCGGACTTCCATTATCTGCTACAGAATCTTTTTGGTATTGACGCTCCCGAATGGTTAGGACTCTTTAAAACTTTCGGGCTTTTTGTGGCGCTCGCCTTTCTGGCTGCGGCTTTTGTGTTGGTAAGCGACCTTAAGCGTAAAGAGCAGATGGGACTGATGCTGCCTGAGTTTGAAACTATAGAGATCGGCAAACCCGCCTCTGCTTCCGAAATTTTCTGGGCGGCGCTTACCGGTTTTATACTGGGGTATAAGATTGGTGGATTTTTTGGATACTGGCGCGAAATATCTCCCAATCCCATGGGTTATGTTTTTTCGCTGCAGGGAAATTTTATTGCCGGAATTCTCGGTGCGCTCATTATGGGCTACGTAAAGTATGCGGAAAAGAAAAAAGACCAACTGCCGGAGCCCCAACAAAAGCGGGTCGCCGTTTTTCCGCATCAGCGCATCACCGAATTTGTGGTGATCGCTATGGTGGCAGGGCTTGCCGGTGCCAAAATTTTCAATGCTTTTGAGACCTGGGACGATTTCGTTCGCAACCCGGTAGAAAATCTGCTTTCCTCTTCCGGGCTCACCTTTTACGGCGGGCTTATCACAGCAGGTATTGCCATTGCCTATTATGCCCGCAAACATCATGTGCCCATCAGGCATCTGGTGGATTCTTTCGGACCAGCGCTGATGCTGGCCTACGGCATTGGCCGGTTTGGCTGTCACTTTGCAGGCGATGGCGACTGGGGCATTTTTAACAGTGCTTATATTACCGACCTGAGCGGCACATTGCATCACGCTGCACCGGGGGCTTACTTAGATGCGCTGCGTCAGGATCCTACATTTTATGCACGCATGCTACGCGAATTCGGCGATCTTCAGCATATAACCCACAGCTATGCCGCCGCTCCCTCGTGGATGCCTCAGTGGCTTTTTGCCATGAACTATCCGCACAATGTAAATAATGAGGGAATGGCTTTGGCTAACTGCTTTGGTGAATATTGCAGCGTATTGCCGGTAGGAGTTTTTCCTACGCCGCTGTATGAAGCCATCACCTGCATCGCGCTGTTTTTTGGGCTTTGGCTGATGAGGAAAAAGATGAGCTTTCCGCTGCAGCTCTTTGGTATTTACCTGATCCTTAACGGGCTGGAGCGGTTTCTGGTAGAAAAAATCCGTGTAAACTACAAATATGACTGGGGCTTTCTCCACCCTACTCAGGCTGAAATCATCTCGGCCCTGCTCGTGTTGCTGGGCGCCGGGATACTAGTGTGGGGAAAAATGTCGAAGGCGCGTTTGGATTAGCCCGCTACTGCAGTATAGACCTCAGTTATTTCCTGAAAAATCTCTTCCACCTCGCCGGAGCTACCTGCTGTAACCAGGCGCGTTCGGTACTCTTTGATATGAGAAAGACCTTTGAGATAGTTGGCATAATGCCGGCGCATTTCCAGAGTGCCCAGCTTTTCGCCCTTCCAGGCTACAGAGCCCTGCAGATGCTTGCGACAGGCAGCAACGCGCTCTTCTACGGTAGGTGGCGACAGCTCAGTGCCGTATTCTAAAAAATGTCTGATCTCACGAAAGATCCAGGGATAGCCAATGGCCGCCCGCCCGATCATAACACCATCAACACCGTATCGGTTTTTGTATTCCAGTGCTTTTTGCGGACTATCAATATCGCCGTTGCCGAAAATCGGAATATGAATGCGCGGATTGTTTTTCACCTTGCCGATAAGCGTCCAGTCGGCCTCGCCTTTATACATCTGTGTACGGGTTCTACCATGGATGGCCAGCGCCTTGATACCCACATCCTGCAGACGTTCGGCTACCTCCTCTATATTTTTCGAGCTTTCATCCCAGCCCAATCGAGTCTTGACGGTAACGGGCAATGAAGTACTATTCACCACAGCCCGCGTCAGTCGCACCATGAGGTCTATGTCTTTCAACACCCCTGCACCAGCGCCCTTGCACACTACTTTTTTTACCGGGCAGCCAAAATTAATGTCGAGCAAGTCGGGCCGGGTGGCCTCAATAATTCTGGCAGAAAGTGCCAGCGCCTCTTCGTCGCCCCCAAAAATCTGAATGCCGATAGGCCGTTCGTAGTCAAAAATATCCAGCTTTTGGCGACTCTTTATTGCATCCCGAATCAGCCCTTCCGACGAAATAAACTCTGTGTACATCAGGTCGGCGCCCTGCTCCTTGCACACAGCACGGAAGGGAGGATCGCTTACATCTTCCATTGGCGCGAGCAGCAACGGAAACGCACCCAGCTCGATATTTTCTATTCTGACCATTTTTCTCAGGAGCGGCGCAAAAATAAGACGCTTCCTTTTCAGTTGACTGTTAAAGCTTGGACTGCTTATTTCTAATGAACAATTAAGACCGCTTCCACGGAAAGGATAAGAACAAATCGCCTAACTTTGCGCCCGCTATCATCCTTAAACATAGCGCCCTGAATAGTGGGAAAACACACGCATAAGGCTTCCTTGGCCGGCCTCATAGTAGCACTTGGGATTATCTACGGCGATATCGGAACCTCTCCCCTCTACGTAATGAATGCCATTTGCAATGGCAAACAAATCAGTGAATTACTGATCATTGGCGGGCTGTCTTGCATTATATGGACGCTTACGTTGCAAACCACCATCAAGTACGTAACGCTCACGCTGAAGGCGGACAACAAAGGGGAAGGTGGCATTTTCTCGCTTTTTGCCCTCATTCGTCGTCATGGCAAGTGGACCGCTTTTCCGGCTATGATTGGCGGCGCTGCGCTGCTAGCCGATGGAATGATTACCCCCCCCATTTCGGTGGCTTCGGCCATTGAGGGGCTCCGCAACATTCCGGCCTTTCACGAAGCCGGCGATATTACCATTGTAAACATTGTGTTAGCCATCTTAACGGGGTTGTTTTTCTTCCAGCAGTTTGGCACGGCCAGTATTGGCAAGTTTTTCGGACCGGTGATGATGGTGTGGTTTACTATGCTGGCGGCCCTCGGTTTGTTTCATATCACCGATGAGCTTTCAGTGTTCAAGGCTTTCAATCCCTACTACGCTATTAAGTTGCTGACCGTTTATCCTAAAGGTTTCTGGATATTGGGCGCAGTATTTCTCTGTACCACAGGGGCCGAGGCTTTGTACTCCGACCTGGGGCATTGTGGCCGGTCGAACATCCGTATGTCGTGGATATTTGTAAAAAGCTGCCTTATCCTCAATTATTTGGGCCAGGGTGCATGGATGCTCAATCACAAAGGAGTGATCTGGAATGCTAATGTGAAGAATCCATTTTATGAATTGATGCCCTCGTGGTTTCTTCTTTTCGGCATCCTCATTGCTACACTGGCGGCGATCATTGCCAGTCAGGCGTTAATTTCCGGATCCTTCACGCTTATCAGCGAAGCCATCAAACTCAATCTTTGGCCGAGGATGAAGATCAACTATCCAACCCTCGAACGCGGTCAGTTGTTTATACCCGGCATCAACCTGTTGCTCTTTGCGGGCTGTGTATCGGTAGTTCTGATTTTTCAAAAAGCTACCAACATGGAAGCTGCTTACGGTCTGGCCATCACGCTGTGTATGATCATGACCTCCTGTCTGTTTGCCTATTATATGCTGATAAGGCGGGTGCCCATTATCTGGATCGTTACCTATCTGCTGATATTTCTCACCATCGAATTCTCTTTTCTTATTGCCAACCTCGAAAAATTTCCGCATGGTGGTTATGTAGCGCTGATTGTGGGTGGTGGTCTTTTCCTTGTGATGCTGGTATGGTTTAAATCCCGAAAGATCAAGAACCGGTACGTGGAATTTGTACGGCTCGAAGACTACATCCCGATATTACAAGAGCTGAGCAACGACCGGTCGATACCGAAATATGCTACACATCTCGTGTACCTCACCAGCGCAAACAACCCAAAAGAAATAGAACATAAGGTCATCTACTCTATTCTCTATCGTAAACCCAAGCGTGCGGACATCTATTGGTTTGTGCATGTGGACGTACTTGACGATCCGTACACCATGGAGTACACCGTGCAAACGATCATCCCCAACGAGATTATTCGTGTGGAGTTTCGCCTCGGCTTCCGGGTAGAGCATCGCATTCAGATGATGTTTAGGAAAGTAGTGGAAGACCTGGTAATGAATAAAGAAGTGAATGTGGTGAGCCGCTATGAATCACTGAGTAAGAACAATGTAATGGGAGATTTCCGCTTCATTGTTTTGGAAAAGTTTCTTTCGCGCGATAACAAGCTACCCTTCTTTGACCAGTTTATCATGAAGGGATATTTTCTGCTTAAACGCATCAGCTTGTCGGAAGAAAGAGGTTTTGGCCTTGATCCCTCTGACGTGACCCTTGAAAAGTATCCGATCATCGTCTCCTCAGTTAGAGAAATGAACCTGAAACGCATTCAGGAATAACCCCTCTGCTATGGAATGGCCTTGATAAGCCTCAGCGTAAACCATGTGTTGAACTGATCGCCGGTACCAAGGTTGAGCGGCACGTAGTAAGCCCTCCGGATGGGTTGAAACGACTGCTGATAACGAAAACTCACGATCCACTTTTTGGGAAGCGAAAAATTAACGTTGCCGCCGTAGGACCAGTCATCTTTCAAAAAGCTGTACAGATTATTGTCAATGTTGTACGGCTGGTCGGAACTGATCCATTCCCTACTTTTTATCAGCCTTGAGTAGCAGACACCCAAACCGAAAAACAACCTCGATCCACCCGTAAAGTAAACATACAGAGGCATCTCCATGTAGTTGAGATTGAGATAGTATTTTTCGAAAGTCTGACCCGTATAGTTGCTATAAATTTCGCGTACGCCGCGGCAGCCTTTTTGACTGTAGCTGATCTCAAGGCTTGCGGCAAATATCGGGGAGAGCCTGGCAAAAACCGCGGCGCCAATATTCAATCCGGCTTTATGATAACCCGGGTACACATCTCCCATCAATGCTGAGGCATTACCCCCTATTGTCACACCCCCCATAAAAGTCTGCTTGCCGAAAATATCTTCCTGAGCAATGAGAGCATAGGACGACAACAGGCTGCATAAGACCAATAGAGAAAGCCGAAAACGCATGGTGGAAAAATATTTCTTCAAAATACCGATTAATTAGCGAGGACCGAAAATCTTCTATGCTGTAAAACCGAAATGACAGCGAACAAGTAAAATCCAAACGCCCTTACTCAGGTTGAGCACGGTTTTTTAGGCTCCTTACCCAAAGTAAAAAGATGGATCAGATGTTATGGCTTTCGCTGATCATTCCTCCGGTGATTGTCTCCCTGTTTTATGGCCTGGGATATCTGCGTTATGGCAACCGTGACGAAGAAGACGCTTCCTAAAAAAGATACATGAGCCGGGCAGTCCACATGTTGTTAAACTGTTGACCGCGGTCGCCGAATCCTGGCGGTATATCATTGCGGATAGAGATCAGAGAATATTGAAATCTCAGATTGAAGAACAACCCTTTGATCAGGTGAAGACTTCCACCTAAAACAAAATTCAGGTCAGACTTTTTAAAAGGATATTTCTCAAAATTTTCCGTGTATGCGGGAGAAGTAGTGGCCGTTTCCTTAGCTGTAATGAGCTGCGCATACGAAAGCCCACCGCCAAAATGACTACGCCTGCGGTCGAAATAATTGATCTGAATTGGGATCTCGGCGTAATTAAGCGTAGTCTGATACTTATTGATCAGAAATCCGCTGGCGCCGGTGGTAGCCGTTTGCTCCTTGTTTCCCTTTGCACCTTTTTGCGAAAACAAAATTTCAAGACTCACGGCCACATGCTCCGCGAGCTGTGTATAAACAATGCCCCCTACATTGAGGCCTACTTTATGATATCCGGCATAGTTATCGCCATCAACCTGCGAAAAATTACCACCCAGAATTACCCCGGCATAAAAAGTGCGTGGGTCTTCGAGATAATAATTTGATGGATTTTGAGCATTTGCTTTTTGAACTGTGCTGCAAGAAACGAATATCCAACCTGCTACTGCCGCTAATTTTCTTAAATTGCCCATCGAAACCGGTATTGCAAAATGAATTTCAAATATACTGCAAACACCCTTAAAAAACTGGAGCAGCTCTTCGAGGAGGCACGTTATGTGATCCGTTATGAGAAAGGCAATTTCAATTCCGGATATTGCATTCTCGAAGATAAACGGATTGTGGTGATCAATAAATTTCTGAACGTTGAAGGCCGCATCAATGCATTGGTAGAGATTGCGCCCTCTATTGAAGTTGCCGAGCAGGACCTCAGCAGTGACATGCAGAAATTCTACCGGCAGCTTAAAGACCTGCCTTCGGCAGATGATACCCCCGTACAAACACAAATGGATTTCAAATAATCGTGAGAGTAACATTTACGGGCACCGGCACCTCGCAGGGTGTACCCATAATAGGATGTCAGTGTGCCGTATGCACTTCGACAGACAAACGCGATAACCGATTGCGCACTTCGGTATTGATAGAATCAGAAAATACACATGTAGTGATCGATGCGGGTCCTGATTTTCGTTATCAAATGCTGCGCAGCCGGGTGCATCAGCTCGATGCTATTGTCTTCACCCATAGCCATAAGGACCATATTGCTGGGCTCGATGACGTGCGGGCTTATAATTTCTTTCAGCAAAAGCCGATGGATGTGTATGCCACCGAAGAGACCCAGATGGCCTTGCGTCGTGAGTATGCATACATTTTTGAGAACGCTCACTATCCCGGCGTTCCTCAGATCAGGCTGCATACGATCACAAAAGATCACCCCTTCAGCATCGGCGACCTTCAATTTCTTCCGGTTGAAGTCACCCACTACGAAATGAAGGTACTCGGATTCAGGATTGGCGACTTTACCTATATCACAGATGCCAACCACATCGATGCTGAAGAATTCGAAAAGGTAAAGGGCAGCAAAGTGCTTGTGCTCAACGCCTTGCGACACCAACAACATGTCTCTCACTACACCCTTTCCGAAGCGATAGAAGTTGCAAGAGCGGCGCAGGCGGAGACAACCTACTTTACCCATATCAGTCACCAGCTCGGGTTGCATGAGCCAACGGAAAGCGAACTTCCAAATGGCATGCATCTTGCATACGACTGCTTGTCTTTCAACACAGAATAAAATTCGCTTACCTTCATAATGCTAAGAACCAAACAATGATGAAAAAAATAATTCCCGCCCTGCTGCTGGTACTCACCACTTTTGCTGCCCGGGCACAATACGAAAACACGAAAATAAAAACGGGCGAAAAGGCACCGCAACTGACACTGACTAATCCTGAAGACAAAAAGCTATCCCTGCAGGATATCACAAAGGGCAAGGTAGTATTGATCGACTTCTGGGCATCGTGGTGTCGCCCTTGCCGCATGGCAAACCCCAGACTGGTGCAACTGTATGAGCGCTATAAGGATAAGAGTTTCAAAAACACCCCTGGTGGTTTTACAATCGTAAGCATTTCTTTGGATCAGAAAAAGGATGCCTGGGTAAAAGCGATAACTGATGACGGACTGGTATGGCCCTACCATCTGAGCGATCTTGCCGGATGGAAATCGGAGGCCGCGCTGACCTACGGTGTTGAGTTCATTCCGCAGGCCTTTCTGGTAGGTCCTGATGGCAAAATACTCGCTAAGTATAATTTTGCAGAACAAGCTGAAGCCGATCTGCAGAAAATGCTGAAATAGCTAATAAGATATTTTGCAGCTTAGCAGATTTTCTATACTTTTGCCCCTCTAAAAAATAATCGCATGGCAAAATCCATGCACAAAAGGCCATAAAAAAATGAAAAAAGGTATTCATCCTGAAAGCTACCGTTTAGTAGTATTCAAAGATATGTCTAACGACTACTCATTCATTACGCGTTCCACAGCGCCTACAAGAGAGAAAATTACCTGGGAAGATGGGAATGAGTACCCCCTCATCAAGGTGGAAATTTCGAACACCTCACATCCGTTTTACACAGGTAAATCCGTGTTTGTAGATACTGCAGGTCGTATTGACAAGTTCAGGAAGCGCTACGAAAAGAAAAAGTAAGCAGAAGCTTATCAAGATAAGAATCCGAAATGGCTCCCGAGATGGGAGCCATTTTTTTGCCTGAAAGAAGGCATATGTTTATCGTGATCCGTATGAGCTACTTAGAATGAGGCCGGTGAGCAATTCATGGAATGCCCAATAGCCCTGAAACGGCGATATACGTCAACCCAGGGTGCAGCCCTGTGAGATACAGGGTGTAGCCCTGTGAGATAATGTGTAGCCCTGTGAGATAATGTGTAGCCCTGTGCGTTACCAACCTAAGGAAGCGCCTTAAGATATCCGACGGTGTTAATCCCACACATAACGCTCGTCATATTCCACCTGATATTTTTTCAGAAACAGACGGAATTCATCCTGAAATCCCTTCAAGCGATGATGCTCATGCTGGCGGCTGATGTAAGCTTCTACTGCTCCTACTTCCGAAGGATTCACCGAAAAAGCACCATAGCCATTCTGCCAATAAAAATGCTGCAAGGATTCATCTTTTGATTTCATCCATTTTGACGAATGACTTTTCAATTCTTCGAGCAATTTCATCAGCGCGATCTTTTTCGAAAGCATACAAAGTATGTGAACATGATCGAAGTAACTGCCTATTTTAAGGGCAGGACTTTCCAAGGCTCTGCAGATTTTACCGAGATAGGTATACAATTCTTGATCATACGGCGGTCGTATTGATGGCTCCCGATATTTTGTACTGAACACAATGTGAACGTAATTCTTTACTAATGACTGTCCCATAACCCATAACATTTCGATGGGCTGCACCCATCGGCAGCATATTTCGCCCCTTCGGGGCTCACCCCCAATTTACCAATTCCCCCCTTGAATCACTTCGCCGAAACAACAACCTTATACTATTGCATACCGCACGAAAAATCCCGACTTTTGGCAGGATTTCTTATTCTATGCACTTCATCCTTTTCGACGATAACACGCGTTTCGACCTGCTGCCCTTCACCCATACCCGACCTGTTGCCGACATACGCTGCGGCATACTCACAATGCGCGAACGTTGGGAAAAGGTACTGAAACTGGATACCACCACACTTACGGAAGCTTACCTTCAGAGTGCTTTCCCGCTACACACCGGCAGCGATGCAGTCTATATCAATGCTTCCCTCTTTGCTACAGAGCCGCTCGCAGAGGCAATTACCAGATTACAGACCGGCGAAAAGCTGATACATGAAAATATGTTAATAGCGGCTCGATTAGATGCTACAGCAAATGATTTTGAGACATTTACCGGAAAGGTATCTGAATTGACGGCAAAAGCGTTTGCTGGTGAGGTCCATCGATTGCAGCACATCTGGGACATATTCAGCTATAATGAAAAGGCCATAGCCGACGATTTTCTGCTTTTAACGAAAGGCAGAACCAGTGCATCAATCCCAGATTATGCCACAGTGATCGGCAAGGAAAGAGTGTTCGTAGAGGAAGGTGCAGTGATCAACGCTGGGGTGATCATTAACGCTGCTTCCGGTTATGTGTACCTGTCAAAAGATTCCGAAATCCTTGAGGGCGCTCTTCTGCGGGGATCGATAGCATTGGGCGAGCACGCAGTGATCAAGATGGGTGCAAAAATTTACGGCGCTACCACTTTAGGACCGGGCTGCAAAGTAGGAGGAGAGATCAATAATGTTGTATTTTTTGCCAATAGTAACAAAGGGCATGATGGCTATCTGGGCAACGCCGTTATCGGTGAGTGGTGCAACCTTGGCGCCGATACCAATTGTTCCAACCTAAAGAACAATTACGATCAGATCAGGATCTGGGACGAACACCGAAACAAGTCCGTACACACCGGTCTGCAATTTTGCGGACTGCTCATGGGCGATCATTCGAAATCTGGCATTAATACTATGTTCAATACCGGAACTGTCGTGGGCGTTTCTGCAAACATCTACGGCGCAGGCTTTCCTGAAAAATTCGTCCCTTCGTTCAGTTGGGGCAGCAGCGAAAGCATGCACACCTATCAGTTCGAGCGGGCTGTCGAAACTGCCCAAAGAATGATGGCCAGGAGAAAAAAAGAACTGACGGAAGCCGACATTGAAGTGCTTCGTCACGTGTATGTGAAAACAGAAGAACAGCGCTCGCTTTTCAACAAAGCCTAGTCTTTTTTCACGAATCGGGATACCGAAAACATGTACATATTAATCCAACCAAATATTAAATGAACCATGCGTAAGAAAATTGTAGCTGCAAACTGGAAAATGAATCTCTCTCTGGAAGAAGGAAAAAGCCTTGTCGAAGCAATTGTAGCCGGGCTTCCCGAGCTAAATGAAATGCGGCAGGTAGTGATTGCTCCCTCTTTCGTCCACCTCACACAGACAGCGAGCCAGCTTGACGAATACGATCATGTACAAGTAGCAGCTCAGAATTGCGCAACGGAAAGTTCGGGAGCTTACACGGGAGAAGTTTCTGCGGCGATGCTGCAAAGCGCCGGTGTCCATACAGTCATCATCGGCCATTCCGAACGACGGGAATATTTCCATGAAGCTGACGACCAACTACTGAAAAAGATCCATCAGGCGCTGAATAACAACATGCAGGTGATTTTTTGCTGCGGCGAGCCCTTGCCTGTGCGCGATGCGGGAAAGGAGAACGAATATGTGGCCGGACAAATTGAAGCTACACTTTTTCAGCTAACAGACGATCAAATGAAGCATATCGTGGTCGCTTACGAGCCAATATGGGCCATAGGAACAGGACGTACTGCTTCTGCCCAGCAAGCCCAGGCCATGCATGCCCATATCAGATCTGTGCTGGAGAGAAAATTTGGTGCGGATACGGCACAGCGTACGCCTATCCTTTACGGGGGGAGTTGCAATGCGCAAAACGCCGTCGAACTTTTTGCTTGTGGCGATGTAGACGGTGGGTTGATCGGTGGCGCCTCGCTAAAAGCAGACGCCTTCCTTACCATTATCAACGCCATGCTTCAATCTTAAAAAAATATTTCCCAAAGTTTGGTAGCAAATAAAGTCCGCTTATCTTTGCAATCCCAAACGGGAAAAGCCGCGTTGGTCAAGGGGTTAAGACGCCTCCCTTTCACGGAGGAATCACGGGTTCGAATCCCGTACGTGGTACAAAAAGCTTTCGATTTTCGGAAGCTTTTTTCGTTTTTATCCTGATCCGGCTTCGGGGGAAAAAAATGGATCAACCAAAATTTGGGGGATTGTTGGTATGGGGGAAACAGCGTAGAACGGTTTAAAAATCTCAAAAACTATATCCGGTCAACAACATTTCCCGGGAACTAAGAATAGTCTTTTGATTTTAAAAAGGCACGAAGGATGGAGTGCAGCAGGCAATTTATTTGATTCCGCCAAGAATCATTGTGCAGACAAAATATTTCTTCAAAAACAAAACCGTTAATCCGCAGCAGTCCATATTGCTGTACGGCCAATTAGCGAAATACCCACATATCCTCTCACGTCAAGTTGATTGCCTTTTTGCTTGATCTTGCAACTGTAGGTTTTGCCGTTTTTCGGATCGTAAATGGTCCCATCTTCATACTCGTCTTCGTCGTCTTTCACAAAGCCTTTCAAGACCAGCAACCCCATTAACGGTTGCTCACGCTTTTTAGCATCGGGATTATGTTCGTCCACCTTTGCTTTCCCATTTTTCTCTGGCTCCTTCAGCCACACAATCTTACCGTAGAACTTACTATCCCTGGCTCTGTAAATCTGAATTTTAGCAGTCTTCTCCTGATTATACCATACACGCTCTATCTTTTCCTGAGCCCTTACGGTTTCCTTCATGCCGGCAAACGCCAGAAAGAAAAGAACTACTCGGAATAAAAAACGGATACGCATAAAATGCCTGGTTTTATTTTAGTTTACCGATTCCACCGATCCTAAGCCGCTTGTTTTTGACTTTACCTGTGCACCGCCCTTATACTGTACGGTGCCTGCACCACTCACTGTGGCGTCGAGACTTTGCGATGCGAAGACTTCGATATTTCCGGTGCCACTCAGCATGGCCTTTACATTGGCCGCCCGCATATCGAAGCTGTTTACGTTTCCCGCGCCGGATATACTGTACGTTGCATTGGCCGCCGCGCCAGACTCCACGTTTACGTTGCCCGTACCGGATATCCTCACAGAAAACTGGTTTACATTGATCTTCTTAATCGTTACATCGCCGGCTCCGGATATAGTTAGTGAGAACTCTGTTGCCGTAAGCGGGCCGTCAATAATAGCATCAGCAGAGCCTTGTATGCTCAGCGCACTCAGGTCGCTCAGCGTCACTTCTACATCAGGTTTATGATAAAGACTCAGGCTGGCAGACCTACGGGTGCCAATGATCAACCTATGGTCCCTTACCTCCGTTGTTATTTTGTCAACGGCCCTTTTTGCTCCTATCAATTTTATTTTTCCGGGCGATCCGGGTTCTATATGTACCAGCAGGCTTACCGGTGCCTTAACGTCTATGGACGAAAAATCGGAGCCCATCGTCCGCATAACCCATGCGCTGCCGCCTTCATCTTTCGATGATCGCCTGCCACAAGAGCCACATGCAATAAGAACTCCTGCTAACAATACAAGCAATATCCTGTTCATATCCGGCTGTTTTAGGTGTTCGCAATCTGTCAACTCACTTGCTGTTGCCTTCCTGCCTGTTGCTGCGCCACCATATAAAACCTAACGTTCCTAAAATGGTCAGCGGGAATGCAGCAAGATAAAGGATGCCTCCATTCAGTCCCTTTGCCGATTTGTCGTCAAGTCCATCAGCGGTTTTGGTACAAATAGAGCAACCCTGGGCCTCTGCCATAGCGGGCATCAGCATAAGGCCAAGCATAGCAATCAGTATCCATTTTCTCATCTTCATAAAGTTAGCGGATTTTAGCTGTAATAGGGCGAAATGAGCAGGTAAACCAACACCCCCGTAACACTCACGTACAGCCACAACGGAAAAGTATAACGGGCGAGCTTTTTGTGACGTGCAAACTCACCGGTCAGCGCTCTGTATGCCGTAAACAAAATAAAGGGTAGTATAATAGCAGCGAGAAAAATATGGGAGATCAAAATGAAGAAATAGAAATACCGTATCCAACCCTCTCCACCAAAGCGGGTATCGCCTGCAAGCAAATGATGCGCTATGTAGGAAACGAGAAACAGCACCGAAAGTAATATCGCTGCATACATAAGGTTGCGATGCGCTACATATTGCTTCTTCCGCACAGCCACAAACGCTGCAACGAGCAGCAGGGAAACTGCAGAATTCAGCACCGCATTTATGGCAGCAAAAATATGAACGTCGAAGCCGGGGTCTACCTGCAGCTTCACCTTAGAGAGTACTACGACCGCAGCAAAAACAACGAAAGAAACGGTGAAGATGAACAACTTCGCATTCTTGTCATTGCGGGACAAAACCGGGGTAAGCATAAAATATAAATACTGTTTTAAGTTTTACTTCTTCCTGTGTTTCTCCATAGAAAGCAGAGAAATATCATAGGCACACTGTCCGAGCGCTACACTATCGAGCCCGTCATAGTAGCCTCTTATATATCGGCTGGTATCCACCACCACGATCTTTTCTGTGTGAATGAAGTCAGTACCTGCACCGTCTTGCACAGAAAGCCCAAGATCATTTCGTGCGAAGTCGTAGATTTTCTGCTTTGGGCCGGTAAGAAAATACCAATGGTCGTGGTTGACACCAAACCGATCTGCATAAAGTCTGAGTTGCTGAAAACTGTCACGTTCCGGATCAACAGTAAAGGTCAGCAACTGAACCTGATTGTTCATATCGGTCTCGCGCTTAGGGTCCTTCCTGAAGGCTCGCTGCAATAGCTTCATGTTTTGAGTGAGCTGCGGACATACAGTAGGACAGTGCGTGAAGATGAAGTTGATCACAAGGATTTTTCCTCGCAGGTCTTCATTGAGGGACACCGGCTCACCAAGCTGATTGGTAAATTCAAGGTTGGGAATGCGATGAAACATCGTATCAGAAACCGTCCTGCCGTTTTCGGTATGTCTGTTGATCTTCTCAGTGACATAGTAGCGAGGCATGTTAATATGGTCTTTCTTAAGCAGCCTGGCCGTGATGTAAAAAGATAGCGGCAGCAAAACCGCTACCGCTATACCTAAAAAGAATCGCTTATTGGAATTTTTGTGAGTCATTGATCATTATAGATGCACAATTCTCTTTTGCCTTAGTGCGTGGCTTCCTGTTGGGTGGTAGCACCTCGTGTAGGCGAAGTCTTATTCATATGGAGCCAAAATCCACCATCTGCAAGAAAGGCAATAATGAACCATACGAACAATGTGAGCGGTATCAGCACTGTAATGAGGAAGTTGCGCATTTCATCACCCAGGTGCATAAACACGGCAACAATATAGCCGGCTTTAAACAAGGTAAGTGCCAGGAAGAAAAAAGCAACAAGGCCTTTGGGCATATTGTGACTAAAGAACATTCCAAGTATTACTTCTACTACAGTCACCACAAGCAGAATCCAGAAGACTTTCCATATCCGGCCTACTTGTTTTTTGCTTTCTGTGGAGTTCAGATCATGACCAAAGTGATGGTTCATAACGCCTGAATAGAGCTTTGACTGATCGCCCTCGTAATAGTGCTGTGCGTTGTGTTCGCTATGTGAATGACTGGACATGCTTTTGGGATAATTGTGAACGTTAATTGTGAATAGTTAAGCTTTCTTATTTTCCTAAAGAAGGTAGAAACAGGTAAATACAAACACCCAAACCAGATCTACAAAGTGCCAATATAGGCCAATCTTCTCAACCATTTCATAATGTCCGCGACGGTCGTAGGTGCCGTTCACGGTATTGATCAGGGCGAGTATCAGGAGCACAACACCGCTGGCTACGTGACCACCGTGGAAACCGGTAATCGTAAAGAAGTAGTTGTAAAAGTCGTGCGTAGCCTGTAGCCCTGCACCGCTGGCAAAAGCTGCAGTTTCCGCAGTTTCGTGATTGAAGAAATGCTTGATGGATGAAAGCGGAGTAGAAGGATCAGTGAAAGAACCCCACCAGGCACCCTGATGATTAAGGTGGGTCCATTCCCAGGCCTGACAGCTCAAAAACGCGATACCGCCAATGATTGTGAACAGCAACCATTTGATCACACCTTTTCTGTCTCCATAGTGACCGGCATGCACTGCAAGCACCATCGTTACCGAAGACATGATAAGGATGAAGGTCATAAGGCTCACAAACAGTAGCGGCAGGTTCTTTTCGCCCATGAAAGGAAAGGCATGAAAAACCTGGTTCGCATCGGGCCATACGGCACTGAAAAAACGGGTAGTGCCATACGAAATCAGGAACGCGCCAAATGTAAAGGCATCGGAGAGGAGGAAAAACCACATCATCATCTTTCCATAGCTCACGTTGAAAGGCGAACGCCCCCCACCCCATAATTTCGTTTCGGCTGTTGTAGCTGTAGCTTGTGGCATAGTTTATTTTAACTTACTGAAGATTGTGAATTTGCGTGCGAATTTCTAAAACATTTTATTGATTTGCCAGAAAGAACACAAATAAATATATCCACAATACATCAACAAAATGCCAATAACTTGCTACAATTTCCAGTCCTGTAGCATTATAGACCTTAACTCTCTTGCGAAAGGCTTTGAAAAATACAATGGCCAGCGCCACTACACCGCCCAAAATATGCAGTAAATGCAGCCCTGAAATGACGAATAAAAACGATTCTGCGGGATTACCTGCCACAGTTACGGCTTCCATACGGTTTAGCGTCTCGCCGTTGATGACCAACTGCTGAGGTTCGGAATATAATTGATAAAAGCCTAAAAACTGTAGCACGCCAAACAACAAGCCCAATACCAATGTCACCGTAATCAGCACTTTGTACTTCGGGATCTCGCGTCTTTTAAAGGCTCGCAATCCCATCACCAGGGTAAGGCTGCTGGCCAGTATCACCAGCGTGGAAATCCAAAAAACTACCGGCAGATGATAACTCCGCCAGTTTCCTGCTGCCTGCTTCACAACGTATGCACTGGTAAGGCCCGCGAACATCATGGCTATGCTTCCCATAGCTACCCAAAGCGCAAATTTGTGGGGATGAATCTTCTTTCTTTGTTCCTTGGACATCACTCCTTCCATCTTTTGTAATTTAAATCTTATCAAACAAGAGCGCAAGCAAAACAGTGGGCAAATAAATAAAGGAAGAGAACATTACTCTCTTCGCCGATTTATAGTCGTTTTTAAAAAAGAACATGAGCGAGGCTAAAAAGTACATCACGCCCGCAGCCATGGTCAGCCACATGCCTACATTGCCCGAAAGGTTGATTAATCGGGGCATCAGGGCCATCGGTATCAGCACAATGCTGTAAAACATGCATTGCAAACCGGTGAAACGGGTCTTTCCCTCCTTGCTGGGCAACATCTTTATGCCAGCTTTCATGTAGTCTTCATACCCCACCCAGGCAATAGCCCAAAAATGAGGAAACTGCCAAAAGAACTGTATCAGAAAAAGTATCCAGCCCCCTACACTAAGGCTACCCGTAGCAGCTACCCAGCCAATAAGCGGAGGCAAGGCCCCGGGTATAGCGCCAATCAAAACAGCCACAGGATGTCGCTTCTTCATAGGCGTATAAGCAAACGCATACAACAACAAGGAACTAAAGCTAAGCAGACCCGACAAGGGATTGAAAAAGACGCCCAGGAGCAAGGCCCCAGACAGTCCCGTAAGCCCGGCAAATACCCAGGCTTCTGTAGTGTTCATTCGGCCATCGGGCAGCGGACGGCGCATGGTACGTTTCATGAGCTGGTCACTATAGCGCTCCAATATCTGGTTGATAGTATTAGCACCACCGGTTACCAGCATTCCTCCGGCAAAAAGTATGATCACCTCTTTCCAGGCAAAGACAACACCGGGAGCGAGCAGATAACCAACTACACTACTAAACACTACCATGAAACTAAGGTTGGGCTTCAGGAGCTGCATGTAGTCGCGCGTGCGCGCAGCGGCTGCAAGATGCCACTTTGCTTTAATCGGTTGTTCAGGCAACATCATGATTCGACGATAAGAAAAACAATGCGCAAAGGTAGTAAACGAGATGGTTTTTCCGGGCTCCTTTTTAGCCCATCATCTTCTGTGGAAAGTTGCCTGAGGTCAACCAAGGAAATGACCGACAGAAAAACAGAACAGGGCTAACTTACTGACAAACAAATACATGCCAATAGCCCTAAAAATATCTGTAGGCAAATGGCTGCCGGCCTCGCTTGAAGCGCCAACATTGAGTAACTTTCTTTTTCAATTGCCCTCAACACATGCACTCCAATGAAGATGTAACTTCTGGTTCATCAACTGCTGTTCGGTTGCTTGCTGAAAGCCAGCAACTTGCGCGAATAGGCGCCTGGGAATGGATTCCGGGAACAGAAGAAATATACTGCAACGATGAATTTTTTAGTCTGCTTGGACTCGAAAAAGAGCCCAATAACCTGATCCGTCTAAGCGCCTGGGGCAAGGTGTTCTCTGGCCAGAAATACGACAATACCCAAAAACTGCTTGCCGACATTAGTTCCGGAGTGCTTCAGGAAGGTAGCCACGCATGGATTTCGGCCGAGGGCAAAAAATTGTATCTGCATTGCTGGTTTCGCCGGCACATGAACGCTAACGGCGCCGTCATTCGCTTGTCGGGCTGCATCCAGGACCTCTCCTTTGTACGGGAGATGGAAGACGAACTGGAACGTAAGAACGATATGCTGCAGCAGGCAGAGGAAACTGCCCTGGTGGGTAGCTGGAAGTACAACTTCGCCACAGGACAGGCGCAGTTCTCCCCAAGTCTTTTTCATTTGTTTGGTCTGGAGGCCAACCATGACTATAGCGTGCAGCGCATCTATGATAAACTGGAGCCCGACGATCTACAGCGGGTTCTTTCTGTGTACCGCCAAACCATTGAAGACGGGGTAAAACGAAGTGCCTCGTTTAGGATACAGTTGCCGGACGGTAACATGCGCTACTTCAACAGCACAGGAAAAATGGGGCTGAACCGATTGGGTGAAAGAATCATTGTAGGAACCGTGCAGGACGTAACAACGCAATGGCTGCTGCATAAAAAACTCGGAGAACAAAACGAATTCGTACAGTCACTTATTGATAGCTCAGTCAACTGCATTATGGTTGTGGAACCCGGCGGAAAATTTATGCTATGGAATACTGAATGTGAGCGGCTGTTTTCTATTTCGAAAAATAAGGCGACAAGCCTTTCCATTCGTGAAATATTAGGCACCGACGTACGCATTGAGCATGCCCTGAAGGAAGCTCTGGCCGGACACAAAGGTAAGATCGACCTCTGGCAGCGGCCCGCTCATAAAGAAAGCTTCGAGCTCCATTTCATTCCCTTGCATCGGGAAGGTGAGAAAATATCTTCTGTGTTTGTGTTGATGCACGATATCACTACTCTTCGGGAACTGGGCGACAAGGCAATACGGCAAAAGGAGTTTGCAGAGGCTGTTATCGACCACAGCGAGGCTTGCATTTTTGTACTGCGGAAAGATACGACCATACTGTCCTGGAATGCCAAATGCGCCAGCGTATATGGCAAATCCGGCGACGAGGTGATCGGTAAAACCATCGGTGAAGCCTTTCCGGACCTGAAAGAAACGAAAGCAGAAATCTGGCTGAAACAGGCGCTCGAAGGAACGACCTTACATTATCCGGAACAGATTTCGGCAGTGGCAGACAAAACCTTTGACTGCTATGTGATCCCCATGAAAAATCCGGATGATACTGTGGATTCGGTGCTTTTTATGCTCACGGACATCAGCGACCTGGTAAGTGCAACACTGCGCGTAAAAGAGGCAAACCGACTGCTGGAGCAAAAAAAGAATGAACTCACAGAACGATCATCTTTTCTGCAAACCCTGCTGGATACGAGCACAGACTACATTGGGGCATATGATCAGCAATTACGACTGCTGGAAATCAACAAGACTGCATTGAAAAGCCTTGGGATGGAAAAGAATCAGGCTTTGGGAAAAACAATCGAAGAACTGTATCCGGGTGTAGTAAGCACACCGCAATTTGGCTACCTGAAAAAGGCCTTAGCCGGCGAGCCGCAGATCAATTTTGAATTTATAGGACATCTAGGCACCCGAGTCTTCCAGGGCACACATATACCGCTGAAAAGCCCCGTCGGTGAGGTTTTCGGCACGCTCAGCATTGCGCACGATATCACCGAACTAAAAAAAGCAGTCCACACGCTGGAACTGCTTAACGGTCAACTTGCGGCAAAAAATCACGAGTTGGATCGCATCAATTCCGAGCTTACTTCTTTCAGCTATGTAGCCAGCCACGACCTACAGGAACCGCTGCGGAAGATACAGGCCTTCATCTCGCTGATACAGGCGCGCGATGCTGCAAACCTTTCGGTGCATGCGCAGGACTATTTTGTGCGCATCCGTAGCTCAGCCAACAGAATGCAGCAAATGATCGACGGACTACTGTCCTTCTCGCGCACCAACACTGCTCCCAAACGTTTTGAGAAAAAGCCGCTGGCGCAAATGGTAAAAAATGCACTCGGCGCCTTGCGTGAAGAAATTGCAGAATCGAAGGCAGAAATAGAACTGGACAAGTTGCCTGTGCTCTACGTCATCCCGCATCAGTTTGAGCAACTACTGATCAATATTCTGTCGAATGCCGTAAAATTCCGAAAGCACGACACTGCGCCTGTTATCAGGATCAGCAGTGCTGTAGTCAGCGGCCGGGAGATAGAAGGCGAAGTAGCACGCCGCGACCAGGACTACTGCTGCCTGACTATTGCTGACAATGGAATAGGTTTCGAGATGGAGGAAGCCGAAAAAATATTCCAGATGTTTCAGCGGCTTCATGGAAAAAGCGAATACCCGGGCACAGGGATAGGTCTTTCCATATGTCGGCGCATTGCCCAAAATCACAATGGTTTCATTACCACCTCGAGTGTACCCGGCGACGGAACAAGAATGAATATTTACGTTCCGTTGCAGCAGCCGGATGCATTTTGAATATTGGTTTTTTAGCCCGGAAGTCGTTTCTTTATCGTCTGTATATATGTAACTGCCATGAGTAAAAACACACTGGGTGAGATCAAACTCTCACCACTAAAAGAAAACGGCAAATTTGTCTTTATCAACAACGAAGTAAGGGTAAACGGCAAACTTAACAAGGGGGATTACATCAAGATCTTTGTAGATGCTTACGAACTTCAAAACGGAAAGTATCTTTTAAAACACCTGACCCCACCCACATCCAAGCTGGTGGTAAGAGGAAACCCCATATTGCTCGAACACTCGGCCGAACTTACCAACATTGACGATCTATACAGCAAGGTGGGTGAGATGTACAAAAACCAGTTTTACTTCGGTAAGACGGAAATATAGTTTGTATTGAACATAAAAAATTGACTTCGGAACCGTTTCCGGATACTTTGCCGCGCGCAAAAAAAAGCCAGGACCAGCCTTGCTCCAGGGCAAAACAGGCGCGGTCTTTGCAAAAAAGGTTCAAAAAAATGAACTGAAATTTCTATAATCCTTCAAGCATCAAAACGTGAGAAAAGTTGTTGCAGCCATTAATATGACGATCGACGGCTATTGCGATCATACCTATGGCGTACCCGACGAAGAAATACATCAACACTACACGAATCTTTTGCGAGATGCAGGTGTGGCCTTGTATGGTAGAGTCACCTATCAGCTCATGGAGTATTGGCGCACGGTACTCGATCATCCTACAGGTCAAAAAGCTATCGACGATTTCGCAGGGGCGATCGATAAACTTCCGAAGATTGTCTTTTCCCGAACATTGAAAAATGTGGATTGGGCAAGCGCACATCTGGCCACAGGCGACCTGAAGGATGAAGTGATGGCCCTGAGAGATAAGCCCGGCAAGGACATCCTGATTTGTAGTCCGAGCCTGATCGTAGCCCTTACAAAATTCGATCTCATAGATGAGTATCAGCTTTGCATTCATCCTGTTATTGCCGGACACGGGTTAGCCTTGTTTAAAGGAATCTCTGAATCGAAGCCTCTGAAACACTCAGCTACGAAAAATTTTACCGGCGGTGCTGTTCTTTTATATTATTCATCGCAGGGGGGTAAATTGCCAAAGAAATAAATAAACTATGCTGACTCAAATACATCCGAAACTGCCCATGCGGGATAAGAACATAACCCGAGACTTTTACCTGAATAAATTAGGTTTTCAGGAATTCGGCAGTGCAGATTATGACGGTTACCTGATGGTTGAAAAAGACAATGTTCAAATCCATTTTTTTGAATTTAAAACATTGGAGCCTCGTGAAAATTATGGACAGGTCTATATCCGGACCAACAACATAGACGCTTTGTATCAGTCGTATCTGGACAACAACGTGAACATACATCCCAATGGAAGCCTGCAGACAAAACCCTGGGGACAGCGGGAATTTGCCTTGCTTGACCCTGACCATAACCTTTTGACCTTCGGACAGGGATAGATTGTCAGAGAAAGATCTTCCCACAGTAATCACCAACAGCGCGAGCCGCCCTCGCCTTCGGGCAAGGTCCTTGGCCGACCTCCGTGGCTTCACCGGCTACAGTAATCCGTTAGGGACTTTGTCGGATAAAAGCTCATTTTCACCCACCCTGCTTTCCCAAAACCTTCACCAAATTTTAAAGGATTGTGGCATCAAGGTTTTAAAATATCCAGATGAGAAAAAATGAGCTTTTATGAACACGAGCAAACGCAACAATAATATGATCTTGCTGGCCGCCTTCAGTTTAATGATGGCATCCTGCAGCAAGACGGATGGCGACACGGTAGTACCTGCACCAGGACAACAACAAAGTACGGAGCGCACCTCACAAACTCCGCAATCGGCAGAAGGGCAATGGACCGTTATATCCAACGAAGTTTTCACGATTTCCGCACCCGAGGGATGGGTCAACCAACGGCTGCCATCGCTCGACACTTATTTCGGAACCCTACGCAAAGGAAACGACAGCATCAACTACGAGTACAGCATCAATCCGGACAGCTTTCAGCTAGACCCGGATCGTTTTAGCATTCACTATGAAACTGTGGACGGGAAAAGAGCAAAAATCATAGAAGGAGATCGCCTGGGTATCGCATTCGATCGGGTCGGTAATGACCCTGCAACGCCACACCGGCTTCTACTGATGCAGGCCAGCAGTAACCCACTCGATCAGGAGACAGTTTTGCGGATGTTCCGGTCGATACGATTTAAATAGCTCAGCGACTGGTGAGGTAGTTATAATCTTTCAAAAGTTGTTCAAGCAACTCTCTCGGAGTAAGGTCGCTCTGAATATTCAGCACTTCCTTAATGCGGTGCGCTACCGTTGCCATATAGATTTCCGTATCATGACTCGTTCCGCGTGTGTCGAGCAGGTTGCGAATGCCATTGATGTCGCGATCACTTAGGTTCATTACCTCTTGAAAAACCGGTGTGTAAGCGGTAACATCTGTTACCTCGAGGTAAATAGTCTCATGAATGCCAGTGCCCGCTCTGCGATCTATGACCACCGTGCCGGCAAGCATATCGCCGAGGCGCTGGCTTTTTTTGCTCAGGGCTGCAGAAAGTACAGCCGCTGCACCAAAAGTGAGCAGCATGTCAAACAACCGGAAACTCCAACGGAGTAAGTACTGACTGAGTGAAGCCTCGCGCCCCGTAAGGTCCATTACTTTTATACCCAGCGCAAGTTTTCCGGGCGACTGCCCGTTCATGAACACTTCGAAAACCAAATGATAACAATACGCCGGAATAAACAGGAAAAGGATACGGGGCGCCTCGGCCATGTCCTGGAAAAACGCCAGGGGTCGAACGACAAACCGGTTCATCAAAAAAATATAGAGATAAACGAGGAGAATATCGATAAACCAGGCCAGCAGCCTTTTATGAAAAGCAGCAATGCGAAATTCAAGATCAATATTGAAGGGTGTAGAGACGGTGATGACGCTCATGAAACAAATGTAACAACTGTTTGAATTCCCGGCGGAATCACCTGCTTCTTTTCTATCTTTACGAGATGCGTGAAGGACAATTTATCAGGCGCAACATAGACCGATGGAACAACTATCAACAACCCACCGAAGACCCGGATGAAACCGCCCGGCGCTTTATGCATTTGGTAGATGATCTTTCCTATGCACGTACTTTTTATCCTTTCAGCAACACCGTGCGGTATATCAACGGCCTTGCCGCCGGCATCTTTCTCAGCATCTACAAAAACAAAAAAGAGAAACGCAGCCGTATAAGCCACTTTTTTTCTGTTGAACTTCCGCTTACTATCCGCAGACACCACCGCACATTGTTGTTTGCTTTCATCTTCTTTGCCATTTGCATCGCTATCGGCATTTTCTCTGCCCTGCAGGAGCAAACCTTTGTGCGTTCTGTGCTCGGCGATAGCTATGTGGACATGACGGAAAGCAATATTGCCGCCGGCGATCCTTTTGGTGTGTACAAAATGGAAAATGAATTTGAAATGTTTGTGCGCATTGCGTTCAACAATATTTCCGTTTCTTTCTATGCCTTTATTCTGGGGATCACTTTCGGATTGGGAACCTTGTACCTGTTGTTTTCAAACGGGCTCATGTTGGGCGTGTTTGAGTATATGTTCTTCCATCACGGGCTGGGCGTAAAGTCTCTGCTGGTCGTTTTCATACACGGCACGCTGGAAATATCCGCCATCGTCATTGCAGGATGCGCCGGACTGGTCATCGGTAAATCCATCATTTTTCCCGGCACCTTTACACGCCTTCAATCCATAACCAGTGGAGCAAAAGATGCTGTCAAAATCATCGTGCCCCTCATTCCGGTCTTTATAGTTGCAGCCTTTTTCGAAAGCTATGTTACCCGCTACACCGGAATGCCGCTCTGGCTTAGCCTCACCATCCTGTTAGGCTCTCTGGGCTTTATTCTTTGGTATTTTGTGCTCTATCCTATTCTGGTCGAAAATCGGTACTCGCATGTTGATTAGACTCTTGCTGCTCATTTTCGCTTTTCATCTGTCGCCCTCGGTGGTTGACGCTGCCGATACTACACTACCCCTGATTTCCGAACAAAACTGGCAGAGGCTGACAAATGATAAACCCTTTACCTACCGAAATCTTCAGGAAGCGCCACTAAAAATTGAGCCCGAACGGCCTAACCCGATTGAGACGATGTTGTCTGCCCTATTTAGATTTTTTGCTTCTCCGCTGGGGCGCGCATTTTTCTGGCTGACCGTTTTTGTTGTCATGATATTCGTGCTGATGAAGATCCTTCAGACCAGTCAATGGACAGTTTTTGACCGCAAGGCTAAGAAGAAAAGTAAACAGGCAGGTGAGGAAGAAAACCATGAGGAAGATTTGGGCGACAATTGGTCTGAACGCCTGGCCCGGGCGCTGCAGCAAGGTAATCATCGGCTGGCAGTCCGCTGCAGTTTCATGTTGCTGCTACAAACCCTGGAGCATAGGCAAATGATTCAGTTTCGCCCCGATAAGACCAACTACGATTATCTCCGCGAACTAAAAGACAACTCTTTGAGAAAAGACTTCAGAAAGCTCACCCGCTTTTATGAATTTGCCGTTTACGGAGCCTACGATATACGTCAGATTGCCTTTGACGACTATATGCACACTTTCGAAGAACTGAGAACCCAGCTTGTAGAGTCATGAAAAGAAGGCGCCTTATCTCGCTGCTTTGTGTAGCCATATTTTTTTCATCCTGCGCAAGCAAGATCAACTGGAAAGTATCGCTGGATAAAAATGATAAGAACCCTTATGGAAGCTGGCTTGCTTACCGTGCGCTGCCGCTACTGTTCCCCACAGCAGAGGTTACTGATCTGTCCAAAGGATATCGCTATGGAAGCATTAACGGCCCCATGATGAACGCTGGTAAGCAACCGAACGCACTGATCCTTTTGGGCCTTGACTTTTACACCTCTGCCCGCGAATGGGACAAACTTCTGGCGTTTACCCGGCAGGGCAATGAATTGTTTATCGCTGTGCGGAGACTGGATCCAAAGATTCAGAAATACCTCGGCTACGAAATAGAGGATGGCGGACTTGAAGAAGTAGGCCTCACCCATGCGCATAATGGTGCCGACAATAAAAATGTGTTGAGAACCTCCGCAGGCAGACAACGCTTTGGCTATCAGGGCAAGTATCTGCGCGCCTATCTCACCGCTTATCAGGCCGACACGCAAAACATTAGTTTATATGAAGCGGAGATCGACAGGCGGCCTTCAAAAACGGATACGCTCGGATGGATGTCCGGGAAGCCAAATTTCCTTAGGTTTCATATCGGGAAAGGACATCTGTATCTTCACACGGCACCGCTGGCCTTCAGCAATTACTTCCTGTTGCAGCAAAATAACCGCATCTACTTTGAACAACTCTTTCAAAAACTGCCGAAAAATCTGGCTCATATCTATTGGAACAACTACTTTAAAAGACATGAAGACCAGTCGGACCTCCGGGTTTTACTGAACTACCCAGCTACAAAATGGGCGTTCATAATTGTATTGTTTACTTCGCTGGTTTATTTACTGTTTGAAAGCAAGAGAAAACAAGCCATCATACCGGTCACAGAACCTTTGGGAAACAGCTCGGTAAGCTTTGTAGAAACAATAGGCAGACTCTATTACAACAAGGGGAATCACAACAATATTGCTGAAAAAATGATTCAGCATTTCCTGGAATGGGTGCGGGCACATTACTACCTGCCCACCAGCCGGCTGGACGAAAACTTTTACCAGCTTCTGATCAGAAAGTCGGGAATACCTCAGGAACAGGTGCGGCAATTGGAAAATCTTATTTTCAGGATACAAACAGAGCAGGCCATGCTATCGGATAACGACCTTTTTACCTTACATCAAATCATTCAACAATTTTATCAAACCAAAAAAGCTGATGGAACCAATTGACAAACACATCGCTATAGAGCCGCTGACCGAGATCCTTGACAACCTTAAGGAACGCATCGGACAAGTGATTGTAGGCCAGGACACTATGGTAGAGCTTTTGCTTGCAGGACTACTTGCGGATGGTCACATACTGATAGAAGGTGTGCCCGGTGTAGCAAAGACCCTTACGGCAAAGCTTATGGCCCGGCTTATCGACGCCAGTTTCTCACGACTTCAGTTTACGCCCGACCTTATGCCCAGCGACGTAATCGGCACCAATGTATTCAATCCTCAGTCTGCAAGCTTTCAATTTAAGCCTGGCCCCGTCTTCGCAAATATGGTGCTCATTGATGAGATCAACCGTGCACCGGCAAAAACTCAGTCGGCCTTGTTTGAGGTGATGGAAGAACGACAGGTGACGATAGACGGCACCACCCACACCATGCAGCCGCCCTTTATGGTCATCGCCACGCAAAACCCGATAGAACATGAGGGCACTTACCGTTTGCCAGAGGCCCAGCTTGATCGCTTTCTGATGAAGATCATTGTAGGATATCCCAGCATGGAGCAGGAAGTCAGTATCCTGACCCTACATGATCAGGGTTCCGATCACGACCGGCTGGCATCTCTTCAGCCTATCATCTCCCGCGAAGTACTCAAAGTTGCCCGCCAACAAATACGCCGGGTACATGCCGAGCCCAGACTGATCGACCTCATAGCTCGCATAGTGTGGGAAACAAGAAACGACAGGGCACTATTTATCGGAGCATCTCCGAGGGCATCTATTGCCACGCTTCAGGTAGCAAAGGCAGTAGCTGTGATACGCGGACGCGACTTTATCATTCCCGAAGACATCGTTTTTGCCGCACCACACGTGCTCCGTCATCGCATATTGCTCACTCCCGAAAAGGAAATGGAAGGTGCCACTCCGGATGATGCCATCCGGGATATCATTTCAAGGATAGAAATTCCACGATAAACCCAGCAATAAAAATCTGAGATTGAAAAAATTCATCAGCGCCATATTTATTGCACCCCGCTGGTATATTGCGTTTTCGGCGGCGGCCCTGCTCTTTATATGCTCATTTTTTGTAGAGCAGATGTATGGCGCAGCCGTAGTTTTTCTTTCGTTGATCATCCTCCTGACGCTCGCGGATATTTACCTGCTTTTCCTTACAAAAGGCACCCTCCAGGCACACAGGCTGATGAAGCCCAGATTTAGTCTTGGAGACGAAAACGAAGTGAGCCTGACCTTTTCCAGCCGTTTTCCTTTTCCGGTGACGGTGATGGTGGTAGAGCAGATCCCGTATCAGTTCCAACAGAGAAACTTCCGTACGAAACTGACTCTGCGCCCCGGCGCACGAAAAAACTTCAGCTATCAGTTGAAACCCTTTGCCCGGGGCATTTATAGCTTTGGAAGTCTTCTATGTTATGTGGCCTCACCCATAGGACTTCTGCAGCGAAGGGTAGAAACCGCCCCTGCAGCCGAAGTGAAAGTATATCCTTCTTTTCTGCAGCTTAAAAAATATCAGTTGATGGCAGTAGCGGCCAACCTGCACACCGGCATTCGGAAAACCAGACGTATCGGCCATAGCATGGAATTCGAAAAAATAAAAAACTACGTGCCCGGCGACGATGTGCGAACGATCAACTGGATGGCAACAGCACGAAGCGGCAATATGATGGTCAACACCTATTCCGACACAAGGGAGCAACAGGTGTATGTACTACTCGACAAAGGCAGAAGTATGAAAATGCCTTTTGGCAACATGACCTTGCTGGACTACGCCATCAATGCCACCCTGTCGCTGCTGAGCGTGGTACTGCAACGTTATGACAAGGCCGGCCTTATTACCTTTTCCAACACGGCAGGAAATATGGTACCCGCCGAACGTAAAAACATGCAACTCCAGACAATTTCGGAAGTTCTCTACAATCAGGAAACAGAATTCAAAGAAAGCGATTACGAAACGCTGCTTATCAACCTCTCTAAAAAGATAACCACCCGCAGTCTCCTCATTCTCTTTACCAACTTCGAAACCAGCGCCGCCCTCAACCGGCAACTCCCCTACCTTCGGCAATTGGCGGGCAAACACCTGCTTTGTGTTGTTTTTTTCCAGAACACACTGCTCGAAACCCTGCGTAATAAAGAAGCCGAAACTACCGAGGACATTTACATCATTACGATGGCCCAGCGATTTGACTATGAGAAAAAGCAAATCGTGAAGGAGTTGCAACGCTACGGCATCCTTTCCGTGCTGACCACGCCGCAGCAGCTCAGCCTCGACGTCATCAACAAATATCTGGAGCTAAAAGCGCGCAATTCGCTCTAAATAGCAGCGGAAAATGGATACCGGCAGGGGCAAAATAATTTTTTTGCGAAAATCTCCGTTTTCATCTGATTTTTCACTTACCTTTGCAGTCCTAAATTTTTAAAGAATGGCACGCGTTTGTCAGGTAACAGGTAAAAAGCCCATAACTGGTCACAAAGTATCTTTCTCTAACAAGAAGGCTAAGCGTCGTTTTCTGCCCAATTTGCAGACCAAACGTTTCTTTCTGGTAGAGGAAGACCGCTGGATAACGATGAAGCTTTCAGCAGATGCGATCCGTACGATCAATAAGAACGGCTTGTACAGCGTCGTGAAAGAGCTGCGCGCCAAGGGTCAAACTATCTAAACAATAAAAGGCTGAATGCCGGTGCAAGACCGGTGCTAACCATCATTTTCAAATAAGCAGTTATGGCTAAAAAAGGAAACCGTGTACAGGTAATTTTAGAGTGCACTGAGCATAAGAACAGCGGTCTGGCCGGAACGAGCCGCTACATAACCACTAAGAACAAAAAGAACACTCCTGAGCGTATCGAGTTGAAAAAGTACAACCCGATCATGAAAAAGGTAACCGTTCATAAAGAAATAAAATAAGCAGGCAATTAGCCCTGTGGTCTGAATATTCGTTCATCATTCAGAAGTCATTCAGGACTTTAAGCTCACGACTAAAAAAACAAAAAGATGGCAAAAGCAGCTAAAACGGCGATCAAAAAAGATCCTAAACTTGCAGCAGAAGCAAAGAACTATACCAAAGTGATCAAAGCAGTACGTAGCCCGAAAAGCGGCGCTTACACTTTTAAAGAAGGTATGGTGCACAAAGACAAGGTGAAAGATTTTCTTGCATCAGTAAAATAAGCGACCTGCAACAAAAATATTCAGCTCCGGTAGGCCGGGGCTTTTTTTGTTTCGAATAAATTCTATCTTCATCGCGTACAAGGCCTGCTGCGCTGCTGTTTAGCGCAAAAAGGCCATTTCAAGACATTATTAACTTCGCGTAAAAAATTACTTCATGAATTGGAATCCCACAGGAATGATGGAGGAGTTGATCTCAACTTCGCAAAAACTGGCAAAAGGTTACGAAACACTTCAGAAAATTGAAAAAGTAGAGGTGGCCACCACACCTAAAGAGTTGGTATGGCAAAGTGATAAGGTAAAAATGTATCACTACCTGCGCGACACACCAGCCAAGTGCAAGACACCAGTACTTGTGTCTTTTGCTATGCTGAACCGCCACGATGTGCTGGACCTTCAGCCCGATCGCAGCCTGATGAAAAAGCTGGTGGAAGAAGGGCTGGACGTGTACATTATGGACTGGGGCTACCCTACCCGCGCAGACCGCTACCTAACCATGGAAGATTACATTGACGGTTACATGAACGATGCTGTGGATTTTCTACGCAAAACCCACAATGTGGACAAGATTCACAAACAGGGTATTTGCCAGGGGGGCACTTTCTCTATGATCTATGCAAGCCTGTATCCCGAAAAACTGAAATCCCTCACGACCTATGTAGCTCCCTTCGATTTTTCGAATGGAGGATGCATGCTCTACAAGTGGGCAAAATATATAGATGTGGATGCGATGGTAGATAGTGTGGGCACTATACCCGGTGAGCAGATCGACAGCGCATTTGGTATGCTGAAGCCGAGCATGAACATCAGCAAGTACTTTGGTGTGATGGATAGCCTGGAAGATCAGGGAAAACTGCTCAACTTCCTCCGTATGGAAAAATGGAAAGGCGATCTCCCCGCTATTGCCGGTGAAATGTATCGCAAATATATCAAAGACCTGTTCCGCGATAACCTGCTCATCAAAGGCGAACTTGAACTCGGTGGAAGAAAGGTTAACCTGAAAAACATGACCGTTCCTTTCCTCAATGTGTACGCCACAGAAGACAATATAATCCCCAATCCGAGCACCCTCGCCATCATGGAAAAACTGGGTACCAAAGACAAAAAGGAATACCCTTTCCCAGGCGGCCATATTGGCGTGTTTGTAGGAGGAAAATCCCAGAAAGAACTGGCGCCCACCGTTGCAAGCTGGACGGTAGAACGTTGTTAAGAATAAGTCGAAAAAGTAAAGCTGCGTTTCAAAAAACGCAGCTTTTTTCATTAATCACACACACAACTGAAAACTGATTTACTTAGTGGCTTTATAGTAGGTTCAGTTCTTAACCAAACCACCAAAATCGTTCCACCGGCACCCATCGACGAAAGAAAGGGGCAAAAAAATGTCCCGACACAGCCGGAACATTTTTTTTTACAGATCCGAAACCCTTAGCGGTTGCGGTCGGTCTGCGTACGTTCGCGTTCGGTGCGTTCAGTACCGAGGTCACGTTCTGTGTTCAGATCCTGCTGCGTACCGCTACGTCCGCTCTGCTCGCGCTCTGTGGAGACATTTTGCTGCAGATCTTCATCCATTTTTTCACGTTGTGTACCACTTTCGCTGGTTTGGTTGCCGCGTAGGCTTTCCGATTGTTGATTGCCCTTTAATGGGTTTTGATTTTGCGATCCGAGATTCTTGTTTTCTGCCATAGGATAAAATGTTTAAGAGTTAATAAACCGCCTATCATGCTGAAAAGAATATGCCACCAAAGCCTTTCGCCATTCATCAGGCGTTCCTTTAACAAAAAGAACGGACTACGGGATGGTGTACATCAACGCTTCAAAAAATCTGAGCCGGAGCACCGGACAAACCATGCAGAATTGCGGGTGCCATTGAGGAATTAACTACACAAAAAAAAACTGCGCACATTACCTTCGCAAACCATGACGAACGGTTTCAGATATCCATACCCCACTCACTACCTCAACATAGAAGACGCGGGTAGGATAGCTTATATTGATGAAGGTGCCGGCGACACTACCATTCTGTTTGTGCACGGCCTCGCCAACTACGCGCTGGGCTGGAGAAAAAACATAGAGCAACTCTCGAAGAACTTTCGTTGCCTTGCGCTCGACCTGCCGGGAAACGGGCTTTCGGACAAAGGAGACCGGCCCTACAGCATGCACTATTTTGCCGGGGTCGTCATCAAATTCATAGAAGCGCTGCAATTAAAAAACCTTACGCTGGCAGGTCATTCTATGGGTGGGCAAATTGTAATGACCGCCCTGTTACGACAACCAGACCTTGCGGAGCGATTGGTATTGATCGCGCCGGCAGGGTTCGAAGTCTTCACGCCCTGGGAGGCCACAATGTATCAGGCATCTATCAGTGTGTTCGACTATTTCTCTTCTGAAGAAAACAGCCTTACTAAGTCTATCCGCAGCAGTTTTCATCACTACACCCATCAGGCCGATGATATGATCCGCGATTTGCTGAAGCTGATGAGCGGATATCCGGTGGCTGACTACCGAAAGATGATACATGCCTGCATACACGGCATGCTGCACGAGCCTGTGTACAACAGCCTACATTTAATCCGGCAGCCCACATTGGTGATCTTTGGCGAAAGGGATGCACTGATTCCGGCACGAGCCCTGCATCCGGTCACCACCCGAAAGATTGCAGAAGAAGGTACAGCACGGCTTCCCTCAGGAAATTTACGGCTTTTGCCCGCCTGTGGCCATTTTGCGCAGTGGGAAAAAGCGGATCAGGTAAACCAGTTCATTACTTCGTTTGTACAAGAGCCCCGGCATTTTTCACAAGGGTAAGACCCGATGTATTACGCTGTAAGAGAATAATCTATACTTTAGCATACCTAAGCAATGCTACATGAAAAAGGCACTTTGGATTACAGGCATAGCCCTGCTTTTGTTGCTGAGTGGGTATCTATATTGGCAATACTACTTTGTTTTTGGCGAGGGAGTAAAAACCGGTTATCTCAATTATGCAGTGCGCAAGGGCAACCTTTTCAAAACCTATGAAGGCAAGCTGATCCAGCAAGGGTTTCGGGGTCAGGCTGCCGGTACCGTTCAAAGCTATGAGTTTGAATTCTCAATTTCAGACAAGCGGGTGTTCGAAATTATGGAAGTAAACAGTGGTAAGATTTTCGACCTGCACTACAGAGAATACCATGCTGTAGTACCCTGGCGTGGCAACAGCTACTTTGTTGTAGATAGCATTGTGTCGATGCGCAATCCTTAGCGGGCGAAGGTGGATGGCCGGAGGAAGGTTGAACGTCCTCCGGCAAAAACCCATTACCTCAACAGTCTATTCCTCCTCCTCGTTGCTCGATAGCCTTCTGTAGGCTTTGATAAAGATCGCCCCGAGGTTCTTATGCGGGGGCACATAGTCAGCAAAAGTGCTTTTGTAGGAAGGGAGTTTGGTCTTAAAATAATTCCCGAGATCGCGCCACATATCAATCCATTCCACATCGCGGCCTTCCAGCAAGCGGGTTTCAATGTTTTTGATAATGGGTTCATTTACGTTCATGGCGCCGGTTTGTTTGGATGAAATGATATGCGCATCCGGTGAGCGGTCGAGCACCAGCGAAAGATTATGATATCCTCCGCAGGACCCCAACATCACGATTCTCGAACTTTTGTTGAGCCGGTCGAGTGTAAGGGGTAAGTGATAGCTATGACCGCGGTGAATGACTACGGTAGGGGCAATCTCGTTTTGGGCAAGGTAGTCGCATAGCTGTTTCTGCGACTCCTCGTCTTCCGGCTCGGGTAGCGGGTTGTTGGCATAGATCACCACAGGCTTTCCGGTTACAGAGGTAATGGTGGTCCAGTACTTTGAGGGAACGACCTTCCATTTGCCGTCTTTGAACCCCCCGAGAAAACTTGCGAACGAAGCCTTGCCATCTTCATCTCCATAAAAGAACACCTGCTCATACACCACGCCCGAATCGTTAACCAGATTCTTATACTGCACCAGGTTGATGGGCGGCAGACTCAATACTTCAGACTGCTGTTTTATGGCTTCCTGATTGTCGCTTGCCTTCAAGCCGTTGAAGAGTGTCGCCAGTAGTGCATAGACCCGCATACCCTTCAGGCTTTTTTCTTTATAAGAGCGCTCATAGTTGCGACGGACTTCGTTCTGCAAAAAGTTCATGAGCTCTTCATCATTGATGCTACCGAAGGCGTCTGCTACGTCCACGGCGTCTTCGAGTTCATCATCTTTACCCTTGTCAAGATTTGCGATGAAATCGGTCATGACCTCCATCTTCTTTTCCTGAGACATGCTGGAGAGAAAAGTGCTGAGTGTGTTATAACCCGCACACATGCGAATGAAGGTGCGAAATTTATCGTACTGCACAGAGGCCAGAAGGTCGCCGCCGGAAATGCTATCGCTCATGCGCTCCATCATCCGCCGGAAGGTACCGACAAAGGAACTGGTGTAGATTTCGTCCTGACCATACACCATAACATAATAAAGTTCATGAGGCTTAAAATCTTCGATGCACTTAAAGCGAACAGGATCTTTTGCCTCATGCAGATCGTTCATTTCCCGCACATATTTCAGGCCGCGGTACTGCAGTTCGTCTGTGAGGGTCTGATCCCCAAGTCCGCCCTTGTTCTCAATTTTCAATTCGATCAGGCTTTTATAGAATAAATCCTGGTTGGCGGTGATAGCATCTATTTCAGGAATAGTCTTCTTCCTGTCATAAATCCAGCTCAAAAAAGCCATAGCGCGCAACGGCGATTTGGACTCGTCAGAAATCTTTACGATGGTTTGTACCAGGGGATCCATGCATCGTCTCACGGCATTGCTCAACGTATAGTTGGTTGACGAGGCGTAATTATAAATTTCGCTGGGCACCACCTTGGCTGCTGCCGCAATGATCTCACAGGCAAAAGGGTCTTTGGCAAATTCACTCAACCGGCGGATCATCATGACCGGCTCTTTGCGACCCACCGTGGTATAGACATAGGCACGTGCTTCCTTATCTCCTTCAAAAAGCTGACGATTCATCAGCGAATAAATATCCGGATGCCTGTGCACAAAGTCAACGATGTGTCCTTCATGCTTTGCGATCAGCATTTCCCTAAAGTTGGTCACCGTCCGGCGCCAGAATACAGGATCAACCTTCGTGTCTTTATTAAACTTCTGAACAAGCTCATTCAGATCTGACAGATAACGGATTTTTTGCTGCCCCTCCGACACCGTTGGGTCTTCATTAAAGGGCATATTCTCGATCATCACCTGCATCTGATCCACATCGCGCAGCAAGGCACCGGTAAGCAGGTTTGTTGCCACGGAATCTTCAGCATAGTAGATCATTCCATCGCTGGCCTTACCATCAAAAGCGCTGGCTGCCTTTTGTGAGCGGTCAATCTTGTCATGCCACATCTTGCGTTGCAACGGTATCGGATTTACTAATGTGTCCACATCATAAATCGTCATTTCCCTGACCACCTTCCGCTTTTTGCGGCTCTGACCCTGAGCCACATCGGGGATCAGGCACACTACCATCAACAACACAACCACAATGTGTGGCACTCTTATTCTACTCATATAAAGACTTGAAAATAATGATAACACACGATCCTGCACCCATCAGTTCCGGGGAGTGCATATTACGAAAAACGGTTGTACCGCCATGTTAAAAACCTTACAACCCCGCTACCACTCAGGATATAACGGAAACTGTTTCATGAACTCGTTCACCTCGCCGCGAACGGTGCCGATGACCGTTTCATCGTCCGGAGCCATTAAAACCCTGTCGAGCCAGTTTACAATCTGTGGCATATGCCCGGTATCGAGCCCGCGTGTGGTGATGGCCGGCACCCCAACTCTGATACCCGAAGTAACAAATGGCGATTTATCATCGAAGGGAACCATGTTTTTATTCAGGGTAATATCAGCCTTTACCAAAGCATTTTCCGCCTTCTTGCCGCTGATACCCTTGTTCCTGAGGTCTATCAGTAGCAGGTGATTGTCGGTGCCGCCCGATACGATATGGTAGTCTTTTTCGAGAAAAGCCTGTGCCAGTGCCTGAGCGTTGCGCACCACCTGCTGGCCATAGGTCAAAAACTCGGGTTGAAGGATCTCAAAAAACGATACGGCCTTGGCTGCGATAACATGTTCCAGCGGACCTCCCTGCACACCCGGAAAAACAGCGAGATCTATAAGTTGACTCATCATACGCACTTCCCCTTTAGGGCCGGTGATTCCCCAGGGATTTTCGAAGTCGTTTTTCATGAGGATGATACCACCACGCGGTCCGCGAAGGGTCTTGTGTGTGGTAGAGGTCACGAAATGACAATGCTCAAACGGGCTACTGAGCAGCCCCCGCGCAATAAGGCCGGCGGGATGAGCTATGTCTGCAAGTACCAAAGCGCCTATACTGTCGGCTATACTACGGATGCGTGCATAATCCCAGTCGCGGCTATAAGCCGATGCACCACAGATGATGAGTTTGGGTTTGTGAGCCTTAGCCTGAGCTTCCATCATATCATAGTCCACAAGCCCGGTATCTTTCTGCACGCCATAGTGAACAGCCCGGTACAACTTACCAGAAAAATTGACGGGCGAGCCGTGCGTAAGATGGCCTCCCATGCTCAGGTCTAACCCCAAAATCACATCGCCGGGCTTCAGACAAGCCAACATCACCGATGCATTGGCCTGAGCACCGCTATGGGGCTGCACATTGGCATAGCTTACCGAGAAGATTTCTTTGGCCCTGTCTATTGCTAACTGCTCACTTCTGTCCACTACTTCACAGCCACCATAATACCTTTTTCCGGGATAGCCCTCTGCATATTTATTGGTCATCACATTTCCCATCGCTTGCATCACCTGCATCGACGTGAAGTTTTCAGAGGCAATAAGTTCTAATCCCCGACGCTGACGCCCGAGTTCTTCCTGTATCAGATGAAATATCGCCGTATCTCTTTGCATGACTATCCCTGTTTTTTTGGGCTGCAAAGTAGTGATTTTTCAGCGCAGGTGCCAACATCAAAACAGGCCCGCGGACATAGAACTATTTTAAGATCACAACCTTTTGAACCGAACGGTTACGACCACTGATCACATCGCATAGGTAAACGCCCGGTGCGAGGCCAGAAGTTTCGAGTCGTGCGCCCAGATCACCGGAAGTGAACATATAGCTGCTGACGGTTTGGCCCGAAATAGTGCGCAGGCTGATGGACACATCCTGTTGATGGGAAAAATCAGAAGTCCAGGATACAAATATTTCATTCACCGCGGGATTGGGATGAACCTTCACGTTTCCCGGAGCATAAGCCGGATCATCTACCCCAAGCGAACTGACCTGGCCAAAGACGGTAACCCCACCGAGGCGATTGCCGAGTATCATTTCATACCTGCCATCGCCGTCAAGATCGCCGAATGTGGGTGTAGCTCTAAAGCCTGAATAGAGCCCCAGCGAAAAATTAATTTGATGATAGGCCGTGTCTATTTTTTGATAAGGACTGGTCACGTTGCCATTCTGAAAGCCTGTATAGCGCTGAATACGGCCAGAGTTCGATCCCAGCACAAAGTACTCCGTGCCGGTGCTATCTGTTTTTCCTACGTAGGGTACGGCATTTGCCGAGAAATTATTCCAGGGATCTGCCTGCATATCTCCCAGCTTATTGGTTTGATAAAGGAGTGTCACTGCGTTTGACAGACCTGCATTTTTATAAAAAAAGACTTTGCCGTTCAGACCGCCAATCAGCAGATCCTTATAGCCGTCCTTGTCGATATCGTAAATGAACGGTGCGGCAAATTTTGCAGAGTCGATAGTGACCGACGAGGCATCTTTTAGTATCGCAGTAGTGAGCTGCCATTGCGGCGTTACACTGGCACTTGCAGCCATATTCTTGTAGAAGCTCAGCGTACCATCGCTATGTCCCACCACCAGGTCTTCGAGTCCGTCATTATCCAGGTCGCCCACGGCAGGATAGGTACCCATAGTGGCTTGCGAAAGTATATTGAGAAAATCGAGCGTTACCAGTTTGAAAGCCCGGTTACCGCCGGTACTTATGTTTTCATAATAAGCAATACCGGCTTTAAAACTGCCGTCGTTTTGAAAATAACCATCGGCACCAACGAAGAGATCGGGTTTCCCATCGCGGTTATAGTCAAAGATCATGGGATAGCTTCCTGTTCCCAAGTCAATAGTCTGATCTACAAGCAGCGTATCCGATTGAAAAGTAAAATCGGGAACGGAGGCCGTACCCGTATTTCTATAGTAAGAGATGCAACTATAATTTTCTGAGGCTACTTCTGCACTCGGTGCTATTAAAATATCCTTCTTTCCATCCTGATCGTAATCTACATAGAAGGCTGCCGGAAACTGTAGCGTATTGTAGGCATATCCTCCTGCTTTCCAGGCAATATCCTGACTGATCATAGAATCGCGGATATAGTTGAAATCTGCCTTGCCGTTGATGAGCAGTTGAATGTTGGAATAGGAGACACCGCCATTAAGGTAGTCCATATCGCCATCGCCATCATAGTCGAACACGCACATGGTGTTGCCCGTGTGGGTAACCTTAGCAGGAAAAATAGGAGGCTGTGCGAGGTTGCAGGTGATGCCCAACTGTTGGGTGGGTGTGGACCCCTGATATACTTTACCCCAGCATGCATCCTTTAGGTTGATATGGATGCTGTCGCAGGGCAGGCCTTCCTCTGCCTGATAGTTTTTGTAAAAATTCACCAGACCGCCGCTGATGTTCAGCGAGAAAAAATCCAGGTCGCCATCATGATCCACATCGGCCACGCCAGGTATATCGCCGCCAGGATCTACGTAGGCATTAATGTCACCGGTGGGCTCTGAGCTAATCCAGGAAACCTCATCCAGGTAGAGATTGGCACCACCATATCCTGTTCCCTTAAAGATGAAGTAGAGCTTGTTGCCCGTAACCTGAAACGGAATATCGAATGTGTATTGATACCAGCCATCAGATGGTTTTGTGTCGGGCCGATTCAGGCTTCGATTGCGGGCTACCCCACCCAGCCAGGTGGCATTGGTGAGTGTCGTATCGTTGTTGATATACACGGCAAGACTATCAGAACCGGAGGTGCCGCTGCGATATACCCAAAAGCTGATCTTGCCTTCGCTCTTAAGATTGGGCGATACCCGAATCTGCTTGCTGATAAGCAAAGCGGTACTACCAGAGGTCATGGCGCTTGCCTGAAACATTACCATAGCAGCACCCGCTTTGGGTGTGGCAGTAGGATTCGTTCCGCTGCTTATCCGGCTCCAGCCCGGGCCCGCAGGGTTTTTCACTTTCCAGAACACCGGCGGGAAGGTAGTGGCATCAAAGGTTTCATCCGTCTTTCGCAACGGAGTGTAGTACAGATCTTTAATATAATTGAAGTGAATCTGATTCTGAACATAATATCCATAGTAAACGCTAAAGCCACCAAGCCCCCGCGTAAGCAGGTCGGGGATATTGTCGCAATTGAAATCCTCCACTTTCAGATAGCTCGAAATGGTAGTGATGCCATTTTTCTGCGGAAAGTTGCGCTCAAATTCCGGACGGTAACGGTAAGCCGGCGCACCGCTGGTTCCCGTGTTGAGAAAGGTCTTTATTTGCAGCGAGCCTTTTTCAAATACGATCAGATCCGCTTTACCGTCGTTATTGATATCGCCTGTTCCGATCTGTGGATTGTTGAACCCACCGGAAAATCCAAGTGTCTTTTCCTGATTTGCTTCGTTAAAAACCTTCCATGTGGTATCGGGCCGGTACACGGCACCCTGAGCCTGCGCCCGGTTTTCGACGAACAAAGAACAGATCAGCAAGGCTGCATACTTCAATAGTTTCATGACGATTTGTTTGTGCATTCCTCTACATAAGACCAGCATCTGCTACCGCCGGTTGGACTCATATCTTTCCAGCGGCGATCCCGGCTCCTTCAGAAAATGCTTGTACACTAATTTATCCAGAAATCCCGGCAGGAGTTTATTCATCCATACGGTGAGCTTTCCCTGTCCGGTCATTACCACGCTTCTTTTTCTTTTTTCTGCAGCTTCGAGAATGATGTCGGCACACTCTTCCGCTGTCATCAGCTTCTCTTCATCGAGCGGTGTTTCCTTCTGCACGGAACCATCATTGCTTCGCGCTACGTTTCGGATGTTGGAAGCAGTAAACCCCGGCGACACCCACATCACATGGGTGCCGGTATGGAGTAGTTCGGTGCGCAGTGCCTCCAGAAAACCCTGCATAGCAAACTTGGAAGCCGAGTAGCCTGTTCGCCCGGGCAGCCCCCGATAACCAGCTATTGAAGACACGCCGATGATAATGCCCTTGTTTTGCCGGATGGAAGGCAACGCATACTTCGTACAATACACGGCGCCCCAAAAGTTTATATCCATCAGCTCCCTGATTACCTTAAGGTCAGTGTCCTCAAAAAGTGCACGCATGCTGATTCCCGCATTGTTGATCAGTACGTCAATGCGGCCCCATTTTGCCAATACAGCTTCGATAAACTTACGGCAATCTTCTTCCTCGCTCACATCTGCACGGTATCGAAACACCTGATCTATGGTACCAAACATCACTTCGAGTTTGTCGAGGCTACGGGCACATACCGCCACCTTTGCCTTATGGGTTAGTGCCTTGTCTGCCAATGCCTTACCAATGCCGGATGATGCCCCGGTGATAACGATCACTTTATCTTTGAATGCGGACATGGTAACAAAAATAGTTTATTAAACGGGGAGAAAACAAGGATAAAGCATTCAACCAACGGGTTCCTAATATTTTGTTATTGACCCGGCTATGCCGTTTCTGTAATCTTTCTTTAAGAAAAATTTGCAGCATGAAATTTGTTCCCCCATGCACGTCACTCAACCCCAAAAACGGATGCCCGACATATCGGTGGTGATGCCCGTATATAATGTGGCCGCCTACATCCCCGACGCTATTCGCTCTATTGTATCTCAGAGCTTTAAAGAGTTTGAACTGCTGCTGATCGATGACTGTTCACAAGACAATTCTATGGCGATAGCCACTGAAATGCTGAAGGATACACAGGTAAACTGGCGCGTGATCCACCATACCAAGAACAAAGGCTTATCCGCTGCACGAAACACCGGAATCCTCGAAGCCCAGGGGAAATTTATCGTATTTGTGGATAGTGACGACTGGATGGATGAACACGCCCTCGGGCATTTTTTTGCAGAAATATCCTGCAACGAACATTCAATTGTGTGCGGCAACACAACATCCGTTACCGACGGCGTCTATGCCCGGTACTGGACGGGCGTGGATGAAAGAACGGTATTTAATAAAGCCGACGCTATTGCTCGCATGCTTGACTATAAGGGTCTGCTCGATACTGCCTGGGCAAAAATTTATCCCAGGTCGCTGTTTCTCGACAATAAAATATTCTTTCCGCTCAATACCTACTTTGAAGATACGCCCACAAACATCCGTTTGGCAAACGCTGCAAAAAACGTGATCGCCTTACCCTACACTGTGTACTACTACAGGCGCAATCGGGCCGGGTCTATTCTGCAGCTCAACGACCACAAATCGGCTACAGACAGGCTCGATGCATTTGCCAACATTTATGCTTATCTGATTGACCATACCGAAGTAGATCGCCGGTTTGCAGACGAGTATTACCTTGAAGTGCTCGTGAACGAATACCGCAACATCTTTGGCCGGTACAAGCTCAGTTGGAAAGAACAGTTTTTGCTGGTGGGTAAAATCCACCATGCTATAGGAGCTATGAGACGAGACACAGGCCGAAAGAATTTCAAAAAGGAAATAGGGGTGAAGTTTAACTGGATACTCAGCAATAGAAGCAATCGTCACCAAGCCTTGTTCTTCCTGCTCCACAACAAACGGTATAGTGTGCTGCACCGACTGATAGACCTCTACCTGAAGCCGCAGAGCACATAAATTCCTTCCCGACATTTCATTTCCTGATGCAAGGCCGATGCAGCCCCGCTTCTGCATCATAAAAAGATGTTCACAAGCGTTAATAACTAACGGAACCAAAAGATATAATCATCGGCACAATGTTTATAAATTCACTGATGAGATAGTTCTTTTTTTTCATCACAAGGTTCATGACCCGTGGCAAACCGGTGCCCGAATCCTGCCGGAAAAATCCCAGCAGGCAACTTGCTTTTCAGCGACCCCGGTGATTGTATGACGTGTAACATCCGACAGGCAGACAAGCGGCCGGCTTAACACAATCGTAACGCCATTGAAGACCTATGTTACTTATATTAGTGAACGTAAACTGAAGCACATTGACAGAAACTATTATTAACCTTGAAACCGTTAATCCCATAGAGTTCTTTGGAATTAACAACAGTAAGTTCGACATACTGAAACGCAAGTTTCCACTTTTGAAAATTCTCTCCCGCGGATCGCAGATCAAACTTTCAGGACAGCCCGATGAAGTAGCGACAGCACAAGGAAAAATTGCGCAGATCATTAAGTACCTGGAGCGAAACGGACATCTTTCTGAAAATTATTTTTCGCGTATCCTGGGTGATGAAGAACAGGGTGAAGCTCCTGTAGAAGATGCCGGCAGCAACGACATACTCGTGTTCGGGCCCAATGGAAAAGTGGTGCGCGCCAAGACTGCCAATCAAAAAGCAATGGCCGCAGCCTCCGAAAAAAATGATATCATTTTTGCTATCGGCCCGGCGGGTACCGGTAAAACCTACACTGCTGTAGCGCTGGCCGTAAGAGCGCTCAAAAACAAAGCGGTGCGAAAAATCATCCTTACCCGCCCTGCTGTGGAAGCCGGCGAAAGTCTGGGTTTTCTTCCCGGTGATCTGAAAGAAAAGATTGACCCCTATCTGCGGCCCCTGTACGACGCCCTCGACGATATGATACCCAGTGATAAGCTGAACTATTACATGGCGAACCGAATCATCGAGATTGCACCTTTGGCCTACATGCGGGGTCGTACGCTCGACAACTCTTTCATCATCCTCGATGAGGCACAAAATGCCACAGACCTTCAGCTAAAGATGTTCCTGACACGCATCGGAGCTTCGGCAAAGGCAATCATCACGGGCGACCTCACTCAGGTAGATCTTCCAAAAAATCAAAAATCGGGACTGGCAAAGGCCACGCGGATCCTGAGGAACATTGAAGGGATTGCCCATATTGAGCTCGACGAAGCAGATGTAGTGAGGCACCGACTTGTAAAACACATCATTCGCGCATATGACCGTGAACAGGAACGGGAAGAAAAGCGTGTGGAAGAATTTCGCAACAAGAAGGAGGATAAGGAGCCGGCAACTGCCAGACAGGAGCCTTTGAACTCCTAAGTAAAAGTGAATAAACGAAAACAACAGGTGCCGGCAGCGATGCTGGCACTTTCTTTTTTCAGCAACTAAGTGACAGACGAAACCAGGACCAAAAGAACGGAGATGAAACTGAAAATCTTATTGCTGTGTTGCCTGACTGCCCTACTGACAAAGGTGAACGGACAGGATGTAAAAACACTGATACCCGATTATCAGGAAATTGAAAACCTGACGAAAGACAAGGGCTCGGCATTTTATTACGACCGCCTGTATAACCGATACGTCGCCGATGATACTACACTTACATTGCGCGACTATCGAATGCTGTACTATGGCTATTTTTTTCAACCCGGTTATGCTCCGTTCTATCATACGGCAGCATCGGATAGCATAAAATTGATGCTCGGTGCACAAGACGAACCCGACGCCGCACAGTGGAAGGAAGTGTTGCGACTCGGCCAGGTAAATCTGTCCCAAAATCCCTTTGATCTGAAGGGGCTAAATATTGTATGGATAGCCTACAAACGTACAGGAGACAGCCTTATGGCACGGGTATATTTTGACAAACTGCGCAAACTCGTACAAACCATTCTGGCCACAGGCGACGGACTTACGGAAGAAACAGCATTCCATGTGGTGAATGTCTCTCACGAGTACGACATCCTCAGCATTTTGGGCTACGAGTTTGGGGGCAATCAGCAACTCACAGATTCGAAGTGCGATTACCTTAGTCTTAAAACCAACAGTGATAACCTGCCGGGTCTGTACTTTGATGTGAAACAAATCTTCAGAGGCTATGAGAAAATGCTGGGTCAGAACCGGCATTAGCCATAGCACATTTCAGGTCGGGAGACGAAAGCACACCGCACCCTAAGCCGATTTTGTAAGCTGACGGAAAATATCTTCGAGCGATTGGGATTCTGTCTGCATGGAGCGGATGCTAATGTCCTGCGCTAAAGCCCATTTCATCAGGTCCTTTCTCAGTTCCTCCGCCTTGCCCGTATGTAGGCGGAAGCTGCGGTCGCCAAGATCTTCCACCCTCTGTACCTGCTTCAGAGATTTAAGTCTGGCCTTGTCAACGGACGACTCAAAAGCCACAAGCAAAGCCTGCTGCCGGTTGTTCGTGTGCTGCAATCGGTCTATGGAATCATCGGCCACGATCTTGCCACTGCTGATAATAATTACCCGGCTGCACATTGCCTGCACTTCCTGCATGATATGCGTAGAAAGCAGCACAGTTTTTTCGCGCCCGAAATTGGTGATCAGCTCCCTGATCTCCACAATCTGATTGGGATCAAGGCCTGAAGTAGGCTCGTCAAGAATCAGCACTTCCGGATTGTGCAACATGGCCTGAGCAAGACCTACCCGTTGTTTATACCCTTTAGAGAGCGCACCGATCTTTTTATGCGCTTCTTTTCCCAGGCCGGTAAGCCCTATCATTTCTTCAATGCGGACGCGGGGCTTTTCAATACGGTGAATTCCGGCCGTAAACTCCAGATATTCTCTTACATACATGTCGTAATAGAGAGGATTAGCCTCGGGAAGGTAGCCTACCCTTTTGCGCACCTCCATGGGCTGCTGCTGCACATCGTAGCCAGAAACGATAGCACTGCCGTCAGTGGGCGGAAGGTATCCCGTGATCATCTTCATGGTTGTGGACTTTCCCGCACCATTGGGACCGAGAAAACCAACAATTTCTCCATTTTTCAGCTCAAAAGAAATATGATCAACCGCTAGCTGAGCGCCATAAACTTTCGTAAGGCCGGCTACTTTTATAGACATGGCGACAAATCTACAGCTTTGCGTAATTGTTTGATGTTCAAAAAAACAAAAACTCCCGCTTGCAGGCGGGAGCGTCCAAAAAATGATATTCTATTTACTTAAAGCCAATGAAACTGCAGGTCTGGTTGGTAGCCTGAGGATCGTTGATGGTCAGTTGTGAAAAGACGGTGATCCTTTGTGCGTCAACTTCCGCACGGTTGTACTTCAGGGCATTTCCGCTGATCTGTGTATCAAACGTGAGGAAAGAACCTTCAGCCTTGGCAGTGAGCGTGTCTGTGATGTTGCTATATTGAACAAAACCAACGCGATCGGGTGCTTCATCCAGCCAGATGACGATGGTATCTACCACCGGCTGCGGACAAGTAAAGTGCCCGATATACCGACCTAGAAATTTGGTAGCTACCTGAGCCTCACATTCCGTGCCCTCGAAGCCTGACGGGCAACGACAGTAACCTTCTACGCAAGTACCTCCGTTTTTACATTTCAGATCCAGACAACTGTCTTTTTCGCAAGAGGAATAGAGCACCGCGCCGGACAATCCAAAAAAAGCAACAGCCGTTATAAGAGTATGCTTCCAAAGCTTCATCGAGTAGTAATTGTTTGCCTAAAATACAAAAGAAAGTAAAAAGTCAAAACCGTATTTATCAAAGCTCATTCAAACCTGCCTGTCGCAGGGCGTTATCCCTTCTCTAACGGCTAGGTCTCAAAGGCATTCCAACCCTGAGCCACCAGCCGGTGCTTGTTTCCCTGCCGGGTGATCAGGTGTGCGCCTTCCTGTGCATCAGTAATATAACCAATCACGCTTATCTGCTCCGAGCGGGATATTTTTTCGTAATCAGACTGTGCCACTGTAAAGAGTAATTCGTAATCTTCACCACCATTCAGGGCACAGGTAGTGGTATCGAGTCCAAATTCCAGAGCCATTTCCCTGGCTTCTTCATGAACCGGTATTTTCTCTTCGTGCACCACACATCCTACCTTGCTTCCGGTGACAATATGTAGCAGCTCCGAGCTCAGCCCGTCACTTACATCAATCATGCTCCGAGGCACAATATCATTTTCGATCAGCCACTCCACTACGTCGGTGCGCGCTTCAGGTTTTAAAAAACGGCCCACTGTATGTGATCGTTGCTGGAGATCGGGCTGCACGCCGGGGTTCTCAAGAAATATTCTTTTCTCGCGCTCCAGCAGTTGAAGCCCAAGGTAGGCACTGCCCAAAGTACCGGTGACACAAATCAGGTCATTTACCTGAGCGCCGGTACGCGTAACAAATTTATTAGGTGTCACTTCACCGATAGCCGTTATGCTGATCACAAAGCCTTTGAGCGAACTGACCGTATCGCCGCCGACAAGGTCAACCTGATATCGCTCGCAAGCCGCATATACACCCTGATAAAATTCGTCGAGTGCCTCCACCGAAAAACGATTGCTGATACCTATACTTACTGTGATATGCGTTGGGGTAGCCATCATGGCGCAGAGGTCAGAAATATTTACGGCCACTGCCTTGTACCCGAGGTGCTTTAGTGGCGTGTACATCAGGTCGAAGTGTACGCCTTCAAGCAACATATCGGTGGTCACTACGGTCTGCTTGCCAAAATGATCAATTACTGCCGCATCATCGCCCACACTCATAAGGGTGCCTGCCTGCCGGGTTTCGTTGTCGTCGGTCAGGTGGCGTATCAGTCCGAATTCGCCAAGGGTGCTAATTTCTGTTCTCTCTTCACTCATGATTCTGGTGCAAAAATTTTTTTTGAGGAATAACTACTGGCCGCCATTCTGCCGGAGGCTGATCAGCTCGAGCATCCGTTCGTGTATCAGCCCGTTTGTAGCGAGGGTCTGTTTGTCATAAACGCTGTACGGGTCGCCTTCAAAATTGGTCACTCTGCCACCGGCCTCAGCCACTATCAGGTAGCCCGCAGCAATATCCCAGGGACTAAGATTATACTCCCAGAAACCGTCAAACCGTCCACAGGCTACCCAACAAAGGTCTATAGCTGCAGATCCCAGCCGGCGTACCGGAAGACCCTGCATAATAAACCGTTCGAAGACCTTGATGGGATGCTCGCGGGTTTCGGGCCATTTGTAGGGAAAGCCGGTGACCAGACATGCCTTCTGAAAATTATCTTTCTTGGAGACGCTGATAGGTTTGCCATTTAGGGTGGCGCCCTTGCCTTTTTCAGCAACGAAAAGTTCGTTCATCATCGGGTTATATACGGCTCCCATCAACATCTGATCTTCATAACTGAGCCCGATACTGACACAGCAAATGGGAATACCATGGGCGAAGTTGACAGTGCCGTCTATGGGATCAATGATCCACCGGTAGTCGGAGCCTTTGTCGAGGGCTCCAATTTCTTCGCTGATGATGGAATGCGTAGGAAAATGCGTATGGATCACTTCTATGATCCTGGCTTCGGCCCGGGTATCGACCTCGGTCACCAGGTTGTTGATCCCTTCCTTGTTATCTATTGCAAAACTGCCCTGAAAATATTGTTGTATGATCTTGCCGGCTTCGTGTGTTGCTTCTAGTAAGACTTTTTTCAAGTCTGTCATGGTTACAGTTTGAGTTCTTTTCCTAAATAATAATCAATAACCTTAAGCTTGAAGATCAGGTCGTATTTCGCACTGAGCATATTGGCCTCGGCCACAAATTGATTATTCTGGGTTGTAAGGTATTCAACGGTGTTGGTCAATCCAAGTGTGTAACGTTTCTGGGCAAAATCGTAGGCACGTTGTGCGGCTGCCTGTGCTCTTTCTGCAGCTTTGAATTTCTGAACCGCGTTGGCTGCTTCATTATAGGCTTTGTACACGTCTTGCTTCAGTTTTAGCTCCGCCTGGTATTTATTCAACTCATTGGAAAGCACGTTGATCTTTGCCTGACGCACATTATAACGGGCCTGCCAGGCATTGAAAACAGGAATAGAGAGACCCAATGAAATAGTCTGGCGAAAATTGTTCTCGAACTGCGTACCGAAGGGAATGCGACGTGTGGTGTAGTTGTAGGAGGGTTGAAAAACCGGAAAAAGTGTATCGAATGCCGGCACAAAAGCCTGTGTCTGCTGTGGACTACCCACCGTGAAACCGGTAACTTCGGTATATGTGGTTGCATAGTTGGTACCAAACTGTGCGCTGATACCCAGTTGCGGATAAAGAGCGCCCTTCGCCGCAGCCAGCCGTTTCTTAGCAGCCAGCCGGTTGAGCTCGCTGCTGCGGATGGAGCCAAACTGGGCCGCAGCTACGTTGTAGATCGTTGCAGGATCGGTGGCATCAAGGCTAAGCAACTCACCAGGGTTCACATCCGGAGCTTCAACTTCAAAGGGTGTTTCAAAATCCAGATTCAGAAGGGCTTTGATGTCGAGAATGGCGCTGGTATAGTTGGATATAGCGGTGATCAGGTTTGCGCTATCATTGGCCAACTGCGACTCCAGTTGGGCTGCGTTCAGTTCGGGCAATCTGCCCGCATCTACAAAACTCCTTGTCTGCGACAACTGCGCACGCGAAAGTTCCACCTGTTTTTCGTTTACCCGTATTTGTTCTTTAGCGAGCAGCGCACGCAAGTAACCTGTTGCCACATTGAGAGATACATCATTTTTCAACTGATCGAGATTGGCAGAAGCGGCCTTAAGCGCGAGGTTATTAGCAGCGATGCTGTTTCGTTTCTGAAACCAGCCGAACAGCAGGATATCGGCACTTCCGCTGGCACTGAGAAAGTCGTAACTACCCTGAACGAACTGATTGGTTGTTGGATCCACAGAACGACCGTAGCTACGACCGTAGGCGGTGTTGGCATTGATATTCGGCAACTGAGAGAGCTGGCTTTGCCTGAGTTGAAGCGCAGCAAGTCTTTCATTCAGTTCGTTTTGACGGATAGAAATATTATGGTCGAGTGCGTATTGAACCGAACGTTGCAAAGTCCATACATCAGCTTGTGCAGCAGCCAAAAAAGGGCCGAGGATTCCAAGTAAAAAAAAGCGGCTGAAATAGCGAAACATGGCGCAAAAATAGCAGATAAAGAAATGCGGTCATCATCAACACACTATTTATCGAAGCTGTGCTCCGTTTTGAGAAAACAGGCAGCACGCGCTATGTCTTACAGACGCATTTCTGTGCGGCGACGAAACTATAAGTTATCCTGCTCTTTTGATGAGATCGTCGGGGCTGTTTTCCGATTCGCCCTCTATCTGAATCGGAAGAATGATGGTTTGTGGCTGATTGTTCTGCATCGAGGCGAGGTACTGTGCATAGCCGCCAAATTGGGACATCATCTGAAAGCCTGCGCGGGTAAGCTCCAGTTTCCCGGCCTTGCCAAATCCTATGGTCGGGCTCACCCATCCGGAACTCGTAAGCACATCCCATATTCTTTGGGTCTCCTTTTGTGATAGAATGATACGAGCTTTCCGGAGCACATCTTTATCCAGGTCAACCGCGTTTTTATCCGCATTTTCGAACAACATCCGCAATACGAGGTCAATGACGTTCTTATCCATTTCCTGTCGTTCTGCCGGAGTGGAAGGAGCAAGTACGATCTCTGCTGACTTTCTGCGATTCAACCTGATGTGCTTTTTCATAGTATTCTGTTCTTTAAGTCTTCTTGTTAAAACAACTTCGGCAGCGGGGTTCATACACATCTTTTTCGCCCAGCAGAATACGATCTTCAATTTTTGCCCTGCGGTAGGAAAAGTTTGCGATGTCGCCACACCTTACGCAGATAGCATGCAGCTTGGTAATGTACTCCGCCCGCGCCAGCAAGGCAGGAATAGACCCAAACGGCTTGCCCAGATAATCCATATCGAGCCCGGCAACGATTACCCTGATGCCCCGAAGGGCCAATTGCTCCGCTACCTCTGCCAGATCAATGTCAAAAAACTGTGCCTCGTCTATACCTACTACATCCACATCAGACGAGAGCAGCAAAATGTTGTGGGAATTTTCTACAGGGGTAGAGCGTATTCTGCTGGCGTCATGCGATACAATGTCAAACTCATCATAGCGCTTGTCAACTGCCGGTTTGAAAATCTCTACGCGTTGGTTGGCAATCTGAGCGCGCTTGAGGCGTCGTATCAATTCTTCCGTCTTACCGGAAAACATAGAGCCGCAGATCACTTCTATCCAACCTCTGCTCTCCGGTCTCCTGTGGGGTTCGATAAACATGAATTGTATTTCTGAGCCGGTAAAAATAAACATTGCCTGGCATGTTATTTAAAGTCACTGGACTATGAGCATCAAAAAGAAAAACGACAAAGAACAAGAGGGTGGCAACCTGGAAAACGACATTAAGAAACTGGAACGCTCCGGGCTGATCGAACCGGAAGAAACCGAGACGGTAAAAAAAGACAAGCAGGGAGACAATGCCCCCGAAGAACAGCAAAAGAGCGGCGATACTGAACGATCTGACCGGCGATTATAGCTGCAAAAGGCCATGCATATTAGCCGCAACGGTGGCTTTGTAGCGCCCCTTACCTGATTTCGATAGAAGTGTTACTTCCCTTCACTTTGCCACTTTCGTCGTAGTAAATGGTAGTCGTACCTTTTGCAGTACCGAGCTGGTATTGATTGCTCTGGCTGTTCATGTACTGGTTGTTGTTCATAGCCCGGCCGTTAACGGTTCCCTGCTGCATGCCAGCAGGCAGCAGTAATGTGGTATCCGGCTGAGGAGCAGATGCCGCCCGGAGCAGACCTGCATTGCTCTTGGCGTCGGGGGCCGGCGATACAGGCTGGCGCATCAGGTCGAAACGTGCCTGCTGGGCGCTACCCGAGCAACAGAGGAAAAGGCTGAAGCTTGCGGAAAGTAAGATCTGTTTTTTCATAGGATATTATTTTTTGCTTGAGACTACCGAGAACAACTAACCATACCAGGCAACTTCCGAAAGCCCGCTGCTGCTGCGCACTGCGCGATACATTCCTGCCGAGTTGAAGCAGAACTGATGATCGCCTGCCGCATTTACAGCAATCAATCCACCTTCACCTCCCATGGCCACCAATTTGTTTTTTATCACTTCATCGCATGCCTGCTGCAGCGTAAAGCCTTTGTATTCTATCAGGCAAGATACATCATAAGCTACCACCGCCCGCAGGAAAAACTCGCCATGGCCGGTGCAGGATATAGCACAGGTGGCATTGTTGGCATAGGTACCCGACCCAACTACAGGGCTATCTCCGATGCGGCCAAAGCGCTTGTTGGTCATGCCTCCTGTAGAAGTACCGGCCGCCAGATTTCCAGATGCATCGCAGGCCACGGCACCCACCGTTCCAAATTTATAGTCGGGGTTGGGTGCAGCTCCCTTCAGGTTGTCGTCTTTATGATCTAACTGATAAAAATCGCTATCGCGTATGGCTATCCATTGATCATAGCGTTCTTTATTGAAATAGTAATCATCAGCAACGAATTCTAATTTCTGATTCAGGGCAAACTCACCCGCCCCGCTGCCGCTCAGGAATACATGGCCCGAATGCAGCATGACCTCACGGGCAAGCAGGATAGGATTCTTGATATTGCGCACCCCGGCAACTGCGCCTGCTGCGAGATTGCTGCCATCCATCAGGGCAGCGTCCATTTCATGCAACCCCTTCTTGGTAAACACCGATCCGCGGCCCGCATTAAACAATGGGTTGTTCTCGAGACTTACAATAGCCCGGGTGACGCTGTCCATGGCAGAGCCACCAGACTCCAATACCGCATATCCGGCAGCAAGGGCCTCGCTGAGCCCCTGGTGATAAGCCGCTTCCTGTTCCGGAGTCATCATAGCCGGAGTAATATTGCCCGCTCCGCCGTGAATACAAAGTGTAATCATGTAAACCTGTTCCTTTAGATGTTTTAAAAATTCTTTTTACTGCAAATACGCTGCGGTGATGTCTTCACCTTCACATACCACCTCAATATGTTCCTGCAGCGTGGTGGCCACAGAATGACCCACAATATCCGGTGTGATGGGAAAGGATTTATGTTTTCGGTCCACAAGCACGGCAACCATGATGCTGGAGGGTGGCGCATCGAGCAATGGACGCAGGGCGTGCAGCAGGGTTTTGCCACTATTGGCTACATCGTCAATCAGCACCAGTGGCTTACCGGCACAAGTGCGGCTCAGCTCGGGTCGCGACTGAAGCGGATCGCGTTTGTTGATGGTCAGGGTTTCCACCTGCACCTTTATGGGGCTAATGGACTCGAGCCTTCGCGCCAGATCGCGGGCCAGGGTGAGGCCTGCTCCTGCAATGCCCGCAAAGAAAAGTTCCTGTTCCTGACTATGCCGCTCCCAGATTTGAAAAGCCATTCTTTGCAGCTTTCTGCTGATGCGCTCCTGATCGAGGATAAGTACCTTGTTTCCCATAAAAATCATTTATTGTGACCGGATGGCCACGACTGGGTCGAGCCGCGATGCTGCTCTTGCCGGGATATATCCGGCAAGAATGCCCACTACAGCCGATATACCAATACCGATGAGGAAATTTTGTCCTGAAAGTGTGATCGGAAAATCGAATCCGTAGTTCATCAACAAGCTCAGTAATAACACAATGACGATACCCACCAAACCACCTGTGATACACAGTGTAATCGCTTCTACCAAAAACTCAAGCAATATACTTCCCGGTCGTGCTCCCACAGCCTTTTTCAGTCCGATGATGCGGGTACGCTCCTTTACCGTGACAAACATAATATTAGCAATACCAAAGCCCCCTACAAGCAGCGAAAAAACGGCGATTACCCCGCCCACAAGATCCACAGTTCCAAATACCATATCCAGCCGCTCGGTAACCTGACTAAGCTGGTTCAGCGCAAAATTATCTTTGTCGCCGGGCTTTACTTTTCGGGTTTGCCTGAGCACTCCTTCTACTTCATACTTCATGTCCACTAGGTTGAAACCCTGCCTTGCTTTGATGATGAGAAACGGATCGTAAGAAAGCGACTGAAGATCATAGAGGGATGATGCAGACTCATAAGGAATGATGATGCCCTCATCGAAGTCGAAACCGGCCATATTCTGCCCCACCTTCTTCATCACCCCTACCACTGTGTATTTTTTTCCTTTCAGTCCAATCACCTCGCCAATGGCGTCTGTCTTACCCGGAAAGAGCTGCTGGTATGCTTCATCGCCAATCACCACTGTGCTTGCCCCTCCGGCCAGCTCCGCAATGCTGAGGTAGCGGCCTGTAGCAATCTCAATGTTCTGAAGTTTGTCAAAGTTCTCGGTTACAGCATATACGCTTATTCCGGAAATCTCCTGATCATGGTGTTTCAGGGTTTCGCCGTTCACGCCAAGACACAGGGTGGCAAACGATGCAGAGGGCACATTGCGCTCCACTGCCCGAAGTTCTTTGGGTGTCATACTGGGCCTTCGCCAAAACTCCCACCATTTATACTCCCCGCTCTCCGGCATCCAGGGCCACCGGCCAACATACAGCACATCGCTGCCCAGGGTCGACATTTCATTCTTTATATTGTTCTTCATACTATCCACCACGGTGAACACGGCTACAATACAAAAAATGCCAATGGTGATGCCCAGCAAGGAAAGAAAGGTACGCAGCTTGTTGACCCGCAGCTCTTGCAGGGCCTGAGATATGCTGGTAAAAATGAGCTGGCGGCTATGATTCATCCGCAACAAATTTAGCGGTTGCCTGGAAATTTGCGACGTCCAAAACGAAAGTCGAACCCAAGACCCAGTTGGAAGGTACCTAAAAGATAGGATTGCTTCTCCTGACGGTTCCATTTTTGGTTCGTCAGGTTGCTCCCGTCTTCTTCGAGAGTGTAGTGAAAATTTGTTGCTGTATAGGAAAATGAAAGCCGCACATAGGTAAGATAGCTCAGGGGCAGGATCGCCCTTACTCCGACAACGTAATAAGCAGCATTGAAACGGTGTTGGGGCCTTATGACCAGTGTATATTCTTCGAAATAATTATCATCTCGTTCCTTAATCCGGACTTGAACATCCTGAAAGTCGCTCATGCTTCCAAGGCCGATCCGAAGAAAAGGATCTAAGGAACGCGATCTGCGCAGCGGGAAGGGCCGGAAGACTTCCGCACCCATCCGCCAAACGCTGTAATGTGAAGCGGACAGGACAGAAAGATATTGATTGGTGACTCCGTAACGCTCTGCGACGTACTGTCGAACCGCATTTCCGTGGATGCCCTGTACTTCATATCCGCCAAAAAAGCCTAAGGCAACCCCCTGATACAAGGGCCTGGCCATGGAAAGGTAAGCTCCGGCCGAGGTATTACTGCATCCTGCAAGGGTGCGACTGCCCTCGTTGAACGCCTGCGCACTAATGCCGGACACAACTTCAATCCCCGCTCTGAAACGGCTATCCGGCAGGTGTTGAGACCGAAGCGGGCCACTAAAAAGCAAAGCAACACCCAGGAATACGAGCTGCCTCATTTCTTCAACAACTTAAAGTGCCCGGTGATTGTAGTGAGGGTATCATAACCAGGAAAAAAAAGCGTAAGCTGAAAGCGGTGCACCGACTCAGCGGCCGGCTCCTGAAGCAGATAAAACTCATAAGTACCGTTGGCGCTGGACACGGCACTGTCACGTAGATAGAAGAGATCATTGAGAGAGGAACCGGCAGGATGCGCGGCGTCAAAGTTCTCGTCGCTGCTGATGGTCCACAAACGGGTGAGGTGCCGGGTACGCTCAACCGGACAGTAGGCACGGGCGGCAAACGCCGGCACGGTAAACAGGCCCAGACCCGAAGCGCATAACTCCGGCCGCAACGAATCCTGAACCGAAAGCCTTAGTATCAGAGCTTTTGCCAGCACCTGTTGATGAAGCATTTCAGCAGGCACAGGGCCGCTGTTGTCGAGCGACTCAAGTTTGAGGTTCCTGATAAGATGACACTGTTCTTCGCAGGGACGACCACAACCCGGCGCCCATAGCGTAGAAGCCGGCAATCCCACAGCAAAAAGATAGAAGAGTATAAGCTTTTTCATTTACGGTTGGTGTAATGGCAGGCGCATTAAAGACGAATATTCCCGACCCGTTCTTTGGATGCTGCGCAATAAATTTGCAGCGAAAATCCACCGGCTTGCACTTCTCCATCAGGTTTATTCTCAAAAACAGGGCACTAAGTTTTCCTTTGTTCCGGAGTTATCTGCTCCAGCGTTTCGGAATTATCCTGGCTCTGTTCATGCAAAATACAATTTTGGTGTATTGGCTCTATACACTCACCAATGACGTGTGGTCCATCGGCAAACTCGGCCTTTTTGAGGCGATACCCGCTATCGGATGTTCTTTGTTTTCCGGTCATTTTGTGGAGCAACGGGAAAAGCGAACCATTCTGACCTGGTGTGTGGGCGGCTATCTACTCCTCACCGCGGGATATGTAGCCCTGAGTTTGGCGGCCGATCAGCAACTGTTGACGGTACGTACAGTTACCAACCTGATCTATGCAGGCTTTTTCATCAATGGCGTCATCCGGGCGTTTCTGAGCCCTTCGTCTTTTTCACTCTTAGGACTACTGATTCCGCGCCGCCATATCGCCAATGCCGCCACCTGGAGTTCAGCGTCCTGGCAAACCGGCGCCGTATTGGGACCGCTTATGGGTGGTGTGCTTATTGCTTTGATGCGGGTGCCGCTAAGCCTGCTGGCGGTATCGGCTATGGAAATGGTAGCTTTTGCAGCGGTGCTCCATATACCCAGGCAGCCTATCGTCAAGAAAGAAAAAGAGAAAGTGCTCAAAAGCCTCCGTCAGGGGTTAGGATTCGTCTTCGGAACGCAGATCATTCTTGCAGCACTGGCGTTGGATATGTTTGCTGTACTGTTTGGGGGAGCCACCGCGCTGCTGCCTGCCTATGCCCGAGACATTCTGAAAGTGGGCGAAGTAGGTTATGGATGGCTGCGTGCTGCTCCAGGCATGGGTTCCATCCTCACCTTCTTTCTGCTGGCGGCCATTCCTCTGAAAAAGAATCCCGGGTACAAACTCTTGTTCAGTATTGCCGGTTTCGGGGCGTGTATGATCATCTTCGGCATTTCTAAAAATGTATATATTTCTTTCAGCGCGTTGCTGCTCAGTGGCATGCTCGATGCCGTGAGTGTTGTGGTTCGCGGTACTATATTGCAACTCTACACACCCGATGAAATGCGCGGCCGGGTGGCGGCGGTAAACACCATGTTCATTTCATCCAGCAACGAGATTGGAGAAGTAGAAAGCGGACTTACCGCCAAATGGATGGGAACTGTTCCGGCCGTTGTTTTTGGCGGATGCATGACCCTGCTGGTGGTAGCCACTACCTGGTGGATAGCCCCGGCCATCAGGTCCTTTAAGCTGGATACTGATGCCGTACGCAGGAAAAACTAACGGCCTTTAGGGTAAAACATAAAATACACGGCCCCGATGATAAACAGGAAGGCGACCAGATAATTCCAGCGAAGGGGTTCTTTAAGGAAAAAAATGGCGAAGGCACAGAAAACAAGCAGAGATATTACCTCCTGAATTGTCTTTAACTGAAAGGGAGAATAGCCTTCGGTTAGTCCGAAACGATTATTGGCCGGGACCATAAACAGGTATTCGAAAAAAGCGATGCCCCAGCTTATGAGGATAAGTTTAAACAAGGGAACGTCTGCCGCACCCTTTTTCAGATGCCCATACCAGGCATAAGTCATAAAACAATTGGATACCAGCAGGCAGGCTATGGTCTTCATGCAATAAAAAAAACGGGCACTAAAGATAGCACCCGTAATCTTTTCAAAGGTTGTTTAAATTACTTCTGTTTAAACTCCTTATATTTTGCATACTGCTCGGGCGTAAGATAACGCTGATAGAAATTCCAGCGTTTGGCTTCAACCTCTGCAAGCAGCGCATCCTTGTTATCCTGGTTTTGTGCATCTGCAATGCGGCGCTCAATGCCCACGTTGATTTCCAGCAGTGTAAGCTCTTTTTTATCATCGAGCTTAAACATCTTTACCATTTCCGCAGTCTCGGCCTGAGCCCTGGCGATTACAGGTTTCTCGGCTTCATTGCGAGGCTTTGCAAAATCCGGAACTTCCTTTTCCGCTTTCTGGGCCAGGGAAAGTGTTGTAGCTCCCAGAAAGAGTGACATTACCAAAGCGATTTTCTTCATTGTATATAATTTTTAAATTTTAAAGCAGCGGCTACAAAGTAAAAGAAATTGCACTGAAAAAACGTTTTCTGCATTCCTAAAATTGTAACCTGTTGTAGAAGACGATTGCTGAAAATAAATGGTTGGAAATTCTCCTACAATTATTCGGACTTTCTTTTTTTGTCGATGGCCTGCTTGTACTGTACCACCTGTGCGTCCGTCAGGATGGTGAAGTACATTTTTTGCCGGGCGTTTTCCAGATCCTTCATATTCTGTTCGGTATCCTGTCCCGTGGCTTTCAGATAAGCTTGCTTTTCGCCAATGCTTCGGTTGGCTTCCATGATCCTGGCCCGCTGATCGCTGGTTAGTTGCACCTTTTTTTCCAGATCATTGGTTTCAATTTCTGCGCCCAATACGGCAGCGCGTGCAACGGCTTCCTGATCGAAGGGTGTGGCGTTGGCGCGCGCATCCTGAGCACGCACAGTAACGGAAAAGGCGCAGAGAGCAAATGCTGCAAAAAATAATTTTTTCATTGCATCCTGGTATTTGAGATGGGTAAGTTAAGAAAATTATTACGAAAAAACGTCCCGAAGGACGTCTTTTCATTTATTGCTTCTCTGTTGTTGCGATCTGTTCGTTGCGCATGACCACCACTCCATCGAAGACATCGATCAACACAGGTTTTGCCTTGTCAATCTCCCCTCCGATAATCTTTTTGCTGAGCATATTGATAATATCTTTCTGAATGACTCTTTTCAGCGGTCTTGCACCATATTGCGGGTCGAAACCGCGCTGCGAAAGATAATCGAGCGCATAGTCCGTGAACTGAAGGTCGATACCCTGCTGCCGGAGTTGTCGCTGAAGGTTCTGTAACTGTATCCTGATGATGCCTTTTATCTCCTTCCGCATTAAAGGATGGAACATGATGACATCGTCCACACGATTTAAAAATTCTGGTCGCAATGTCTGCCTGAGCAAGTTCATCACTTCCTCCCGCGTGGCTTCAACGACCTGTTCCACGTTCTTTCCCTCGAGATCGGCAAAGTTCTCCTGAATGATGGAACTTCCCATGTTGGAGGTCATAATAATGATGGTATTCTTAAAGTTGACCGTACGCCCCTTATTGTCGGTAAGCCGGCCATCGTCAAGCACCTGCAGCAGGACATTGAAGGTATCAGGGTGTGCTTTTTCGATCTCGTCGAGCAGGATAACGGAATAGGGCTTGCGACGCACGGCCTCGGTGAGCTGACCGCCCTCATCGTAACCCACATAGCCCGGAGGCGCACCCACCAGTCGGCTCACGCTGTGTTTTTCCTGGTATTCGCTCATGTCAATACGGGTCATCATATGCTCATCGTCAAAGAGTATTTCCGCAAGGGCTTTGGCGAGTTCTGTTTTACCCACGCCGGTGGTACCGAGGAAGATAAAGGAGCCAATGGGTTTGCGCGGATCCTGCAAGCCTGCGCGACCTCTGCGTATCGCATCCGAGACAGCTTCGATTGCTTCTTCCTGACCCACTACTCTTTTGTGCAGCTCCTCTTCCAGATGGAGCAGCTTTTCGCGTTCGCTCTGCAGCATTCTTTGTACGGGTATGCCGGTAGCTTTGGCTACATTCTCTGCAATATCCTCTGCATCCACCTCCTCTTTCAGCAGGCGTTTGTGCTGGTCGTCCATAGCATGAAGCTGAGACGACAAGTCTGCCACCCGCTGCTCTTCTTCCTTTATTTTGCCATACCTGATCTCGGCCACACGACCGTACTCGCCTTCACGTTCTGCCTTTTCTGCTTCAAGTTTCAGTTGCTCCATGGCATTCTTAGCCTGATTGATCTTGTCCACGATTTCCTTTTCTTCCAGCCATTTGGCCTTAAGGGTATCCCGCTGCACATTGAGTACGGATATCTCCTGATTGAGCTGGCGCAGCTTCTCATCATCATTTTCTCTTTTTATGGCTTCCCGCTCAATTTCGAGCTGACGGATTCTGCGCTCCAGTTCATCGAGTTCCTCAGGCATCGAATTCATTTCCAGCTTCAGCTTGGCAGCGCTTTCGTCTATGAGATCGATTGCCTTATCGGGAAGAAAACGATCGGTGATGTAGCGATGAGATAACTCGACGGCAGCGATAATGGCCTCGTCTTTGATCCGCACCTGGTGGTGAGACTCATAGCGGTCTTTCAATCCACGCAGAATGGAAATAGCATCTTCGGGCGAAGGCTCATCGACAAAAACTTTTTGAAACCTTCTTTCCAGCGCCTTATCCTTCTCGAAATATTTCTGATACTCATTGAGGGTGGTTGCACCTATGGCTCTAAGCTCGCCCCGTGCAAGTGCGGGTTTCAGGATATTGGCCGCATCCATGGCGCCTTCCATAGCACCTGCTCCAATAAGTGTGTGGATTTCGTCGATAAAAAGAATGATCTCGCCATTGCTTTCCGACACTTCCTTCACCACGCCTTTCAGACGTTCTTCAAACTCACCCCGATATTTTGCGCCCGCCATTAGCGAACCCATATCAAGAGCATAAATGATCTTTGACTTCAGATTATCCGGCACATCACCATTGATGATTCGGTGTGCCAGCCCTTCCACGATAGCCGTTTTACCCACGCCCGGTTCGCCGACAAGAATGGGATTATTCTTGGACCTTCGGGAAAGGATGTGCAAGGTTCTTCTGATCTCTTCATCACGACCAATCACCGGATCAAGCTTGCCGTTTCTGGCCAGTTCATTCAGATTTTTGGAGTAGCGTTGCAGCGCCTGATATTGCTGTTCGGAGGTCTGCGAATTGACCGTACTACCCTTACGCAGATCTTTCACAGCCGTTACCAGTCCTTTTTCAGTAAGGCCCGCATCTTTGAGCAACCTTCCTGTTTCATCGTTCACCTGCAGCATACCCAGCAAAAGGTGCTCGGGGGTAACAAATTCATCATTAAATTCCTTTAGCGCCGCACCCGCTCTCAGCACTACATTGTTCAGTTCGCGGCTGATGCTTTGCGCAGGCTCTCCGCCCTGCACGCGAGGCAGCTTCTCTATCTGCTCCATAAGCTTTTTCTCAACGGCAGGCAGGCTGACATTATTTTTCTTGAGCAGATACTGAATGGTGCCGTTTTCATCATCGAGCATAGCTTTTAGAAGGTGCGCCGTCTCAATGTTGGGTTGTTGATGGTTGAAGGCGATCTGCTGCGCCTGTCCCAACAGTTCCTGAGCTTTGATTGTGAAATTATTTAGGTTCATGCTTTGTTGTTTTAAAAATTGAAGGCGATGTTCATCAATGGCCTCATTTACCGAAAATGCATCGCATAAGAATTGTTCCCAAATTCCAATCCATTGATTTTCCGAAGTCATTTTTGCAGAGGCTGTCTGAAGTCCGTGACACAAAGTCTATCGCCACGCGAAAAGAACTGCAGTATTTTCCTAACCTACCTTTTGCTGCTGTCTTAATGACCTGACAAGCACCCGCACGCGACACAACCCATACCAGCCCCATAGCCTTCGCTTTTGAAATGCCGGTGGTTTTTGATACATTGTATTTGGAAACGACATGCAGATGAAACGATTGTTATTGTTCTTTTTTCTTTTCAGCACTCTGTATGCGGCAGCACAAAAGAAGAACGATACTTTCTCCGTTTACTTTCCGCTCGATGTAGCCACGCTTAATGCTTCCGCGGTACACTTCGTTGACTCACTTTTTTACGTCAATAAAATCAATAACAGTGTGCCGATTTCCATCATCGGATATGCAGACTACCTCAACACCGATGAGTATAACCTGATGCTTTCGCGGCAGCGCGCTTCTAACGTAAAAAACTACCTGATTCAGTCGGGATTAAAATCAACCCAGATCAAGACCCTCGTGGGCAAAGGAGAGGTAAAAAGAAAAGATACGCTGAGAGGTTCGAGAGGAGTTGCCGAAGACCGCCGGGTGGATATTGTGATGGAATATGCCCCCAAAAAAACCAAACCCCGCGATACCATGATCGTGATGCGCCCATCTGAAAAAGTGATGGTGCCGCCTTCTACTTCCGACCCCGGCTTCGACATCAGCAGTATTGGTAAGGGACGCAGCTTTATTCTGAAGAACATCTACTTTCCGATGGGACGCCATTTTCCAAAACAAGATTCTTATGAAGACCTGGACATGCTGCTGGCTGCCCTTCAGGAGAACCCATATATGGTGATCAGGATAGAAGGACATGTATGCTGCGTGACCGCCGTGAGCGATGCCCTGGATCTGGACAGCCACCAACTGGACCTTTCAGTAAACCGCGCCAGATTTATCTACGAATGGCTAAAAGCCCGCGGTATCGATGCCCGCCGGCTTCAGTATGCTGGTTATGGACGTAGCCGACCCATCATAGCCGACGAACAAACCGAAGAGGAAGCCTCCATTAACCGGAGAGTGGAGATCAGGATATTGGACAAATAGACTTCTATGAAAGATAACTTCTCCTCCGGCTCCGATCTATACGCACGCTACCGGCCTACTTATCCCGCCGCTGTTTTTGAATATCTGTACAGCCTGCTTTCATCTTTCGAAAACGCCTGGGACTGCGGCACGGGTACAGGTCAGGTGGCACATATACTTTCCCAGCGGTTTGCGCAGGTCTTTGCCACCGACATCAGTGAAAACCAGATAGCACATGCTGCGCCGGCTCCCAATATTCACTACAGCATACAAGATGCGGCAGCACCCTCTTTTCCCCCCGACACCTTCGACCTCATTACCGTAGCGCAGGCCATCCATTGGTTCGATTTCGAAAAGTTCTACGCCGGCGTAAGGAGCGTTGCCCGGCAAGGCGCCCTAATTGCGGCGATCGGCTACGGACTGTTGAGTATAAACAAGCCTGTGGATGCATGGGTGCAGCAGCTTTACCGACAGGTACTGGGCAACTATTGGGATAAAGAGCGCCGGTTTGTGGATGAAGATTACCAGACGATACCCTTTCCCTTTCAGGAAGAAAAAGCGCCTGAATTTGTACAGAAATACCTGTGGTCGCGGCAACATTTTCTGGGTTATGTACACACCTGGTCGGCCTATAAGCATTTTGTACAGAAAAACGCATACGATCCAATGGCGCCCCTGCTGGCCCAGCTTTCAGAGCTATGGCCAGCCGATGAACAAAAAGAAGTCAGGTTTCCCATTTTACTGCGCGCAGGTAGGGTACACTCCCGTTAAAGAATGGCCCGTATGCTCATTCTGCCCGTATGGATAATGGCTGACGCTCCTGGTTTTCTACCTTCATATTCAAGCGATATTTCGATACCATTACCGACCCGTCGTTGCCAGTTCATATACCAGAGATAATTAGCACCCGGCTGTAAAGACTCCAGCAGGCTGAAGGCGACCGGCGCCGTGATCTTGCCGTCGAAATCAATATTGGTGAACGTACCACGCAGTTGTATCACGCCCAGTGCAGCTTTACTGTAGCGCAGCTCAAGCTGGCCCGACTTCAGCACCGCTTCTTCGCCGCCATAGGCGGGTTCGTTGGTCCGCTGCTCATACTTTAGACCGCCTGTGATCCGCAATACCGATTGATGCAACCAGGTAATAGAAGGCTCGGCAGACCATTGTGCGATTCGGTAGCTTCTGCCATCATCGAGCGCAGACGCATAGTACCGGTGGCCGTGGCGAGCTGCGGCGGTAACCGTTACCGGACGAACAATGTTCCAGCGTAGTTTATATAAATGCTGGCTACTCTGACTACCCTCTATGCCGTAGGTGAGCAGTTGCTTGCCGGCATTATAAATAAGATTGTAGTCGAGCCCCCAGCGCGGATCCGAGCGATTGAAATAAATACTGTTGCTTAAAGAGGTGTTGGTGATGATGATGCTGGTATCGCTGAGCACGCCCACGAAAGGATTGTAAGCCCTCAGGCCCTCCCCGGCCAGCAGCCGATTGCCAATTTGCACGGAAGTTTGGGAAGAAAGCCTCGAAATAAACTTCTTCAATGCATTCTGTTCTTTACCGTACCAAAACACTGCGGGATCGATGGTGAGCATAAAATTGAAGTTGACAAAGTTCACCTTCACATATTCATTAGTGGCGGTAAACACCTTAATGAAACGCTTTTGGTCCGGATACAAAGCCAGTTCAAACTCATTTGCCTGCTGCACGCCATCGCCGTTGTAGTCGTTCCACATATACATACCCTGGCCAGCCGGCACTTCCACAAAAGTGTAAGAACGCCGTTGTTCCTGACCGGAACCGAACTCATAGAGACTGTTCACACCAAACGCGTTTTTGGCGAGGTGGCCGGAATATTCCAGTCGCCCCAGCAAGGTTTCTTCAGGAAGCAGCCGGGTATGAGCAGTATCGTCTATTATTAGTTTGCGGTAAGAACCCGTAAAGTTGATCAGATGATTTTTCCATTGTGATAAACCCAGCCTGATTTCCACATTATGACTATGATCTATTTGCAGCAGCTTGTTCTGATAGGGTATTCTATCGCGGCGGGTAAAATAGTTGATGCTCCAGAAAGTCTTCTGACCATCGGCTGTGCGCAGCCAGGCCGAACTGATGTCGAATGAGAAAGAGGCCGGCAGCAGCGTATCCGAATGCTTTTGGCGGATCTCGTCGTGTTCCAGTTGATAACGGACGCCGGCGTAGGTTTTCATCAGGCGTGGTAAAAAATATTCTGCCAGGACAGATGGGCGGTAAAACCGGCTGTACTGAAACGTGTCAGTTGCCACAAGGACATTACCCACGAAACCGGCTTTCCATCTCGAAGATTGAAAATCATAGCTCAGTATATTCTTATATCCGCGATAATCCGTGCCGCGCAGATAGCCGGAAAACGTGTAGCCTACAGCGCCCGACCGCGGTGTTTGCAGGCGGGTACTCAGGTAAGTGAGGTGCTCATCGGGCTTTTCACCCGCGAGGGGCACGTTCCAGTCGCGTCCAAATTCCACATTCCGATAGGGAGCAATGGCCCGGAATCTGCTTTGCACATACTCGTAAGAGACATGGTTTTGCCATATCCAGTCTTGCTTTCCTGTATCGGCAGCTTTGATCTTCCGCCGTTCGTCATACTGCACTTTGGTGGCCACTCCCCAGTGGTTCTGATCATCCCGTTTCGAAAACAGATTGGGGTCATAGTTACTGGTGCCTATTTCAATATTCAGCGATTTCAGCGAATCGATCTGGTAGTGGCTGGTGAGCGTGAAAACCTGTTGTTTTTTGGGTGTTATCAACAACTGTACCGGCGCATAATTTCCCTGCCGCTGTCCATTCACCGGCGCTACCCAGTCGTACGCGCGGCCGTTGGCGTTGCCGGATGAAATGATGTAATCGCCCTTGCCTGAGCCGACAAAGGAGAAACCGACGTTATAGAGCGTACTGTCTGGCTGAGTGGAATAGACAAACACCGAGTCGTAATAAAGACCACCGACCACCGTGTCCGTCATCCGATACAAAATTTTGTTGGCAGCAAAGGTGTCTGCAGAGAAGTTGGGATAAAAGGCATTTTGTACCGAGTCGCCGATGCCTGCAAGAAACTGCTTCTGTGCCGCATTAAGGCTCTGGAGGTAGGGCTGGTTTTTTGCGTCCTGATTGGAGTAGGCATTGAACCGGATATTGAGTTTTTTACCCACCTGAACCTCGTCGAATCCATACAGAAGGGAATTTAGGTAGTTGCGGTCCTGATATTCAAATTCAACCTGTATCCGCGAGTCTTTGCTGATCATTTTTCGGGGCATGAAACGCACCTCTCCGGTATTATAATTGATCACATAATCTGCGTTTTCTCCACGCTGCATGAGCACATTATCTACAAATACGCGCTCTGTGCCCGCCAATACGATAAAGAATTGCTCCCCATTGTTACCACTGAGTTTGTAGGGACCCTGATTGCCTTCTTCACCCTGAAAAATATTTCGGGCGAACTGCCCTTTTGAAACCGAACCGCTTAGTCCTACTTTGTTCGTCAAGCGCCGGGAAAGAGGAAATTCGGTTTGATAAAACACACCCTGCACGCGCTTAAAATATTTGAGAAAATACCCGGGCGGACTTTCCAGATTATAATCGCCCAATTGCAGCAAATGTTTCTTTTTGCTTAGCCGGATGTAGATCTGATCGAACTCCTGTAGCCTCTGTGTATTGCCTTCCGGCTGAAAAGGCACCGAATTATCCGTAATGGCGGCCTCCAGCCGGATGCTGTCGAGGATATACCCGTTTGCCTGCAAGTTGAACTGCGAATTAAGCACCACATCCTGATTGTTCCCCAGCGATATGCTGCGCCCATAGCTTCCGTTATAGTCGAGCTGATTAAGATTTACAAAATTTCCCTTGTCCTGATCCTCCATCCGGTAGATCAGCGACACAATATTGGAATCAATTAGTTTTCGACTCTTGTGAACATAGACTTTGCCGAAATCTACAGGCAGCACCCGGTAACGAATGTGAACGGAATCGAGTGCGGGCACCCGGCGCCAGATGAGCAGTGCAGTTGCCGGAACCAAATAATACTGACTATCCGGCACCCCACTCACCACTACCGAGGCTGGCACTACAGAAAGCGAATCGAGCCGGATGGTGTCTGTGACGGCAAAGTTTCGGTAACGGATATTTGAGAATAAGGAGGCCGATCCGGTTTGTGCGTGCAAAACGGAGGCAGAGAGAAAAAGAAACACAGAAAGCAATATCCGTCCGCAAGACTGCCGCAAACGCCTTATTTTAAAAGTATCCGAAGGTGTTGAAAGATACAGCAATAACGGCAAACCGAGGGCGCATGGTATGGCGGGGGCGCCCGCGAACCAATGACACAAATAAAAATTTATCTCCAAACCCAGGGGACCTGCCCACATATTCGTCTGTAAGGCAGCAGAGGATTTTTTTGAGAATTTAAACCCGACGAGATGATCACATTAAGTCAACATGTAAAAACAGACGTTGCTGAAGACAGTGCAGCGGTAAAGATTACACTCTATCTCAGTTCTTTAATTGCGCTTTTGGCTATTGTTACATTATTTTAACCGGCAGGATTGTTTGCATGAAAACAGTAATAACTTTGGACGGATAGCGTTTAGGTTGTACATGCATCGCACTTGCCCATGCCCTTATATTCTGAACAGGAAATAATAAATGGCTGCCGGAAAAATGACCGGACGTATCAGGAATATCTGTACCAGCACTATTACAGCCTGTTTCTTAAAATATGTGCCCGATATGCCAAAAACATGGAAGATGCCGAGCAGTTGCTGAATGACAGCTTTCTGAGGATCTTTCATCATGTGGACCGGTTTTTAGGCTCTGGTTCGTTTGAGGGTTGGATGAAGAGGATTGTGGTCAACACCTGCCTTGACTATCTGAAAAGCAAACAACTGAAAAACAGCCTGCAGCTAAGTCATGCAGCGTCAGCCAACGACGAACTGCAGGTGCCCGTAAACGCAGAAGTACTGCACCACATTGAGTTTAAAGAATTGCTGGGATTGATCCAGACCTTGCCGCCCGTATCAAAAACCGTATTCAACCTGTACGTCTTCGACGGATTTTCACATAAAGAGATCGGCAAATTGTTGGAGATCAGTGAAAGTACTTCGTCCTGGCATTTGCACCATGCGCGTACACAGTTGCAAAAGAAATTGAAACCTGCAGATAACGACACCAAGTTGTATGAACAAAAACGAGTTTGACAGGCTGCTAAACGACAAATTTGACCAATTTGAGTTTGCCTACGACCCTGCAAACTGGGAAAAGCTTTCCAGGCGGTTGCCCGTTTCTGCATCCCGCAAACCGGTGGCCCTACCCTGGTGGAAACTGGCCGGAGTAGCTGCAGCAGTAGCAATAGCCATCTCCGGCGCAGCATGGTATTTTCATCGGGATACTGCCGCCTCGCAACGCGAACTGAGTCTGGAACAAAAACCCTCCGACCTACCGGCACACCAAACATCTCTGGCCCGGGCAGCAGAAGCCGCGCCCCACGAAGACGCACCCATAGAAACCAGCCCAAACAATATTCCGGCGGCGGTCTTTGCCCGTAAGAAGCCACAAGCAACGCCGGCAGTGGCGCAAGGATCGGGTGGCGAGGTGCCGGAAATGGCGGCGAACACAGAAACAACAGTAACGAGCCCCCGGGCAGAGCGTGCGACCACACCGTCGGTAACACCTCCTACCACTGAAACACATGCAACTACGGTAGCCACAAATCAGCGCATGTTACAGACATCCCCATCGGATAACCCTCCTGTACCGGCACAGTTAGCACAACGAAAAACGAGCTTCAGCCTTTTGGGCGGTATGAACTACGGCTCCCTGAATACCGGCTATACGGCAGGTATTTCCGCAAAGCAGAAAATCGGTGGAAAATTGTTCGTTCAGGGAGATCTCGCCATGGTAAGCAATACCGCGGGACAGAGTTTTACTGCGCAACAACAACAAACTGCATGGGTCAACAAGGCACCGATAGACTACAAAGAAGCTCATCTGCTTTATGTTCAGCTCAACCCGTCGGTGGGTTATGAACTCATCAAAAACGTTTCGGTGGGTGTGGGCGCAGATGTGCAACAACTGCTCAGCAACGATAATGACCTGGTAGAGATCAACAACGAAGTCAAAACCATTCCGGTCACCGATCTCGGTTTTACCGGAAAGACAGAAGTAGCTTTATCACCGCGGCTCAGAGCAGGCATTCTTTACCGTCAGGGCGTAAACAATCTGGTGAATAGCCGCACCGATTTTCTCGATCGCCGCTACCTCCAAATTCAACTTAAGTTCAACGTGCTGGGCCGGTAACCCTGCCGGGGTTTCCTTCCATCGCCCGGCAACAGGAACGGAAAATCAACATTTGTATCCGGTTTTCAACGTAACTATTGTCACCGTCTTCCGCGGTAACCACATTTACTTTTGGTTAAAATTAGTCTGGTCTTTTTTGCGGCAGATCGATTTCTGCTTACAGCATAAAGGGCTGATCTCAAAAAACTAAAAGTTCATGAAACTGCGTCACAAGTTACTTACCGCCATTAGTCTGATCATCTCTCCCCTGTTCGCGGGTGCGCAAAGTACACCCTTCGACATAGCGCTGGAGCCGGTTACGATCAACGGCCTGGGTGGATTACAAGCGTACTCCTTCGGACAGGCCGGTGGAAAATGGCTGATCGTAGGCGGAAGACTCGACGGACTGCACCGGCGGCAACCCTGGGCTACTTTCGATGTGGCAGGACATAATACTTCGCTCATTGTGGTAGATCCGGTAAACCAGCAAAGCTGGACCGCACCCATGACCTCGCTGCCGCAAGCTATGCAGGAGCAACTGAGCAGTACCAACATGGAGTTTTTTCAGGAAAACGGCTATCTCTACTGCTTCGGCGGATATGGCTACAGCGCTACGTTGGGCGATCATACTACTTTTCCAAATCTCACTGCAATAAAAATTGCCGATGTGATCAATGCTGTGATCCAAAACACGGCCTTCACCGCTTACTTCCGACAAATCTCTGATCCTGGCTTTCAGATCACGGGCGGACGACTGAAGAAAATCTACAATACCTGGTATCTCCTGGGCGGTCAGAAATTTTTGGGAAGATATAATCCCATGGGGCCCAACAACGGTCCGGGCTTTATACAGGAATATACGAACAGCGTAAAAAGGTTTGAACTGACGGACAACGGAACCAATATTACCATCAACTGGCGTACACCCTATGTCGATACGGTAGAATTGCACCGCCGCGATTATAATGCAGAACCGCAGATCATGCCCAATGGTGAAGAAGGCATTACGATGTTTTCGGGTGTGTTTCAACCCACGGTGGACCTACCCTTCCTTCAACCTGTAAATGTGGACAGCAGCGGCTTTGCCGTCAACACGAGCTTCCAGCAATATTATAATCATTATCACTGTCCTACCCTGCCCGTGTACTCGGCTGCGCAAAATGAAATGCACACGATTTTCTTTGGCGGTATTGCCCAGTTTTTTGATAGCTCAGGAATTCTGGTACAGGACAACAATGCTCCGTTTGTAAAAACCATAGCCCGTGTCACCCGTACTGCCAATGGCACGATGGCAGAATATAAGCTACCGGTAGAAATGCCCGGACTGCTGGGAGCAAGTGCCGAATTCATTCACAACCTTGCGTTGCCACAGTATCCCAATGAAGTGCTCAACCTCGATCAGCTCACTGCCGACACCACCCTTGCCGGATATATTTATGGCGGCATCAGCAGCACAGCGCCCAATGTGTTCTGGGTAAATGACGGCACGCAAAGCAGCGCCAGCAGCGTGATCTACAAGGTGTTGCTCATTCGCAACAGTACTTCATCGGTACATCAGCTCAACGAGCAAAGCAAGAGCAGTCTGCAAATGATGGTCTATCCCAACCCTTCCGACGGACATTTTATGGTGAAGTATTTTTTGAAGTCAGCACAGGATGTACATCTGCAGCTCATCAATCATGAGGGACGGAAAGTTGAGGATATCACCCTGCGTCATCAACCCGCCGGCGACAACAGCTATCGTTTCCACACGCGCGAGGGCTCCTGTGCCACTACCTACATGCTCATTCTCGATTCCGAAACCGAACATGCCGCACAAAAGATTATCGTTGATCCTTAGCAGGAAGACTTATACCTGAAAAACGCCCGCCTTCCATTCGCGCTCTATGGGCGCATGGTTGGCGGCTGCTATCCCCTCAGCTATCAGCCTGCGGGTGTCTGCAGGATCTATGATCTCGTCCACCCAAAGCCTGGCAGCAGCGTAGTAGGAAGATGTCTGTGTGTTGTAGCGGTCGGTGATCTTCTTCAGCAACTCTTTTTCTTTTTCAGGATCGATTTCTTCACCCTTCGATTTGAGCGAAGCTACCTGTATCTGCAATAAAGTTTTAGCAGCCTGCTCGCCGCCCATCACAGCGATTTTAGCATTGGGCCAGGCATAGATAAATCGCGGATCGTAAGCCTTGCCGCACATGGCATAGTTGCCGGCGCCATAAGAGTTGCCGGTAATGATGGTAATCTTGGGCACTACTGAATTTGCTACCGCATTCACCAGCTTAGCCCCGTCTTTGATGATGCCGGAATGCTCACTTCTGCTGCCTACCATAAAGCCGGTAACATCCTGCAGAAAGACCAGCGGAATATTTTTCTGATTGCAGTTTTGAATAAAACGTGCTGCCTTATCTGCGCTATCATTATAGATCACACCCCCCATCTGCATTTCGCCCTTTCCGCTCTTCACAATCTTACGCTGATTGGCGACAATGCCTACTGCCCAACCTTCCACACGGGCATAACCACACACTATGGTTTGTCCATAGTCTTGTTTAAACTGATCAAAGCTATCGGCATCTACAATGCATTGGATCACATCCACCACATCGTAAGGCTTTGAATTTTCCACCGTCACCAACCCATACACATCTCTTACATCCCTTGCCGGAGCCACCGCGGCTATACGGTCAAAACCTGCATTTTCCTTATGATGTCCCAGCTTATCCATAATGCGGCGCACCTGATCGAGGCATTCCGCTTCTGTGTCGAATTTATAATCGGCAATACCGCTGATCTCCGTATGCGTTTTGGCACCGCCGAGGGTTTGAATATCTATGTCTTCTCCGATGGCAGCCTTTACGAGGTAAGGACCCGCGAGAAAAATGGAACCATTGCCTTCCACCATCAGCGTTTCGTCGCTCATGATCGGCAGGTAAGCGCCGCCCGCCACACAGCTTCCCATCACCGCGGCAATCTGCGTAATGCCCATGGCACTCATCACCGCGTTGTTGCGAAAGATGCGCCCGAAATGTTCTTTATCCGGAAAAATCTCATCCTGCATAGGAAGATAAACCCCTGCGCTATCCACGATGTAGATCACCGGAAGATGGTTTTCCATGGCAATTTCCTGCAGGCGGAGGTTTTTCTTTCCGCTGATGGGAAACCATGCGCCCGCCTTTACGGTATTATCGTTGGCAATGATTACACACTGCCTGCCGCTTACGTAGCCCAGTCCGCCCACAGTACCACCGGCGGGACAGCCACCCTGCTCTGCGTACATTTCGTAGCCGGCAAAAGAACCGATCTCTGTAAACTGCGAACCCTTGTCAATAAGATAATCGATACGCTCGCGCGGACTCATCTTGCCCTTTTCACGAGCCTTTTCCATAGCCTTCTTTCCGCCACCCAGCGCCACCTGAGCATGGCGTTGTCTCATTTGGCTTATCGCCAGCCGCATGGCATCATCGTTCTTATTGAATTCCAGATTCATAATACTGCAGTGAGATTTGCGGGCAAAGATGCTGATTTATGCGGAAAGCTAAAAATGGAGGGACTAAACGGTTGCTCACAGAGAACACGGAGGAATGGAGGGCGCTGAGAGAATGACGTAGCATGAGCAGCTCTGAATCTTTGTAGGCTCTGTGTGAAACCAACTAAATTATTTCTCACAGAGGGCACGGAGCAATGGAGGGCACAGAGAATGACGTAGCATGAGCAGCTTTGAATCTCTGTGGGCTCTGTGTGAAACCAACTAAATTATTTCTCACAGAGAACACGGAGGAATGGAGGGCACAGAGAAAAACCACACTGCAAACCCACTACCTCTGCGTGCTCTATGTGAAAAAAGCAGTAGGAATAAATTATACCCAATCGGGTACAATCATTGGAAAATCTCATTAAAATACACCCGAAAGGGTACAAATTCGAAATAAGGCTGTACTTTTGCACCCTAAAGGGTATAAAATGAACCTTGCAGATTTTGTAAAAGACAAAAGAAAATCGGTAAAGCTCACTCAGCCCGAACTTGCCGAAAAAGCTGGCGTAGGACTGCGTTTCATTCGTGAACTTGAACAGGGTAAGGAAAGTCTGCGGTTGGATAAAGTAAATCAGGTACTTCAACTTTTTGGTTACGAGGTAGGGGCTGTGAAATTAGAAATCAGGAACTAATGAATTTACCATTAGACAAAATTCCAGTTTAACTCCTAAAAGGTTCACCCGTGCGAAAAGCAGCCATAAAAATAGAAGATCAGTTAGCAGGATGGCTTATCCAGGATGAGCAGGGTTATCATTTTGTGTACGAACAGGCGTATGCAACACAGCCCGGTGCCCGTCCGGTAAGTTTGACCTTACCCGTTCGTGAAGCTCCTTACACTTCAAAAGTACTGTTCCCTTTTTTTGATGGGCTGATACCAGAAGGATGGTTGTTGGATATAGCGGAAAAGAACTGGAAACTGAATTCAAGAGATCGCATGGGGTTATTACTGCTTTGCTGTAAAGACTGCATTGGCGCTGTGAGTGTAGAAGAACTAAAAGAGGAGGATGCAGTATGAGCAACTGTCTGTTTTGTTACCTGCCCCTGGCTGCAAACGAGCAGGACTTTCATGGCTCCTGTTCAAAGAAGTTTTTTGGACAATCCATTCCACCGGCTTTACCCTATTCTGAGGAAGACCTGGAGCAACTGGGCAAGGAAGTTATCCGCAGCCAAACCGCGTTAACAGGAGTGCAGACCAAACTGTCCTTACACATCACTGGCCATAATATTGAAGGAACCGGACAAAGGTTCACGATTGTGGGCTTATGGGGTGGGTATATTTTGAAACCACCTACCCTGTTGTATCCGCAATTGCCGGAAGTTGAAGATGTAACCATGCATCTGGCACAAATAGCCAAAATAAAAACAGTACCGCATAGTTTAGTCCGGCTGCAATCCGGAAACCTGGCGTATATAACAAAACGGATAGACCGGACTAAAAAGCGGAAATTAGCCATGGAGGATATGTGCCAGCTTACCGGGCGGCTTACCGAAGACAAATACCAGGGGAGCTATGAGCAAATTGGTAAAGCTATTCAAAGACACTCAGTAAATCCTGGACTCGATCTGGTGAATTTTTTTGAGTTGGTAATCTTTTCTTTCCTTACTGGCAATGCCGATATGCATCTAAAGAATTTCTCCTTGCTGGAGCAGCCCGCTCTGGGCATGTCTTTGTCGCCGGCTTACGATTTGGTGAATACCGCTTTGGTAAATCCTGCCGATGAAGAAGAAATGGCACTATCCCTGAATGGCAGGAAGAAGAAATTGAAAAAGCTGGATTTTGTGGCAGCAATGAACAGCTTGAAGGTGGAAAAAAAGCAGCAGGAAAACATCTTTAAAAAAATGAACAGAGCATTACCCAAATGGCAGGAGTTGATAGACCGCAGTTTTATGCGTGATGCACTCAAAGAAGATTATAAAACCATCTTAACGGAAAGAATGAACCGCTTCCTATAAAAATACATTCTTTGGTTTTCCATTATCATAGGCTCACAAGCCCTTTCATTAATTAGTATCGTGCTTCTGATTTCTAACCCAAAATTGAATTGGAATTTAGTCGGGCTTTTCACGACGCTTTCTGCTGCGTCATTAAGTTGGTTACAAGTAAAGAGACACCAAGAATTAAAACAAGCTTATACAACTACCTCTAATGAATTAAACATGATTTTGTCACTAGCGGACAACATCAATAACGAAAACGATTTCTCAAAATTTGTCCTTGATTCTGAAAACGCTGTATCTAGAGAGCATACTCTTTGGCTTGCCCAAAGACGAAAATAGCTGCTGCCAGGATCGCTAAATGCTGGGCTGACGCAATTCTAATAGGCTGAGCGATGCAATTGAACAACTGTAATGCTATTGAACAATATTATTGAAATTCTCCGCCTTCGGCAATACCTTAATCCATTAGGTACGATTAGATTATGAAAGCGTTAATTGATAAAATAGAATTGCTTATTAAGCAAGGTGATTCATTCACCTGGGAGAATTCTAGCAAACGAGAATCTCATGGATTTTATGGAAAAGAACCTTCTGGAGCATGGAACTCGTGGGTGAGTAGAATTGAGCATGTATTAAGTGAATCAGTTAGACAGGGATCAGAACCGTTTATTTATTTCAAGACAGGTAATGCTGCACGAATAAAGGGGAATTATAGAGATCAATTTGACACAGCAAAAGACAGTTATATTGGGGCTCTTACTGCACTTAAAAGTATACTCGTAGGTGGAGATACCTTTGATGAACTTTTAATAAAATCGAATCCCAATGAGCAAAAAGAAATAGTTCAGAAAACTAAAAAAAAACCGGCGAAACTAAATGAGAAAAAGGTATTTATTGTGCATGGTCACGACCATAATCTAAAAATTGAATTGGAAGTTTTTTTATCACACATAGGTCTTAAATCGATTGTGTTACATCGAGAAGCTGGTGAAGGAAAAACCATAATAGAAAAATTTGAAGCGAATAGCGACGTTGCCTATGTCTTTATTTTGCTAACTCCCGACGAAATTGCTTACACAATTGATCAAGAAAGGATATCTGAGTTAGAAAGAAAAGAGGAGTTTAGAGCTAGACCAAATGTTATTTTTGAATTTGGTTATTTTGTCGGAAAACTAGGAAGAAATCGAGTTTGCGCTTTGCACAAGGGTAACGTTACAATACCAAGTGATATCAGCGGTTTTATTTACACGCATGTCGACAAAAACATTGAAGAAATAGGATTTGCCTTAATAAAGGAACTGAAAGTAGCAGGTTTAAATCTCGAAATTTAACGGCAACTAACGGGTTTTGCGTTAATGGGCGGATATTGCGAATAGAAACATTTGAGCAATTAATAAACTTTGGTGCCAGCAGACAGTTTTCGGTTTCAAAAGCCCGCCAAGGCAAAACCCGAAACCGTTAGCGGTCAACCTATGAAGAAACCCTCAACTTAAAACTTCAATTGACAAGACGACGAAAAATACTTAAACGACTTATCTGGACATTGCTGATCGCTTTTGTCCTTATGAATGTCGTAGCAGTTTTTCACTCCTACAAATTCACTCATTTTGCAGACGACAATGTTGAAAAGACACTAAAACCGGAGCAGCTGACATTTGGTGGAAAAGTGAAAGCTCTATCCTTTGGCGTGAACAACCCACGACCGGAAAACAAAATAAAACCAGCTGTAACTTACGAAACTGTAGAACTTCAAAGCAACAAAAAGATTGAATGCTGGTATTTGCACAAGGACAGTTCAGCAAAAACTGACACAGTTAAAGGCACAGTGATTATTTGCCATGGCTATGGGGGAGAAAAATCGTCTATGCTTGACAAAGCAATGGTTTTTGATAGTTTAAAATACAATGCTCTTTTGCTTGACTTTATGGGTAGTGGCGGTTCTGAAGGAAATACAACAACAATCGGCTTTAAGGAAGCTGAACAAGTTAAGACAGCGTATGACTATTTGCATAGCAAAGGCGTAAAGGACATTTATTTATTTGGGACATCCATGGGTGCTGTTGCAATTATGAAGGCAATAAAGGACTATAGCTTAAAACCAAAGGGAATTATTCTTGAGTGTCCTTTTGGGACAATGTATCAAACTGTTGCAGCACGATTTAAGAACATGAATGTTCCCACATTTCCTATGGCGGGTCTTTTGGTTTTCTGGGGCGGAGTTCAAAATGGTTTTTGGGCATTTGAACATAATCCGGCTGACTATGCAAAGAACATCACCTGCCCGACTCTATTACTTTATGGTGAAAAGGACAAAAATGTTAGCAGACAGGAAATTGATGATATTTACGACAATCTAGCGGGAGAAAAAGTTCTAAGAACCTATAAACTTGCTCGACACGAAAACTACTTAATAAAGTATCGAACAGAGTGGACAAAAGATGTAAGCGGTTTTTTGAAGAGAAAATGAAAAGGGCGAACCGCTAACAGGGGTATCGGAAAGCTCTGCATCGTCCTTCAGTTGATCCGCCCACTCCAGCAAACTTTGCTGCATCGTGTTCCTGGATTTGTCCTTCGATGGCTTGTGATAAAGACCTTTCTCATTTCGATAGGCTATCAATTTGTTTAGTTCTGCACATATTTGTTGTAATAGGATTTCTCGCTGGGGATGTGTCATCCCCCTCTTTCTGACGCGTATTTTTTCCCGCTTGTATTTCTGAGCTTCTCTATCGTAGTAATTGAATGCAACGAACCATTCACGCTCTCCATTATAAACATAGGCTTTCTGATATGGAGGAAATAGGATAGGGTTTCCCATGGCTTTTTCGACTATTGACCGAATGCAGTTTTTGTCCGAGTTCTGTGTCCGAGTTATTTTTGAAATAGCGAAACCCGCGCCTGGCGCGGGTTTCAAAGTGCCCCTGTCGGGACAAATTTCGAACCAATTTATTGAGGATTTGAAGCGATTAGCGGTACTATTTTCACAATAGAAACCTTGAAAGCCCCGAACAACGGGGCTTTTTCTTTTATAGTACGGTACTATATAGATATTAAGAAAACTACACTTTAGCCTTGGCAGCCTTCTTTCTCATTGACTCCCCGGCAAGTTCTATCCGGTGCGACTGGTGGATAATTCTATCGAGTATTGCGTCCGCCATTGTTTTGTCGCCAATGACATCATACCACTTACTTACGGGCAGCTGAGAAGTAACGATTAGCGATCCCTTACCATGCCGATCCTCAATTATTTCCATGAGCATTGACCGTCCGGGGCCATCAAACGGCTGAATACCGAAGTCGTCAAGTATCAAAAGGTTTTGTTTTTCAATCCGGGCTATCTCCTTAATATATGAGCCGTCCGCTTTGGCAATCTTTAGCTTGCTCATCAGCTTTGGCGTACTATGATAAATGACCTTGTATCCAAGGCAACATGCCTGGTGTCCTATTGCCGTACCAATGTAGCTTTTACCGATACCCGTACTCCCGGTAATCAGGATATTTTCGTTCTTATTTATGAAGGAGCAGTCGGCAAATCGCATGACCTGATTTTTGTCAATGTTCCGCTCATTGTCGAACTGTATTTCCTCGACTGAAGCCTTATACCTGAATTTGGCATTTTTTACCTGCCGTTCTATACTGCGATTTTTCCTGTCATCCCATTCGGCGTTTATCAGGCTGGTGATCATTTCATCAGGTGTATAGTTTTCCGTTTTACCTGATTCAATACTTGTTTTGAAGGCCCGGTGCATACCAAATAGGCCCATTTTCCGCATCTTATCTAATGCTGCTTCATTCATATTCTATATAGTTTACCGTTTTAGTTATTTGTAATAATCGCTTCCCCTTATATTGTCGTGTTGAGGCATATCGGCAACAGTTGACGCCTCATCGTCCTCCTCGTATATATCAAGACCTCCGTTAAGTATTTTTTTAATGGTTCCATAGTTATAAACGCCGAAACTGAGGCCGCGTTGACAGGCTCTAATAAGTCGCTCATTACCATATTTTTTCGCAAGGTTCAATATGCCTAAACAGACTTTTTGCAGTTGCTCGGTATGCTGTTTTTGGGCAAGTATTTTCATTAGATAAAGTCGAACGTCCTTGTGAATATCCGCGGCGGCAGACAAGAGCTTATCCGGTTCAAGCTCCGCAACAAAACGGTGGGCAGGTGGTAAATGTTCCTTGTCTGTTGTGTACTTAAAAGGACTTTGCAATCGCTTGTGCAGGGCTATGCGCTCGTAGTTAAAGTAAATTTCAACTTTGTAATTTGTAAACATCAGCTTCACACGCTTACCAATGTGCTTGTAGGGAACGCTGTAATAATGTCGGTCAAGGCTCAGGGCGACATGGCCGTTTTTGTCAACCGTGGCGAAAAGCTGTTTTTTAAATTCATACCGCATGTGAGGCAACGGGAGCAGTACAGATTTTTCGGCGTTTTCATAATATTGCCGCCGACTGTAATCCTTGCCGGTAATAATTTGATTATTGTGTTCCTCTAAAGGTAACGCGATAGCCTCGTTCAGGCTCTCAATAGTATAAAAGACGCGGTCTCTGAGTTTAGCATAAATCCGCGTATAAACGATCTTAATAGTATTTTCTACAACCGCTTTATCTGTCGGTCTGTGTGCGCGGGCGGGTAAAATGGTCGTGTTATAATGCTCGGCAAAATCTGCAAATGTCTGGTTTATGGTAGGTTCGTACTTATCGCTCTTTGTAACAGCCGACCGCAGGTTATCAGGTACAATTGCCGCCGGTACACCTTGAATAAATTGCAGGGCATTTTCACAGGCTGGAATAAAGTCCTCCTTTTTCTGGGTCATTGTCGCCTCTACATACGTGAGCTGACTGGCACCGAGGACAGCGACGAAAACCTCGACCGGTTTTGCCTTACCCGTTTCTTTGTCGGTGATAAAAAGTTTCTCCCCGGCAAAATCAATAAAGAGCTTATCACCGGCCTTATGATTTTGACGCATTATTGGCGTCTTGGTTGCCTTCCACTGTGAGAAGTGATAAAGGAACTGACTTTTACCCACGCCGTCCGGATGCTTCTTTTTGTACTCGTCCCAAAGCAGCATTTTTGTAACGCCTTTGCGTTTTAACTCCTTGTCTATTTCGGGAAAGAGGCCGTACAGTATTTGTAACTTTTCACTTTGTACATTCTCAAATGCCTTCTTAAAAAGTTCGTCCAGCGCTTGATCGGATAGCTGAAGCACATCCACAATGCTCATCTTACTTTCCTTAAAATCAGCTATAATATTTTTGAGCGTGGCTCTATGAATGCCCGTCTGAACAATTATTTCAGACATAGTATGATTCTGTGCGTACAGGCGCAATATGTGTCTGATGTTGATCATTAGTATCTCAAAGCGGATGCAATGATCGACATCTGATTTTACGCACGTGTTAACATCCTTAGATTTAACGGTAAGTTCAAATAGCGCTCTAAACTCCTGATACAGAATGCGGGAGTAGTTGCTTCAAATCTCGCCACTCGGATTTGTAGACTTTCCCGGTGGTATCGATAACTACGAGCCGGGCATATTTAGCATCATTGACCGTAGATGTAGCTTTAAGGGTCTTTAAGTCAAAATGCAAGATAGATTGCCGGGCGTGGACATCTTTGGGGGTTAATTTATATTCATACTGTTCGCCTTTTTCAAGGCATAAAGGAAATGAAATATCAATAGTCCTTTGAAAAGTAGTTTTATCATCTTGTTCTACCCCGTATTCAATCTGCATTTCTTTAATGTACCTTTTCCCCTCGCTTATATTAACAACGCTAAATAGTAGGTAGTCAGTCGCGTCATACGCCCCTTCATTCATATCAAAACCATCCTTGACAAAGAATTTAAACTTTCCCCGTTTGGAATGAGTGAACTGGTATATATTCCATCCTAAACTACATGCGGAGATTGTCAAAGCAATTGACGAGATTATTATGGATGCTTCCATTGTTGTTATTATATTTTACCTAATACAAGATATATCGCTTTAATCTTCTTGACCGGTATTTCAAAAGGTTCATGTATTAGCCGCCCTTTCATTAGCCCCATTTCCCATGTTTCGGTATTGAAGGAGCAAGCCATTATATTACCATTATCCGCCTTTTGAATATTCTTTATAACACGGTACTCGGACGTTTGAATAACATAATCCTCACCGTACAAAATCAGGTCGCGGTCGGCGACTTCTTTGTATGCTATTTTATCCCTGTTATTATACTTCGGAGCCATACTATCATTGTACACATACATTGCCCCGGTAGCATCTCGGTATTGTCCTGCATCTATCCATTCCACCGGCTCGGTCACGCCGTCCATGTTCGCCACTATCTGCCTTCCCCCAACAGCCCCTACGTCCCAGAGCGGTATTTTATGAACCGCCTTTTTTGATTTTCCGTCTGGATACATATTTCCTTCGCCAAAGGCTAACCAGCTTTTGTTTAGTCCAAATTCTGAGACCAGCTTATCCATATAGTCCTGGCTCAGCCCATTGCCTTTCCGCGCCCGGTGATAATAACTCACATCAGCCCCAATTCTAATCGCAACCTGCCTTCCAGAAAGGCTTTCCTCATTTTCCAACTCTTTTAATCTTTCACCCAATGCTATTTTATTAATCATATCGGTTATTTGTTGTGGAAAAATATTGCACAAAGGTAGTACAAAACTTAGACTAAATAGTCCATAATTTTACGCCCATTTTTGTAAAGCAAGTCCAAAGAAAGGACTAAACCGGAAGACAACAAAAAATTTAAAACATGGGATTAGGAAACAACAGCTCGTCCAAGACTTACTTAGGAATTAAAGAGGGTAAGATTGCCCACCGCAGGGGTGACAATACTACGGATTATTACGATCATATTACCGGCTATCTGACAGATGCTTACATAAAAGAGGACGGCAAATTCGGGCGGGAACTTCATTTGACTATCCGTGACGGTCAGGATTTATATGTGCTGCAAATGAGGCTGGAAAGCGGATATGCCCGCGCCTTTATGCGCGTGGTAAAAAACGCTGCGCTTGCCGAACTCATAACCATTATTCCGATGTACAAGGTAACGGAGGAAAGCCAGCAGGCAGGTATGATCGTCATGCAAAACGGCACAGCCCTTAAATGGTTCTATACCCGTAATAATCCTAACGGTCTGCCGGAACTGGAGCCGTGCAAAATGAAAGACCCTAAGACCGGGAAACTGGTGGACGGTTGGGACAATACCAAGCAAATGGAGTTCCTCGTAAATATGCTCAATACCGAAATACGCCCGGTACTTACACCGGCGAAGGTGGGCATTAGCAGGGAGAACGTAGCGGCGGTGCAATCCGCCGGGAATAGCGGCAACGAGGTACAGGCAACTAATGAAATGTATGCGGCTTGGCATCATGATCAGCAACGCCGCCAGTTTGCGGAAAGCCACAACCCGGACGACTTGCCCTTTTAATGTATTACATAGTGCTGGAGGACATACTATCCGTTTACAAGAAAAAGAATAAGCCAATAGTATATGCGGTGAAAGGGGAAACGGTCAGGCTTATTTCAAGGAGTGATAATGTGGTGATAGTGGAGAGAAAAAACGGCGACCGTTTCCCTGCCCTTGTGGCAAAGCTGCAAGGGAAAACTGAATGATTTTTAAAACAAAAAATAATAGGAGTAGTGTTTACAGATATAAGTAACAGCATCCCGGTGCTGCTCTATGATTGTAGCCTTCCGCTGGAGGAACGAAGAAACAACAAAAGAGAATTTCCAAGTATCAGAAAGGCACAGGACTTTTTGGGGATTAGCAGGAAACAGGCAATAAGTGCCGCGCACAAACAAAAGCGTGTATTCAGTCCAAAGTTTGAGAAGGAGTTTGCAGTGAGGATTAAGTCAGGAGGATAGATGAACAATGAAGTGCAGGATGGCGTAAGAGCGAGCCAGAATGAAAAGGTGAAGGGGCATTTAGTGAGTGGTAAAACGATTACGCCGTTGGAGGCACTTAGCCTGTACGGATGCCTGCGTCTCGGCGCACGTATCTGGGATTTAAGGCGTAAACATGGCTTGCCCGTAGTGACGGAGATTGTGAAGGGAGAGCAGGGCAAGCATTACGCTAAGTATTCCATACCCCAGGAGAAACCCGCAGGGATTGTGACATGATGAGGAGGGAATGCGGGTAATTATTCCGCCGCGCCGGTAGTGAGTCGGTATATACAGCAGATGAACGATAGATAAGAGGATGAGCAGAGCGTGTATATACCCTCACCCACGCCGCGCGGGATAAACCAAAATTCACAATCATTACAGGCGAAGTGTAACCACTATATGCGGTTACATTTTGTCGTGTATATAAGTGAGGAGTATAACGTAAAAGGAAACTAAAGACGATGGCAAATAAATTACCGTACATACCGATTTATATCGGCGACATTTTAAAGGATTGGGGGCATTTGCCGCTCGACCTTTTTGGTGCTGCCCATAAGTTGCTGTACCGTATGTGGGATAGTAAGCAGAAGGGAAAAATTTGCTACGATTTTGCTTCATACGGAACCATGCTCGGTGTACCTGAAGCAGAAGCAAAAAGAATAGTTGAAAAACTAACCTCCGGCGACGAGCCGGTTTTCAATAAAGAGGTTGAAGGGGAATATACAAGGCTGATTAACCGGCGCATGGTTCGGGAAGCCGCATTGAGCGCAACCCGCAGCGATTCCGGCAGCAAAGGCGGAACCAAACGTCAGGCAAAAGCCAAGCAAAAAAACGCGGCGCAGGAAGATTTTGCTAATGATTTGCTTGAAAATAAATCAAGCAAAACGCAAGCAAAAGTCAAGCAAATCCCTGAATATGATATTGAAAATGAAAATGACTTTGAAAGTGAAAATCATTTTGAAAAGTCTGAAAAACTTTCTGCGGCAAAATCCAAAAACAAACCTTCCGGAATAGTCCTGCCCTTCGGCAGCGAAGAGTTTGTGCGGCATTGGGAATGGTGGCGGCAGTACAAGCGGGAGCAGTTCAGCTTCAGGTACAAATCCGTCGTAACCGAGCAGGCGGCTTTGAATGACCTTACCAAAATCGCTAACGGTGATGAACTAACTGCAATCGGGATTATCCAGCAATCCATCGCCAACGGCTGGAAGGGCTTTTTCCCGATAAAGGCGGATGCTAACGCACCGCCGGGCAAAGAAAAGAAGGGCGTGTTCCAGGCAAATCTGGAAGCTAATATCGAAACCAAAAAAATGTTGAGGAAGATGTATGAAAACGGCGCATTTGATCACTACGAACAACAACGGGCAGAGCTGCTCCGTCGCGGTACGCGAACAGGAAACGGCGTTGAAGCAACTGCTACCTGAGGAAAGAAAAATTATTGAGGCGGGATTAAAACCTACGCTGGCAAAGTCATACGCAATGGACGTTTTAGAGCAGTTGACCGATACGGTGAACATGGCGTTCAGCCTGAGCGGGCAAAAGCCGGATAACGGGAATGAGCTAATTATCGTCAACGAATTGTACGCGAAACTGATGGAAACCTACCCGCATTGCACAATGGATGAAGTACGGACAGCAATCCGCAACGGCGTGTTTGATGAGTACGGGGAATACTACGGGCTGAATGTAAAAACGTTTGTGATGTTCATACGCTCTTACCTGTTCTCCGAGCAACGCAAAGCGGCAAAGGCGGCGTTTGATGCAGCACGTAGGAAAGAGGATAAACCGAAGGAACCCACGCCGCCCTATTGGGAGGATAGTTACTGGACGGAGGAACGCACCACCCAATGGAGGGACATAACGGAAAGTTGTTATCGCTGGTATTGCGAGAACTCCTTACTAAGCGGCTTTATACGGGAGGGCTGCTACTGGCTGCTGAAAAGAAGCGGTGCAATAGATATGCCGTACGGTTACAGAACGGAGCTTATCCTACGCGCTAAACAGGCAATAAGGGCGGAACTGGTCAGGAATGATGATAAAAAGCACATGAGCGAAATCAAAGAAACGCTGGAGCAATTACAAGATGTCGATAGTTACCCGGACTTGAAACGGCAGGTACATTACCGCGCCAAAAGACTGGCGGTGCTGGACTATTTCGCTACGCTGCAAAAGAAGGAGCGGACAATGGTATTTACAGAAAATGAAACTAACGGGTAATGCGCGTCAACGTTGATAAGACTATAAGGGATTTACAAAAGGAATTTGCTCACCTCAGTAAAGAGCAGATGAACAAAGCCGCCGCAAGAGCCATTAACCGCACGTTGCTGAAAGGACGGACGGAAGCGCGTAAGGCGGTAAAGGTGGAGTATAATATCCCGCAGAAAAACCTGAACGGCATTAAAAACAAAAATGCCTTTCCTTCTTTTCTGGAGGGCTATATCACGGCAAGCGCAAAGCCTATACCAATGGACGCTTTCTCGCCCAGGTTTGAAACCAGTACCGGCAGTATCAGTATTTCCCGCAAGGGTGTACAGAAAACAAAGGATTACAAACGCGCAAAGAAAAATCCGGGCAAAGGTGTAAGCGTCGAGGTAAAGAAAGGGCAACGGGAGGTAGTACCCTATGCGTTCATGATTAAAGGCCCAAAGCCGCGCGTTTTTGCGCGTGGTAAGTATAAGATGGGCGGAGGTAGCTTCGGCTTCATACAGCGCAACAAAAGGGAAAATAAGAGCGGTAATGATACGCCTATCAAGCCGCTTATATCCGTAACCGTTCATGGTGCTGTTATCAACGACAATGTACGGCAGCGTATCAGAAATATAATAGATGAAAACTTTGAAAAGGACATGCGACATGAAATCAGATACCTCATTAGCAAAATGCACGGCGGTGCGTAGGGCGCGGAGGGCAGGCAGGGCTGCGGGCAGAGCCGGGGGCGGTCTGGTTCCCCCTCACCTGCTTGTCTTGCGGCTACCCTGAGCCCCAAGAAAAAGTTAGCGATAGAGATTTTACAGGTTCGCGAACCACAGCAGAAAAAACGCGAACGCTTTTAATAACAAAATGGCAAAAAAAGAAAACACAGTATCCATAAGAGAATACGCCCGCAACAAGGGCGTAAGCGATACCGCCGTGCGCAAAGCCATCAAGTCGCGTAAAATCAATGCCGGGTATGACGCAGCAACAAAAAAGATCATCCCGGGAATAGCCGACAGGGAATGGGGCGACACCATTGTTCAGGTAACGCCGGAAAGCGTACCGGCAGGCAAACCGATTGCGAACGCTGCGAACACGGAGCCAGGTGCGCAGGAAATTACCGGCGACGGCATTTTTCTCGACAAGAACGAGACCTATGCCGAAGCATTAAGAAAAGACCTCATTATAAAAGCCAACCTGAACGCGCTGAAGCTGCGCATGAAAGAAGGCGAGGTCGTAGAAAAAAGTAAAGCGTACAAAGAACTGTTTGCCTTCGGTAAACAAATCAGGCTCCGCTTCCAGTCCGTACCCGACCGGGTCATTGATGACGTACTGGCGGCAACCGGAAGGAATGAAGCACACCTGATATTATTTAACGCAATTACCGACGTACTGGAGGAACTGACAGGCATCGGGGAAAATGATTTGAAAATTTAGACTATGGAACATATACAGAAACGGACAGGTTTAGGGCACCTTATGGTGGACATTGAAACAATGGGCGAAGGCTCTAACGCGGTTATCTGCTCCATTGGAGCGGTGGAGTTTGAAATCAATACCGGGGAAACGCGCTCGGTATTTTACCGTAAGGTGGATTTACAGTCCTGCCTTGACGCGGGATTGACCGTTGACGGCTCGACCATAAAATGGTGGCTGCAACAAAACGCGGAAGCGCAAAGGGAAATTACCGACGGCGGTGCGGTATCTATCCGGCAGGCGTTAAAAGACTTCAGCGAATTTATCTCCTGTGGCGTGGATACGTTAAAGCTATGGAGCAACGGAAAGCATTTTGATATGTCCCGTCTGGCGGATGCGTACAAGGTATGCCGCATGGAGATACCGTGGAAGTTTTACAACGTGCGGGATTGCAGGACGCTGGTGGAGATAATGCCGGAAATAAAGCGGGACATACAAAGAGGGGGCGTTGCGCATCATGCGCTTGACGACTGCCTGCACCAAATCAAATATTGCTCGGCTATATGGCAGTACATGAATAAAAACCTTGTACGCGCCTGAGCGGGTTGATAGTAGTTCTTTTTTGTGAAGGCTTGCCTTAGCCGTAGGGATTAGTTAGGCGGTTCAGCCGCTTGTGATGATTGGATTAGTGAATGTGGGAAATAATTAAGGGCTTTATAGACGGGCTAAGACCGGAGCCGAGGTTAAGTGTATCACAATGGGCGGATAAGTGCCGGGTATTATCAACAATCAGCACTGCGGAACCGGGTGTATGGCGTACCAGCCGTACACCCTACCTGCGGGAGATTATGGATAAGCTCGGCGTAAGCGACTCGGTGCAGGAGGTCATCGTGATGAAGGGGGCGCAGGTAGGTCTTACCGAGGCGGGGAACAACTGGATAGGTTATACCATAGAGGTATCGCCCTGTCCTTTTCTGGCGGTGCAGCCGACAAAGGACATGGCGGAGCGGAACTCAAAAATCCGTATCCAGCCCATGATCGAGGCGGCTCCTACGCTGGCGGCGAAAATCAAACCGGCACGTTCAAGGGATAGCGGTAATACTATCCTTAAAAAAGAATTTCCGGGCGGCATACTGGTTATGACCGGGGCTAATTCAGCATCCGGTTTGCGTTCTATGCCAGCGCGTAACGTGTTCCTGGACGAGGTGGACGCTTACCCGTTGGACTTGGACGGCGAAGGTAGTCCGATAGATTTGGCAAAGGCGCGTACCCGCACCTTTCCGAAGAAGAAGATATTTATTATCTCCACGCCGACCATTGAGGGGCAAAGCATCATCGAGGCGCAGTTCCTGGAAACCGACCAGCGTTATTATTTCGTGCCTTGCCCGCATTGCGGCGGTATGCAGGTGTTACGCTTCGGGCAGTTACGGTACAAGCCGGGCAAGTATGATAACGTTACCTATGAATGTGAGCATTGTACGGAACAGATACAGGAGCGGTTCAAAACAAAGATGCTCGCCGCCGGTCAGTGGATAGCCACCGCGCCGGAAAAAGCGAACTATTATAAAGTAGGTTATCATATCAGTTCCATGTACTCGCCTTACGGCTGGTATAGTTGGGCAAACGCGGCGGAGGATTATGAAAAGTGTAAAACGGATATACCCAAACTGAAAACGTTTGTAAATACCGTTTTAGGGGAAACGTGGAAAGAGGAAGGCGACGCGCCGGATTGGGAACTGGTGTATAACAAGCGGGAAAGCTACGCGCAGAATACGGTGAGCAATGATGTTGCATTTCTTACCGCAGGCGTGGACGTTCAGAAAGACCGCATAGAGCTGGAGGTTGTCGGATGGGGAAAAGGAAAGCAGTCCTGGTCTGTTGATTACCGTGTGTTATTAGGCAATACAAGCGGCGAAAATGCCCCGGTGTGGCAGCAGCTTGCGGAGGTGTTGAATGAAACATGGGAGCGGGAGGACGGCGCGTTATTGGGTATCCGTATTATGGCTGTGGATAGCGGTTATAATACCAGCGAAGTGTACGCATTCTGTCGCAAGTACGACCCGTCGCGTGTAGTGCCGACGAAAGGGCAGGAGGCGCAAAGTATCATGGTATCAACGCCACGCGCGGTGGACATATCGAGGAAGGGCAAAGCTATAAACGGCATTAAGGTGCGGCACGTAGGTATATCCATTATCAAAAGCGAATTGTACGGCTGGTTACGCCTTCAACGCCACGAGGACGGTACTTATCCAAACGGCTATTGTCATTTCCCGCAATACGACGCGCATTACTTTAAAGGACTGACCGCCGAAAAGCTGGAACTGAAAAAAATACGCGGCTTTGATAAGTATATGTGGGTAAAGAAGTATGAGCGCAACGAGCCGTTAGACTGCCGCGTGTATGCCCGTGCTGCAGCCAATATGATGGGTATGGATAACTGGAATGAACAACAGTGGAAAAAAATTTTATTGAGTGTACAAAACTTTTCAAAGAAAAAAATTACAATAGTTGACCCTGAAATAAACCCTATCACAAAGAAGAAGAAAAGGAGTTCATTTTGGGATTAGCGAACATATAGAAGAATAAAGGAGGAAGCACATGGAGGCAACAATTACGGTAGAGAAACCAAAACCCTTACAGGATTTAATTATAGACGCAACCTGTCTATACTATGGATTGACACGCCAGCAGCTTTTTAGCAAATGCAGGCAGCAGACGTTGGTAGATAAACGCCATATCTGTTTTTACATCATCAAGCAGGAAACGAATTTGAGCGATTACCTGTTAGCGCAAAGTTTACAATACAGCCGCTCATCTATTCAGAACGCAATAGAAAAAGTAGAGGGAGAAAAAAGTGTGTACCGGCAGGTGGCAACCGAGATAAAGGATATACTCGCTATCGTGGATAAACTGCTAATGAAACAAAGTGAATGGGCTTTACAAGAGAGCAGCTTGGCATCTTAGAGGCAGCCATAGCGCAGGGCGCGTTAGACGTTAATTACGGGGATAAGCGGGTAACGTATCGTAGCTTAAATGAAATGATGCGTATCCGCGACCTGATGAAAAAAGAGTTAGGATTGTCCGGCAGTAGCGGTACGAACAATAGTAACCGGAGGTTTGCTACGCATAGCAAAGGATTGAAGTAGATAGGTTTTTGCGAAGGAAAGGAATAGTGAATGAATTGGCTGGATAAGGCGGTAGCATGGATAAACCCGGAGGCGGGTAAGAAAAGAGTTCAAAGCAGGCTCGCCCTGCAAATGATAGACAAGTCGCTGCGTAAATATGAAGCGGCTTCGTCCGGCAGGCGTACCGAGGGTTGGGTAACAACAGGAGCCTCTACGAACCAGGACATCATTAACGCGCTTCCCAAACTAAGGGAACGCGCCCGTGAACTGACGAAGAATAACCCATATGGCAAGAACGGTATCCGCCGTATTGCCAATAACGTGGTAGGAACCGGCATCATGCCCACGCCTGTAGGTTTATCCGCTCAGGATGCTGAAAAGATAAAGCAGGCGTGGAGGCTATGGGGCGAAAAGACCGCCTGCGATTTTGACGAGCGGTATAATTTCTACGGTTTACAGAAACTCATCATGCGCACCGTTGCCAAGTGCGGCGAGTGCATTGTGCGACGCGTGCGTACCAAGTACGAAATGGGGAAAATTCCCTTAGAGCTTCAGGTATTGGAGCCGGATTTTATAGATAGTACCAAAAACGAAACCAGCCTGAAAAACGGCGGGTATATCATTAGCGGTGTGGAATATGACCGCAGGGGAAAACGTGTTGCCTACTGGTTATACCGCAGGCATCCGAAAGAATTTTTTGCAGACCTTATCAGTGACCGCATAGAGGTAAAGGACATCATTCATGTGTACGAAGTAGAAGACCCCGGACAGGTGCGCGGTATTCCCTTTGCCACGCCCTCTATGTTGCGAATGCACGACTTTGACGATTACGAGGACGCGCAGTTGATGCGGCAAAAAATAGCGGCATGTTTTTCCGTTTTTATTACTGAGAATGATAACCTTAACCCAATACCTGAAGGGGGCGAATATGAGCCGTTGGAGCGCGTAGAACCGGGTATTATCGAACACTTACCGCCCGGTAAGACCGTGAGCTTTGCAGCACCGCCACCGGCGGAGGGTTACGACTCGTATTCAAGGCAGGTATTGCAGGGAATTGCGGCGGGTATGGGCGTAAGTTACGAGGCGCTTACCGGAGATCTGTCGAACGTAAATTTTAGCTCCGGGCGTATGGGCTGGATAGAGTTCCAGCGCAACATTGACGACTGGCAATGGATGATGCTGATACCTACATTTTGCGACAAGGCGTGGGAATGGTTTGTGGAAGCGGCTGCACTGGCCGGGTATGCAAAGACCGGCGTAACGATAGAGGTAAGCTGGACTGCTCCGCGCCGTGAAATGATAGACCCTTCCAAAGAGGTAAAGGCGTTATCCGAACTGGTGCGCAATGGGTTTAGTAGCTGGCATGACGCTGTAAAATCATTAGGCGATAACCCGGACGAAGTATTGAAGCAGTTAATTAGTGACGCGGCTGCGTTTGATAAGGGGAGTATAAAACCTGCCTGCGATCCGAGGTATGATACGAATAGAGTGGCTCCGGACGAGAAGTTAAAATAATTGCGTTTGTATTTCCTTTTTAGGATGAAATGTTCCTATAATGATAAAAGGATTTGGCGCAACATTGTGATACTGCTGCGTCGTACCCAAAAAGAAATGCAAATCTTTAGTTTGTGCGAAATCGTCAAAATATTTTTTCCGGACATCGGCAATAGCTTTAGCCTCATCCCCTTCATGCCGGGCAACGCAGTTCCAAAATAGTTGGCCGGTTTCCCAATCCTCAATCATAAGCTGGCTTCTTTTCCCTTGATTGTCTGTAAATACAAATGAGAATTTGTAAGGCAGTTTTTTCACCACCTCGAATTTGCCATCAATGTTGGTTTCAAATAGATTCAACTGACTTAGCCTTGCCAGCTTATCCCTATCCCATTCCCTTTCTGTAGGCTCGGCCGTAAAATCTATAATTGTAGTTGGTTTAAATACAGCGAGAGATGTGGAGATGTTTTTGTCTTTGGCCTCTGCGATTAGTTCCGAAAGGTTATAATAAATTTTACCCAAGCAGACTTTCTTCCGCTCTTCCCAATTCCGATCCGTATTAATATGCCCGGCAATTTTTATTTCACTGTCATGCGAGTATGGCCGGTAGCTTTCCACTCTGAAGTCACTATCATTTTTTACAAGATCAACTTCTATCCAGTCATATTTTTTGTACTGTTCATGGTAAGATCGTTTTCTAAACGGTACGGGAAATATTCTTATCCATGTACCATCTTCACGGAAGCCTGCGGTACAAACAAGCTCATCATATTTAGCGGAGAGTGTTGGATATGTTTTTACGGTAATTAAAACTTTTGTTAGAGCCATTGCTAAATGTGTTTAACTTCATAGCTAAACCCTGACAGCTTTTCAATAGCCTCAGCTAAATGCTTGCGGTGGCACTGGCAAATATTAGCCTCAAAGCAAGTCAGAGCAATACGTTTATGCTGCGTTAGGAGGTTCAAAATTTCCATCTGTGATTTTTCAGTAGAGGATAAATTCTTCCTGCGATAGGCCTGAAACAGTCTGTCATAGTCTGCCTGTGTTTTTAGCTCCTGCCTTTGTTCCGATTGTATTCCTACTTCTGGTATATGGATATAGCCAATACCCAAACTGGCGCAATACTTTGTTAACTGGCTTTTGCTAAAGCCGTATTTCATACTTAAGGGATTGTTACGCACATCTATTAATACCTTCACATCATTTTTTAGCAAGCGAACTAAATACTCCTCAAGCGAAATCCCTTCATATCCGATAGTAAATAATACGGTCTTTGTACCGTGCGGATTTGCCGCTCTTACCTTTTGCAATTCTACCGCGTCGAGAATTTTCTCCGCAACTTCACTTTTGATAGCATAAAATGGATAATTCCGGTAGGTGTGTTTCATTAGGGATGCTGCGCTCATGCCTCCATAATCAGCCTTTACGTCTAAAAGAAGCTTTTTATCTTCGGGCTTTAATTGCTTCAGGTAGTCGGTTTTATCCGCCTTGGAAAACTGCTTGTCATCTTCAATCAACTGGCCTCTTTTTACCATTGCAGTCATATCGGCATTTGCAGAATATGAGTAGCAGCCAAAGCGATAAGGCACAAAGTCATATTCTGGTTTCACCTGCTGCCGTGCCAGTAGAAATAACAGTTTTTGCAAACGGATTTTTTCTAATTGGCCATCAAATAGCTGTAGCAAAGCGAGTATTATCTTTCTTCTATAAAACACACTACAAAATTAAACCGTTTCTACTCTTATAAAAGCCTTATGGCCGTTAATTTTAGTCAAGGTTTTAGCCCATTGTCACAATAAGCCGGGCATATCATACGAAATCATATCAGAAGTATTATTTTTGACTGCGGGTGAGGGCTATGTAAGTAATAGTCGATTAAGCCTATATAGCTTTTATTTATATCGTGAATAGACAAGTCAAATCTAAGCAAAGGGTTGCCGACCACGGCGAGGTATTTACCAATGAGCGGGAGGTAAACGCTATGCTCGACCTTGTAAAGCAGGAAACCGAGCGTATAGACTCGCGGTTTCTTGAGCCTGCGTGTGGAAACGGAAACTTTTTAGCTGAGGTGTTGAAAAGGAAGTTAGCTATTGTAGACAGCCGCTATGGCAAAAGCCAGATTGAGTGGGAACGTTATACCGTTATTGCGGTTGCAAGCATTTACGGCGTAGATATATTAGAAGACAATGCGCAGGAATGCAGAGAGCGGCTTCTTACAATCTTCAATGAACGATATGCTTCTTTATTCAAAGACAAATGCAAAGATGAGTGCAGTGCCAGTATAAAATTCCTGTTGAAAAGAAATATATTATGGGGCGATGCGTTAAATCTGCGGAATCCTGTTACGCATGAGGCAATTGTGTTTTCTGAATGGAGCGCTGTCAATGGCTCTATGCTGAAAAGAAGAGATTATGAACTCGACAAACTTTTGGCTCCCCGCTCCACGGGCGCGGGAACACTTTTCTCCGACTTGGGTGAAGAAGCATTTATCCCGATACCAAAACAGGAGTTTCCGCTAATTCACTTTTTAAAGCTTGGCGAGTATGATCTTAGCTAATACCGGTTATAATCCCGATGTGCTGTCATGTCTGGCCAATCTGAGCAACGATGAGGTATTTACCCCACCTTCGCTGGCGAACGCAATACTTGATTTATTGCCCGAGAGCATCTGGAGTGATCCGAGCGCAACATTTTTAGACCCGGTATGCAAAAGCGGTGTATTCCTGCGGGAAATAGCCAGGCGGCTTGACAATGGGCTTGCGCAAAAAATACCGGATAGGCAAAAACGTATTAATCATATTTGTTCTAAACAGCTATACGGTATTGCCATTACCGACCTAACTTCCTTGTTGTCCCGCAGAAGCGTGTATTGTAGTAAGACTGCTAACGGTACATATTCGGTATGCGATACGTTCGGTAACGACAACGGCAATATATACTATGAGCGAATGCAGCATACCTGGCAAAACGGCAAATGCGTTTTTTGCGGTGCCAGCCAGGAAGTGTACGACAGGGAGGAAGACTTAGAAAGCTATGCGTATAATTTTATACATACTGATACGCCGGAAAAAATATTTAAAATGAAATTTGATGTTATTATTGGCAACCCCCCATACCAATTGAATGATGGCGGTGGTACTGGCTCCAGTGCTAAACCTATTTATAATTTGTTTATAGAGCAAGCAAAGAAATTGAATCCAAGATATTTGTCAATGATTATTCCTGCAAGATGGTATTCTGGCGGAAAAGGATTAGATGATTTTAGAAGCGAAATGCTTAAAGATAAACGAATCCGAAAGTTGATTGATTATGCCGATTCACGCGATTGCTTCCCAGGGGTTGATATCGCGGGTGGCGTTTGCTATTTTTTATGGGATAGGGATAATAACGGAATATGTGAAGTTGAAACAATCAGAAAAACTGCGGCAATTAAGTCGCAGAGGCATTTAGATGAGTTTGAGACATTTGTAAGGGACAATGTGGCGGTCAACATCATTCACAGAGTAAAAGAAAAATGCGACTCATACTTGGACGGTGTAGTTTCGAGCAGGATGCCATTCGGTTTAGCATCAAATATAAGACCCGATAAAAGTGGAGAACTTGATTTAATTACCAGTGTCGGCAAGGGGAAAATTAGCATTGATAAAATTACTACTGGAAAAGAGCTAATTGATAAATGGAAAGTATTGCTATCTAAGGCATCCAATGATCACGGTGGGCAACCAGACAAAGATGGGAAACGACGCATTTTCTCAAGAGTGGAGGTGATACCTCCCGGAACTGTTTGTACTGAATCATACTTAACTGTTGGCGGTTATTCGTCAGAGGATGAGGCAAAAAACATGGCCATTTATCTGCAAACCAAATTCTGCAGATTTTTGGTTTCTACAATATTGTTGACTCAGAATATTACGAAAGGCAAATTCATATTTGTGCCAAATTTAGATATGCATAAATCCTGGACAGACGAGCAATTATATGAGTGGTTTGAACTATCAGCAAGGGAAATTCAATTCATTGAGCAAACAATAAGAGCCTTCAATTTGGCTGGTACTAACTAATTATAATAACAATAAAATATATCCTATGTATCAACAATCTTTTGGAACCGCTAATCAAGTTCAATTTCAGTCTGAACATGAGTATTATGAGTTACTCGGTTATCTTACTAAGAATGACGGGTCTACGCGAATAACGTGGGAAAATAATGATGATTCAGGGGCTTGGGCTCAAGAAGGAAGGATACTATTTTATAATGTGCCTCCAGCAGCTCTGAGCGCTGGATTGCACCATACTGCTGGAAATCAAACTTATGCTTCCAGAGTTAACTGTAATGCATTTGTAGAAAATCTTTTAAATAATCACAGTTTTACAACAAATCCTCAACAAGACCGTAACGCTATATATGCAACCGTGCCGCCAGCATATCAAACAGATTTCAATCGTGGGTTAACATTATGAATAGAGCCTTTTTTCCATCCCGCCCCTCAACTAATCCGACAATCTATGCCTATGAATTGGTAGACGTATCTACGCATATAGGGCTGCTAAAAATAGGCTATACCGACCGCGACGCAAAGACGCGTATCAAAGAGCAACTGGGAACGGCTGCTATACAGCATAAGATCGTATTTGAGGAGAGCGCCATGAAAAAAGACGGCAGCTCGTTTACAGACCACGATGTACACCGATTGTTAAAGAAGTACAGCGTTACCAATACCACTGGTGAGTGGTTTAAATGTACGCTGAATGATTTGCGCAGGGCAATTTGGGAAATAAAAACAGGGCAGCAAGCAGAGGATAACAGAGTTTTAAGCTTTGGGATGCGGCCTGAGCAGGAGGAAGCGGTATATAAGGCTATCGGCTATTTTAAAAGCTTTAAGAAGGAAAACCCAGACAAAACCCCGCATTTTCTGTGGAACGCAAAAATGCGTTTTGGAAAAACTTTTGCCAGCTACCAACTGGCTAAAAAAATGGGCTGGAAGAAAATTCTCATACTCACTTTTAAGCCTGCGGTACAAAGTGCGTGGGATGAAGATTTGAGAACGCATGTAGACTTTAAAGGCTGGCAATTTATCTCAAGAAACGGCCTGTCTTTTGAAGATGCAGACCCTAAAAAACCTATTGTCTGCTTCGGTTCCTTTCAGGATTATCTCGGGAGAAATACGGCTACCGGAGGCATCAAGGCAAAAAATGAATGGGTACATGCCACAAATTGGGATTGTGTGATATTCGATGAATATCATTATGGCGCATGGAGGGAAAACGCAAAGGAACTCTTCGAGGCAGAGGGAAAAAAGGAGATTGAATTTGGTGAGGGTGAGGGTATCGAATACTTTGATGAAGAAACAATGCCCATTACTACCAGTCACTATCTATATTTATCCGGAACACCATTCCGTGCCATAGCATCCGGTGAATTTATTGAGGAACAAATTTTTAACTGGACGTATTCTGACGAACAAAAAGCAAAGGAAAACTGGAAAGGTGCGGATAACCCATATGCCTCGCTGCCTCGAATGGTAATGCTCACCTACCAGTTACCGGATGCTATTCGCCAGATAGCTATGCTTGGTGAGTTTGACGGCTTTGACCTGAACATATTTTTCGCTGCTGAGGGCGAAGGCAGGACTGCCCGGTTTAAGTATGAGGACGAAGTACAGAAATGGCTTGATCTGATACGAGGCGATTTTAAGGAAACAACGGTCGACAACCTGAAGATGGGTGCTAAAAAGCCGCCACTTCCATTTTCTCATGCGCCCTTGTTAAAAGTATTGAACCATACATTTTGGTTTCTACCTACAGTTGCTTCCTGCAACGCAATGGCCAATTTATTGAAACAAAGGCAAAACCAGTTTTATCACGAGTATAAAGTGGTGGTAGCAGCAGGTACGCAGGCCGGTATAGGAGTGGAAGCTTTACAGCCTGTACTGGATGCTATGACAGACAATCCGCTTGAGTCTAAAACAATTACGCTGTCTTGCGGCAAGCTTACTACCGGGGTATCGGTGAAGCCGTGGACAGGCATATTTATGCTACGTAATTCATCAAGCCCGGAAACCTACTTTCAGGCGGCATTTCGTGTGCAGACACCCTGGGTAATTAAAAATCCTGATAGCATGAGCCCTAATAAGGAAGAAATACTTAAAGAGGAATGCTACGTATTTGACTTTGCGCCCGACAGAGCTTTGCGGCAGATAGCTGATTATAGCTGCCGCTTGAATGTAAACGAAACCAATCCTGAGGCAAAAGTCGCCGAATTTATCAATTTTCTGCCTGTATTGGCTTATGACGGCAGCAGTATGAAGCAGGTGGACGCAGCCGGTATATTAGACATGGCAATGAGCGGCACAACGGCAACCTTGCTTGCGAGGCGTTGGGAGAGCGCATTGCTCGTGAATGTTGACAATAATACGCTTGCTCGTTTAATGGCCAATGAAGAGGCTATGAAGGCATTGATGAGTATAGAGGGCTTCAGGAATTTGAATCAGGATATAGAAACAATTATCAATAAATCTGAGGCGGTTAAAAAGGCAAGAAAAGATGCGAACGACAAATCTCTGTCTGATAAGAAAAAAAAGGAACTTTCAGACGCGGAAAAGGAGTATCAGAGCAAGCGTAAGCAGATACAGGAAAAGCTCATTAAGTTCGCTACACGTATTCCAGTGTTTATGTATCTGACGGATTACAGAGAAAGAAGCCTTAAAGATGTCATTACCAAGCTTGAGCCGGGGCTGTTTAGAAAGGTGACCGGACTAACAGTGAAAGATTTTGAACTTTTAGTCAGCCTCAATGTGTTTAATTCCGCATTGATGAATGATGCCGTTTATAAATTTAAAAGGTACGAAGATGCAAGTCTGGAGTATATCGGCATCAACAAGCATGCACATGAGCAGAAAGTTGGCGGGTATGATACTGTACTGACTAAAGAAGAATACAAAACGACCTTTGTAAATGAACCTTAGAGTAATTCTTAAATTATTCTTTCATTTATCATAGCCGAACGTAATTGTTCATATTTCTCCTTCAATTCTTTAGGAGGCTCTTTCCCGCAACAGTATCGCATCATCTCCTGTTTAGTTTTATCAAACTGTAACTTTAAATCACTTCTCTGCGATATGAACAAATCCTGTATTTCAATAAGAGAGTTTGCAAGTTCCTGAGAAGTGTAATAAACCGTGACGTTTGCCAAGCTATATTCCTTTTGTTTGTCAAATTCCTGTAACTGAATTTTGAGAGAGCCTAAACTATTATAAAACTGATAAATTAGGTTAATCGCCTCCGAGGAAAGATATAACATGTTGTTGGAAATCTCTTCGTGACACCTACTAACTGATAAATCAAATTTCTTTAAGGCATCGACAATACATGACGTATCAATACAGGTACCCGATAGGGCAACATGTAGTTGCTGTACATCAAACAAGATTTTGGAAAGCGCAGAGTAAACTTTTTTCTCTTGCTCTCGAATATCATCTTTTGCCTTGTATTTGAGTTCCAATCCTTTTTCAATTTCTTTCAGTTTTCTTGTATTGCGGTTTGTTAACCACAAAATTCCTAAAGGCAAAAACAAACCCGTAAGTATAACATTTATGATGCCTGGGTTTTTCTCTACAATTAACTTCAATATATCTGAATCCATAATCAAAAGTCTTCCCATAAAAATAAAGTAAAAGCCTAAAACTCGGCTATTACTCCCTTCGCACAGATGATACTTTAGTAACACCACAGGGGAATTGTGATGCCGGGAATAGTGAGAAGAAAATTAGAGGAGAACCATGTTAGGGCAATAGTGGACGTTGCCACCTTCAATGAAAAAGACCGCACGGTCGAGGTGGTATTTGCTACGGAAGCCGAAGTGGTTCGTTATGGATGGGACTGCAAATACATCGAGGTACTCGATTGCAACGAAACCTCTGTGCGCCTTGAGCGGCTCAATAGCGGCGCTCCGGTTCTGGACAACCACAGTGCGTATTCACTAAAAAATCAGATAGGTGTTGTTGTCAGGGCTTGGGTGTCCGCTAATGAGTGCCGGGCATTACTGCGCTTTTCAGACCGCGACGATATAGCGGGCATCATTTCAGACATTAAGAACGGCATTATCCGCAACGTATCCGTAGGATACCGGGTATATATCTATGAGCAGGGCGAACAGGCAAAAGACGAAGTGCCTACTTACCGCGCCCTCGATTGGGAGCCAATGGAAATATCAATGGTTCCTATCCCCGCCGATTATAACGCCGGTACGCGCAGCAACAGCCGGTTACACGAAGTACAAATCATTACCAAAGAAAGGACAAACAATAGAGCAATGGCAGAGGAGAATAAGGAAAGAGGCGCGGAACAGCAGCCGCCTGCTCCACCAGCCGCAGCACCTGCTGCACCGGTGGACACAGAGGCTGTGCGCAGTGAAGGCGCAAAGGCGGAACGCCAGCGTATCATGGATATACGCGGTGCAGTACGCGCGGCAAAACTGGACGACCAGTTCGCCGATGATCTGGTAGGTCGCGGCGTAGGAATTGAGGAAGCCCGCAGGCTGATTATTGACAAACTTGCGGACACGCAGCCGCCGGTTGAAACACGCGGTACGCATACCTCAGGTGTAGGCATAAGCGGCGAGGACGAAACGGTGAAAACCCGTAACGCAATGGAGGAAGCATTAGCGCACCGCGCAGACCCTTCCAACTTTAAACTGGAAACCGACAAGGCGAAGGAATACCGGGGGCATTCGCTAACGGATTTTTGCCGCAGCGTACTGGATGCGCAGGGCGTAAGGACTACCGGCATGACCAAAGACGAACTGGCCAGCCGCGCCCTTTCCACTTCGGATTTTCCAGCATTGATGGCAAACGTCGTGAACAAGTTTTTACGCCGTGCATATAGCGCAGCACCGCAGACATGGAAACGGTTAGCCAACCAGATGAGCGCGAGTGATTTTAAACAAATTACCGGCGTACAGTTCGGCGGTTCCCTGAAACTGGAAAAGGTGAACGAACACGGCGAGTTCAAGTACGGTAAACTTTCCGACAGCAAGGAAAACTTTAAGCTGGAGACTTACGGTAAAATCATTTCCATTACAAGGCAGGCAATCATTAACGACGACCTGAACGGCTTTACCCGTTTGAGCCAGTTGTTCGGCGCGGCAGCCGCCAATCTTGAAAGCGACATTATGTGGGGGCTTATACTGAGTAACCCGAAAATGGGCGACGGTAAAACGTTGTTCCACAACGACCACAAGAACCTGGCTGCAGCCGGTGGCGCAATCAGTGAAACTACATTGTCGGCAGCGCGTATTGCGATGATGCGCCAGAAAGGGTTGGAGGACGAGGCGTTAAACATTTTCGCCAAATACTTCATCGTTCCGATAGAGCTGCTCACCGACGCGCAAAAAATCATGAGCGCCATTACCGCAAACAAGACCGGCGACGTGAACGTATTTAACGGCGCGTATGAAATCATTACCGAGGCGCGTATTACCGACCCTAAAGGCTGGTACTTAGCCGCCGACCCTGCACAGGTGGACATGCTTTCCTATGCCTACCTGAACGGTCAGGGACTTTACACGGAAACCCGTAACGGTTGGGAAGTGGACGGCGTGGAAGTAAAAGCAAGGCTGGACTTCGGCGGCGTGTGTTGGGATCACAGGGGCTTTTACAAAAATCCGGGAGCATAACCGGACAAGGTTTTACAGGATAGGATTTACAATACAGGAATTACAGAAGGATAGACAGATGAAAAATTTTATAGCGAAAGGAAAAATAATAACGGTCATTGCCGCCGCCGTAATACTGGCGGGTGAGTTGGTAAAGATTGGCGGCGGCGGTATGGTCGGCGTTGCGTCAACCGGCGCGGGCGAAGGTGAGGAAACGGAAGTATCGCTTACCGGCGTATTTGAAGTAGCCAAAGCGGAGGTGGCTATCAGCCAGGGCGACAAGCTGTATTATGTGGAGGCGGATAAGAAACTATCCAAGACGGCAAGCGGCAACACCTTTGCGGGTTATGCCTACGCGGATGCGGCAGCCGGTGACGCAACGGTAAAACTGTTACTCGCCAATGGCATTTGATAACCTGTTCGACGGGCTGCAGGCGGCAACATTCGACACAGTGACGGCAATAATGGGATATACCGCCGTCTGGCAGCCCTCGGACGGTTCACCCGCACAAACGGCAAGGGTACTCTTTAAAAACCCCACAGAGGGTGAAAAAATCGGCGATCATGAGTATGACCCTTACCGATATACAATGGAATACAAAAGTGGCGTGTTCGGCGGCTTAAAGCCAAGTGTGGACGGTAACAATGCGGAGGAGATAACCATAGGCGCGGTAAGCTATTACGTGCGCAAGGTGGACGGGAAATTTGACGGTAAGACAATGATAGCGGCGTTGGAAGTGAAGGGATAGGATTTTTAGCATGGATTACGGGACGCTGGAGATAGCCATAGCAGGCAGGCTGCAACAACAATTACAAACACAGGGCTTTGATGCCATACCGTTACCGGAAACACAGGCGGAATATTCCAAGCCCTTCACCAACGGACGCGCTACCGTAGCATTTACGACCGCGCGACTGGACAAGCCGCAAAGCACGGACGAAGTATCGCAACATCTGGTCGTTACATTTTCTATCAGCCTGCAATCGCGTTTCCTGCGCGGTGAAAAAGGCATACACCAGTTATCACGCTTAGTCAAGCAATACCTGCTTGGTTTTCGCCCGCAGGATTGCGGCAGGCTATACCATGTATCCCATGAATTTGTCCGCTACGAGGACGGCGTGTGGGAGCATGTGATGGACTTTGAAACAAAGACGTTGTGGGTACAGGAGATAGATACCGAGGACGAGGAAGAAATGCCGCTACTGAGGCAACTGGATTTTGAGGAGAAGGAATAAGGCAAAATGAAAAAGTACAAATACACGGCAGTAGTACCCTGCCATTTTTCCATAGGAACAACGGACTACTCGCTGCATAACGGGGGAACATATACGCTCCCGGCAGGTAACGGTTTTGTCCAATCACTGGTGGCGCAGGGGCTGCTTCAGGAAACAAAAACAACCAACAACAAAAAGACGGAGGGATAATGGCTGCAAATTTTTTGCACGGTGTAGAGACAATAGAGATAGAGAGCGGCAGCCGGACGATACAGGTAGTAAAATCTGCGGTTATTGGTTTGGTAGGCATAGCCCCCGTGGGTGATGTAAATACGCCTGTACTCGTGAACAGCGACAGGGATGCGGCGCAATTCGGCAGTAAGCTACCCGGCTTTACCATACCGCAATCCTTAGACGCAATATTCAAGCAGGGCGCGGGTACGGTGATAGTGGTCAATATTTTTGACCCGGTACAGCATACCACGCAGGTAACGGACGGGGCGCAACTTGTTACCAACGGAAAAATAAAACTGAACGCTGCGCCCATAGGTAACGTAGCCATTGACGACAGCAACGGCGATCCCGTTACTTACATTGCCGGTACAGATTATACGCTGGACAATTACGGAAACTTTACCGTGTTATCCTCTACGATTGCGGAAGGCACAGCGTTAAAGTTCACCTATAAGAAACTGAACGCAGCCGCGATTACGGCGGCAAAGCTGATAGGAGAAATTGACTCCGTAACCGGCAACAGAACCGGCATGAAATGTTGGGACTTGTCGTATAACCTGTACGGCTTCAAGCCTAAAATCCTGATTGCCCCCGGCTATTCCAGCATGAATGCCATAGCAACGGAGTTAGTCAGCATGGCTACCAAGCTAAGGGCTGTTTGCTACCTGGACGCGCCTTATGGCGTTACCGTTTCTCAGGCACTCGGCGGGCGCGGCGTAGCCGGTACAATTAACTTCAATACCAGCAGCAAACGCGCGGAGCTTTTATACCCGCACCTGAAATGGTATGATACCGCAACGGACAGCAATATAGATTTTCCGTACAGCGCATTTAAGGCGGGCATACGCGCGGCGGTGGACAACAACGAGGGATTTTGGGTGTCCGATTCCAACCATGAAATTTTAGGCATTGTAGGCGCGGAGCGTAATATCTCCGCCGGTATCAGCGACGCGCAATCCGACGCTAACCTGCTGAATGAAAAAGGTATCACGACCATTTTTAACAGCTTCGGCTCCGGCATCCGTACATGGGGCAACCGTAACGCCTCCTTTCCCGTAAGCACCGCCCCGGACAATTTCGTTTGCGTCCGCCGTACTGCGGATATACTACTGGAGAGCGTAGAGCAGGCAACGCTGCAATTCATGGACAAGCCTATCAATAACGCTTTGATAGATGCCATTAAGGAAAGCGTCAACAGCTTTATCCGTACCCTGATAGGTCGCGGCGCGTTGATAGACGGCAAATGTACGTTTGACCGTAGCAAGAACAGCAACGAGCAGATAGCGGCGGGACACCTTGTTTTTGACATCAGCTTCATGGCTCCGCCCGCCGGTGAGCGCATCACCTTCAACAGTTACATAGACATCAACTTACTTAAATCACTGAAATAATAATGGCTAAGAAAATATCCATTAACAGGCTGACCAATGCCAATATATACGCGGACGGTAATTCCTTTTTAGGACGCGCGGAGGAAATAGGATTGCCGCAAGTGAAATTCAAGAACGGGGAGCATAAAGCCCTCGGTATGATCGGGGCAATGGAGTACTTCTCCGGTATTGATAAGCTGGAAGGAAAAATCAAATGGAACAGCTACTACCCGGAAGTCCTGAAGAAGATGGCAAACCCGTTTGAGGCAATCAAATTACAGGTACGCGCTTCTTTGGAAACCTACGAAGGCGGCAGCCGCGTAGCGCAGGTTCCTGTGGTATGTTATATCACCGCGCAATCAAAAGATTTTCCGCTTGGCAACTTCAAGCAACACGATAACGTGGAAATGGAAAACAACTTCGGTGCTACCTATTGCAAGCTGGAGATAGACGGCGAGGAAATCATAGAGATAGACGTGGAAGCAAACATTTTTAAAGTCGGCGGCGAAGATCTGCTGGCGCAGTACCGGGCTAACCTCGGTATATAATTCAAAACAATTTTTAGAACGGATTTAGAGCGAAAGATTATGAGCAAGCAACAGGCAGAAGTTACATTGAGCAACGGACGTATCGCATTGATTAAAGCGGGTAAAGGCAGGGACGCAAAAGAAGCATTGCGCATTTCAGGCGGCAGGGAGGACGAATACATGAACGCCCTCATGAGCCGCACGGTACTGATAGACGGCAAGCCCGTTGTACCGGAGGAACTGGACGAGTTACCTATGAACGACTATATCAAGATACAAACCGAGTTCTCCGAAATAAATTTTTAGTTACCGCCGAGCAAATGGCTTTTGCCGCCCATTTCTTCGGCACGTCCCCTCTTGAATTTATGTCGTGGACAACGGCGGACATAAGCTATTGGTTCCACGAAGCCCACAAACTGCATACAAAACTGAACAAGCCCCCGGATGGCGGATAAGACCATAAAGATAGCGGTCGTACTGAGCGCCTATGATAAGATGACGGCGGGCATCAGCCAGGCTGTTAGCCGGTCTGTATCCAAGCTGAAAACCCTAAGCGAAAAGACAGAGGCGTTAGGTAAATCCGCCTTTGCCTTCGGTAAGGAAACCGGGGGGATAGGACTGGCTACGGCGGGGCTTCTTGCCGCTCCTTTGAAGGCGGCGGCGGACATGGAGAAATTGCAGGTCGCCTTAAAAACAGCGTTAGGCGGAAACATAAAGGAAACGGAAAAAGCCTTTAAGGTTATCAATGATTTTGCAGCCCGCACCCCTTACGGTCTGGAGGAAGTGATGGGCGGGTTTATCAAGCTGAAGAACATGGGGCTTGACCCGTCTAACAAATCCCTGCAATCATACGGCAACACCGCCTCGGCAATGGGTAAGAGCCTTAACGACATGATCGAGGCAGTAACCGACGCAACCACCGGCGAATTTGAACGTTTAAAGGAGTTCGGTATCAAAGCCAGTTCCACAAACGATAAAGTTACTTTCCTGTTTCGCGGGGTAAAGACCACTATTGCAAAAGACGCTGCCAGCATTGAAAAGTATTTGCAGAAAATCGGTGATACCTATTTCGCCGGTGGTATCGAGGAGCAAAGCAAAACCATGTATGGGCAACTATCCACTTTGCAGGATAACTTCAAAATGGCTGCGGCTGCATTAGGTAAAACCCTTATCCCCTCCGTCAATGAATTGTTTAAACGGGTAACGCCTTTACTGGATAAGTTACAAAGCTGGATAGAAAAGAACCCGGAACTCACAAAGAAAATCATGTTAGGCGTGGCAGCGTTTGCCGCGCTGAATTTGGGCTTATCCGGTTTGTCCTTTGCATTCGGCGGTGTCATGAAATTGGTAAGTGTCGGCACTAAGGTATTCCAGGGACTGACCAGCGCGTTAGGCTTTGTCAGCAAGGCGGTATTATTCATCGGCAGGTTATTCCTTGCCAATCCTATGTTGCTGGCTATTGCGGCAATAGCAACGGCGGCGTTCCTGATTTATAAGTATTGGGACGCTATAAAAGCGTTTTTTAGTCGCTTGTGGGCGCAGGTTACAAAGGTATTCCGGCAGGCATGGGAAGGTATCAAAGGGCTGTTTTTCAATTATACACCGGCGGGGCTTATCATTCAGCACTGGAGTAAGATTACGGCTTGGTTCGGCAGCTTATGGGATAAGCTGAAGGCTATATGCAAAATTGGATGGGATGCCATAAAATACCTGTTCTTTAACTATACGCCGCATGGCTTGGTCATAAAGCATTGGGATAAGATACGGGCATGGTTTACCGCTTTATGGACAGGGTTAAAGGCAATATTCAGAGCCGGGTGGGACGGCATCAAATCCCTGCTCCTGAATTACACACCGCAAGGATTGGTCATAAAACATTGGGACAGGATCACCGCGTGGTTCGGTAACTTATGGAACCGGGTTAGGGCAATCTTTAGCGGCTTTGTCTCCTGGGTGTTCGGTTTAGGCGCGACGTTCTGGAACGCCGGTAAAAATATCGTGGACAGTATCTGGAAAGGTATAACGAGCGTAGCGCATAAACCTATTGAAGCGATTAGAGGCATGGTGAGCAAGATAAGGGATTACCTGCCCTTCTCACCCGCTAAGACTGGTGCGTTAAAGGATATTCACCGTATCCGCTTGGTAGAAACGATAGCACAAAGCATTAAAGCCACCCCGCTGATAAATGCCATGAGCCGGGTAACGGCGCAGGTGTTTCAGTTTAAGGGGCAGCCCTTCTCACCGGTTCCCGTATTCGGCAATAACGCTCAGGGAAATGTTACTATACATTTTGCGCCGGTCATTCATTTAAGCGGTGGCGCGACGGCTAAGGACGCTAATATACTGACTTCCGAAATGAAGCGGCAATTTGAAAAGATGATGAAGGATTATGAGGCAAGGATGAAAAGGATTAGTTATTGAGGCTAATATTAATCCACCATAACGGCAGTAAATAAAGTTATGTACGCTACATATAGATATATTTGCGCAGTAAATCATAGACGCAAATTATATTAGCCCATAACTTCAATATGACAAACATAGACGACTCCAAGTTAGCATTTGACACCTATAAACAGGTTTATAACAACTATATTGAAGAAGATTTAACCGAGTCCGATACCCGCTCAAAGCTAATAGATTATCTATTAATAAACGTGTTAGGCTGGCAGGAAGAAGATATAAGGCGGGAAGGACATGTATCTTCCGGCTATTTTGATTATAAAGTTTCAATTCCTGGTGTTCATTTTATTGTAGAAGCTAAAAGGCAATTTATTGAATTGAAGCTTCCCAAAAACCATAAACATGCGACTCTAAATTCATTATTGAGCGGCAATAAGGAACAAATTCAACAGATAAGAACTTATTGCATAGATGAAAGTATTCCTTATGGAGTTGTTACGAATGGCTACCAATTTATTTTTTTAAAAGCATTTAATACGGATAACAAGCCTTGGAAAGAAAATAGTTGTCTTTTATTTAATGGGATAGAAGATATTGAAAATCGATTCATAGAGTTCTATGAAAATCTTTCAAAGTTGGGAATCATTAATAACGGTGGATTTAAATACGATTTGCCAATAGCACAATTTCAATCTAAAACGATTTTATCAACTTTGATTGATAAAGACAAAGAATTAATAAGAAACTCCTTAAGCGCAAATATAACGCCAATTATAGACAAAATATTTGGGGAGATATTTTCAGAGGAGCGAGAAGATGATGAAGAATTTATCAAATATTGTTTTGTTGAGAACAAAGAGACAAAGAAAAATAAGGATGAGATAGAGCGCCTTTTTGGAGACTATGCTCCCAAAATTGGGCAGATTATTCCCGCAGTTAATTCCGACAGCATCGCATCTCAAATATCGGGGGAGATTAATTCCGAGGAAATCTCAATTAGAAACAACTATCCTCCTAAACCTATTATTATAATTGGCTCAAAAGGAGCCGGGAAAACTACCTTCATAAATCATTTGTTTAAATACAAATTAAAGGATGAGGAAATCGAAAATCATTTCTTGGTTTACATCGACTTCCGAAAATTTTTTGAAGAAAAGGAAAATTTTGAGCCAGCACAAATTGCCTCAGAAATCTTGCAAAAGATATATCAGAAGTATGAGGCTCTTGAATTACACTCTTTGAAAGTTTTGGGAAGGATTTATTTGACCGAAATAAAAAGAAACGATGAAAGTATTTGGCAATATGAAAAGGCAAATGATGAGGCGGCATATAACAAATCGCTTGCAACTTTTTTACAGGAGCAGTTAAAAAATCCTGCGAAGCACTTAGAATTACTATCAAAATATCTGATTAGGGAAAGAAGGAAAAGATTGATAGTAATAATTGATAATGCTGATCAATTTAATGATGAAATACAGAAAAAGTTATTTGTATTTGCCCACTCGTTAACTAAAGCAACACTTTGTGGAACTCTAATATCACTTAGAGAAGGATATTATTATAAATGGCAGAACTCGCCGCCATTCGATGCTTACGAAAGCAATGTTTATCATATAACCGCGCCTAACTATGCTGAGATACTTCAGAAAAGAATTGACTTTGCATTGCAAAAAGTTCCGGAATTGGAGAAAAAAGTTCGGGGTGTTAATCAAAAAGGATATAATATAGAGTTTTCATCGGATGACATTGTACATTTTTTAGCGGGTTTAAAAAATTCTATATTATCAACAGACAACAAACGTGTTATTGATTTTCTAAACCATACAACATATCCCAATATAAGGGAAGGGCTTCGACTATTCAAAAGCTTTTTAACATCTGGTCATACAAAAGTGTCTGAATATATCCTAAGAGAGAAATACCGAAATGAACAAGGCCACGAGCCCCGGTCAGTAATTCCAATGCATGAGTTCGTAAAATCTGTTAGCCTTCAGAATAGGTTATATTATAACTCAGAAATTAGTTCATTGTACAACCTTTTAATTCCCCCTGTTGACTCTACTGATCATTTCATTAAATCCTATATTTTGCAAGATTTAAATGATTTTATTGAGAAGAAAAGTTACACCGAAAGATTAATTCCTAACTCGATACTTAGTGAAAAACTCACTGCTCTTGGTTACAGAATAAATTCGATAAATGAAGCATTATCGAGCTTGATAAAAGCCGCATTAATAGACACTGATGAAAATTTGACAGATGTTCTTTGGTATGAAGTGCCTTCAAATTTTAATATAGGGTTGACCGCAAAGGGACATTACTATTTAAAAGAATTAGTTCACAAGTTTCATTATTGGGATATTATTATTCAGGATACACCGGTCTATGATTCGCAACATTTTGACATTATTAAGGCTGCCTTTCCACCCGCGCAGGATAATGGCACGAGAAATATCCAACAAAGGGTCGAAGCTGTTCGGTTATTTTTGAATTACCTAAAAGCTATGGAAGACAAACAGTCAGCGCAGGTAATTACTGTGTATGGCTCTATAATTGACAATGTCAAAGAAGGAGTAGAGCTTGAAATTTCTAAAATGGGTATAACATAGACATAACATGTCACACACGTATCAGGAAGATTTAGGAATGTGATGCGCACAAAATTCTGTCTAATATCAATATTACTATCTTCTGAACTTGCGTACCATGTATTGCCAGTTGGGGGACATTGTTTTTGAGGGGCTGAAAGGATTTGAGGCATGGAGCGTGGACGGCAATGAGGCATCTTATAGCGAGCATGCACTTATTGACGGCAAGCCGCGTTTACAGAAAACCGGCGACACGTTACAAGAGCTAACACTTACTTTTCGCTTACACGCCAAATTCTGCAACCCGGCACAGGAACTTACCCAATTAGAGAAAGCAAAAACGGACGGCGAGATACTCCCGCTCCTAATGGGCGACGGCACTTATGTTTCCGACTATGTAATTATTGCCGCTCCTTATACCGTAGATCATGCCCTTGCCGACGGTACAATCGTACAGGCTACCGTTACGCTTTCACTCAAAGAATTTGTCCCTTATTCCAAAGAAGAACAGCAACAACAGGCGGCGCGTAAAAATGCCTTTGCCACCGGGGATAAAAAGCCGGTAGTAAGCAGACCGCCGCAACCTCTAACGGATACCGCAAAGGCGGCAAAGAACGTAACGGAAACCGCGCAGCAGGCAAACGAAATAGACGGGCTGGTGAGCGATTATGAAAACAACGTATCGAGCCAGGCTACCCTTGAGCAGAAAATAAAGAACGCCTGCGATAAAGGGAACAAAGCCATCAACGACCTGAACGACAAGCTAACGAACGCGCAGTCCTTACAAGGTATTTATACCGGCTTGCAAGGCTCCGCGCAAAATGTGTCCGGCAGATTCAGTTCTATAAAGGCGTTGTTTCCTATCAATAACATACAGGATTTAAAGGACGCCAACACCTACCTGCAGGCGGCTATGCGCAGTATGTACGGTGCGTCTATTCCTTTATTCAATAACGTGATAACGCGCCGCAGATAGGGTTTATAAGATGGCAAATACACAATACACCGTACAGGACGGCGAACGTTGGGACACAGTTGCATATAAAGCATACGGCAGGGCTGACCTTGCCCATATCATCATTGCCGCCAACCCCGGTGTTCCCATTACTGCAAGACTGGAAGGTGGGACGGTACTGGACATACCCATTCTGGAGGAAACGGCAGTAAAGACGGACGCGGAATTATTACCGCCGTGGAAAAGAATTTTTTAAATGAGCATTGCACCCAGACCATATTTTAAAGTACTGTATGACGGTAAGAACATTACCGCAGATATAAGCAAGCATCTGTTGTCGCTGTCCTATACCGATAAAACGGAAGGCAAAAGCGACGAGCTGGAAATCCAGTTGGAGGACGTGGACAGGCTGTGGCAAAATGAATGGTATCCGACGAAAGGCAGCGTTATCAAAGCGGAGATAGGCATGGCGGGCGGAGCTGTACTGTCCTGCGGCTCGTTTATGATAGACGAGATAGAATTTTCTGCGCCGCCGGATATAGTATGTATCAAAGGGCTTGCCGCCGGTATTCATTCCGGCATCCGCACTAAGAAAAGCTACGCGCACGAAAACAAAAGTCTCTCCGAAGTGATACGCACCGTAGCCTCAAACGCTGGCTTCCAGGTATCCGGTAAAATCGACAATATCCGTATCGGTCGGGTCATGCAGCACCGGGAAACCAGCCTTGCCTTCTTACGGCGTTTAAGCCTTGATTACGGCTATGTATTCAGCGTCCGGGATAAAACCCTTGTCTTTACTTCCATGTATGATTTAGAGGCGCGTGGTAAAGTCCTGACGCTGGACAGAACAGACCTTATCAGTTTTTCATTCCGGGATAAAACAATGGATACCTATAAGGGCGCAAAATCCCGATACCACAATACGCAGAAAAACGAGCTGGTCAGCCATAGCGAAGCTGACGACGGCGGGGAGCAACTGGAGATACGCAGCAAGGCGGAAAACAAGCAGCAGGCGGAGGCAAAAGCAAAGGCGGCATTGCACCGGGCAAATACGCATGAAAAAACGGGAACCGTTGTAACGCCGGGTAACGTGCTGTTGGTAGCAGGGCAAAACATAGAGCTGACCGGGTTAGGCGTACTATCCGGCACATACCATGTTACCGCTTCGCATCATACGCTGGATAAGGGTATAGCTTACGGTACGGAGGCGGAACTGAAACGTATCGGCACAGTTCCCGAAAGCAAACACAAAAGCAAAAAGAAATAGAGCGTGTTAAAGTTTGGATTGATATGTGAGGTGGACGCGGCAAAGGGGCTGGCAAAGGTGCATTTTCAGGATGACGATGTGCCGAGCGGCTGGCTGCCTATGAGCGTACAAAAATCTTTGAAGGATAAATACTCCTTTCCCTTTGACGTGAACGAGCATGTATGGTGCATCATGGACGAGCATTGCGAGTACGGCGTTATCGGCGGCGCGGTCTATGATGAGCAGGAGCAGCCCGCCGGTGCGGCAGAAGGTAAGCTCGTTATTCATTTTGCCGATAACTCGTCTATTGAGTATGACCGGAATACTAAAACTTTATCGCTCCTGATTAAAGGTGATATAAAAATTACCAGTGACGAAACACTGAACGTGGAATGTAAGGAAGCAAATATTACCGTAACGCAAAAGGCAATGGTAAAAGCAAATGAGGTAAACGTCGAGGCGCAGGGCAATGCAACGGTAAAGGCGGCATCCGTAAAGATTGACGCGCCCAATGCGCAGGCTACCGGCAACCTCGACGTAACCGGTACTATCACGGCGGCGGCTGTTACCGCTTCCGGCGATGTAAAGGCAGGCGCAATCAGTTTATTAACGCATAAACATACCGCTCCGAGCGGCGGCGGGGCAACTACTCCGTCCATACCATAGTGGCAACGGTGAAAGACATACAGGCGACGGACTGGCAGTTATCCATTAGCGGCGTGGGTATCGTTGAGGAGGGGTTGAATGATGTAAAGCAATGCGTCAACTTAATTCTGCTTACCCGCAAGGGCAGCGATCCCCTACGCCCGGAGTTCGGCTGTGATATGTACCTGTACATTGACCAGCCGGTACACATAGCCTTACCGAAAATGAAGAAGGCAATGCTGGAAGCCATACGCCAATGGGAGCCGCGTATTGAAGTATTAGGGATAACACACGATTTGGAAATTGGCAAGTAATACGTTCATAAAGTTTACCATACGCTATCGGCTTTCCGGTGATGCCAAGACCGAGAGCCTCGATTTTGTTTTGAACAATCAGGCGGTAAGTGCCGGCACGGCAACGGTGCTGATACTGGAGGCGTTATTACCGCAGGATATAACAACCGCCTCACGGCTCTTTGTTTCGCTTATACTGGACGGCGCGGAAATGTTGCCCGAAATACCTGCTACCGGCTTTGCCAGCTATGACGAGTTGTATAACTGGCTTCAGGCAAACTGGTATATATACGGCAAGTGGTTCATAACCGGCAATAAGTTAGTGCTGTACCTGAACACGGGACTGGCTACGCAGGGAACGCTGACCGTTACCACTACATCGAAGTATGTATATACGGCGACAATCCCGGAAAAGCAGCAGGAGGCATATTACTATGTCAATTTTATAAAAGACGGCATAGAGGTATTGCCCGCTTTCCCTGAAGATATGGCGGCAACGGTGGAGGATATACTTGTATGGGCTAACCAGTACTGGCCGGAGTACGGGACGTGGCAGGTAGAAAATAACCTGCTGGTACTTTCTACCGGAACGCCCGCAGCTATACAGCTATCCGTAACAGGGATATTGCCCGGTGGTTTTGGCTTTGGCTTTTCAAAAGGATTTGACACATAGGATTTACAGGATTAGGGTTTTAGCGGAGTAAGAAGCAGAGGGGGAATGGAATTAACGAAACCACAATTTATTGATATAGACGCGGCGGCTATTGTAAACGATATGATAGCCGATTATGAAACCGCTACGGGTAAAAAACTGGCTCCCGCGCAGGCGGAGCGTTTGCTCATTAATGGCTTTGCTTACCGCGAGTATTTACTACGCACGGCAATCAATGAAGCCGCCCTGCAAAACCTCGTAGCCTTTGCCCGTTTCCCGGCATTGGATTACCTCGGAGAGCTGGTCGGCGTTCGCCGCCTTCCGGCAAGCAAGGCGGGTTGCTTGATACGGTTTACACTGGTAGCGGGTCACGGTAGCCTGGTCATACCTTCCGGCATCCGCGTACAAAGTGTGGACGGTCAGGCGATATTCATTATAACGGAAACAAAAGCGGTTGCCGCCAGCGTTCTTACCGTTGATATAAAAGCGGAATGTACAGCCGAGGGGAATATCGGCAACAACTACGCGCCCGTCGACATAGCCCTGATACTTGACCCGCAACCGTACATTACTACAGCCGCCAACCTGGACACCAGCGACGGCGGCGCAGACGAGGAAGGCGACGAGCAATTAAGGGAGCGTATCAAATTAGCCCCCGCCGGGTTCAGCAATGCCGGAAGTAAGGGAGCGTATAAATTCTTTGCGAAGTCTGCGCATCCCTCCATTATAGACGTTGCCGTTACTTCACCTGTACCGGGGCAGGTCAATATCTATCCCTTAATGATGGACGGTCAGCCGCCCGCTACGGAAATCATAGACGCGGTATTTGCCAAATGCAACGCCGATAAAGTACGCCCCTTGACTGATACTGTCGTGGTACAAGCCCCCGTTATGATTAGCTACGCGCTGGAGGTGAACCTTACGCTTTTAACGGACGCTATGCCTACTCAGGTAGTGGGTGAAGTGACCAGAAATTTACAGGCGTATGTGGACGGCAGAAAAACACGCTTAGGGATTGACGTGGTGGGCGCACAGATCATCCGCCAGTCCAATGTAGAGAAAGTATATAAAGCCGAGGTCGTAAGCCCCGCCGCAGATATTGTGGTGGGTGAGCATGAATATACCCATTGTACCGGCATTACCGTAAACGTAACAGGCTTTAACGATGAGTAACAAAGACGTGATACTGGCTAACAGCATTGCGGGTATTCCGCATTTTGCCGCCTTCGACCTGATGGCAAAGAACAGGCTGGACGCGGTACAGTTGGACGCGCTGCTGGTGTACCTGATTGATACGGTATCGGAGAACGCGCTCCCGTTCCTCGCGGAGCAATTCGATGTATTGGGCTATAAGGGTATGCGCCTTGCCACCACCACCGTGCAAAAGCGCGAGGTTATCAAAAGGGCTATTGAATTGCACCGCTTCAAAGGCACGGTATGGGCGGTAAAGGAAGCATTGAAAACAATCGGTTATCCCGATGCGGTACTGACAGAACACGTACAAAACGGCGCGGGCGGCTGGGCTACCTTTAGGATCGAACTGGATGCGGGCAACAATCCTATATCTGCTGCGGCAGTAGAGGAACTGGTGCGCATGATAGAGGAATATAAAAACGTCCGCAGCCATTTAGTGGACATTTCCTATAAAATAACTTTTGACCCGGACGGTATTACCCTTACAGATGAAAGCTACGAAAACCCCGGCGTGGATGACAGCGACGATATGTACGTCGGCGGGGACTTCCGGTATAACGGGGCATATACTTACAACGGGGACAGGAACTGCAGCACGGACACGGATATTTTGACGGTGACAATTATATGATGAGAGAAGGAATAGAGGCGAAGGGATTATTTAGCGTTCAAATCATTGAAGCCAAAAGCGGGAACATACTGGAGCATTACGAGGACAATAACCTTGTGGTTACACTTGGCAAAGCCAATACCGCGCAGCTACTCGCGGGCGCGGCAACCGGAAAGAAAATAAACAAGATAGCCGTAGGCATAGGAACAACGCCGCCGGACGTAGCGGATACCGCGCTTACTACACCGTTCATTAAGAACATAGACGGCTATTCGTTTCCCAATGCCAACGAGGTGTTGTTTAGCTGGACGATAGAAACAACGGAGGCAAACGGTTTGAGCATTACGGAGTTCGGTTTGATGAATGATAGCGGCATATTATTCGCAAGGAAGATACGCTCTGCCATTATCAAATCTTCTTCCATCAAACTGGTGGGTACATGGAAAATCACAATCAATTAATAGGATTTATAGGAGGGCAAGAATAAGGAATGGCAAATCTTACGGAAACGGCAACATGGGAAGCAGGGATATACCAGTTAGAGCAGACCGACCTCGTTATTGGCGGCGCAGGTGGTATTTCCAATACGCAGGGGCAGCAGTTAGCTAACCGCACGACATGGCTGAAGGGACAAGTGGGCTTGGCTAACCGCCTTGTGGATACGGCGTGGATTGACGTAAATACTACGCTCACCGCAGCCCACGTCGGTAACGCTATTATCGCCAATGCGGACAACAAAACGCTCACGATAACGCTGCCTTTAGGCAATACCGTACCCAAAGGAACCATTATACCGATAACGGCAATTAATGTCAATAAATCGCAGGTAACAATAAAGACCAATTCTTACACCATCGGTTTTCCTTTCGGTATTACCTATACTGATATTATCCAGTACGGCGGCGTAGGCAGGACGACCATGTTTCTCGGTCAGGGAGATAGTATTTATCTGGTAAAAGGCGACCCGCCACCACCCGTAGGCGGCGTTATTTCGCTGACCGGGAGTTACTGGTATGTGATAGCTGTAAAAGGAAATTTTGATGAGGTAGGCGAAGCCGTTTACTCGTACAAAATCCTGCCTAATGCGGTCGAGGCAAACGGGCAAATTTTGAACCGCGCAGATTATCCCCGTTTATGGGAATTTGCCCAGAGCATCCCCGGCGGTCTTCCGACCGACATGCAATGGCTTTCAGGTATAAGCGGGCAGTCCAATGCCTTCAGGGGTTGCTTCAGCCACGGCAATTTCAGCACCACGTTCCGGGTTCCCGATTTACGTGCCATGTTTATCCGCGCATTGGATAACGGCAGGGGCATAGACCTCGGCAGGGTATCAACAGTACCTGGTGGTTATGAAAAGGACGAGGTAATAGCGCACAACCATATTAACGGGCAGTATGACCGTTTGCTGCGCTATTCCAATGGTCATAATACGGTCAGCATGGGCGGTGACATTACACCGGGCGAACCAGATATTTATAGCAGCGCGGTCATACAGCCCTATGGCGGAGCAGAAACGCGCCCGAAGAACGTGGGCTTGGTAGCGCAAATAAAAGCATAGCAAATGAACCCGGTAAAGCAGACAATCAGAAATCTTATATCGCTGAATATACCCGACAATAACGTAAGGGCAGTTACGCCTGCGCTACTGCGCGGCGTGCTGGAACAAATGCTGGACTTTTCAGAGGAAACGGCAACCGGCGGCTTTCAGGATATTACCACAACAGAGGCGGTTGCGGATTGGGACGTAGAATTAGGAAGCAGGGCTTTTATGCTGTTGGGTAATGACGTAACCCTGTCTATTGAGAACGCGGTGCAGGGTGGTTTGTACTGGCTCGTTGCGCAGCAGGACAGCAACGGCGGTTATAACCTTGCCTATCCTCCCGACAGCATTTTTGAAGGAGGACAGGAGCCGCAAATCAACCAGCAGCCGGGCGCGGTTAGTATTCTGAGCATATTGTTTAACGGTACGCACTATATATGGCTCAACAAAGGAAATGAAACGGCTGCCACCTTATGGCAGCAAATAGATTGGTAGTATTTACAAACACAAAATAGAATAGACGATGGCAGGAAATGCACAGTTGAAAGTTTTTAAAGTGAGCGCATTGCCCGGTACGCTGGTAGCCAATGCAATTTATTATGTACGATCCGGCGGCATGTTCCGCACCGTTATTACGGGTAATGCGGGCGAGGTAGTGCAGGAGGACTCCGTAACCGCAGCGCAAATTGCCGGTAAGCAGAATGCCAGTGCGGAGCTGACGACGATTGCCGGTATCGCTGCGGCAAACAATGATATTATCCAGCGCAAGTCGGGAGCCTGGGTCAACCGCACACCGGCACAGTTCAAGGCGGATTTAGGATTATCAAAAGGCGACATAGGCTTAGGCAACGTGGACAATACCTCCGACGTAAACAAGCCTATCTCTACGGCAACGCAAACGGCGATCAACAATACCAATGCCGCCGTTTCCGGGCATACAAGTAATACGAATAATCCTCACAACACAACGCTGGAGCAGGCAAGGGCTGCGGGGAATGTCCTATCGGGCAATATCAATATGGCAGGCAACCGCCTGCAGAACCTGCCCGATGCTGCGGCAGCTAATGAGCCGTTGACAAAAGGACAGTTTGACGCCCTGAACAATATTGCCGGAAGGCAGCGTGGTGAAATCAACTGTTCCGCTAATCCGGTATATCCCGCCGCAAAAGCCGGTGACCGTTGGGAAGTAATAGCCGCAGGTAAAATAGGCGGCGGTCAGGGGGTAGATGTGGACGTTTATGACGAAATCGTATGTAAAACGGATTCTGCCGGAGGATTGCAGGCTGCGGCAGGGAATGCCTTTTATGTTATACAGGGTAACTTGATGCGGGCGACGGAAACGGTATCCGGTTATTCGCGTATCGCGACAACAGAGGAAGCGAATGCCGGTGGCGACAATACCACCATCATGACACCGCTTAAAGTAAGGCAGCAGATCGACGCCGTGGCGGTAAAAACTACGGGCGACCAAACCGTCAACGGCGTAAAGCAATTTACGTCCTCGCCGATCATACCCGACGCGGTGAGCAACAACCAGCCGACCTCGCGCGGTCAGGTAGTGGCAATGATTAACGGCTCAGGCGCACATACGCACGGAAACATAAACGTGCTAAACGATATCGCCTACGCCGAAGGCGGAGAAGATACGCTTGCCTTTGCGGGGTCGCCGGTGATGCGTTGGGAAATTGTAGAATGGTAGTAAAGAGAAAATCAAGATGGCAGGACAGGAAAAGTGGCTGAGATTATTTAAGGTGACGGAAGACCCGGAGTTTGACCCGGAAAGGATAGAGCCGGACTCTATTTATTTTATCAAGCCGGAGGGCGGGCAGGAATTTGACATAAAAGTATCCGATGCTAACGGAGAGCTGGTGTATCGTTTAAAATGCTGCAATGACGGCGGCGGCACACCCGGAGAACCTACCGGAAGACCGTATAAAACATATACGGTGCGCTTACAGCAACACGCGGGAGAGCCGCCTATGATCGTAGATGAGTTTGAGAATGAAATAGGCATTTCTCTATCGTTTGAGTACCAGTTTTATGGTACTTATTTAGGGCATGTTGAAAGCGGGATACCCGGCAGGACGGTTATATTTTGTAACGGCTTCAGCCGGAACGGAACGCCGCTTGCAACTTCGGCTACAATGGCAGACCCTCAAACAATGATACTCTACTGCGCCGAGGACGATAATGATGTGGTCATGGAAATAAGACAGTATGAATAGTACAAAACATGGACTATTCCCTGCTCCGCGAAATGACCACCTTTAACATACAATGATGACCGCCCGTAAGCGGTACATATCGGGAAGTGAAAAAGGAATAGTGAGGTAAGTAATTCGGGAGGCGACAAAGAGAAAATGAACAGGTGATAGCGGAAGCCGCCTCCCGTATTCCCGGTACAAGTGCAGATTGAATTAGTGATGATAGCAGACAAAATTTTAACCCACGCCAGCCCGGTGCTTTTAATGGTGAGCGCCTTCGGTGCTTTTTTCCAGAAGTATATTTTTAACGATACCGAGTATCTCGTGTGGCTGCTGATTGCGGTCATGCTCGACCTGATTACCGGCATTACCAAAGTATGGGTACAGGGCGGTCATAAGAACATTACCAGCCGGGGGCTGCGTATGACCGTTATCAAGTTTATCCAGTACGGGGCTTTCCTGATTATTACGCACGTGCTGGTGCATTTTACCGTGAACGGGGAAAGTATCTCGCCGGTATCTTTTATTGACAGGTGGGCATATTCGCTGCTGATACTGATAGAAGCAAAAAGCGTGTATGAAAACATTGTCGCCATTAACCCGAAGCTGGATTTTATCAAACCGCTCATAGAGAAAATTACGGAGGCAATAAAGGGAGGAAAGACTGATGAGGAATAGTATGCTTTGCCTGTGCGCCCTTTTGGTGCTTTCAGGCTGTTACACACAAAGAAAAGCGGAGCGGCAGGTCATTAAGGCGCAGGCGCATTACCCGCAAATTGTAGCAAAGAACTGCGGTAACTGGTATCCACCAAAGGAAACGACCATTACCCAAACGGAGTATAAGCAGGGCGCAACGGTTTACCGAACCGATACCGTTACCATAGACTGCGACAGCGTGGTAAAAAACGGGAAGGGTAACAACGTCATTTCCATGCCTTGCCCGCCGCAAACGGAGCGTGTAGATACCTTCTATACCTCCAGCGTAACAACGGTTGAAAATACCGCCCGTATAACGGTGTTACAGCAATCATATGATAAAGAGCATGACCGCGCGGAGCGGTTGCTTTGGGAGCGCAATTTGTGGCGCGTCGTTGCTTTGATAAGTATCGCTGTTATAGCGGTGTATGTGGTAGTAAAGTTTGTTTTATAGACAGGTGATATATGGAGAATGAAAAGGAAAGGAAAGAAAAGCCCAAAGGGTTTAGTTACAAAGAGCAACACGCGGTCATTGTCAGGGTAGCAACGGAGCAGGAGCAGCAACAGGTATTTGAGAAGTTGAAGGAATTAGGTTTTACAGATTTAAAGGTGGTATCGGTATGAGGATAGAAGTACAGCACAGTTGCGAAAATTACAAATCGTTCAGGGCGGAAAAAGTAAAGTCCCTGTTCAACCCGGAAAGCGGGCATACGTGGAGCCATATTGCCGACCTGCCTGTTGAGGGCAACGACTGGCAGATAGGTTTGATCGTCGGCGCATCCGGTAGCGGTAAATCCAGTTTAGGCAAACAGGTATGGGGAGCTGACCGCGTATATGACCTGTATAGCGGTTGGGACAATGAGAAACCCATAGTGGACTGCATTGCGCCGGAGGGGGATTTTAAAACAGTTACCGGGGCGTTAGCCTCCGTAGGATTGGGGGACGTTCCCGCATGGCTAAGACCGTTTAAAGTATTGTCCAACCGGGAGCAGTTCCGGGCGGGACTGGCAAGGCTCACCGTAGAAGCCCCGGACAAAGTGGTCGTGGATGAGTTTACCTCCGTTATTGACCGGCAGATTGCGCAGGTAGGTGCGGCGGCATTTGCAAAAGCGTGGCGCAGGAACACGGGTAAGCAAATCATTCTTTTATCCTGCCACTATGATATTATCGAATGGCTGCAGCCAGATTGGGTATATGACACCCGAACGGCGGACGTAAAAAAAAACTCCAGTCAAGGGCTCCTATTTCCCTCGACGTATGGAAGGTCAACAGCAGTTACTGGAAGTTTTTTAAAGCGCATTACTATTTAGACCTGCCGTTCCCGCCTTGTGCAGAATACTTTGTCGCAACGGTCAACGGGGAACTGGTAGCGCATCTGGCGGTTACGCCTTTCTTTACGGCTAAGGCATACCGCGCAACACGCTTAGTCGTAATGCCGGAGTGGCAGGGAACGGGCGTAGGTACGCAGTTCTTAAAATTCGTTTGCCAGTATCATCTCGAAGGCAACGGCAGGAAGGGTAACAAATACCCTGTATTCTTTCATACTTCCCACCCGCAGCTATGTGCCTACTTACGCAAGGCAAAAGGCTGGATACAGACCGGGGCAATGCTGTACGGCGCAAATAAAAAGCGCAGCATGGAAAGTATCAGGCGCACACACAAATCAAAAAATTTCAAAAATTCATCGGCAGGCTACGGCGGGCATTTCCGCGCGGTGCAGGCATTCAAATATATCGGAGAGAGTGAATAGACGATTGAGGGTTTTTATATCGGGACAAAAGAAGTTCGGGGAGGAAATATTACGCCTGTGCCTGCAAAAAGGCTGCGAGGTAACGGGCGTATGCTGCCCGTTGGAGGATAGGTACATAGGGGTATTAGCCCGCCTGCATGATATACCTATTATCCCTGCGGGTACGTTGAGCGCGGACACCATGATCGCGGGCGTGGACTTGGGCATTACCGCGCACTCCTTTGATTACATAGGCAAGCGGACGCGCTACATACCGCGCTTAGGCTGGATAGGTTATCACCCGTCCTTATTGCCGCGCCACCGGGGACGCTCCGCCATTGAGTGGGCTATCCGTATGAATGATCCTGTTACGGGCGGTACGGTGTTCTGGCTGAACGCCGGAATTGACAGGGGCGACATTGCGTACCAGGACTGGTGCTTTATTGACCCGGCGTTGCATATCAAAGAGCCAAAAAAAGCTGCCGCAGAGCTTTGGCGGGAAACGCTGCTGCCTATGGGTGTAAAGCTAATGGGCAAAGCCATAAGCGATATATCCGCCGGGGTGATTATCAGGATACCGCAGGACAACAGGTTCTCCACATTTGAGCCAAGCACGGACGTTAAGGACGTGTTCAAGCCCGACCTGCTCATGTTACCCGCTTCATCTTCCGCAGGGTAATACAAAACAGTTTTTTCAAATCAAATCAATACAATGAAGCCGAGTGAATTTGTGAAGGCATACCTACCGTATGCAAAGGAGACAGAACGTAAAACAGGGATTAGTGCCAAAGCTATTTTAGCACAGGCAGCATTAGAAAGCGGATGGGGCAAAGCGGCTCCGGGCAATATGTTCTTTGGCGTGAAAGATACCGACGGTATCAACGGTAACGAGCAGTTGCTCACGACGACGGAATACAGCCGCAGGCAGGACTTAAAATTTCCGGTCATTATTTCGGTAACGCCGGTCATTCGTAACGGGCAGAAATGGTTTAAGTACGTGGTTAAAGATTATTTCCGTAAGTACCATACACCGGAGGAATGTTTTACCGACCACGCGAATTTCTTTTTTAAGAATAAGCGGTACGGCCAGGCTCTTGCCGTAAAACATGACCCGTACAAATTTGCCGAGGCAATAGCCGCTGCCGGTTATGCCACCGATCCCAATTATGCAAAGACGCTGAAACAGATAATCAGCATGATAGAGAAAGCCGGTCAATAGTACCGGCTTTTTTATTGCGCTTATGGACATAACACGTATAAAACACGTAAGCCCCAAACGATAGATTAGTTGTACCCGCAATAAAGGGTTTGTGCAATGGAATTTGAGAAGAACGGAACAAAGGAAACGGGAAAAACGACACCGGATGACGTATTGAAGATTTATAAGAAACATGGCAGGGAAATAACGCCGCATCAGGCGGGTCTTATCTTGGAATTTGCCCGACGATTAGCTACCATTGCTGTAGCGCAGTGCCTTAGAAGCGAGTCTGGCAGCGAGTTTCAAGAAATTTCTAAAAATTAAATAGTGTATTTATGAAAACAGCGTACCTATATGTCCGCGTAAGTACGGACGAACAGACAAAAGGATACTCCCCGCAAAATCAGGAGGAGTTGTTAGTGAAGTATTGTACCCTGAACGGTATAAAAGTATTGCGCGTTATACGCGAGGATTTTTCGGCAAAAACATTTAACCGTCCTGAATGGAAAAAGCTGCTTGCCGAATTGAAAAAGAACAGGGGTAAGGCAGACTTTGTTTTGTTTACTCGTTGGGACAGGTTTAGCCGGAACGCAGGGGACGCTTATCAAATGATAAACATACTGCGCAAATATGGCGTGGAGCCGCAAGCCGTTGAGCAGCCGCTTGATTTATCAATACCCGAAAACAAAATGATGCTTGCGTTTTACCTTGCCGCTCCCGAAGTAGAAAACGACCGCCGGGCGTTAAATACTTTTCACGGGATGCGCCGTGCAAGAAAGGAAGGTCGCTATATGGGCGTTGCACCTGTAGGATATGTAAATAAGATTACAGAAAACGGGGTTAAATACATTGCGCCGGAGGAACCGGAAGCAAGTATTATGCGTTGGGCATTTACGGAAATAGCTGCCGGTACATTCAACACCCAACAGATTTTTAAAGTGGCGCAGCAAAAGGGCATAAGGTGCGCAAGAAGTAATTTCTTTGTGGCGTTGCGTAACCCTGTGTATTGCGGGAAGATAATTATACCTAAGTACAAGGACGAGGAGGCGACATTCGTGGACGGAAGGCATGAGCCTTTAATTTCGGAAGCCCTGTTCTATCAGGCGCAAGAAGTACTGGAAGGACGTACCCGCCATTTCCGCCCTAAAATCGTAACAGGTGAAACCTTACCATTACGCGGCTTTCTCATTTGTCCTTTATGCGGCAAAATTTTGACCGGCAGCGTATCTAAAGGGCGAAGCCAGTATTATTCTTACTATCACTGTTTTGAGGGTTGCTCTTCGCGTTACAGAGCGGAATTTGTCAACGGTATATTTGTTGATGAACTGAGAAAATTTGTCCCAACGCCGGAGGCAATAGGTGTTATTAGTAAAGTCGTATCCGAAGCGTTTAAGGACAAAACAAGGGCATTGCAGGACGACAAAAGGCAGGTACTGCAACAGCTCACCGAGCAGCAAAACCGGCTGACAAAGGCAAGGGAATTACTATTGTCGGGGGATATTGACCCGGCTGACTATAAGACCATGAAAACGGAGTATGAAAAGAAAATAGCAATGCTGGAGGCTAAACTAAGCCAATTCACCAGTAACAATGATAGTATTGATAAGCTACTATACACCGCAATAGATAACCTTTCCAAGCTGGACGTTCTTTATGAAAATGGCGGGATAGCGGAGAAACGCGACATTATCGGTTCGATGTATCCCGAAAAAATGACTTTTGACGGAATTGCACTTCGAACCGCTCGCGTAAACGAAGCCGCTCTTTATATGTTTAACATTATCAACGAATTAGAGGGAAAGAAAAACGGGACAAGTCGTAATAAAAACAACTTGTCCCGTTTAGTGCCCAGAACAGGAATCGAACCTGCACTCCCTTGCGAAAACCAGATTTTGAGCCTTGCGCGTATGCTATTCACACAGTCTTAAAAATACTGAAAGCCTTTATTTACGGCATTTTACAAAAGATTAAATCGTCCTGAATACAGGAAAAACCGCAGAATGTTGTAGTATTGTTGTAGTAAAAAATCCCTACAACAATGGCCAGTATTAAGGTTGTTCTCCGCAAGGAGATCAAGCAAGACGGGACTTCACCGCTTGCCATACGTATAACGAAAGACCGCAAGACCTCTTATATCTATCTTGAATACAGCATTCTTGAAAAGGATTGGGACAAGGAAAACCAGCGCGTTCGCAAGTCTTATCCCAATTCATCGCGGTTGAATAACTACCTTATCAAGAAACTTTCAGAAGCAACGGAAAAGTCGTTGGAAGTGGAAACGTTGAAGCCCGTAGTTTCCGCAAAGGCCGTCCGGCAGAAAATCAAACCGAAAGCAGGCGATACGGTTTTCAAGCAAGCCGATCTTTATATCCAACGGCTCAAAGACGATGGAAAATATAATCGCTGGAACAGCGAGAAATCCAACGTCAAACACTTGAAAGAATTTCTAGGCAGCGACCTTTCTTTTGCCGACCTGACGCAGACAGTTCTAAAGCGTTTTAAAGCCCACCTGATTGCAAAGCGCGGTGTATCGGAAAGAACGGCAGTCAATAACTGGGTAACGGTGCGCTCTATCTTTAGCCAGGCTATTGCTGAGGGCGCATGTGAGCAGAAATACTATCCATTCGGTAAGGGAAAGCTGCAAATCAAGTTCCCTGACAGCAAGAAAGCGGGGTTGACGCGGGACGATGTCGCCAACATCGAGGCGGCAGAAATAGAAAGACCTGAAGCCGATCATGCGCGTAATCTCTGGCTGCTTTCCTTCTATTTCGCGGGTATGCGGGCTTCCGATGTTCTGCGACTGAAATGGTCGGATTTTCAGGACGGTCGCATGTATTATACGATGGGTAAAAACAAGAAAGGCGACAGCCTGAAAGTGCCTGACGAAGTCATGGCTATTCTTAAAAAGTACGAAGTCCTGCGGGACGAGGAAAGCGACCTTATTTTTCCTGAGCTAAGAAAGGTCGGTATTGAAGACCGTTTCCAGATGGAAAGGATTATATCTTCTCGCATCAATGCGCTCGACCGTTTTTTGAAAGACGATGTCCGCAAAGCGGCAAAGATTAAAAAGCCCCTGACCATGCACATTGCCCGCCACACCTTCGCGACGATCTCCGGCGACAGAATACCCATTCAGATACTCCAAAAACTTTACAGGCATACAGACATAAAAACGACTATAGGTTATCAGGCAAACTTCATTCACAGTGATGTGGATGATGCTTTGGATAAGGTGATCAAGAAATGAGAATTTGGAATTCGTTAGCGGGGCATGGATTTTTAAAGAGTTTGCAGTTCAAAACAAACAATTTGTCCTGCATCTTTCGCAAATTCAGTATTATTTGTCTTGTATGGTTTTATGAACTTTAAGATATGGTTGTTCATGGTTTGAAAAATGACCGGAACAGTCGACACCCCTGCAAATTGACTTTGACAAATTTCTTTTAAATGAAAAGCGAGAGCGCCAGTAAGATGATCGCCAATTTCTAATTTTTCTTCATTTTCTAGTGCCGTTTTCCAATTTTTCTGTGGCAATACCAAGCTTACGATAACAATAGCGAAAGGTTTGTTTTCCACTTGCTGGTCACTGCGTTTCGCAACGTATCTACTGCCGAAATCAGCATCCCCGATCTCTGCATTTTTGTATTTGTACCACGTGTAAAAAGTGACGGGAAAAGCATGCGTATAACCAATAAACTCGCCATTATTATCGGGGTGGGGAATTGCTAAAATACAGTTGGATTGTAAGCTGATAAGGCTTTTAATATTTTTGTGAATAAGACTTATGCTGTCTCCATAGGCGGTCCCTTCATATGCTTCCCTATGTAATTGAATTATTTTTTCTGCATCTTCATTCTGTACCCATGTATAGCGGCGTCCGCTGTCTGGGTATAAACCAAGTCTCTTATCTAAACCTTTTCGTAGAAAAGCATTTTCAGGCACTTTAAGATTTGCACCCGTATTAGCGATTTCCTCCTTTATCGCCAGGTACAGAAAGAATTTTGAAACCAAGAAAAACAGTAACCCAGCTATAGGTGTCAAAATGGGGATCAACAACTTAATATGCCCCCAAGCGTCGAGATCTGGTGGTGAGGGCGAAAAGTGGAGCAAGCTTATTTGAATCAAGACAACAGCGAAAAGCGAATAATATGTAAGAGAATTGTTCAAATATTCCGTAAAAATGACATCCCTTTTATAAAGCCTTTTTTTTCTTTTTGCCCGTCGCTCGGACTTAGAATTAGCTGAAAACAAAGCCATAGTTTGTATTTTATGTAAAAATAAATTTTATTGTCATATCATAAACAAATTGGTAATCTCGTTAATAAAGGAGATACCCCATGGAAAGACCACTTCTTCACTTTACGATTGCCGTCCTTGGTGGAACTGCTATCTGCATTTCTGAAGATATGTATCTACGAAGCATTACAAGGGTGGAAAACAAAGCGGTAGAAAATTACGGCTATGTCTACACGGTTATTGATAGTACAAGCACTACAGATTGGAATCATCCAAAGACAGATACGATTGTAGCGATACCTCTTTCTGCATCAAAATTTTTCCGTGCCGATGTAACCAATCTTATTAACAAAGGGAGAGTAAAAGTCCAACCGCGTCCGCGGTAAAGATTCTTTTAATCATTGGACGTAAGCCCGATGAGGTGATTTATCCTCGTAAAGGCGATGATTATAAAACAGTACTCAATATCTTTACACCAGTAAAAATATTGAGTGTTTGCTGTTTATCTCACTGGATAGAAATGTAGGAAATTTCAGAACCAAGCAACGAGAAATTAAGTGGATGCTTGCGCAAAAATGCGGGCGCACTGCGCGTTGGCAGGCTCATAATCTCCTTAGTCACAGTTATGTTTCGATCAGTAAACAACACGAAGCGGTACGACTGCAAACGGTATCTCAAAGAGGAAGCCGATGCGTTTAGTGTGACAAGAAATTAGTTAATATCCCTTTATCGCTTTGAAAGCTTGTCGATTTGAGCAACTAAGATCTTAAATTGTGCGTCATCCTTTATCGCAGGATGACCTTTCATTTCTTCTATTTTGCTTAAGACTTCAGGTGTTATTAGACTGCCTTTCTTTTGAGCGATTGCTAATAGCTCTGCCATCTGAATAGCTGCCTGTTTTGAATTTTCCACAGCTTGAATATTTTCTGGCGTTTCCTCATTATGCTTTGCCAGTTCTTCGACATGGACTTGTAAAGTTCCTTCAGAGCCAATAACCCAGTCATCTGCATTTTTTTCTGACGAAGAATTTGATGTTAAGGCGAAGTATTTGTTTCTCACCCCTCTATAAATCCAATTCCTTTTCGACTGTGGATCATTGGGAGAAATCCACAGGTAGTATTTTGTATCCAGCGGAAGTTGAATAGAATTCCGTGGATCGAAAACGTCAAAAGCACTGAAAGGGTTGTAAATATCAACTGGGTTGTCGCAAGTGATAAGTGGAATATTGCCTTCAACTTTCAGAACTGTGATCTGAGAATATTCTTTATGCTTTACAAAGTTTTGCCAGTCCTGAAGATGCTCTGCCAGGAAGTCCTTTTTGTTATTGATGCGAATCTCCTGTGAGAGCGCGTCAAGTTCTTTTTGCAAGACTTCGTACTGGCGGCCTTTAAACTGAAATTTGACAACCTCGTTTTCCGGTATGTCCGCAGATTTTAGGTTTTTAATAAGTTCGTCAAGTTCTTCATTTTTTGCGTCAAGAAATCTGGCTGATCTGAAATACAGACTGAGGGCCGTTGACAGTATTTTGTCCCGTTGTTCTTCGCTTATTTCCGTGACATTTTCGTCTACTAATAGTTTATATACCTCGGGATAAACGCTATCAACATTCGCAGCGTAGAATTTCTCCAATGCGTACTTATCCTCACCTTCTACGTCCGGAAAAGTGTAGAGATTTTTCACAACGCAAATATCCTTTGTACTAAGATGCGTTTTTATTTCCTTCGTCTGAGGGTTCATCGCATCTACAAATTCTTTATCGCCATCAATCGTGGCGAAGTTCTTCAGGTATGATCTTGGTATAAAATGCTGTCTTTTTGGGCTGCTCATGCAAAGTTTGGTTTCAGGTATATAAAGATAGGATTTGAACAATAAATTAATTTCCAGTCAGAACCTTTCTCTTGCCTATTGATAAGCCGCAAAAAGGGAACGGGCGACGGTGGACAAGGTTTTTTGAATAAAAAATACGACCCGAAGGGTGGAGATTTTTTTTCAAAAACTTGCAAGCGGAGTGATAACGCAGCGCAGACCTTTTCCAACGTGCAAGCCCGTGGACTATCTTTGCTGTATCAAAAGGCTGGATAAGAAATACAAGTTATCCTGAGTGCGACAGGGATACGGAATGCCGCCCCAAACGGGCGGGTGCGCAGCACGGGAGCGACAGCGCACCATGCAGCAGCCCGACCCGAAGGCGGTCGCCCCAAATACACAATTTTTTTATTTGTTTTCTATATTTGTCGGATAGAACACCTGCCAACCTATGCAAGTCATATGTATTGAAGAACCCGCTTATTACGCCCTGCTGGAAAAATCGCTTGCCTTCCTCAAGGAACATATCGCAGGCGGCTATCAGGAAAGATGGATAGACGATAAGGAAGCCATGAAACTGCTGAACATAAAAGCTAAATCCACACTGCAACAGCTAAGGGATGAGGGAAAGATACGTTTCAGCCAGCCGCAAAAACGAGTCATTCTTTACGACCGTCAATCTATTTACACCTATCTTGATAAGCACGCTAAAAACACCTTCTAGACCATGAGTACAAACGACCAGGAAAACGACTATCTCGTTACAGAAGAAGGCAAACAATATCTGCAAGGTTTCAACGATGGATATTTGCTTGCAGAACACTTGCCGGAAACCATCAAAGCCCTCGACCAGGTCAAAGAAAGAACGCCGCATATCGAAGGTATGATCAATGGGGCGCAGGAATACGCAAGGGAACAGGTGATGTTGCGGATGAATGACCTTACCCCTACAGCCGATCAGGATCACAGCAAACAAGACTTGGACAAGGACGACAAGGAACCAGAACTTGAACGTGAATAACCGTCAGTCTTTTTCCGGCTCCAAATCCTGTTCCGGCTTTTGCTCTTGTTGTTTTTCTTCCGGTTCTTCCAAATGGTCAGACTGTAAGATCTTTTCTTGCTGTAGGATATTAGTAAATCTTGAAACCGAGGCTTCCCGGTCTTGTTCAGTTATTTTTGGCGTGAGGAATTTCGATCTTTCGGCTCCGATGGCTGGGGACTGAGAAGAGACTGCTTGCTTTATTTCTGTTTTTGCCTGCACTTCAATGCGTTTTAAAAGTTCCTCTTGTGCCATGCCAGCCCCTTCAGCAAGTCTGTCAACCTTTTCCCAAGCACGGGCTTTTTCCTCCATTGTGGGAAGCTTAGAAATTTCATCTATGGCAGGGCTTAGGTCTCTGACCATGTCCCTTTTCGTCCTTTCCACCATAGTGTTACGATAGCCCTCCGCTGGCGGGGGCTGGGGTGTTCCAGGTGGAAGCGGTATTAGTTTTTCTCCATGTTCCAGCAGCCAGCGATTGCGCTCCAGATTTTTTGACGCGTTCTCAAAAATTCTTTCAAGGTTTAATTCTTCCCGTGTTGCCATTGTAGGCGGGTTGAACGTTGGTAAAAGTCATGCTAATATATGAAAAACAGCAATGCGGATAATAGTCAGATATGAGCAATACGCCGAAAATTTTTAGCATTCGTGACTATTCCGCGGAAAGTTTAGCGGAAAATTTTTTGCTGCCCTATGTCATCTGTCTTTGCTCTTTCGGCACCGAAAAGATCACCTTGCAGCTTATGCGGGATATTATCACGACGATGCCGCGTGACCGTGAGCGTGATGGACGCGGAACCTTTGAAGATGTTTTTAGGGCTGCAAGGAATCGTGCGCTTGAGGACTGTGAGAAATACCTGGGTGCCTTGCCCGAAAATGAAAGGCTGACACTCAAGAAAAGCGCTACTTATAAGGAAGATTTACGCAAAGCTGTTATTAACGAAGATAACCTTCATAATGTTTTTAACTGCTTTTTGGTAACGATGATGAAAATCTCTTTGGTGGATTTTGACGCGACAGAAAAGGCATGTCTTGATTTCTTCGATTACCTTATGTCGCCCTTCATCCTCATTTCCCTGACCAAGCATTCCGGCGCTTTGCTCGAAAACAAAGACTTAATGAATATCGAGCTGGACGGGAAAGCGCTTATAAAGCATTTCGGGGGTGAAGTGTATCCAAATACCTTCCATACCATGGCATGGAAGGATGTCCGGGATTACCTTGACTATCATCCTCACTTCATCATCACCGAACACAACGCCCTTGAAAGAGATTTAGGTTATGTCCCGGGGCTGTCGGTTCTTCTGCCCCATATCAGGGAATGGCGCACGCTTTTTTACAAAGCGGCTGCCGACAAGACCCAGCTTTACCTGGGTGAATACAGCCTTGCCGGACATGAGGTCATCAAAAAAATCCGCAATGACAGCATGAAAAAAGGGCAATGGCTGGACGACATTCCCTTGACAGCGAAAAACATCGAAGACTACCAAAGCTATTATGCGCCCTGGGCGGGAATAGCAAGGGAAAGGCTGGCAAAAGCTCTTGGTTATTATCCCGATCTGCTGCATTCCTATCCCGCTGAAATAGACCTTCGCTATCGCCTTGCGAACAATGAGCTGACGGAAGGTTCAGCGTTTGAATCTTCCGATTATCGAGCAGTAGAAAGCACAAACTATCGCAAGGTTTTTATTGAACAAGGCGAAGCCGCCGCCGATGCCAGTACGCCTGTTAAGTTTGAACGCGAGTTAAAGGACTTTGCGCGTCAGCAACAAGAAAAAAACGACTAAACCTTTCTTTTTTTTCTGCGGATTTATTACGTTTATACGTCATACAAAAACAACGACCCGCAATGAAATCCTTTGACCTGAATGATGTCCTTCTTCAATGGGGCGACAAGGAAGGCCGCATGGACTGGACGGTCGGGAATGCGGTTGAGGGGGTGCAGATATTCGGCGGCATCGGCTCCGGCAAGACTTCCGGCTCCGGGCGCACGCTGGCCCTCAAATACCTCGCTGCCGGCTTCGGCGGTCTTGTTCTTACGGTCAAACCCGATGAATGCGAGGAATGGGAAAAGTACTGTCGCCTGACCGGGCGCAGCGATGATCTTATTATCGTTTCCCCGCGCCATGGCAATTACTTTAACTTTCTTGAATATGAATCAACGAGCCATAAGGACGGCGAGCAATCCTTAACGGAAAACCTCGTTCAAGTCCTGAAAACCGTTATCAGTGCCGCCAACGATAAATCTATTGGTGGGGGCGATGACCGCTTTTGGGAAACGGCGCAGGATATGCTTTTATCCAATGCCTTAGACCTTTGCCTTTTGGCGGAAGGCAGGGTCACGGTAAAGATGCTCTATGACATTGTCCAGGATGCGCCCCGCCCGGGCCGCAATGTCGCCGACCCTCCGCAGGAAACCAGAAGAAACGCCTGTCTGGAAGCTCTCGACAAGGCTTTCAGCCGAATGCCGGAATGGACGGCAAAATACCTGCGATCCGCCCCGGATGCGGTCATTGAGAAGCTGCGTAGCGCGAGCGATGAGGAAGGCAAACTGTTTATCCGCGAAAACGCCCCGGAAATCAGGACTTATTTTTTCGTGGAAGATTTTTTCCGGCGCACTTTCCGGCAGGTTCCCGAGAAAACCCGCTCGATCATAGATTTTACCTTTTCAGGCTTTCTTTACGGGCTGCTGCGCGACCCGGTGTATTCGCTCTTTGCCCGACATCCTTGCAACTTTACCCCGGATGACTGTTTCAAGGGAAAGATCATCATCGTTGATCTGCCCGTCAAGCTTTACCACAAGGTCGGACGCGATTGCCAAATTTTAATGAAATATATCTGGCAGCGGGCGATGGAAAGGCGGGGCAAGACAGGCCCCGATGACCGCCCGGTGTTTTTATTCGCGGATGAAGCGCAAAACTTCCTGCATGAACACGATGCCATGTACCAGGCAACCGCACGCAGCAGCAAGATCGCCACGCTTTATATCAGCCAGAACATTCCGAACTATTACGCCAGCATGGGCGGGTTTAGCCCCGAAAATAGGGTGAAAAGTTTTCTTGGCACGCTGGCAACAAAGATTTTCCACGCCAATGCCGATACCCAGACCAACCAGTATGCTTCCGAGCTGATCGGCTTGACGGAATGGCGTAAGGACAGCAGCAGCCAAGGTGTTCTTAGCTTCTCCAGCGAAATGGCTCCGGCGATACGCCCCGAAGAGTTCAGCAAGCTAAAAACAGGCGGTAGCCGCAACGGGATGAAAACGCAAGCCTATGTCCATGTGCAAAGCACCCTGACGGACAAAAACAACAATTACCTCAAAGCCACATTTTCACAAGAATATGCTCCAACCTCCTGACGTTTAATTTTTAAATACCGTTAATCATGGCACAACAAAACCTTTATTACCGGAACATTATCAGCAGACCCTACGGCATTACCGATATGTTCCTTGCCTTCTTTCTCGTTTTCTCGTCTTTTCCCCGGCTTCTTTTGGAAGTCTTCATCCGCAAGGGATTTGGCGAAAGGTATTTCCGTTTCAGCTGGGCGATTTTCCTTACCCTGATCCTTGGGGGCTTCCCCGTAATCGGACAGCAGCTTTTGCACAAATTCACTTTCTCCCGCAGCGATGATTCTTCCTTCTGGCTGCATTGGGGAACATGGTACGCTTTCCTTGCCGCCTTCCTTTTCTTTAGCTGGCGGCATGAGCAGGGCATCACCCGCAGCAGGTCGGTTTTCGACTTTAGCAAGTACAGCCTTGCCAGCGGCGAATTTCACCCGAAGATCGCCGCCTTTAAAATCGGCGGCAAGACCGTGACGCAGCGGCAGATTGAGACCTTGATCGAACCCGGCATTTTCTTTGTCTTAGGTGTTGCGCTTTGGATATTTCAACAAAAGCTCGGTGTTCTTCTGGTCGTATGCAGCATCTTTTATGCGTTGGGCTATATGTCCGCTTATCGCATGGGGGATGACTTTATCCTGAACAAGATTGACGAGATGATTATCAACGAGGAAATAAGCCTGGCTCTTCTGGAAGGAAAGACGGAGCCGGGCGCTGCGGCAAACGACCTTCGTTTCCTGAAACGACTGCCCGCAGAAGTCACCCTTCGCAGGAAGCTTCATTCCACCATTGTCAAGGAAGAACCCGAAATAACCGGGGCGAAGAATGCCAGACCCGAAGTTGCTGCCGAAGCAGAAATAACCAAATAGCCAGACACAGCCTGAGCACTGCACAGGGGAGATGTCTGATGAAAAAGCGGAAATCACAAAGCACTGTCCGGCAAATTTAACTGAGCTATGTCCAGGCGAGGAAAGCTGGGCATAGCTCCGGCTTTCACCAGCTTTAACGCTTGGCGATTATTGCGGGGGCGTGTTTCGCCTGTGGTAAAATAAAACCATCAGCAACAAATAACAGATTTTAGAAGCACCATTTTAAAGGCACGGGGCGAAAGCTCCGGCGGCAGGGGCAGACGTATATGATACGGATGATTCAAAGCAATGACGCGGGACATGCTAAATCGTACTTTTCCGATGCGCTGTCAAAGTCGGACTACTACGCCAGCGATCAGGAACTGGCTGGGTTCTGGCAGGGGCGGCTTGCTGCCCGTCTCGGGCTTTCGGGGGCAACTTTGAAAGAGGATTTTTTCTCCCTGTGCGAAAACCGAGACCCTCTTACCGGGGATCAGCTCACCCCCGTTTACCGGGAAAATCGCCGGACGGGGTATGACATTAACTTTCATTGTCCGAAGTCGGTTTCCATCCTCCATGTCTTTGCGGGGGATGATCATATCCTGAATGCCTTTCGTAACAGCGTTACGGAAACCATGAACCTGATCGAAGCCGATGCCCAGACCCGCGTCAGGCGGGGCGGCGTTTATGACGACAGGGTCACGGGGGAGCTTCTTTGGGGGCATTTTACCCACCAGACGGCGCGGCCTGTCGAAGGCTATCTGCCCGATCCCCATTTGCACAGCCATTGCTTCGTCTTCAATGCGACTTGGGATGATGTGGAACAAAGGACAAAGGCCGGGCAGTTTCATGACATCAAGCAGAAGATGCCTTGTTATCAGGCTTACTTCCATCTGGTCTTATCCCGCCGGATGATCGACCTCGGTTATCAGGTGCGCCGGACGGAAAAGTCCTTCGAGATCGTTGGCGTGCCAGAAAAGGTGCTGGGGCTTTTCTCGAAACGGACGGATGAGATCGGACGCATTGCCAAGGAAAAAGGCATTACCGATGCGGTGGAACTGGCGGAACTTGGCGCGAGGACAAGATCAAAGAAACAAAAGGGGGTGAGCATGGGCGAGCTGACCGAAGCATGGCGGACGCAGGTTACGGCTTTGGGTGAGGACGGGCAGGAAAGCCGGACGGTGCGTTATTCACGGGAAAAGCAGCCGGAAGGACCGACCGCGCAGCAATGTATTGACCACGCCGTTAAGCACTGTTTTGAACGCGCTTCGGTCGTGCCTGACCGCCAGTTGCTCGAAGCTGCCTATCGGCATGGGATCGGCTCTCGCCTTGCCACGCCGGAAGACATTCAAAAGGCCTTCCGGGAAGATAGCCGGATTATACATGTCCGTGAATACAACCGTATTCTTTGCACAACGAAAGAAGTCCTCTCCGAAGAAAAGCGCATGGTTGATCTTGCAAGGCTGGGTCAGGGGCGCATGAAGCCGCTTTACGCCCAAGCCCCGGCGATCAAACTGGACGGACAGCAGGGCGCTGCGATTGAGCATATTATCACCACGGCAAACCGGGTTTCTATCGTTCAGGGCGCGGCAGGGTCTGGCAAGACGACCCTTATGACGGAAGCGGTGCGGCTTATCGAAGGGGCTGGCAAAAAGGTTATGACCGTAGCCCCGACCGCCAGCGCAAGCCGGGGTGTCTTGCGGACAGAAGGCTTCAAGGAAGCCGAAACCGTTGCCAAGTTCCTGGCGGATAAAGCCATGCAGGAAAGCACGAAAGGGCAAGTGATCTGGGTGGATGAAGCGGGCTTGCTTGGCACTAAAGACATGCTTTCCCTGCTGGAACTTGCCGAGAAAAACAACGCAAGGCTGATCCTCGGCGGCGATACGCGCCAGCACCGTCCTGTGATCCGGGGCGATGCTCTGCGCGTTCTCAATACCGTGGGCGGCATTGAAGCCGCCGAGGTTTCAAAAATACGCCGCCAGACAGATCAGGCATATCGCGCCGCCGTTCAGGATTTTGCAAACGGTCAGATTGCTTCGGGCTTTGACAAGCTCGATAAAATGCAAGCCGTGGTTGAGATTGATCCCCTGACGGCAAACGAAAGGCTTGCCGAAGATTATATGACGATCCTGAACAAAGGAAAGTCCGTGCTGGTGGTCGCCCCGACCCATGCCCAGGGCGCAGCCGTGACAGAAAAGATCAGGCACAATCTTCGCATGGAAGGCTATATCGGCAAGAAAGAAGTTACGGCTTTAAAGCTTGTTAACCTCAACCTGACCGAAGCCCAGAAAGCCGACCACCGCAGCTTTTACCAAGATCAGATCGTGCAGTTCTCGCAGAACGTTCCGGGATTCAGGCGCGGCAGCTTTTGGCGTGTGGAAGGTGTAGAAGGCAATCAGGTGCGGCTTGCTGCCCCCTCCGGCGAAACAAAGCCGCTGCCGCTGCATAAGGCGAAAGATTACGATGTCTTTGCCGCCGGGCAGATCGGGCTTTCCAAAGGCGACAAAGTCCGTATCACAAAGGGCGGCACGGATGACAACGGCAAGCGGCTGGATAATGGCGACATGCTGGAAGTCCTGCATGTCCGAAAAGACAAGATCAGGCTGCAAAACAGCAATAGCAAAGCCGTCTTTGAAGTCGGCAACGAGTTTGGGCATATTGCCCATGCTTATTGCATCACTTCCCATGCAGCCCAGGGCAAGACGGTTTCCCATGTTTTGGCGTCCATGCCGGAAAGCACCTTCGGAGCTATTGACGGCAATCTTGCCTACGTCACGGTATCGCGGGGTAAGGAAGGCATTACCGTTTATACCGACAACAAGGAAGGTCTTCTAACACACGCCAGCGAGATCGGCGACCGCAGGGCAGCATTGGAACTGGTCGGCAAAGACAGGACAAAAGCCGTGGACTTTGACCGGATAGCGCGGCAAAGGCGGCTGCATGAGTTGCAGCGCGGTCACGCAAAAAACAAAGGCATAGGAAAATCAAAAGATGATTATGAACGAGAAACTGAACTTTAATTGGGAAAAGCCCAAAGACAGCGAAGAGCCGGGCAATCCCGATATTAAAAACTACGACGCACCCGCAGAAGTCCGGCATGTGACTTTCATCCTGCCGTCAGGGGAAAGCCATACCTATTATTATTTTGAATTGCGGAAGCTGGTCTTTGAACCGCAGGGACAAAAGCTCACGCTGACATTTGCGAACGATACCATCACGCTCCAGGGCAGGAATCTTGAAGCTCTTTGCCAAGCCATGCGGAATTATGCCGTGCAGGAAATCAGGGTAACAGAGGAACGTTATGTAGCGATGAAAGGAGATGATGAAATTATCGTTTTAAATGTTGCTATTCAATTAAACCCATGAAAATAGAAAATGCGAACCCCACCAGAGCTTGAAAACACTAAATTTGAAAAAAACACAGAAATGAGAATATTATCAATTGCAAGCTGTAAACAAGAAACCGGATATAATGCATTTGAATTGTTATCCCTCACGGGTGTTTTTGGCATTCATGAGATGAACGATTTTATTTCTCTGTATTCTTCAGGCGATATAACTTTCAAAATATTTTTTGATGACGACGACACTCTAAATGTCGAAATAAGAAATAGCCCAGCAATAGATATATTGAGAGCATTTATTAAATATCCGAAAGGAGATGAAATTTATGTTGATTTATTTAGGTTAAAACAGTCATTCAAAGGCGCTCATGTTGGCTTTAAAAGGCTAAAAAGCCAAATAGATGCGGCTAAGAGTTTAAATTTTAGCCGGATTTCGCTTTGGGCCTACGGTGATATTTCTAAGTATCCTTTATGGGATGGCTATATTGTTTGGGGAAAATATGGTTTCTCAATGAGCGAACAAAATGAGAAACATAATTTCAACTTACAGATGACAGAAGACCGTCTAAATCATTGCAGTACAATAAATCACTTGATGAAAAGTAAAGAGGGAACTGCATATTGGAAATATCAAGGTAAGGATTGGCATGGTGAGTTTATCTTGGCGGACAACTCGCACAATATGAATGTGTACAGAGAATACGGATTTAGTAGAAATTTATTTTAATGAAGGACTATCCAATTCCTTTTTGTATTCCTGATATTTTTCTTTCTGTTGCTTTTTAGTGAGCACGTTGAATTTTTCAAAAAGATTTTTGTCTTTTTGAGTGTCAAATGAAGCAGCAGTCAAGCCATTAAACTTTCCTGAAATCATGTCTTTCAAAAAAGACAGTTCATATAAAGTTACTTCTTGAGAAATAGTATCCAATAGCTTGTGTTTACGTTTTTGACGTTCGTTTGTCTGAAGCTGTGCAAGAAATTTGTTCTGAGTACTTTTATCAAAATTGCTCTTTTTCACGTTTTCACCTACGTCAGATTTAGTTGTCGTAAAGAAGTCACTGAGCAAGTGTACAAACTGCTCAAATTTGTCCAATGTCTGTTTTAAATCTTCTCCCTTTTTAACTGTCGTACTCATTATTTTCAAGTTTTAATTGAAATACGCAATAAAAATACAATTTTGTTGAGAAACACACTGTTAATACTACATTCTAACTATCGGCGATTATTTTCAAACATGGTATTTAAAGTATGGATATTTAAGTACATTAATGAGTATATAGATGTTTTATTGATAAAATTTATCTATTAATAACAAATGGTTGTTTTAGATATTCAAATCCCTCCCTGTCCGCCAGAAACAAGTCTATGAAAATCTATACAGCGCCATAGCCTACAGCATTTCATTGAAAAACATGGATATTCCAGTCTATGGAAATCCATAAAAAGCCTGTACAAGCTACCCAAAACGAGTATACAATAGAGTATATAAATTTTAAGGGGTGGTTTAAGGGGCTATGCCGCTGACAGAGCTTGTTATCAAAAACGCAAAACCGAAAGACAAACCGTATCGAATCACGGATGGGGGCGGCTTACAGCTTGAAATCACCCCTAATGGAAGCAAGCTCTGGCGACTGCGATATTACTTCTACGGTAAGCAGCAAATTCTTTCACTTGGAAAATACCCGACCGTTCCCCTTGCCCTGGCGCGTAAAAAACGTGACGAAGTTCTTGTGCAGATTGAAGCTGGAAAACACCCTGCCCGTGAAAAGAAAGCGGAAAAACAGCGGCAAGCAAACCGAAACTATCACACTTTTGAAAAGCTAGCCCGAAAGTGGTTTGAGTTGCGGGAAAAGGAATTGGATAAAAAATACTTTAAACAGATGGTCAATCTGTTTGAAAAGTACGTTTTCCCTGAAATCGGCAAAGCGCCTTTTGACGAAGTTACAACACCGCAAATTGTTTCCGCTATCGAGAAGATCAGCGATAGAGGAACAATAGAAACAGCCAAACGCATCCGGCAGAATATCGGACAGGTATTCAGATATGGAATCCAAAGGGGCGCACGCTCGGATAATCCGGCGGCTCACCTGAACGATATTTTGCCGCAACAAGAACGGGATCATCATGCTTGTGTTTCTATTAAAGAAGCGCCAGCTCTTTTGCTCGCAATAGAAAACCGCGCGGAAGACAACAGCAAAGTCGCAATGCAGCTTGTTTTGCATACTTTCCTGCGAACAGGTGAAATTATCGCGGGTCAATGGTCGGAAATTGACTGGGATAAGCGTCAATGGATACTCCCGCCAGAGCGTATGAAAATGAAGCGGCCGCACGTTGTACCACTGTCACGGCAAGCTCTCGCAGTCCTAAAAAAACAACACGGGCTGACAGGCAACAGGCGTTTTATTTTTTACAGTCCGGCAAGCGAGTCAAAGCATATCAGCAACGGAACAATCCTTATGGCTTTGCGGCGCATGGGCTATGCAGGGCGCATGACAGGTCACGGGTTCAGGACGCTTGCCAGTACAATCCTTAATGAAAAACGATATGACGAAGACGTTATCGAAAGGCAGCTTGCCCATGCGGAAGAAGACGAAGTCCGTGACGCATACAACCGCGCCGAATATCTGGAAGAGCGTACGAAGATGATGCAGGACTATTCAGATATTCTCGATGCCATGATGGAAAGTGAAAGAAACAAAGTGCATCATCTTGACGGAAAGGCGAAGGCATCAAAGTAAGAACAGGGGCTTATTGCCCCTGCTCCATGCGCGTTTTAATCCATGCGTCAATTTCACTTTCTACCCAGCCAACGCTACGCGCCCCCAACTTTCTATTTTTGGGAAATATGCCAAGACTTATATGCAGATAGATCGTGCTACGCGCAAAGCCTGTCCTACGCCTGACTTCCGGCAAGCGAATAAATCTTTCTTTAGGCTGCGGTGTCAAAAAGCCTTCATCGGCTTTAGGTTCATGCAAAACAAAGCCTATTTCTTCTTGTTTAAAACTGTAGTCGGTCATAAAACCCCCTATTGAAAATAATAAACGGTATGTAGGCAGCGGTCATATGACCGCCCCCACTTTCGGAACAGAACTATCTTTCTGCGGCTGCATCGCCATGACGTATTCGACTGCCCTTTGAGCGAAAGATGCGGCTTGGAAAACGAAACGCTTATCGTTCTGCAGGACGCTGAGCCAGGACTGAATGTAGGCGGCGCGATTTTCGGGTTCGGGTGGTTCAAAGCCGAGAGTCGCGGCAAGGAAGCAAGAGCCGAGTTCTGCAACAAGCTCTTCCTTCGCATAGCCTTCGTCTCCCCATTTTTTTCGGTTGAAGTCTCGGTCAAGGCGGCTTTCATGCCGTGTCCAGTGGGTCAGCTCATGTGCCAGTACTGCATAATAGCTGGCGGCATTGTTGAAAGCTTCAAAGGGCGGCATTTCGATTTTGTCCTGCCCGATGTAATAAGCAGCTTTCACGCCTGTAAAGACATTGGCTTTTGTCTGCCTGAAAAACGCTTCGAGCTTTTCAATGCGCTGTTCAGGGTTTGTTACTGTCGGCTCCGGTATCTTGTAAAAAGCTTCCGGCAAGCCTTCGATCTGACAGGCGTTAAAAACGCAATACTGTTTCAGGAAAGGTATCTTCTGCGTGGTCATGTTACCATCGGTGTCAAGCTCCGACTTCTCGAACTTGTCGGCATAAACGACAAGAGAACTTTTTTCGTCCTTGCGGACATTTGCTTTCATGTCTTTTGCTTGTTTAAATGTCATCCAATAAGGCGAGGCATAGCCTTTTTCAACAGCGGTTGACCAAAGCATGATCGTGTTAATACCTGTATAAGGAATGTCATTACTGCGAAGCGGCAGCATGACATGACCTGCGAGGTTTTTATCGCTCCACGGCTTGCGCCATGTCAGCTCGCCTTGTTCGAGGTCGGTAATGATCTTATTGGTGACACGGGTGTAAACATCTTGTTTGTCCTGGCTCATGAGAAACTCCTTCCGGTTGTAAAAGGTTGAGGAAAGAAGGCGCGTTATGCGCCTTCCTCCTTTGCGGTTTCTTCTTTGGTGGGAAAGATTTCGTAGTATTTGCCGTCAAGCTTGAATTGAAAGCCGTTGCCTGTGGCGCGGAAATAGATGCTGGTGACGTATTGGCGTTTGCCTGCCGCGTCTTTGGTGTACATGTTAAAGGGAGGCTTGACTTTCTTTTTGGTTTCGTTGGTCATGATGTGATTTCCTTTTCTATGCGTTACCCTTTCGGGCGATACCTGCTGTTGGCCGGAAGAAAATGCAGCGTCAAAAAGAAAATTGGGGGAACCGCCCGCATGCTCTGCATGTGATACGGCGGGGGAGCCGATTTTGTTATTGATGCGGGAAGCATTTTCGTGAGGTAAGCGGGTAAGATTGCCCGTATGGTCACGCATATCTTTTAAGGAAGTCACTTTTGCCATGACCGAAACCAGAACAAGAGCCGCACTTTTAAGATCGCCCTCACTCATAGCAAACCCTCATCAGCAAAAGAGGCATAGCCGTCAGTCGTCACAATCAGGTGATCGCGAACAGGCATATCGAGAAGCTTTCCCGCCGCGGCAAACCGCTCGGTAAGGCGTTTATCTTCCTCGCTCATTCTCTTGTTGCCTGACGGATGGTTATGAGCAAGTATGATGCTTGAAGCCAGACCTTTTAGAGCCATAGCGAAGACGATTTTCAAGTCGACAAAGCAGCCAGAAATCCCGCCTGTGGCGACTGTCGCAATACCGATGCAGCCGTTCTTCCTGTCAAGCAACATGACACGGAACTGCTCTTGCAATTCGATCTTTTGTTTTTCCCAACTCTCATAAAACAGTTTGTAGGCATCGCCGGAAGATCTGACGACAGGTGTATCAGCAGGTTTGTTTTTGCTTTTGTAAGAAAGTTCAATTTCCCGGACATGGCAGAGGGGATTCATGCCCCGTTTACAAACGTGACGCATTCAGTTTCCTTTCTGTGGATTGGAAAGTTTGGGCGCGGATAGATCAGAGGTTGAGCATGTGCCTATGCCAGGCATAAACATTTTCATGGCCGGCATAAACTTTGTTCATGGGGCGCAAGGAAAGATTGCCTTGCCTGTTGGCAAAGTCATTCATTACATGGGTCGCCTTCAAATGCCTGTCGCTGTTGTCAAGCCATGTGTGAATCATCCGGTAGCTATAGCCCTTCAGGTAGGGCAATGCCAAAGGCAGGAAGGCAAGGGCATTCAGGATAATGATGTCTCCCCCCAGCTGGTTGTTTTCCTGATAAGTCAGGATGGCAAGAAAATCAAAAACGCTGTGAAAGACATGCACTGTATCGGGTAAAGTCTTTTCACCGCGAATAAAAGAAATGCCATTCGGGGCTATGCGTCCTTTCAAGGTGTCATTGAATACCTCGAATCCGCCGTCCTCATTCGGCAGGCCGAGGGCGTAATATTCATCATTTGTTTGCTTGTGCTGTACGATCACCTCTTTGAGGTGCTGTTTTGCCGCAGGCAGGAAAAAGGCTTGGTCTTCGAGATAAGAAAGCAAAACAGGGTTTTGCAAGGGCATGATCTTACGCAGAGCCAGCGGCATACTATCATATGTATGACTGGCGTTTCCCAAAGCCGTTGTACTCGCACAGGGCTGCATGTTTTTAAGCCAGCGTAAAGCGTCTGCAATCGTATGATCTTCCCCCTGACTTTGCAGATAGAAACATACAAAGTCCACAACCTTGCCGCCATGATCGGTGGTGAAGTCGTGCCAAGTGTTTTTATCGTTGTTAATATAGAAATTAGGAATATCGGCTTGAGTCAAAGGCGAGTAATACCAGAAATCCGCTTCCACCTGCTTGACGGGCAGATAGCCCATCTGTTCAAGGATTTTAGACAAAGAAATGGCGTTGGCCTGTTCAACCTTCATTGAAACACCCTTATGTTATTGCTGATTTTTTTTAAGATTAGGCTTGGTGAAAAGCGGCTTTCGCAGCCTCAATTTTCTTGAGGTACTTTTTCACTTTCAAACGTTCCAGGCGCAGGCGTTCAATGTGCGCTTTTGGATAACGTACATGCTTTCTGTCCTTATTCGGCTGGAAATCGTATTTGCCCGTGCTGTCGTAAACAGCCATAGAGCCAACGGTATAACAAAGACGCTTTGCGGCTTCCTTGCGTGTGTACCATTCCTGTTCATTTACGGTGTCTTGATCTGACGGTTCGCAACATAGAAATGCTTCGTTTCGGCTGTCATTCAAAAGCATGTATTCCCCCCCCTTGTTGAAAAGCATACAACCGGAATGAATATCCCCTGATACCAAAGTCTCCGGCGTGATCTGCTATAAGACCAGTATATGTTATTTTTATAATTCCCATTTATTAACTTGAGGTTGTTAAAGGTGATATATACACGTATAACGTGTGGAAGGCTTTGAGCGAAATTTCCTTCTAAAGACGACCTTTAAATTTTCACGAAAATTGTGTCAGTGAAAATACCTGTTGCTCGACTCGGCGCGGAATCATTTTGCTTTCAATGTTTTTGGGGCAGCGGAAAAGATGCCGTAACTTTACGCCACAAATTTTTATTATAAGTAAGCCTATGGATAAATAAAATAACTCAACATACAAAGGTCTCATGACCTTAGTATCATATTGCTGCCTTACCGCCTCGAACTACCACATAGACCGGAAAACACAGCGCAAGATACGAATATGATACACCCATGTAACGGGTGTAATCGTGTCTTTTGCGTTGTGGGCCGTGGTAGGCCTGAGGCGGTTAAAGAATGTCGGTTACACCTTTTTTATGTTTCAAAGCCTCAAACTACCACAAATGAGCCAGAACACTCTCAACCTGGTGCAGGTGAATATCACTTGCCCGCCCTCTGATAAACGTATTTGCATTGCTCATGCCGATGAATTGACCCTTGTTTACATTAAGGACATTATCCGCTGTGAAAGCGTCAGAAACTATACCAATATCTTTTTGCAGGACAAAAGCCGTCTGTTGGCTTCCAAGTCTCTTTCTGAATTTGAGGAAAGGCTTGCGCCCTATGGCTTCTTTCGTGTGCATCATCACAGCCTTGTCAATATGGCTTTCGTGAAGGGTTTTCGCAAGAAAGACGGTGGCACGGCGGTGCTGCTTGATGACAGCGAAATCCCCATCGCCACGCGCAAGCGCAACGAGTTTACGAAGCTTTTGAAAAGCATGTAACGGGCTAACGGACAATAAGCTTTTGGATTGCTGTTTGCCCTGCATTTTCCAGCCGGATAAAATAAACGCCAGAAGATAAAGCCGGATGCAGAAGGCTTTTCTTCTGCGTTGCCGGATAAGCCGCCAGACAGCGCCCCGTCATATCAAGGATGCTGATAACGGCGCCCTTCGCAGGCAGCGTAGCAAGCTCTACCGCAAAGCCTTCCGTTGCTGGATTGGGAAAAAGGGTAAAGCCCTCTTTGCTCAGGGCAAGGTTTCCTACCGAAAGGCTGCCGATGGCATAACATATAGAGGTATCGGTGCAAGTCCCCAGCGATACCGCAACGGCATAATTGCCAGGGATGGCGGGGGCATACGATTGCATATTCGCGCCGGGGATTTCCGCAAAGCCGCTATCGCAGTAAAGCCATTTATAGCTTGCGCCTGTCGCTGTGGCTGTCAGGGTATCGCCGGACTGGGTCACGGAGACATCGACACTATCAACCGTTATCAGTACGCTTGTATAGCCCAAAGGCATTGAAGCGTCAGGCAGGCAGGGTTGCGGCATTGCATAGGTAATGGTTGCACTTCCTGCTGAAACTCCCGTGACAATCCCAGTCAGGGCATTGACCATTGCAACGCCGGGATCGCTACTATACCAATGCCCGCCATTCAAGGTATCGGAAAGGGTTATTGTTGCTCCTGTACAAAGGCTCGTCAGGCCGAATATAGGCGGCACAACCATAGGCGAAACGGTGACGGTGATATTGCCCGATACGCAGTAAGTCACTGGCATAACCGAATCCTGATCGCTGTAATGATAAATGCCGGACATTGCCAAGCCTTGCCCGCCGCAAATGGTATAATTCTTATTGGTAGCCCCTGAAATCGGGATGCTGCCATAAAACCATTGCCTTATGCGCCCCGGCAATATGGCATCGCCTTGTAACTGTACTGTGTCCCATTGCGCTATCGTCACGGAACCGCTGGCGGTAATTGTGCAGGCTTGCGAGGGTGCCAAGGAACATAAGAAATAAAGGGCTGTGAGTATAAATGTCTGCCGCATCTTTTTAGGCGTAAAAATGAAAGGCTTCCTGATTCTTTTTTACAGGGAATAATCAAACGCCGCGGATGAATTATCAACTGCTAATCTTTTCATGAAAAATGAAAACACGCTCTATATAGAAGCATAAGGTCACATACTGAACTCCGAAAGCTTCTTGATGAATTGCTCTTTTTTACGAGTGGAAATAACAATTTCCGATCCATCACTTAGATGAACTGAGTCATTCTTACGATTATATCGCTTTGCGTGGTGCATATTTATCAGATAGGAATGGTGTACCCTGAAAAATCCCGCATCATTTAGAAGGTTTTCTACTTCTTTAAGGGTTTTAGAGATAAGTATCTTGTTGCCATTCTCAAGAAAGATATAAGTATAGTTTCTGCTGCTTTCGCAACGGACGATTTCTTTTACTAGCAGGAATATCGTGCCGTTTGTGTCAGGAAGGCAGATCTTTTTTGTAGCAGTGTTTATGTTTTGAATATTGTGAAATAAAATCTCGAATTTTTTCTTCATATCAGCTACAGATATTTTTTCAGCGACTTTGTCCAACGCCCGATACAAGTCTTCAATATCTATCGGTTTCATGAGATAATCTATAGCACTGTATTTGAATGCTTGTACGGCATACATATCAAAGGCAGTAACAAAAATTGTATGAAAGTCGGTAGGGTCTACTTGAGACAGAACACTAAATCCAGTATCGTCACCCAGTTGTACATCAAGGAATACAAGATCAGGGCGCAATATTTTGATCCCCGATACAGCATCGGAAACGTTGTTGAAATTGCCGATCAGCTTAACGTCTCTAAAATGATCTGTTATTAGCCGGGAAAGTATATCTATGCTACTTTCTTCATCTTCTATAATAATAGCTCGTATCATAGGTTGTATCGTAAAGGAATTATGATTTCAGCACGGGTGCCTTTAGGTAAATCTTCATAAAAAACAGAATTCGTAATTTTTTTATCAAGTTGCAGTAGTTTAATTCTTTCTTGTGTTAGCTTTATCCCCAACGAATTTCTATTTTTCTGTCCATCGACTGGTACTGTGGAAGTGCTACGTCCTGTACCATTATCTTCAATAATGCAATGCAGGGCTGTTTCTGTTTTCATTATAGAGATAGAAAGTTCTCCCGTTTCTTTGAGCGCTGAAAGCCCATGCCAGATACTGTTTTCAACAAAGGGCTGTAAGATTAGAGGAGGTATTAAAACATTTTCTTGGTCGATATCTTCTGAAACATTTATTTGATAACAAAACATGTTTTTTAAACGGATTAATTCCAATTCGATGTACCACTTAAGAACTGTTAAATCCTCTTTTAACGATACTTCCTTTTGTTCTGAATTTTCTAGTACATGACGCATCAGCTTTGCAAATCTTGTCAAGTAACTGTCAGCTTCTGAAGGCTTGTTTTGTTGTATGTAGTTTCTAATAGAGTTGAGTGAATTAAAAATAAAATGAGGATTCATCTGCGCCCGTAATGCCGTCATTTCAACTTCCGCTATCCTCGCTCTTATATCGGCATCTTTCTTTCGCTTATAAAAGAAAAAACTTATAAGACCGCTTACCAACAAGATGACAATGCCTGCAACGGCTGCGTTGCGTAATGTTTGCTGTCTTTTTGCTTCGGCATAAATTATTGCACTTTCTTTTTGATGCGCTACTGCTGAAATAGCTTCTTTCTTTTCATGTTCATATTGCATCTCCTTGCGGACAATTTCAGTTTTTTTGTCTTCATTGATAATACTGTCGCGGTATTTGATGTAATTCGTGTATGCATCAAGGGCTTTGGGATAATCATGTGCTTGTTTATAAAATCCAGACAAGTTTGCCCAGCATGTTTCGATGCCTATAAGGTCATCTGTTTTAATAGCAATATTCAGGCTTTTAAGTGTCAGATTAACCGCTTTGGATAAGCGGGTATTGTATGGGATATGATGTTTTATAAAAAAGCTTCGAGGTGCAAAGGCATAAATATTAGCCATTTCCGTCAGGCACATGCCCTCTCTTGCTCTAAGCCCAAGAGATTTGACGATAGAATGCGCTTTCTCAAGGTAAGTCCATGCGTTTTCGTAGTCTGCTGCTTCGCGTGATAAACTGCCAAGGTTATAAAGGTTGCTACCTGCTAATTTTTTGTTGCCAAGTTTGTTATTAATGTCCAAGGCTTTTAGATAATACTCTTTGGCTCTCTCATTATTAGACATCGCTGAATACACTGTTGCTATGTTGCCGTAGAGATACCCCATGCCAACCGTATCTTTTAATTCTTGGTAAAGGATTGCCACGTTATTATAGCTTGCCAATGCTTCCTTATACCGGGAAAGGTTTTTGTAAACAATGCCGATGTTCAACGATAAGTCAGCCTTTATAGAATGATTGCCGGGCGTTTCATCCAGAATTTTGAGCGCTTTTAAATAGTAATCGAGCGCTTTTAAATAGTCAGCTTGCTCCGCAAAAACCAATCCTGTCGTTGTTAGGATTTTTGCTTCTCCAGATTTGAGGTTATTTTTTTTGACCAAGACAAGTGCTTTGCTGAACATGTCAAGGGCCAGGCTGTCTTTGCCCAAGGCATGGTAGTTCTTTCCTTTGCAAAAGTATCCTGAAGATAGCATTCTCTCTGTCTTCAGTCTTTCCGCCAGGTGAATTGCCTGATCTGCATATTCTATTCCCTTTATTGGATCAGTATTCTCGTAATATGCGGAAATTTCATTAAGAATATACACCCTACCAGTGTCTTCTTTTTTGTGCGTGTCGAGAGTCTGTAAAAGAGAGTCTATTACAGTGGGTTGAGCTTTGAGAATGATGCTTATGCTGATAAGGAAGGCAATGTGAAATAAACGCTTCATGAATCAAACAAAGTGAAAAAATTGCATTCATGCAACGCTTAATATCGTCATTCAAAGAAAGGAACAAAAATCCAGATGCCATTGGACACGCTTATCACTTTTACGAAAGCGGTAGATAAACAGTTTCTAGCAAAAAATAAAAATTCATAGAAACGTTGAGCGTTTTCTTTATGAGGGTTTCGGCGTTTGGAAGCAGTATTCAAGCATTTCAGTACGCTTGAAAAGTATTTTTTAGCGTCTGATAAATGTAATGCGCTATACAAAACACAGCGAGATAAGTTTGTTTCCTCACACCAAAGAACATTAAACTTATCTCAAATGGAAGAGGAAACATTGATTAAGGGCAATGGCTCTGATTATCAAATTTATACAATCAAAGGCAAAGTCACGGGCATAAACGGACGCACGGAAACGCAAGTCCGGCAGAGCGGCGGTGGCGGTTTCGTAGTTCGGGGGACGGGCTTCTTCCGTCCGCAAACAACACATGTTTCACAAAAGCACCATCAGGAAATCTTTCTGTTGGATGCGGCAGGTAAAGAGCATTGTTTACACCTTACAAACTATCATGTCGCTTGCATGACAGGACATGAACTCACCTTTGTTGTTGCGCAAAAACAGGGCGGCGACAAAACCTATTACGTCGCGGTTTATAATCATGCCACAAACAGCACTTTTATGGACTATGCCGTCCTGGTTGATATGTTCTTTTTCCCGTGGAAAAGGAACTACTGGCTTATTGGGATTTGCGCCATTCTCGCGCTTATGGGCGGCTGGTTTACGTTGACGATCCTTGTTCCCGCCTACCTCATTTTAAATGTCGTCAAAGCCAATATGAAGGCAAGGAAGGTCAAAGCAGATTTTAATATCAAATCATTTATTCACACCTAAAACAATCGACATGAAAAAGACAGGTCTTATTGCAATGCTGCTCTTTGCTTTCAGCGCGTTTATCGGCTGCAAGAAGCAAGACAATCAAAGCCCGAACAACAATCAATCCGGCTATTACTTCCGGTTCAAGGCTGACGGCAAGAAAACGGAATACACTACCACCGCCGCGACAATGGAAATGGGCGATGCCTTGCCCAATCATACTGGATATTTTATCGGTTACACAGAAAGTGGCACGAAGAAAAACAACTTTGCCTTCCGTCTGTTTGACACAGAGGATATAAAAGCGAACAAGACCTATACAGAAGCCGCCTACAATGCCAGCAAGGTTCCTGCCGCCTATGGCATTTGGTACAATGCCGATGGAACCTGCCTGTTGTCCTTTAAAACTACGGCAGACCCGATACAGCCTTTTAAAGTGACTTTAACCGAAGTAACAAGCACAAGCGTCAAGGGCAATTTTTCCGGCAAAGTGAAAGAGCAAAACGGCTCTAATATCGTTGAGATAACCGAAGGAGAATTTTATTTAAAGCGGATTGATTGATAAGTAAAGGCGACAGGGGCAAGGGGCAAAGCGGGTTTTTACCCGCTTTTTCCTTTCTCAGCATTTTTCTCAACGGGTAATAGTAAAGCAATAAAATGTTGTAGGATTGTTGTAGTAAAGAAAAAAGCGATTATGAGATTTGATTCATAATCGCTTGATTTTCATTGTGCCCAGAACAGGAATCGAACCTGCACTCCGTTGCCGAAACAAGATTTTGAGTCTAGCGCGTCTACCAGTTCCGCCATCTGGGCATCTCCCTTACGGGGTCGCAAACTTAGCAATTCTTTCCTGAATGCGCAACAGGTATTTCTTGCGGAAATAACAATCTTTGATGGCCTTCAGATGCTGTATCGGGTCCGTACCGTTTTCGAATGCGGCGATATATTCCTGTAGTTCTCCGTCGAGGGCATCGAGGCTTTCGCGCCAGCTATCTATCGCCAGCTTTTTATTATCGTCAGTGGGCTCCAGCTCATACTCACCCACCGCTTCGTTGAGTTCCATCATCTCCATCAGAAAATCGGGCGGCAGGTTGTATTTCTCCTCTTCTTCCAGCATACCGTTCAACTGCAGCACATATTTCACCGTGGCATCTTCACTCTTCAAAATCTTATAGGCTTCGTTGATGGTGGCCAACATCTTCATGGCTTCGTCGATGGCGCCCGTGCCAGCCTGTGCATATCGATCGGGATGAAACTCACGGCTCAGTTCGTAATATTTTTTCTTCACAGCATCCTGCGGGGGGCGAAAAGACACAGGCAGTCCGTACAGCTCGAAGTAGTTGACCATAGCAACAAAATTGGGCACATTATCTTTGCCCTCAAAATAAAAGGCAGCATGGTTCGTATAGGCTTGATCAGAGAGGAAAAAATACCCGCCGACACGCGAGTGGCCCTTACGCCGCTTCAGTGTGTGGAGATACAAAAGGAGTATGGGGTGAAGATACAGGTTGCACCTGCTCCCAATCGTTGTTTCGCTGACGATGAATATACTGCTGCAGGCATAGAACTGAACGAAGATCTCTCAGACTGCGACATACTGCTGGGCATTAAGGAGGTGCCGGTGGATAAACTGATAGCCGGTAAGACCTACCTCTTCTTTTCGCATACGAAGAAAAAACAGCCCTACAATCAGAAGCTGATGCGCGCATTGATTGCCCGAAAGATCAGGATGATCGACTATGAATGCCTTACCCATCCTGATGGGCAGCGGATACTGGGTTTTGGTTTTTTTGCGGGTGTGGTGGGTGCTCACAATGGGTTGCTGACTTATGGAAAGAAGTATGATCGTTTTGCGCTAAAACCTGCGCATGAATGCACGGATCTGGAGGAGATGGTGACACAATATCAGGATATCTATCTGCCCCATATAAAAATAGCGCTCACCGGCGCGGGAAAAGTGGCCTCCGGAGTGGTGGAGATCATGGACCGGTTCGATATAGAATATGTAGAGCCCGATGATTTTCTGGAGAAGACGTTTAATTATCCGGTCTATACGCACCTGAAGGGCCGGTCGTTGTACGTGCGCAAAGACAATGGCACCTATCATCGCGACGATTTTCATAAATATCCGCAGCACTATCAGTGCATGTTCAAACGCTATCTGCCCGTCACCGACATCCTGATGAACGGCATTTACTGGGACACCGGCATTCCCAGGCTTTTTGAAAAGGAAGACGTAAAAGACGATAGTTATAAAACCACTGTCATTGCAGATATCACCTGCGATGTGGAGGGCTCAGTGCCCATCAACATGGGGGCGAGCACTATTGCCGATCCTGTGTATGGTGTACATCGGAAAACGCTGGAACGCACCCTGCCCTTTCAACCCACGGGCGATATTATAGACCTGATGGCGGTGGACAATTTGCCCAATGAGTTGCCCCGCGATGCGTCACGGCATTTTGGGAATCATCTGGAAAAGTTTGTACTCAAAGAATTGCTGCAGGGAGAGGAGAGCGACATTATAGCGAGGGCCACCCTGTGTAAGAACGGAACGCTGACGGAGCACTATGAATACCTGAGCGACTATGCCTATGAATAGCAGCTCCGGCTACCGGAAGGCTTTTAGCGCTGCAGAATGTTCTTTACGGCAGACCTGATGTCGGGAAAGCTGAACTGAAACCCGGCTTGCTGCACTTTATCGGCGCTCACCGTGCAACTTTTCAACACCTCGGTGGCCATTTCTCCCAATCCGATATTCAATAAAAAAGCGGGCACCGGCACTGGTATCCGGATGCCACCCTTTACGCTGGCAATAGTTTCCATCATCTGCCGGTTGGTCACCGGTGCAGGAGCCACGGCATTGAAGGTGCCCTGTATTTGTTCTGTCTTCAGCATCCAAAGCACCATCTTTCCGAGGTCGTCCACATGTATCCAGCTTATGGTCTGCCGTCCGCTGCCCAGTATGGGCATGAGGCCCCAGCGTTGCGGCCGTTCAAACTGAGGAAAGGCCCCGTCGTCGGCACCCAGCACTATGCCAAAGCGTAAAATAAGGGTGCGCATACAGTCGTCTGCCTTTCGGGTCTCGGCCTCCCACTTCAGGCAGGTCTCTGCCAGGAAGTCTTTGCCCGGCGCAGCATCTTCATGAAACGGCAAGGCTTCGCGGCGGCGTGCGTCTGCTCCGTAATAGCCAATGGCAGAAGCAGCGATCAGCGTCTTACACTGGCTGTGCTCCTTAAGTTTATCCACCAGAAAACGGGTACTCTCTACCCTGCTCGACACAATCTCTTTCTTTCGCTTGTCCGTCCAGCGTTTGTCGGCCACACCGGCACCGGCGAGGTGGATCACCGCGTCAAGCTCTTTGAGATAGGTAATATCAAATTTCTGTTCAGTAGGGCTCCAATACGAGTACTTTACGTTTTCCCTCCGGCTCACTTTGTGCATGTCGCGGGTAAAAATGATGACCCGGTAACCCTGCGCTTTGAGCAAGTCTGTGAGGTGATGACCCACAAAACCGGTTCCTCCTGTGATTCCTATTGTCTGCATACTGATTCCCTGATAAAAGCTACTGAAAACAAAGGGCTGATAATTCCATGCCATCTGTTTTGCAGGAGTTGTTTATAAATATCGTTGTTTTTGTTAACATCTTTTTTTACTTTCAAAGCACAATATTGCCTTCCTAAAGGCGTTAATTGCTTAAACTTAATAGTTACATGGGAAAAACTCTACTTAAAGCTGCTTCAAAAACTATTGTCCCCGCAGAAAATGAACCCGCCGTGCCCGCCAACGACAAAAAGACGCTGAATGAACTGATGAAGGAAATGAAGTCGCATCTGGACCATGCCTCGCAAGACCTTTTGCAGCCGCGCGAAGAAACTTTGAAGGATTTGCTGAGCAAAGTGCTACACTAATTCCAGCACGGTAATTTCGGGCAGTATGCCCAGCCTGCCCGGGTAGCCGAGAAAGCCAAATCCGCGGTTGACATAAAGCCGCTGCGCGCCCACCTGATAAAGGCCGGCCCATTTACTGTACACATATTTCACAGGGCTCCACTTAAAGCCGGGGATTTCCACACCAAACTGCATACCATGGGTATGTCCGCTCAGGGTGAGGTCCACCGCTGGATACTGCGTCACCACCTGCGCGTCGAAGTGCGAGGGATCGTGCGAGAGCAGAATTTGAAAAGCTATGTTTTTTTCGGGAAGACCCGTGTAGGCCTTTTTCATATCTCCATATTTGGGGAAGTTAGGTTTGGCGCTCCAGTTTTCGATACCGATCACCGCTATCTTATCTGCTCCGCGTTCCAGCACCACATGTTCATTCATCATCAGCTTCCAGCCCATCTGCCCGTGGATACTTTTGAGCTCTTCCAGATTTGTTTTCTTTGCCTCAGCCGATGGCCACTGCACATAGTCGCCATAGTCGTGATTGCCAAGTGTAGAATACACACCCAATGGCGCTTTTAGCTTCGAGAAGATGTCCGTGTAAGGTTTGATCTCTTCCGCCTTGTTGTTCACCAGGTCGCCGGTAAAGAAGATAATGTCGGGCTTCTGTGCCAGGGCCATTTCCACGCCTCTGAGTACCGCATTTCGCTGATCGAAACTACCCGAATGAATGTCGGAGATCTGCACGATACGTAACCCGCGGAATGAAGCAGGAAGATTGGGGAAAGAAAGCTTAAGGCGTTTGATCTGATAATTGTAGCGATTGGTAATGCCGTATAAGAAGCCGCTGATGGAAATACCACCCAGGATAAGGGCCACCGACTTGAGAAACTGTGAGCGGCTGATGCCGTTGCCAGCGGCCACGGCTGCCGGTCGTGCCGAGGGGGCTATTTTGAACAGCAGCCAGAGCATTAGCCGCCGAAGATCGTCGATGAACATGAGGGCAAAGACCAGCAACTTGGCCACCATAAAGCCAATGGTAAAGGCCACAAAAATATTTCGCGCCATGTGAGGCAGATGTGCCCAGTCGATACGGCGGAAGAGGAAAATGCTGCTCCAGGTAAGCAGTGTGAGCAGGATATAGGTTGTAAACAAAACGACCCTCCACACACCCGGCAACGATTTTACCGCCGAACGAACAAGTATGAAACTGTACACTTCTCCGAGAATGATCATGAGCAACACGATCAAAAACCTTTTCTGCATGCCTTAGTATTTCAGGAATTCGTCTATTTGTTGATGGATTGCGGCTTCTGTAGCGGGTTTCAGCCATTGGCTCTCGGCACTTACTTCCTCACGTATCCGCGATAGCGGAAGTTTGTTGTACAGCACGTTCATCTTCATGTAATGCAGGATGCCGGTAAAATGGTCCATGCCCCGGAGGTTGCCGCCACGCCCGTCTGCCACGCCTACAATGGCCGCCTTCTTATACCACCAGCATTTTTTTATATCGCTATTGTCGAGCAATAATTTCAGAATGCCCGGAAAACTGCCGTTATACTCGGGCATGATGAACACAAACTTATCGGAGGGTATAAGCAGGGCTTGTTCTATTTCCAGCAACTGCGGCCCCCGCTCCCACACTGCCAGGTCTTCCAGCGAAAGCAGGTGTATATCTTCGCCCCTGCCTTCCATGATCTGGTAATACATTCCTGCCACCCGCAGGGTCATGCTATCCTTTCTGTTTGTACCAGAGATAATTGTGATCATAGAAACAGTGAGCGCAAAGGTAATGGGTTTGCGGATTGTGTCTTTCCTCCGCTCTTATCAATCCTCAATGTGTTTATCAGCCCTGTCAATAGGCGCACGACAACTGCTACAAGGCCTGTAGCGCCAGTTTAGAAATAGTGCTCTACCACCAGTCCATAACTGATGAGCAGGTTTTCGCTATTGGTGCGCGACACCCGGTTGAAGATCAGAGACGAGGTGAGCCGGAGCCAGGACGTCAGCTTTACCGAAAGACTGTTGATGGAGCGGAAAATATAGTCGTCGCCATACTGCAGAGAATTTTGAAGAAAGTGTGTACCCTCAAGATTGACGAAATCTTTATAGCTGAGCTTGTACATCAACCGGAAAGAATTGCGTACAGTATGATAAAGCTGCCGCGTGCTATCGGCCCGATACAGATCGCTCGACTCGTAAAGAAAGCCATCGCTGAGGTTTAGAAATCCGAATTGATTTTCGAAAACCGAATAGGCCATACCCAGTCCCGCCTGATATTGCGACACCACTTTTAAGGAGTAGCTTTTGCTGAAGCTGCCCAATCCCCAGGAATAAAGCCGCGGTGTGTGGTAGAAGTTGAAATCCACAGCAGCATGGACATCGTTGTTGGATAACAGGTCGTTTTGCTTACCATAGAGATAGCTGCCGGTGAGATTTAGTTTCAGGGCCTCCCTGCTCATGCGGAAGGCAGCCGAATGGGTGAGCAGGTAGGCCGACTTATCACTGGTACGGTTGATAGAGCCCGTGGAAGCCAGTTTCACATAGTAATGCACGGAGTCGCTGAACTGTCCCAGGGCCCTGGCCTGGCTGCAAAAAAGTACCAGCAGCAGCAATACCCATTTGTTTCGTTCCCTCATAAGTGCCAAAAATAAAGGCTGGCGCACGCTAAAAAAACCGCTGTGGCCGCTTGTTCGCCCGGTAACTTTTTTATTTTCCACAATGCATACACCGTTTTAAAAAATGCCGTGGCAGCACATTAATTTTGTTGCACCCGCAGGTATCACTATTCGAAAACTCATTAAAGATCAAAGACCATGTTATTCACTTATTACGGACAGTCGTGCTTTCTTGTAGAAATATCGGGTAAGAAAATTCTTTTCGATCCGTTCATTTCCCAAAATCCGCTGGCAAAACATATAGACCTGCAGTCTGTGGAAGCGGATTATATTCTTGTTTCTCACGGACACGGAGATCATGTAGGCGACCTTTTGGAGTTGGCCCGGCGCACGGGCGCGCTGGTGGTAGGAGCTTACGAAATAACAGAATGGGCCGGCAAACAGGGCCTACAGCATACCCATCCGATGAACTTTGGCGGCAAAAAAGACTTTGACTTCGGCACGGTAAAGTTTGTACATGCCATGCACAGCAGCGTGCTACCCGATGGCACCTATGGCGGCAATCCGGGCGGCTTTGTGGTGACCAGCGCTGAAGGCAATTTTTATTACAGTGGCGACACCAGCCTGATGATGGACATGCAGCTTATCCCCAGGTATGCTAAATTGGATTTTGCCATATTGCCTGTTGGCGATAATTTCACCATGGGCGTAGAAGATGCAGTGATTGCTGCAGAATTTATACAATGTGGCAAGATCATCGGAGTACACTTCGACACCTTTCCCTATATAAAAATCGACCATCAGGAAGCCCGACAAAAGTTTGAAGCGGCAGGCCTCAGCCTGACGTTGCCGGAAATTGGCAAGACAATAAACTTATAGTAGCGCAATAAGATGTAAAATTGCATGGATTTCAATTATTACACAGAACGTTGCACAACGATTATCGCATGGCAAAAGTAATAGCAATAGCCAATCAGAAAGGCGGAGTAGGAAAAACCACAACAGCCATAAACCTTGCGGCCAGCCTCGCAGTACTCGAGTACCGGACCCTGCTGGTAGATGGCGACCCGCAGGCCAACAGCACAACAGGAAATGGTTTTGACCTGAAGAATATCCAACTGAGTTTGTACGACTGCATGGTCAATGATACGCCGGCTTCGCAGGTGATTCTGGAAACGGAAACACCTAATTTGTTTTTGCTGCCTTCGCACCTCGACCTTGTAGGTGCGGAAATCGAACTGATCAACCACCCCAATCGCGAGCACATCATGCGCAACGCGCTGGATGAGGTGAAGGATCAATACGATTTTGTGGTGATAGACTGCTCACCTTCGCTTGGTCTGATCACTGTAAATGCGCTCACCGCTGCCGATAGCGTGGTGATACCGGTGCAATGCGAATACTTTGCCCTCGAAGGTTTGGGAAAACTCCTCAATACCATCAAGATTGTACAGACCCGCATCAATACCAGCCTGCAGATAGAAGGCATCCTCATGACCATGTACGACGGGCGCCTGAGGCTGAGCAATCAGGTGGTGGAAGAAATCAAAAATCACTTTATGGACCTGGTGTTCAACACCATTGTCCATCGTAATACACGCCTGGGCGAAGCACCGAGCTTTGGCAAGCCTGCACTGATGTATGATGCCGAAAGCACAGGGGCGGTCAACTACCTGAACCTGGCCAAAGAAATATTACAGAAGAACAACCTGACGAAAATAAAAAACGAAGATAAAATTTTAGAAACCGACGAGCATGGCGCAGAATAACGCTAATAAAAAACAAGCCTTAGGGAAAGGAATACGCGCCCTGCTGAACAGCATCGATGATGAGCTGAATACTACCGCAGAAGGTGTGCCTGCCGTGTCGGGACAAAGTGCCGGCACTATTGCCCGCATAGCCCTCGATCAGATTGAAGTAAATCCGAAACAACCCCGCCGCGACTTTGATGAAAAGGCATTGCAGGAACTGGCAGACAGTATAAAGCTCCACGACATCATACAGCCGGTGACGCTGGTAAAAGTGGGGCAAAATAAATTTCAGCTCATATCCGGAGAACGCCGCTGGCGCGCTTCGAAGATGGCCGGACTAAAAGATATACCTGCCTACATACGCACCGCCGACGATCAGGAACTACTGGAACTGGCCCTGCTGGAAAACCTGCAGCGCGAAGACCTGAATGCAATAGAAATAGGGCTGAGCTATAAGCGGCTTATGGACGAGTGCAACATGACGCAGGAACAGGTAGCCGAGCGCATGAAAAAAGACCGCAGCACGGTGACCAACTACATCCGCCTGCTGAAGTTGCCACCCGATATACAGAAGGCTGTGCGCGATGGAGAGATTTCCATGGGCCATGCACGGGCAATCATCGGATTAGAGCTTATAGATCAGCAACTGTATGTATACCGCGAAATCCGCGAAAAAGGGCTGTCGGTGCGGCAGGTGGAAGCGTTGGTAAAAGACATGATTGCCGAAGAAAGACCGGACGTAGCAAGAGCGAAAAGCAAAGACAGTCAGCTCCCGCCCGCGTACAAGCGCATACAAGACAATATGGCTTCGCATTTTTCCACGAAAGTGAAGCTCGACCGAAAGAAAAACGGAAAAGGCGCAATCCTTATTGAATTTTACAACGACAACGATCTGGAAAGGATCATGGAGAAGATGAACATGTAAAGTAACACAGCGAGAAATTAAGTTTTTGCCCTCCGGATGGTGAGGGCAATTTTATTTGAGCTCCTTCCTCATCACAAAATCATTCATCCAAAAATCGCCAATAGGTATGTCTTCTTCATAGATCACTTCGTAGCCCATTTTTTCGTAGAAGGTCTTTGCAGGATTGTATTTGTTGACGTTGAGTTCGAGTATAGTTTTACCGGCTCGTAAAACCCTCTGTTCTACTTCATTAATCAATGCCTTTCCATAGCCTTTTCCCTTAGTCTCTACAAGGCAGTACAGCTTAAAAAGCTTATAGACTTCCGGATGCTCCGGGCGCGGGCCAAAGGCGGCAAAGCCTTGCGGAGCGCCATTTTCGGAAAGTAATATATAGGTTTGACTGCCCGTAGAAATTTGTGTGCGGATGCTGTTAAGATCATAGATTTTATCGAGCATGAACCGTATTTGCTCTTCCGACAATATGGGACCGTAGGTAGGATACCATATTTTTTCAGCAAGCTGCTGAAGGGTTGCGGCATCTTCTGTCGTTGCATTTCTAAGGATCACATCAGCAATGTAAAAAATAAAACGGCACGATTTGCGCGTGCCGTCAGTTTCGAAATATAAATTCCAGTCTTGCTACCCTTTAGCCTGTGCAAACTCTACATTGATCTTCATCCGAACTTCATCGCCCACTACTGCGCCACCGGTTTCGGTAAGCACGCCCCACTTCAATCCGAATTCTTTGCGGTTAATAGTGCCCGATGCCTTGAAACCAGCCTTGATATTGCCCCAGGGATCTTTAACCGTTCCACCATAAATCACGGCAAACTGCACTTTCTTCGTTACGTCGCGGATGGTAAGATTTCCCTCAAGCACATAGGCATTTCCTTTCACCTTCTTAAAAGATGTGCTGACAAATTTCATAGCCGGAAATTTTTCGGCGTTGAAAAAATCATCACTCTTCAGGTGGGCATCGCGCTTTTCATCATCAGTGTTGATGCTGTTCACATCCACAGTAAATTCGATCACGGCATTCGAAAAATCCGGCTCAGGACTTGTGAGCGAACCGTTGAACATCTTAAAGTTTCCTTCTACTTCTGAGATCACCAGATGATCTACACTGAACTTAACGCTGGAGTGCGATTTATCTAAGCTCCAGTTCGTAGCAGCCAGCGGCGCCGCCGCCATCACATTCCGGCTTGCCTGGGCCTGAGCCACTCCTCCGGCAAAAACAAAGGCCGCAATCGTAAATAGTTTTTTCATTGTTGCTGTGTTTAATTATTTCGTTGAACAAATGTATGTACATACATGCATTACTTGGAATTGGTTTCATTTATAGCTTTATTGTCGGGAAAATGATCCACCATGTTTACCCCTGAGATGAAGACCAAGCGACTCAAGATCCTTGTCTATAGCTCCGAACATATTGCCACACTGCTGAAAGAAAAAACCCAGCAACAGTTCGTGGACCTGATGGGCCTGACGACAGAGGAAGAATATCGGAAATACCAAAAGCGTTATAATGGCGGCAATGATTATCTCGATTTCCGCATTTTTATTTTGCACGATGCTCTAAGCGGCGGTGTTGTGGGATCGTTTAGTTTTCATGTCTGGGTACCGCAGCATCGCAGGGCAGAAATCGGTTATCGCATACTTCCTGCATTTCAAAACCAGGGCCTTGCCAGGGAAGCGATACAAGCGGTAGTTGACCATGGATTTGAAGACATGAACCTGAACCGAATTGAAGCCTTTGTAGCCCCCGAAAACAGGTATTCACAAAAGGTAATCGAAAGCCAACATTTCCGTCGGGAAGGCCTGATGCGCGAGCACTATTTCTACGAAGGAAGATTTGATGATTCGATTTGCTACGCCCTGCTCCGCAGCGAATATGACCAACACAAAAAAACAAAATGAAGCTGAGGAAAACTTTCATATTGATTTTGATACCGACAGTACTTTTTTCTGCGCACCTTTTCGCACAGGCTTATCGTACACCTTTTGAAAAATCTCAGGGCCGGGAAACCGCCACCTACGCTGAAGCAATAGAATACTTCCGGCAGCTCGATAGTCGATTTAGCAGTGTGGAGCTGCAGGAAACGGGTGCTACCGATGACGATGTACCGCTGCATGTAGTCTATTTTTCGGCCGACGGAAACTTTAATCCTCAGGCATGGAAAAAAGAGCAGCGCCTCGTGATCCTCATCAACAACGCCATTCACCCCGGCGAACCCGATGGTGTGGATGCCAGCATGATGCTGATCAGAGATGCTGCCCTGGGCCGGTACACCCTACCCCGAAACATAGTGTTGGCCGTCATTCCGGTGTTTAATACAGGGGGCGCACGCAACCGGGGAAGGCTCAGTCGGGCCAACCAAAACGGACCTGCAGCCTATGGGTTCAGAGGCAACGCACAAAACCTCGACCTGAACAGGGACTTTATCAAAATGGATGCCCGGGAGACTCGCTCGCTGGTGCAACTTTTTCATCGCCTTGACCCCGATCTGTTTATTGACAACCATGTCAGCAATGGGGCCGACTACCAGCACGTGATGACCCTGCTTTCAGAAAATGAGCGTAAGCTGGGAAGCTACATGGGCGCATTTCAGGCTCAGAAACTTGAACCGGAAATCTATAGAAGGATGAAAGTGAAGGGCTACGATCTTGTGCCTTACGTCAACCATTGGGGCCACACACCAGACAAGGGATGGCCTCAGTTCTATGATCCGCCCCGTTTTGCCAGCGGCTTTGCGGCGCTGTTTGCCACATTCGCTTTCGTATCGGAGACCCATATGCTCAAGCCCTATGCCCAAAGAGTGCAGGCCTGCTATGCGCTAATGCAATGCATGATAGATTTTGCAGCAGAGCATGCGCAAAGCATCAAAGCCATCCGGGCACGCGAGAGACAATCTGTGCGCAGGCAGAAGGTCTTTACGCTCGACTGGCGCACAGACACCACGCAGTATAGCCTCATCTCTTTCAAAGGGTATGCATCCCGCTACAAAGCTAGTGAGGTGTCGGGCCAGCAACGACTTTTCTACGACCGGCAACAACCCTACGAACGGCAGGTTCGCTTCTTCAACCGCTTTTTGCCCACCCGAACGGCAACAGCACCACAAGCTTATATTTTGCCGCGGGGATGGCATAAAGTGCTTCAGAGACTACAATGGAATGGGGTTCAGTTTCGGAAATTAGAACGAGACACGGACATCCTTGCGACCGTGTACACGATTGGCACCTTCGAAACCGTGAAAACACCCTACGAAGGTCATTATCTGCACACGGATGTGCACTACACTGCAAAACGACAAATGGTGCATGGCTACAAGGGCGACTATATTATTCCCACCGATCAGCCTGCAAAAATATACTTGCTGGAAACCCTTGAACCGGACGCACCCGACGCATTTTTTGCCTGGGGATTTTTTGATGCCATATTGCAACAGAAAGAAGGCTTTAGCGATTATGTATTTGAAGACCTTGCCGCTGACTGGTTAAAGCTCCACCCTGAAATAGAACAAGCACTCAGGTTAAAAAGAGCAAGCGATACCAGTTTCGCCCGGGATGGCGACGCACAACTGGAATTTGTTTATGAACAAACGGAGTACTTTGAGCCAGAGTACAGACGCTACCCGGTCTTCAGGATTGACTAAGCAGACAAGGCATCAATAGACGCTGCCAGCTTTCTGTCTTTCTCTGTGACCCGATCGCCGGCGTCATGTGTATTTAACCATATCTCCACTTTGTTCCAGACATTCGTCCAGCGGGGATGATGGTTATGTTGCTCGGCCAGCAGGGCAACCCGGGTCATGAAGGCAAAGGCTTCTGAAAAATCGTGAAAGATGAAGGCACGGTACAGCGTGTTTTCTTTTTCCTGCCACATAATAGATCAATGTTCGTTGAACAACGAAGCTCCGAAAGAAATTTCAGATCAGCGCACGTCGAACCACACTGCCTTCGGATCGTCCCAATCACCATTATAGTTGATGGTCAGCTCTTCACCTGCCCTGATGTTCCGTACCGTTTTGATCAGCATTGACTGCTCATCATAGTCCATAAAATATTCGCAGTTGGACTGATAGGAATGATTGAAGATGGGTACATACCCCAAAGCCATACAACATTCATTTCGGCCATCGGGCGACCATTCGAAGATATAATCGTGCAGTAAAGTCTTATCCAGCAGCACGCGTTCTTCACCACTCATTACGATCACCGGAGCCACCTCCACTACGGTATCGAGGGGAATATCTTCCGTAGTAAACACCCCCCTTCCCTTGCCTTCTATGCTGGCGATATAAATAGCGGGATGATGCATCGGACAAAAGTACGATGGGGAAAATGAGAAATGCAGTGCAGACATTTGTGTTAAGTATTTTTTATCATCATTTTGTGGGATTCAAATTCCTCGCGACACCCAATATCAAGGCAGAACTCAGCCTTTTTGCCGGTATCAACTGGAAACTACGCGCCACCTATATCCTCAAAAGCCCGATTAGTTTTTCCAACGACCGCGACGACCTTTTCAACATTGCCTCCGACGTGCGCACGAGCCTGAAAATCCATGATCAGTTTATGATCTCAATTTTAGTTCAGTCCTTCTCTTTTCGTTGGGATTAGTAAGTTTCATTTATTATGTTTACGCAACAAACCGTGTTTATGAATAAACTGCAACTCAAGGCATTTTTACTCTGCGCCGTATTATCAGTGCCTCTGGTTTCATCCGCCAGGGTTCCGGGTATCCTCAGTCATTTGCAATTGGGGTATTCCTTTCTAAGCAACAAGGCCGATTACACATCTACTTATTACTCCAAGGGGCTGGGCCATGATATTGACACGACCTACAAGCCTTTCGAAATGAAAACAAATGCTTCTTGGGGTTTTACCGCCGGCACTTATTTCCGTCTCAAACGCATGGGCAATGCAAGCTCGCTCTGCCTTACCGTTGACTATATGTACAATATGATGACGTGGAAATCGAAGGTGGACGGGTTTGCTTTTGAAAATGATTTTCTGTTAGACGGTGCCACCGTACAAATGGCGCTGCCCATCGGGCTTGATATAAAGCTGGGCGCTCATGCCGTAGATCTGAGAACACCCAGGTTTTGTGCTGCTTTCGGCGCCGGTGTTTATCCGTCTTATGCGTTGACTACCCTTACCGGCGTACCCGTCACTATCGATCCCACTTTTGCAGTGACCCCATACGTGAAGGCGGAAGTAGGAATATTTGCCGGCATTTGCGTAAAGGTTAGAGCCATGTATGCTATCGGAGATCTTGCCTATATGGACTACAAACATGATGAAGGCGACGGCAACATTCAGGCGGGCGGTACTGCCAAGCTAACGGGTAAGTCCAATTTCGCGATATCGCTGCTGTTGATGCCTTTCTCGTATAAGTGGAGTACAGAAAACTGGTGGAACTCTTATTAGACAACGCACCTCCTATAAAAAATTAAAAAAGTCCGGCACATCACCGGACTTTTTTATTAGCATCGTTTTATTGAACAATCAGAGTTTGTTACCCGGTAGCAGGTTGAAACTGTTCTGCGCCAGAATGGCTTTACGGCCTTCTTCTTCAGATACGGGCTCTACCTTCACTTTTGCAATACCGTTTTTGTGGAAGTGCAGTTTCTTCGCTGCAATGCTGGCAAGGTCTATCAGGCGGTTATTACTTTTGGCCATTCTGTCGTTGATACGTACATAGATCACTTGTCTATTGTTGAGGTTAGTCACCTTTACATAACTTCCCAGCTTCAGCTTGTTAGAAGCAGCCGTAAATTTATCGTTATCAAAAATCTCTCCGGTGGCGGTTTTGCGGCCCTCGAATTTATCGTGATAAAAACTAGCGATTCCGTTTCTGATACTGGATAGCATGCCCGAGCCGGAACTCTTCTGTGCCTGTGCAGTGCCTACACTGAACGCTAAAAATGTGGTGATTAACAACAGCCTCATACGCATTAAATTTTACGCAAAGTAAGGGCAGAAATCTTAAACGGCCAAGAAAACATTAAATTATACCCTAATAATTCCTGTTAATCTTGTGTGAATCGGATTTCCCGAATCGAGGTTTGAATTCCCCGGAACGTTTGTCGTTATAGGGTCTCGAGCGGTCGCGGCCCTGCGGCGCCGGACGCTGATCCGCCTCTTCGATCCTTATTTTACGGCCCTTATATTTCTTCTGCGAAAGTGTCTCTTTAATGAAATCGGCAGCGTCGCCGCGTACGTTGAAGAAGCTGCTGAGCTCGCGCACGGTTACGCGGAAGATCATTCCCGGCTCCAGGTCGGTAGCTTCGGCTACAAAACGCACCAGCTTCTCTGCGCTGTCCATACCATCCTTCGAGCCCATGTTCATAAATAGGCGAACACTTTTGCCTTCGGTGCGGCCACCCGCCTGATCGTAACCAGCGTTCAGGTCCTCTGCTTCCTGATAATTATCTATAGTTTCCTTAAGCTGTATCCAGATCAACCGTTTGATCAGTTCATCCTTATCCATTTCCTCAAAGCGCTCGTGAATGGACTGCAGGTAAACTTCAGCGAAGTTCTTCTGTGGCTTGGCCGTTTCGATTTGTTCCAGAAAATAAAACAGGCGCTTTCTCACCACTTCTGCCCCATCAGGTATGTCACAACGGTTGAACCGCTGCTTTACAAGGCGCTCAATCTGGCGGATGGTTGAAATTTCTTTGGGAGAGACGATGCTCATACAAATGCCCGACTTGCCGGCGCGCGCCGTCCGTCCGCTACGATGGGTATAAACTTCAGGATCGTCCGGCAACTCATAATTGATAACGTGGGTGATATCGTTGACATCTATCCCTCTTGCCGCCACATCTGTAGCGACAATGGCCTGCAGGCTACGATTTTTGAAGCGCTCCATCACTTTGCTCCGCATCTTCTGATCCATATCGCCATGGAGAGGGCTTACATGGTAACCCTGTTTCATCAGTTTTTCTGCAATTTCCTGGCAGTCTTGCTTGGTACGGGTAAAGATGATACCATAGATGCCTGGCGTGAAATCGAGCAGCCTTTGCAGGGTTTCGAACCGGAGGTGCCGGTGTGTAACATAATACTGATGGTCAATATTCTCATTCGTGGTGTTGGCCGCAGCAACGGAATATTCCTTCCATTGGCTCATGAAACGCTTGGCAATGCCCCGCACTTCATTGTTCATCGTTGCCGAAAAAAGCCAGGTATGCTGGCGCGACACCGTGTTCTTCAGAATGAAGTCAATGTCTTCGCGGAAACCCATGTTCAGCATTTCGTCGGCTTCATCCAGCACCACGTATTTTACACTCTCCAGCGATAGCGCCTTACGCTCCAGCAAATCAATCAGCCGGCCGGGCGTAGCCACCACCACCTGCGGATGATATTTTAGCTCTCTTATCTGTCCGCCAATAGGCACACCTCCATATACCGCGGTCGTTTTCAGTCCGCGCATATACTGGCCATACTTCTTAAACTCCTCCTGTATCTGCATACAGAGTTCACGTGTAGGAGAAAGCACCAGGGCCTGCACCTGCTTTTCTGCAACATCCATATGATGCAGCAGCGGCAAACCAAAAGCGGCAGTTTTGCCGGTACCCGTCTGGGCAAGACCAATAATATCAGTGGGTTCGGCTAATAAATGGGGTATTACTTTTTGTTGAATAGGTGTGGGGGTCTCAAAGCCCAATTCGGCTACAGCACGAGTAATTTCCTCTCTCAGTGAAAGGCTCGAAAATGAAATCATCTAACTAAGAACTTATATTTATGAAGCCGCAAAGGTACGGTATTAGGCCCGAGATGGCGGGGTTAAATTATTATTCCCCCGGCGTCATCAATTTCCAGAGCCCAGTTTCTTGCTTTGCTATTATTTTTAGCGAATGAAATACAGCATTGCTTTGGTTTTCGCCATTTTGCTCGGAAGCACCAGCCAGGCTCAGGATTCGGCTATGTTTCGCAAAATAGCCAACCAGATATTATTGCAGGGCAAATGCTACGAAGACCTGCGAATATTGTGCAAACAGGTGGGCAACCGGCTCAGTGGTACTCCTGCTGCCAGCCGGGCCATAAGCTGGGGTGAGCGCACGCTGCGCGAGGCCGGCGCCGATAAAGTATGGCTGCAACTGGTGGAGGTGCCGGTATGGATCCGCGGAAAAGAGAACCTATCCGTTCGGGAAGGCAACACCGGCAATTGGCTTTCCCTGCCCATGCTCTCGCTGGGGAACACGGTAGGCACCGGGGGCAAAATATTGGAAGCCTCTATTATTATGGTGCAGGATTTCGAAGAATTCTCCAGGCTTGGTACAAAGGACGTGGCGGGAAAGATTGTTTTCTTCAACCACCGTTTTCCACAGCAGCTCGTCAACACATTCGAGGGTTACGGACAAGCAGGCAGCTACCGCTGGAACAGCCCCAACCTTGCTTCGGCAAAAGGTGCCGCAGGTGTCATCATCAGAAGCATCTCCACTGGTGAAGACGACGAACCTCACACCGGCTCTCTGCGCTATGCCGACAGCATCAGGCCCATACCGGCAGTTGCCATCGGCAACCGTTCGGCAGATCTGCTGGAAAAATGGTGTCTCAAAAATCCGGTTACCGCAAGGTTGCAATCGAATTGCAGAATGGCGGGCACAAAGACATCCTTCAACGTAGTAGGCGAAATTGAAGGCGAGCAGTTGCCCAATCAGATTGTAGTGGTGGGAGGCCATCTCGATAGCTGGGATGTAGGCGAAGGAGCGCATGACGATGGGGCGGGCTGTGTGCAAAGCATAGAGGTATTGCGCACCTTCAAAGCACTGAAACTCCGGCCTAAACGCACCCTTCGTGTGGTGTTGTTTATGAATGAAGAAAACGGACTGAAAGGCGGAATGGCCTATGCAGACTCGGCACAGGCGCATCACGAAGAGCATATTCTGGCGCTCGAAAGCGATGCCGGCGGATTTGCTCCGCGCGGTATCAGCCTGGGGATGAGCGATGCACAAAGACGCTATCTGCAGTCCTATAAATCGTTGTTCCTGCCTTATGGTGTCTATGACTTTGAGGGGAAGAATGGAGGAGCAGACATCTGGCCACTGCAAAAGGCAGGAGTGCCGGTGGCAGAACTGATTCCGGATCCGCAGCGCTATTTCGACTACCACCACACGGCCAAAGATGTCTTTGAAGCAGTGAACCACCGCGAACTTAAAATGGGCGCCGTTGCAATGACACAGTTTATTTACCTGATTACGCAATACGGCCTGTAGAAAAACTTTGAAAAGCAAGCGACCCATAACGGCAGGCGGCAGATTCTTTCGCAAACCTTCGGTGCTTCTGGCACTCGCTATTATTCTGCTCACCTGTGGCGTGGCCCTCTTTGCCTACCCGCTGGCGCCCGACAATACTCCCTTCGCCAACCGGATGGTCATAGAGCTTGCAGCGCGGTCCCCTGGTTTTAAAAAACAACTCTTGCTGGTACCGAAGCAAATCCGGCAGACTGCCCCAAAGCGCTGGACGGACTGGTTTTCCGGTAGGCCATCAGATTACAATGCTGTACCGATAAATGGGTACCGGTTCACGAACGATAAACTAATCGTCAGACATTATATCGACGACGATCTTGAAGACACCCTGCGTTATCCGCTTTCCCTGTGGAACGCTTCCGGCGCAGACCCCGCTGGTTTTTCGCGGCTGTATATACAGCACCGCACCTTTCTGCTAGGCACCGACCGCTATGGCCGCGATATACTTTCACGCCTGCTGGTGGGCGCACGCGTCAGCATTGCTGTAGGCCTTGTAGCCGTGTTGCTATCGCTTTCCATCGGTATCGTGCTGGGTTCTCTGGCGGGCTATTTTGGCGGCTGGGTAGATGATATCGTGATGTGGATCATCAACCTGTTATGGGCCATTCCCACGCTCTTACTGGTCTTTGCCATCACCCTCACCATCGGAAAAGGATTTTGGGAAATCTTCATTGCCATCGGTCTTACCATGTGGGTGAGCGCTGCAAGGTTGATCCGCGGACAGGTGATGGTACTGAAAGAAATGGAATACATCACGGCAGCCAAAGCACTGGGACTTTCCGATATCCGCATCATATTCCGGCACATCCTTCCCAACATCGCCGGACCGTTGATGGTGATCGCCGCCAGCAATTTTGCGGCCGCCATCCTTATCGAAGCCGGACTTAGCTTTCTGGGCATCGGTGTGCAGCCGCCACAACCTTCCTGGGGATTGATGATCAAAGAACACTACAACTTCCTCCTGACCAACCGCCCCTTGCTGGCTATCATTCCCGGCATTGCCATCATGCTATTGGTCTATGCTTTCAATGTGTTGGGAAACGCTTTGAGGGATGTGCTGGATGTAAGGGGGTGAATTGCCTACCGGCAAATATTTAATTTCAAAAGTCTTCAGGGTTCAACAAGGCTCAACTATTTTTATTACCTCCTGCTGGAAACAGAACAAATATGGCAACCACAAGAAAACCAAAGCTAGCCGAGATCAAAACCAAGGCAACTACAGAAAGTGTTGAAGATTTTCTGAATCGCCTGCCCGACGGTCAGAAAAAAACAGATGCCACAGTGCTGTTGGCCCTGATGAAAAAGCTCACTGGCGAAGCGCCTGTACTTTGGGGCAGCTCCATCATTGGCTTCGGCAAAAAGTTGTATGAGAGTCCCACCAGTGGTCGTCAGGTAGATTGGTTCCGGCTCGGTTTCTCTCCCCGAAAAGCCAACCTTACCGTCTATATCATGGACACTGCAAAACATGCTACCGCACTGCAGCGCCTTGGGAAGCACAAAACGGGCGGCGGCTGCATCTACATCAACAAACTAGCAGACATAGACCTTAAAGTGCTGGAGCAAATATTGGCAAGTGTTTACTAAGCAGGCGAGCTGATGGAGTAGTCCTCTGAAAGCTCTTGCCTACGAATGGAGTCTGCACAAAAAGAAGTCAAGGGATGTGAACCGCTTTTGGCCACAACACAAAATCAGTTCATCCCAAAAAAATGGAAGCCGGCGCAGTGCCGGCTTCCTGAATGCAGAAATGCTGTTGCCTATCCGCAGTTTTTGCAGGTACAATTGTTACCGCAGTTACAATGAGTACAAGTACAGTTTGGATTGCTGCATTTTTGTCCGTTGGCGCCATTTGCCAGGCGAAGGCTTGATGTTGTTTTCATAAAAAAACTGTTTTATTGTTTTTGATAGTGCAAAGCTACCGCCAGGCACTGCCCCCGCTGTTACACAACTTTGGGAAAGATTTACATCATTTTTGGAATGCGCAAATCAGAGCTCGTCGAGTGCCTTACGTTTGGCTGCGCCTACTTTTTTGTAATGAGAAGGTGTAAGCCCGGTCACTTTTTTAAACTGGGCCGAAAGGTGGGCGGTGCTGCTGTATTCCAGTTCCAGAGCGATTTCCGAAAGTGTCATCTCATCGTACACCAGCAGTTCCTTTACGTATTCAATACGCTGTTCGATAAAATAGTTCTCGATCGTTCTGCCCTCTACCGACGAAAACAAGTTGCTGAGATAACTGTATTCATGCCTTAGTTGCTCCGACAAATATCCCGACAACTTCAGTCTCGAATCTTCTTCTGCCGATTGATTCCTTGCGCGTTTGATCACCAGTTGCTTGATTTTCTCTACCACGCCGCCGGTTCTGCCGTCAATCAGCTCAAAGCCAAGCCCCCGTAGTCTGTGCTCAAAAGCTTCCTTCCGTGTTGCAGATAGAGCTGTAGTAATACTGATCTCTCCCAACTGCACTTTATCATAAGCTATATCTTCGGCTTTCAGCGCAGCTTCCACTGCTGCTATACAGCGATTGCAGACCATGTTCTTCACCAGAAGTGTATGGGAATTTTTCATAGCTCAGTGCAAAATTAGGAGGCTGTTCTTTTGTTGATGCGTTTATTTGTGAAGTTGTAACGTCGTAAATCGTAAATCGTGAAGTCGTAAATCGTGAAATTGGTTGTCCTACTTTCAAGTCTTATCCACCATTGGCTAATCGGCTAATTCGCTAATTATCTTCAAATCCTAAAATTTTCAATTCCAATTGTCGAATTGGCGCCTTGCTGAATTATCCAATTGCCCTGCTTGGCAGCACATTAGCACAAAAGCTTAATAGTAAGACCGCGGGCATCACCCCGTCATTGATGCCCGCTTGTCCCGATAGCTATCGGGATTGCTTCTTCTTTTGATCAAGCAAAAGAAGAAGGGGAAATGAGGGTTGTTTATTTCCGCAGTTGTGTACTCGTAAGACTGTGAATATGTGAAGTCGTGAGGTTGGTGTCCCGCTTTCAAGCCTTATCTAAAATTGGCTAATTGGCTAATTGTCTTCAATTCTAATTAGCACATCAGCAAATTAGCACATTAGCACATTGTATAGATTGCTTCGTCGCTCCGCTTTGCTACGCTCCTCGCAAGGACGCGAGTAATAAACCGAACTTTTGCGGCGGACGGCGACATTGGCAAATTGCCGAATTGACTCATTGCCGAATTATCTTCAAATCCTCAAATTTTCAAATCGTCAAATTAAATCAGTGCTGCACCACAACAGGGTTAAGCGATGAAAAGCCTCCCGCCGACAAATGAATATAGTAGGTGCCCTGAGCGAAAGCTACCGTACTGACGCGTATTACCTTTTCTGAAGCAAGCACCTGACGATGGAGGACCAGCTTTCCGGCGGCGTCATAAATATTTACAACAAGCTGCCGGCCTTCGATCTCGTCTGAAACTACAAGGTTGACCTGTTCGTTAGCAGGATTTGGATACACTTGCAACGACGGCTGCTGTGTGTCGGCAAACACCAGGAGTCTAGCACCTGAATAGGAGATTTTGCCCGACTGATATTGTACCCGCAACCGGTAGTAGTTATGCCCGGGCATCGGACGTTCGTCTATCAGTTCATACGGATCAGACGCCATGGCATGTGGAACTACACTGCCCAGATAAGTGAAGTGTACGGCATCGGCACTTCTTTCAACGTCAAATTTTACCACATCATTCACATGGCCTGCCACCCAGGTCAGTAGCCCCTGTGTGCCACGCTTTTTTGCGTCGAACGAAATGAGTCCGACGGGTAATGGAGCCAGAGGATTGTAAGTACTTGCCCAGCCATCGCCGGCACCACCTTTGTTCCATGCGCTCTGGTAGGCTGCCTTACCCATACTCCCCCACCCGTCGCCCTCGCCGCCACTATTTCCGTGGTCGGTCGTTTGTAGCACAAACGTTCCTGAAAAGCCATCGCCGGAGCCACCCTTTACGGTCGTAGAGACAAGAGGCAGATAACCGTTGCCTGACCAGCCGTCACCCGCGCCTCCCGCATGCGCAGGGGCAAGGATTTGCAAATATGGCTGACCTGCATAGCCATCACCCGGACCGCCCAGGTTACCATGGTTTGTCGTTGGCATCCACGACAGAACACTATGCCCATCGCCGGAGCCGCCATAAAAAATCGGATTGTTCTGAGCCTTGGCGGTTAGCTGCATGCCTGCGAGTGCGAGAAATAAAATGCGCTGTTTCATGTTGCTGCTTTTTGTCCAGACCTTACTGTGCTGTGCGTACTCCGCGTCCGCCCTGTGCTGCGCTGCGGGTGGTGTTGGGTATATAGGCAGCGTTGGTGCGATCAGATACGCGCAGGCTGGCAGCGGGCTCATTGAAAGAACCGCCCCGTACACCGACACCTGCTGCACTCCAGTTCGTTACATTGGCTTCGCCGTTAGCATCAAGGTTTCCGTCGCCGTGCGCACCGGTAAAACTGCGACCGGTAGTATTACCTACCGTTACACACAGCTCTTCAATGTTTCCGGAAAGTTCGAGCGCACCGTAGTAGCTGCCCCCTGTCTGTGTTCTTGTGGTGGTGGTGTCCTGTGCAAAGGCTCCGCAACGGATCGGACGATTCAGATATGAAGTGTAGGGATAGTAGTTGGCGTTTCCGGCTGACTGTGTTTCGGTTGCCAAACCACTATTCAATACCGAGGGAACATAACCAATTGTGGTATTACCCCAGGCATATTCGTTAGGCAGCGGAACAATATTGTATCCGCGGCATGCTTTTTCGTATTCAAGTTCCGTCATGGGTCGCAATGCCATCCAATCGAGTAAAGCCAGAAAATCAACACCACTAAGTCCGCCCAGCGCACGTTCCGGATAGTTCGCAACATAGTTATTCGCCGACCCGGGGATGCCCACATTGCGCGTATTGGCTCTGCTCGCATCGAGGTTATTCAGAAAATCGGCATACTGTTGTTCACTACACTCATACTTCATCATCCAAAAAGCATTGTAGCCTTTGGGATAAGCCGCAGGCAAGGGACCGCTTCCATCGCCACTCGAGCCCCCCAGTCCATAATAAAGATCGCCCGAAGCTGTGCCTATTGTGATGGCGCCCTCCGAATTGACCTGGAAAGGATTGTTCGTGCTTCCCGCTTTGAAATAATAATTCTCCGCACCTCCGGACCCGAGATAATATTGACCCTGCGTAACGTACACCATCTCCACCGCATACACTCGTATCTCTACGCTATCATTGTCGAGCACTCCATCTACACCATAGTTCCAGCGAAGCGATGCACCGCTGTAGGAAACATTACCCGTTCCGTTCGCATTGCGATAGACAAACACGCCTTTACCATCTGGTGCTGTCGTGATGGTAGCACCTGCCGGCTCTGTGTGACCCGATGCCGCAGCCGTACCTGGTGCTGTGTAGTTGATGGTAGCATGTTGCCAGAGTCCACTGTTGGCTTTGCGGAACTTTACAAAAACCCAGGCTCCGTCATAGTTGGCTTCATTGGTACTGGTACGCCAGCTATGATCCCACGAGAGACTAAAGTTCACCATCGAAAAATCAAGCGCAGTGTTCTGACCATTGATGGAGGGATTGCTTACCTGAATGTTGTTGGCCTTGGCGACGGCAGAAAAGAACAAAAGTGCGGCAGTAAAAATCTTTTTCATGTGCAAAAAGTTGATGCATCAAAAGTAGATTGAGCCTCTAAAGCACACCATACGCAGCTATGCGTATTTATCAGCGTAACGCCGAAATTTTGAAGAGAACAATTTGTACTTTCCCGTTACTATTTCTGTCCGATGAAATCAACTTTGCTCCTGCTGGCAATTACACTGTTGGCACAAACGCTCTATGCCGGCGAAAAGGATAGCCTGATGCAAGCCCTCAGTACTCGCCTGCCCGACAGCACCCGTATCAATGTCTATAACCAGCTTTCTTACCTGCTGGCAGAAGACGATGAAGTGCGTGCAAAGGATTTTGCCCTTAAGGCAAGGCAGCTTTCTTCCGAAAAAAACTACCCTTTTGGCTTCATCAAAAGTTTGTACAACCTTGCCAGTCTGGAAGAAATGGCTTCCCGCTATTCCGAAGGCGCCGCACTATATCTGCAGGGCATTGCGACCGCCAAACAAGACAACCTTCCTGCACTGGTGGCCTATGGCTATCAGGACTATGCCCTTTTACTCAAAAAACAGGGACTTCACCGACAGGCCCTTCGCTACAACGACAGCGCGCTGACCATTTACAGCGCCTTGAAAGATTCAGCGAGGATGGCGGCGCTTTTCACCAATATTGGCAACAACTATAAGAATCTGAATCTGTTTGAAAAAGCTATTGACTTCCAGCTAAAAGCCCTGGCCTATGCACAGGCGCACAACAACTTCAAAGGCACAGCCCGCGCATACAACAATATAGGACTGATCTACGAGCGGAACGGCAATCAGGAAAAAGCCCTGGAATGCTACCTGAACATGCTGGAACCCGCCCGGAATAGCGGCGATAAAAGAACGCTGATCGTATGCCTCGGCAATATCGGTGCTGCCTACCAAAACCTGCACCAGCCTGCGCAGGCACTCAGGTTCCTCGATGAGGCAAAAAACCTGAACGAGGCTGCGGGACATTGGAAGGATGAACTGTATAACCTGACCAATATTGCCAGTGCGCTCAATGAACTGCGAAGATATCGCGAGGCCCTGGCGACCGGCAGACAAGCGGAGCAAATGGCAAAAGAAGCAAAAGATGAGGAAAGCCTGGGATATGCGTTGGCGCAGCAGGGCATTGCGCTGGAAGGACTCAGCAACTATGCTTTAGCTGAAAGGCAATTGCTCGGGGCACTGCAAACCGGCAAGCGAATTGAAAGTAATCCCCTGGTGATGCTGACGGAAGAAGCGCTGACCAGACTATATGAACGCAGTAACAGGCCCGGCCTTGCCATGGATCACCTGAAAATTCTGACCGCCCTTAAAGACAGTGTGTACAATACAGAAAGACACGAGCAAGTGCTGAGCCTGCAGACACAATATGAAACAGAACAAAAAGACCGCGAGCTTGCCGAGAAAACTGCTGCCGTAAGTGAAAACCGGTTATTGCTGGAAAAGAAAAACAAACTATTGTACGGCTCCGGACTTGCGATCGTAGCCCTTGCCATTATCGGCGCTTTAGCTCTGCGCAACAACAAACTAAAGCGAATAAAGATGAAACAGGAAGCGGACTTATCGAAGGCAAAAGCGCTGCGCCGGCTGCATGAAGAAAAGCTCCGCATCTCTCGCGAGCTGCACGACAACATCGGCGCACAGCTCACTTTTATCAATAGTTCTTTGCAGTCACTGTCGCTGCGTCAGAACGACCTGCCCACACTCAAAGAAACACAGAAGCTGACCATGAACACGATCAGAGAGCTACGCAATACGGTATGGCTTATCAACAAGGCGGAATTCAGCGTGGAAGAATTTGTAGCCAAGCTGCACGACTACCTTCGCCCTGCCGGAGGCGAAAGCACAGCGGTGTCGATACATTTGTCTGGCGAAGGGACGAGGCGTATGGATGGTGCGGTAGCATCCCATCTGTTTCGCGTCATACAGGAGGCCGTCAACAATGCGCTGAAACACGCGGGCGCGTCTGAGATCGATGTAAAACTTGCTGCCGGCCCGCGCCAACTTTCGGTGAGCATTGAAGACAATGGCAGGGGCTTTGACCTTAACACCACCAGCCAGGGGAATGGCCTGCAAAACATGCGCCTGCGCGTGGAAGAAACAGGCGGGCAATTCAACCTGTATAGTGCACCAGACAAAGGGACTCGGGTCGAGTTTTCCGTGCCCATACAGGAATACGCATAACAACGTATTGACTCAAAGAGAAAACTGATGCAGTTTTGAAGCTTTCCAACAATGAATACGTATATAGCCATTGCCGAGGATAATAGTTTTGCCCTGCGTAGTTGCGTCGAAAAACTTAGCAACTATCCGCAGATCAAAGTGCTATTTACGGCTGTCAACGGCAAACTGCTGCTGGAGAACATGGATAAGCAGTTGCCAGACCTTGTGTTGATGGACATACAAATGCCGGTAATGGACGGCATCAGTGCAACTGCAGCGATCAAAAAACGCTATCCTCAGATTAAAGTCCTGATGCTTACCTCGTTTGACGATGACGACAAAATTTTTGAGGCGATTGTTGCGGGAGCATCGGGCTATATTTTGAAAGAAGAACCCGCAGAAGAACTACAAAGAGCTATTCAGGAAACCCTCGATGGAGGAGCGGCTATGTCGGCTGCCATTGCACTGAAAGTATTAAATCTGGTACGGCATCCGCTTGTCCGTGAGCAGGATACCGGCTTCGATTTTGGCATTACTCGCCGGGAGACGGAGATTCTGGAACAACTCAAAAACGGATTAAGCTATGAAAAAATAGCAGTGAACCTCTGCATCAGTTATGGCACCGTTCGCAAGCATATTGAGAATATTTACCGTAAACTGCAAGTCACCAATAAAGTGGAAGCCCTGCAAAAAGCCCTTCAAAACCGGATCATCAATTGATTTTTTTCAAGACCGGGACGGCTATCAAAGATGTGATCCAGCAAAAGAAGAAGATACAATCAGGGGTTTTGTTGATGTGCTTTTTTTTGTAAAGCTGTGAAGTTGTAAAATTGTGAGGTTGGTTGTTGTCCGGCTCTCAAACCCGTCCTACCATTGGCTAACTGGCTAATTAGCTCATTGGCTAATTTTCTTCAAATTTTCAAATCTTCAAATCCAATTGCCACATTGTTACATTTTCTAATTTACTAATTGCCCCTCCATGGCGCTGGTTTTATCTGTTTATGTGTTGATTTGTTTATTTGTGAAGTTGTGGATTTGTAAAGGCGCCATCATGGGCTGAGCGAATTGTCTCTTCCCAACATTATGGAGTTGTGAGTTCGATGATGTCTTCAATCCGGTTCCATCAAGGCCGTCATGTCGAGTGAGCTGCGAGCGATAGCCACTGCATTGGGCAGGCAGCGACGAGACATCTGTTGGGTTGTTGATTTGTTTATTTGCTGTGTTTGTGGGGAGAGATTTCGTTTTTGAGACGTTGTTTGTTAGGACACACCCCTGCTCCGCGCCAAGCCACCGCACGTCCCCTCTCAAGAGGGGAGGTCGTGGAGTGGGTGGGTGTTGATTTGTTTTTCTGTTGATGCGTTTGTAAAGTCGTGAATTCGTAAAGTTGTGAAGCTGTTAATTTGTAAAGTCGATTGTTGTCCGGCTTTCAAGCCCGTCCCACTATTGGCTAATCGGCTCATTAGCTCATTGGCTTATTATCTTCAAATCCTCAAATTTTCAAATCTTCAAATCAAACTTCAGATAGCCCACCGCACATCTCCTCTCTCAGAAAGGGAGGCTGTGGAGTGTTTTATGTTGATTTTTTTTTTGCTTTTTGTGAAGTCGTGCAATGACGAATGTGCCCTCGCTCAGTTTCAAAGACCAGAAAGCAGCGCGAAAGTAACTTATCCCCCTCCGGGAGGGGGCGTGCAGTGGGCAGCGTGCGTAAGCGGGGGAGGAAAAGATAAACACCACCCCTCCCGATAGCTATCGGGACCACACAAGGCTTACACACATCCCCTCCAAAAAGGGACAGACCCCGCTGGAGGATACTTATCCCCCTCCGGGAGGGGGCGTGCAATGGGCAGCGTGCGTAAGCGCGGGAGGAAAAGATAAAACACCTCCCCCTCCCGATAGCTATCGGGACCACACAAGGCTTACACACATCCCCTCCAAAAAGGGACAGACCCAGCGGGAGGATCAGAACGGACCTACCCCTCGCGCCATTGCAAGAAGGTGGTATGGCTGTGTCTTCCTTTTCTTTTGTAATGTATATACAACGGATCGGAGACGATGTTGACTACCTAATGAATTTAAGGCTGCTTTCTGGATCGAAAAGCCAGTGTTGTTAAGCTTTGAAACTTCTATTACTTTAGAGCAAATATCCAATAAACACTAACCTTCATTACACATGACGTTCAACGAGGATTCAAGGGTCAAAATCCCAGCATTATTGCATCTCGTTAGGTTAGGTTATAGATACATTCACCGGAAAGACCACCATAAACGCCTAGATGAAACAAATATCTTTCCAGAATTTTTTTACAGAGGGTTGAGACGTATTAATTCTGAGGCTACTGATGTAGAGATTGACCGTTGCTTGCAGGAACTTAGTTTGAAGTTGGACTACGACGATTTAGGTTGTGAGTTCTACAAAGCACTGACAGCCACTTCTGGTATCAAACTCATTGATTTTGAAAATTTCAGCCGGAACGAATTCCATGTCACCACCGAGCTAACTTGCCGCAATGGCGAAGAGGAGTTTCGGCCGGATATCACAGTTCTTATCAACGGGATGCCTTTGGCGTTCATGGAGGTTAAGAAGCCTAACAACCGTGAGGGTGTGTTAGCTGAGCGCGAGAGGATCAACCGGAGGTTTAAGAACAAAAAATTTAAGCGCTTTGCCAACATCACGCAGCTCATGATTTTCTCCAACAACATGGAGTATGAGGACGGAGTGATCGACCCGATACAGGGAGCATATTATGCAACATCGGCATATCGTGACTTGCAGTTTAATTATTTCCGGGAAGAAGAAAATCTAAATCTTACACTTCTTTTAGCTCCGGAGAGTGATGAGTTGGAAAACGCAGTGCTTAAAGACAACAATGTCACAGTTATCAAGCACTCACCTGAATTCATCACGAACAAGCATTACAATACGCCGACCAATCGAATCCTCACGTCCATGCTTAGTAAGGAGCGGTTGCAATTCCTGTTTCAATACGGCTTTGCCTATGTGGAGGACTCAATAAACGGGCGCCGGGTGCTGCAAAAGCATATCATGCGGTATCCACAGCTTTTTGCTACGAAAGCTATCGAGCATCACCTCAACCAAGGCATAAGGAAAGGAATTATCTGGCATACTCAAGGTTCCGGCAAGACTGCGTTGGCTTTTTACAATGTTAAATACCTCACGGATTACTTCCAGCGAAAAAATACGATACCAAAGTTTTACTTTATCGTTGATCGGCTGGATCTCGCAAAGCAAGCACAAAAAGAATTTGCTGCGCGTGGGTTGGTGGTGAACATGGCTCTCTCGAAGGCTGACTTTGTCGCTGATCTGAAAACTGTTGGCGCTGTACACAACGCCAGCGGACAAAGGGAGATCACGGTGGTTAACATCCAGAAGTTTAGCGAAGTATCGACCGTACAGGATACCGTTGATTATGATGTGCGGGTGCAACGAATATATTTTCTTGACGAAGCGCACCGGTCTTACAATCCTAAGGGCAACTATCTCGCAAATCTCATCAACAGCGATAAACAAGCCATTCTGATTGCTTTGACAGGAACACCCTTGTTGCGACAAGTAGTGAAAGACTTCGACACTAAAACCTTGTTCGGCAACTATATCCATAAATACTACTACAACCGCTCCATAGCCGATGGTTATACGCTACGCCTGATACGTGAAGGGATAGACACTGCATACAAGATGCAGATGAAAGAAATATTGCAGCAGATAGACATCTTGAAAGGGGAAGCTAAGAAAAGGCTGGTTTATGCCCATCCGAGATATGTAGCGCCCTTGCTGGATTATATCGTTAATGACTTGCGTAAGTTCCGGCAGACAGAACGTGATAATTCATTAGGCGGAATGGTGGTTTGCGATAGTAGCGAACAAGCTAAAGAACTGTTTGCTCAATTTGAACGAAGTTTTGGAAAACAGGAAACCGAGCCGGAGAAGCTGTCATTGGCTGCTGAAGACGATGTTCCTTACGGCGAAGAACGCAGCCAACTTTCCGCATCTCTAATCTTACATGATGAAAATGACAAGCAAATCCGACACGACCTTATTCAGGCGTTCAAAGATGGAAGAATAGACTTGCTGTTTGTGTACAATATGCTGCTTACCGGCTTTGATGCCAAACGCCTCAAAAAGCTGTATCTCGCCCGTGTTATTCACGACCACAATCTGCTGCAAACACTCACCCGTGTCAATCGTCCCTACAAGCACTATCGCTTTGGTTACGTGGTGGACTTTGCCGACATCACATCAGCTTTCGACCGCACTAACCGGATGTATTTCGATGAGCTGCAAAGCGAGTTAGGCGATGAAATGCAGCATTACAGCAAGCTTTTTAAAAGTGAGGAAGAAATACTGCAGGACATTGAGCAGATCAGGGAAGCGCTTTTTCACTATGATACCGCTAATGCCGAACTGTTTAACCAACAGGTGAGTGAGATACGTGACAAGAAGATCCTCACGGAGCTGATTAAAGCACTGACCAATGCAAAGGAGCTAAAGAACATCATCCGGCTACAAGGCTTTGACGAGCTGCTACAAAAGTTGAACTTCTACAAACTCAATCAGCTGCTGGGTGTAACGGAAGCGCAACTACAGAAACTAAACCAACTGGAGGCGCTGGAAACAGGCAATGACGAAGCAAACCTGATTAATACGGCGCTTGAAGACATCATTTTCCTGTTTAGAAAAATATCTGAAACAGAACTGATTCTTGCTGATGAACTGAAAAACCAACTCAGAAAGACGCGGGAAACCATGCAACAGAATTTCGACCCTAAAGACCCACAATTCATTTCCCTGCGCGAAGAGCTGGAGCGTATCTTCAAAAAGAAAAACCTGGATGAAGTAACACAGGAGGAGATGAAAGAAAACATTGGGCTGCTGCGCTCCATTTACGACAAGGTAAAAGACCTGAACCGGAAGAACGACCTGCTGAAAGCCAAGTATCAGCAAGACGAAAAGTATGTACGCATTCATAAACGGTTGCAGGAAAAAGGAACCCTTAACCAGAAGGAGAGTCAGCTCTATGAAGCGCTGCAATCCATCAAAGCAATCACCGACGAGCAACTAATGCGCAACAGTCGCCTCACCGAGCACGAAAGCTATTTCACCCAATACATGATGCAACTGCTGGTGAATGAATTTGTGAAGACGCGCAAGATGCCATTGGATGTGCCCACTGCACAGTCCATTAATAACCTTATTGTGAACGAATATTTCAACGACTACTACGGAAGGAGACCATGACCGATTTGACATTTATAAGTAAAACCAAGGCACTCATTGACAATCTCAAGAGTGTATGCGCCAACTACGGATTGGGGAATGATGGGAACGAGTTTAAGATCATCACGCAGATGTTTCTGTACAAGTTCATGAATGATAAGTTTCAGTTTGAAGCACGGAAATACAACCAGGCATTGGCTGAGGCGGACAACTTTCAGGAGGCGATAGAAAACATGACAGAAGACGAGTACCAGCTGATGCTTTACGGCATTGGTCCGGATGTACCGAAGCTGTATCCGCAGGAAATGATTACCGCCCTGTTCAACCGGCAAAACGAAAAGGAGTTCGGAAAACTGCTTGACGATACGTTGCGCGCTATAAGCATAAACAACGCGGATATATTCTCAGTGAAATCCGGGAGTGGCTCTAAGGACAAGATGTTCGATGAAGTAAGCCAGTTCATCTCCGATCCTTCGCAACGCGATGCTTTTTGCCGCGCACTCATCAACAAGCTTGTGGAATTTTCGTTTGAGCATATGTTTGGCGAGAAGTACGATTTCTTCGCCACTATATTCGAATACCTGATCAAAGATTACAACACAGACAGCGGCGGCAAGTATGCCGAATACTATACGCCTCATGCCGTGGCCCGAATCATGGCAGCCATCATGGTGACCGAGCCGGTGAGCGGTGTTACCTGCTACGATCCAAGTGCGGGATCGGGAACGCTTTTAATGAACCTGGCGCATGCCATAGGCGAGCAGAACTGCAGCATTTACAGTGAAGACATTTCCCAAAAATCATCTTCCATGCTACGGCTAAACCTGGTGCTTAACAACCTGGCGCACTCCATACCGCATATCATCAAGACCAATACACTTTCGGAGCCTTATTACCTTGATAAGAAGTTCGACTATATCGTGTCAAACCCGCCCTTCAAGCTCGATTTCTCTGACTTCCGTGAGAAGCTGGAGACCAAAGTCTTTTCACAACGCTTCTTTGCTGGTATCCCCAAAGTGCCGGCAAACAAGAAGGAGAGCATGGCGATTTACCTGATGTTCATCCAGCACATCATGCACAGCCTGAGTAAAAAGGGAAAGGCTGCAGTGGTGGTGCCCACCGGTTTTCTTACCGCACAGAGCGGGATAGAAAAGAGAATACGTGAGGCGATGGTGGAACGCGGCTGGCTGCGCGGTGTGGTGAGCATGCCGAGCAACATATTTGCAAGCACAGGTACCAATGTGAGCGTGGTGTTTATGGACCGGCAGGCAGATAATGAGCACATCGTGCTGGTGGATGCCTCCAAGCTGGGCGACACGGTGAAAGACGGCAAGCGCGAGCGCACCGTACTGCGACCCGAAGAAGAGGAGCGCATCATCAAAGCCATGAACCTGAAGAAGGCGGAAGATGACTTTTCGGTTGTGGTGAGCGGAGCGCAGATAAAGGAGAAATACTATTCTTTTTCAGCCGGGCAGTATTTTGAAGTGAAGATGGAACATTTGGAGATAACGAAGGAGCAGTTTGAGGAGCGGTTAAGAATGCATCGTTCCAAACTGGAAGAATACTTCGAAGATTCATCAAAGATGCAACCCAAGATTACAAATTCTCTTTCTCGTTTGGTGTATGTCTAATTTAACAAATGAAAGACTTGGCAACATCGTCACCTTCAAACGTGGCTATGATCTTCCTGGTTTCAACCGTCGTCCAGGCAGCTACCCTGTGATTAGTTCTAGTGGGATTTCAGGTTATCATGATGAATACAAGAAAGATGGTGAGGGAATAGTTACAGGACGCTATGGAACGCTTGGCGAAGTCTATTACGTAAATGGAAAATACTGGCCCCACAATACTGCACTATATGCAACGAGCTTTCATGAGAATGAGCCAAGGTATGTTTTCTACCTGATGAAATGCTTAGGTAATTTGGCAACTGGGGACAAGAGTACTGTACCTGGTATTAATAGGAACGATTTGCACGAGCTTTTCGTACCCTTTCAGAGTGACCGAAAAACGCAACGCCAAATCGCCTCTGTCCTTTCCGCACTCGATGATAAGATAGAGCTCAACAACAAGATCAACGCGGAGCTGGAAGCACTGGCAAAGCTGATCTATGATTACTGGTTTGTGCAGTTCGATTTCCCAGATGCCAATGGCAAACCCTACCGCGCCTCCGGTGGCAGGATGGTTTACAACGAAGTGCTGAAGCGCGAGGTGCCGGAGGGATGGGAGGTGAGGAAGTTGGGTGATGTTATCGAAACAGCCTTGGGCGGTACGCCCTCTACTAAACGAAGAAGATATTGGGATAATGGAACAGTCCATTGGCTAAATTCTGGAGAGGTGGCAAACTTCCCGGTCATCGAATCAGAGATGATGATAACGGAAGCAGGAGTGAAGGAATCTGCGACGAGCTTTTTGGAAGCAGGTACTACACTTCTCTCAATCACTCGTCATTTAAGACCCACGATCCTTGCCATCGACGCTTGTATTAATCAATCTGTAGTCGGGCTTAGGGAAAACGATTTCTTCAAATCCTGCTTTTTGTATCCGTATTTAAAGAATGAAATTAGAAGGCTGATGGGTCTTCGGACAGGTGCCCAACAACCCCATATAAACAAAGAAATTGTTGACACCTCTCCTATTTTATTTCCTGGACGAAAGACGCCATTGATGACCGAGTACGTCGAAACTGTGCAACCTTTTTATGATCTTATCATAAAAAATTCCTTTCAGAATCAGGAACTCACTCGTCTCCGCGATTGGCTGCTGCCGCTGCTGATGAATGGCCAGGTAACGGTGAAAGAAGCTCATGAGCAGGTGGAGGGAGTGATAGGTATGGCGGCAGAGCCGACACCTCAATATTCCCCGCAGGAAGCGTTGACTATTTCAAACAATAAGAAGCCCTTTGCAAAACGAGTACTTGGCGGCAAGATCGTTTCCCTCTTCAAAGACGATCCCCACTTTACTCATGTCAAGTTTCAGAAAATTCAGTTTCTCGCGGAGCATATTGCAGAAGCAGACTTGGGTTCGGACTATTACTTTCAGGTAGCAGGCCCGTACGATCCATCTTTCATGCATACCGTAGCCAATAACCTGAAAACGTCGAAGTGGTATGAAGAAAGAAAATACAAATGGTTCCCGCTAGGAAAGTGTAGCCAGATTGATGGATACTTTGACGGCTACTTCAATGGAGCGGCGAATAAATTGGAGCGGCTATTCAGCATGATGAAAAACATGACGGAGGCTGAGGCAGAAATAATCGCAACACTCTACGCTGTTTGGAATAACCGCATCTTGATGAACCAAACGATAACCAATGAAGAATTAGTGGACGACTTTTATAAGTGGAGCGACAGAAAGCAACGTTATTCGCAAGAGCAAATTGAAAATGGACTTCGGTTTATTAGGGAAATGAAAATTGAACCGAAAGGATTTGGGAAGGTGATTAAGCAGGCGAAAAAGAAAAAGTAAGAGCATACTACTATTCATGTGGTTAAACGAGAAAGAGTCTAAACGATATTTTGAACGACAAGAGCTACTGAAGGCTTTTGCTGAGCTGTTTCCTTATAACGAAGGGGATGACAGGGCGATCGTTATCATTGGCGGCTCCTTTCTTGAAACGCTGTTGGAGCACATACTGATTGAGTTTTTCCCAGACGATAAAGAAGTTGATCGTTTGCTCAATTATGATCAGTCACTCGGTAGCTATGGAAATAGAGCCCGAATGATCTACTGTTTAGGGCTCATCGAGAAACTTGTTTACCATGACCTGAAGCTGATAGGAAAGATCAGAAACAAATTTGCTCATGATATGCGCGCTTCTTTTGACGATCAACAAATACAACAATGGTGTAGCGAGCTAAAATGGCATAAGGCAGCGCTGACAGGTTTTTTCCATCCGATGCAACGTACAGGGCTTTATACCAAGTAGGCGTACACCAGGTAATCTGCCATTTGAACGGAGTTGTATCAATAGCATTAGGTCAAAGGAGAGAAATTTTGAGTAACTTTTAGGCTGAGAAGTTACCCGATATGCCTAACTATTGGAAGCAAACAGGAATACCGCATAAAGGATGGAACTTGATTGATGTGGTTGATGTACGCGAAGACGGGCAGGCTGAATGGGAGACACACTATGAGAGTTGCATGATGTGTGGCAATGAAAAAATACGGTACGTTCATATTCTTAAACATCCTGAAGTATCAGGTGAATACCGGGTGGGATGTGTCTGTGCAGAGAAAATGACAGGTGATTATATCAATCCAGAAAGGCGCGAACGCGATTTAAGGAACAGAGCTGAACGAAGAAAAAACTGGCTGTCAAGAAACTGGAAGGTAAGCAAGAAAGGAAACTGGTACTTGAAAATTGACACCCATAACATTGGGGTTTTTGAAAACAAAACTCCCTTCGGCTATAAATGCAGGATTGACTCCGTATTCGGTACTATCATCTATAAATCGATTGCAGAGGCAAAGATGGGATTGTTCAAAAAGATTGAGGATATGAAAGAACATGGGGAGTGGTAATAGTATATTTACTTTTTAGAAGGTGAAAACAACTTTGAGTTTGAGATGAAAATATTGTCCCTAGCGGTAAAGGATTTCAGGCGATTCGACGAAAGGCAGTTCTCGTTCAACGAACAATTCAACGTGCTAATCGGAGAAAATGGTTCGGGAAAAACGAGCATGCTAGAAGCTGTAGCAATAGCTATCAATTCTTACGTCTCCATTGTCGAAGGGAGGAACGTGCGTCCTATACGGAAAGAAGATGTTAGACTAATATCTTATGAGCACAGCGTTGAATCTAAACTGAACACTTCGATTGCTGTTGCTGGCAGGATGGAGGGAAGACCTATTGAATGGTCTATTGGAAAGCCTTATAAAAACTGGGGCTTTATGCGTATGAATGACAAAGATCTGAAGTTTGTTGCCAAACACTACCTGGAGAGGCTAGCGGAAGATGGCGGAAAAGACCTGATTCTGCCCTTGTTTAATTACTTGGGTTCAGCACGTCTTTGGACTGAGTCGAATGAAAAGGTGCGGACATTTCCTAAGGGATCACGTTTGGAAGGCTATCACCATTGTCTGAGTGCGAAAGGAAGTTTCAAGCGTTTTGTAGAGTGGTTTAAAACTATGGAACTCGCTGCACTTCAAGACAAGGAAGGTGCAACTGCAAAAATTCAAATAATCAAGCGAGCAGTCACAGCCTGTATTGATGATTGGGAAACTATCTATTTTGATTTCAATGATGATACGTTGATGGCAATTCGAGGTGATGCTGAAAACCGCCAAACTTTACCATTCAACTATTTGAGTGACGGACAACGAAATATCATAGGTATAGTCGCTGACATAGCGTACAGATGCGTTTTACTTAATCCGCAACTAGGACTTGCCGCAACAAAAGAAACTCCGGGGATTGTCCTAATTGACGAACTTGATCTGCATTTACATCCTAAATGGCAAAAGACCATTGTCGGAAAACTCAAGTCGATTTTCCCTTCCATTCAGTTTATCACAACAACCCACTCACCCTTTATCATTCAATCACTAAAAAATAACGAGTTGATTGATCTACAAGGTAAGGACATGGATGACGATTACTACAAACGAAGCATTGAGGACATAGCTGAGCTAGAAATGCATGTTAAGAATCCACAACGCAGTGAACGTTTCCTGAAGATGAAAGAAGCTGCCAAGCAATATTATGAGATTGTTACAGCAACAAATAAGCAGAAGCGATCGGAAGAGGAGATAAGTGAAGCAAAGGAGCGTTTGGATGACCTGATGAAGCCTTATTACGACGACCCGGCTTATGTTGCCTTTCTTGAATCCTTCAAACATCGTTTAGGCGACCATGAGACCGATAACTAAAGGCGAATGGCCAATTGGACCGGATGGCCATCCGATAGATTTCTTCGAACATGGTGAGGCGCGACCCGAGTTGATTCAGCGAATAGGCGATTATTGCTCTTACTGTGAAATGCATTTACCCTATTTGCATGTGGAGCACATGCAGCCTAAAGGTGTGGTTCCGGGAGTAGCACTTAACTGGAACAACTTTCTACTCGCCTGTCCCTCTTGTAATAGCATAAAAGGGCACGCATATTTAAACATCAACGACTATTATTGGCCGGATACGCATAATACTCATCTTTTATTCGACTTCTTGCCAGGTGGAATTGTAGTTATGAAGTCGGGCTATTCGGCAGATATTGACACAACACGAGTTGAGAATACGTTTAAATTAACCGGTTTGGGAAGATATGCTCACAATACTACAATTGATGACAGGCGTTGGCTGAAACGTAAGGAGGCAGAAGACAAGGCCGTGTTGGTCGCCCTCCATTACTATGTGTCTTGTGGCATGCCCGAAAGCTATATCCCCTCAATTGTCAGTATGGCAACCGGAAGCGGTTTCTTGTCCGTATGGATGAAGGTCTTTGAGAGCTACCCTGAAGTTCAGGATGCTTTGATTGAAGGCTTTGCTGGTACTTATCCCAATTGCCTCACAGGAAATATTAATCGACTATAGGAACCATGAAGGTTTGGGGAATAAGCAGTAATTAGGGAGGCATTGATAGTAAAACATTCAATCGCATTCGCCGACAAGATGTTTAGGATCAGGGTCAAGATTCCGTGTAAGTGATTTACCTTAAAATAACTGACCGTCCCTGCGGCTTCTTAGACGAGTGCGGCAGCACCCTTGATCTAAACCGTTCGGCAGCACTGAAGGGCAAAGGCTCGGAAGAGACAAAAGTGCTATTAAATATAAACATCAACTTCAACTGAACAATATGACTGATCAAATCTTCGACAAATACTTTTCACTTTACAATTATGAGAAGTATCCTGCAAACGATTATGAGCGATATAAACTGGTGTTTTCTTCTTTGAATCAGCATAATTCAGAAATTGAAAACGCCTTAAAATGGAAATGGGGTCATGAAGGAAAAGAAAACTTTCCGGAAAAGCAAAAGGCATTAATTATTAAAGTGCAGCAGCTCTGGGGTGACTTTACGCAAACAAATGCAACTTCTTCACCCGAAGCCACCTTCAACTGGTGGCAACGGCGGCTACCTAAAACTGCTTACATCACCACTGCTTACATAACGCATTTGGTTCATCACGCTGCAGGAATTCCGATCATTGATCAGCACAACTTTCGGGCGATGAATACTCTGCTAAAAGACAGTGGCAAAACTGCCACAGCCAAGAAAAAGCCGAGCAGTTGGAACGACATCGTACAGCTAAAGCAGTTTATAGAAGGTCTTATCACGGAATTAGACAACAGAAGCTTTGGAGATATTGACAAGTTTCTGATGATGTACGGAAGAAGCATCAAAGACAGAAAACCAAGGACAACTAAAATCAAAGAAACGAGATGAAAGGAATCTTCTGCCTTGAAGGCTTTTGGTACGGCGATCACAGGGATAAAACCTCCGTGTTTCCCGTACTCGATTTGGTACATCGTCGCAGCAATATGCCTTTTGTGCACCATCGCTGCGCAACGAAAGAGGAACTCATATTTTCCCTAAAACGATGGAAGACTAAGTCTTTTCACAGGAAATACCCGTTGTTGTATCTGGCATTTCATGGGAAGAAGGGTCACATCACAATTGGCAAAGAAGAAATGTCGCTTGAAGAACTTGCAGAAGTCCTAGAAAACAAGTGTAGCGGTGTTGTAATTTACTTTGGTAGTTGTTTAACCTTGAAGATGGATAACAGACTCTTGCAAAATTTTATGGAGCGTACGGAAACGGTGGCAATTATGGGGTACAAACAAGTAGTTGACTGGCTTCCTTCGGCATCGTTCGAGATACGCCTTCTCGATATTATGCAAGAATTTCCTTTTGATTCCAAGGGCATTGCCAAAATAGAACAGTCACTCAAAGAGAATTGTAATGGGCAAATTCGTGAACTTGACTTTAGGTTTGTCACCAATGAACGCCTATGGTTTGTACGTAGCAGGAAGAAACAAACAAGGTAAACAATAAACAAAATGACTGAAGACTTCGTAGTAAAAAGCCTGTGTACCTGGCTGGAAAATCAAGGATACGAGATCAAAAGGTCCTGCCTGGGTTCGTCGCGCGGCAATGACATTGAGGCTGTGAAGAATGGAAAGCTGTTGATTGTGGAAGCAAAGGGTGCAAGAGGAAACCTGTCCACAACCAAAAGGGCAAAATTTGATAGCGGTCAGATTAAAACCCACTTAGGAAAGGCACTCGTCAAGGTGTTGGAACAAAAAGGACTACATCCTCGAGCTAAGATTGGCATCGCTCATCCGCATGATTACTATCTAATGGATGTACTAGCAACGGTTCGCCCTGAAATTACCCGATTAGGAATAACGATGTATTGGGTTAGAGATAATGCAGAAGTTATAGAAGAATAAGTCTTTCGCTTACTTTATGCCCAACCTGGAAACGAAACCTGGGAGCGAAAAATTCAGCTCTTCCGGCGATGCAAAAATGCATCAACCCATCAAACCTTTCACCCAACCCAAACAACAACAACCTCATGAGATACCTGTTTTGCCTGTTATGTAGTGGCGCAGTAACAATCTGTAGCGCTCAGGACCTTGCCTTTGGCAGGCGCATGGTAGATACGCTTACTTCTGCCTACTTTCAGGGAAGGGGCTATACCAACGATGGCATGAAGCGGGCGGCTGATTTCCTTGCGGGCGAGTTCCGCAGCTACGGGTTGAAGCCGTTGTCGGGCAAAAGTTTTAAACAGGAGTTTACCTATCCTGCCAACACCTTTCCGGGAAAGATGGCACTGACGGTAAATGGTCAAACGCTGCAACCCGGAAGAGATTTCATAGTGAGCCCCGAGAGTCGTGGTGTACGGGCATCGGGCAGGCTGGCGCAAACCGACAGCAACCAGTTTCTGAACCGCGATCACCGCCTCGTACTGCTCGTTACAGATACACTTACCTGGTCGGCCGCGCCGGTGGAGGAAAGCTATACCGCTATAGAAGTAAGAAAGCGTGTGCTGCAGGGTGTGCCACCCGAGCGTTTTGTAGCAGACATCGAGCAACGCTTTGTGAAACAATTTGCCGCCGCTAATATATGCGGTATGGTACGAGGTACGCGGCAGCCAGACTCCATGATCGTGATGACAGCGCACTATGATCATCTGGGCAATATGGGTAGTGACACTTACTTTCCCGGAGCCAACGACAATGCCAGCGGAACGGCTTTATTGCTGAACCTGGCGCATTACTATGGCAGCCATCCGCAGCCCTATACCATGGTATTTATATTGTTTGCCGGGGAAGAGATAGGTTTAAAGGGCTCGGAATATTTTGTAGCGCATCCACTGGTTTCGTTGCAGCATATACGGTTTCTGCTCAATACCGACCTTGCCGGTACGGGCGATGATGGCATAACGGTGGTGAATGCAACCGAGTTTCCGAAAGAGTTTGCCCTGATGCAGCAGATCAACGAACAGCAAAAACTACTTACTGCCATCAGACCAACGGGCAAGGCGCAAAACAGCGATCACTACCACTTTACGGAAAAGGGTGTGCCTGCATTTTTCTTTTATACACAGGGTGGCATAGCCGCCTATCACGACATCAACGACCGGGCAGAAACTTTACCAATGAACGAACACGAAGATCTTTTTAAGCTGGTGGTCAGCTTTAATAAAGCACTGATGTCGGCGGAGTAGTTGCTATCGCGCGCTGTGTCCCGGCTTCGATACCTTTGCTGAAGGTCTTGTTCAGGGAAGGTCTTGTAAGCGACCTGGCGGCATGTGTCGTGAGACTTGTCCCAAATTTTAACTATTTTTGGGACAAGATCAGAATAGCTCATCCTTGGAAAGTGTTGAAAATACTGTAGAACAGCGGCTGCTAACCAACCATATTGGAAAGGTAGTTAATATGTCTGAGTTCTTTGATATCAGTTCTGAAGAAGCTATTCGTAAAGCCTTTCAACGCCTGGAGCAAAGAGGAAAGATCGTCCGGCTGGCCCGGGGTATTTATATCTTTCCGAAAAAAGACACACTGTTAGGAACCATACTGCCAACTGCGCGCGAAGTGGCTATAGCTGTGGCTGATAAAGAAGGGGTAACCATCATACCCACCGGAGACCAGGCACTGTTGCAATTAGGTTTCACTCCACAGGTTCCTATGAAGCTTACGTTTGTCACCAGCGGCGGACCAAAGAACTTTAAGCTGGGTAAGCGAACCATAGTGTTTAAGCCCGGCTCTTCAAAGCTGTTTGCCATGCGCAGCAAGGTACTGCCGGTAATAGTACAGGCGTTGAAAGCCATGGGAAAGGAAGCCGTGACAGAAGCGGTAATACAAAAGCTAAAGCTTAGCCTGCAGGGAGAAAGCAGGTTTGTGCTGGAAGCAGATGCGCTGCTGGCGCCCGCCTGGATAAGAGCCATTATACAAGACATTCTTACACAATCGCCATCCACATGATACCATGGCTGAAACTGACTGATGATCAGAAGAAAACCACATTAACGACAACTGCCGGGCAATTGGGCATACCCGAACAGGCGGTAGAAAAAGACGTATGGGTAACACTGGTGCTGCAAGCCCTCTTCAGTCTTGCAGGTATTAAAGACCATCTTGTTTTTAAGGGTGGCACCTCGCTTAGCAAGGGGTATAAGCTTATAGAGCGTTTTTCGGAGGATATAGATTTCGCTATAGATCGCAGCTACTTTGGCATGGGCGACATAGAGAATCCATCACAGCTAAGGAAATTACGCAAAATATCTGCAGCATTTGCAAAGGTCGAACTTACCGAGCGGTTAGGTAACAGACTGTCAGAGATGGGCGTGCCCGAAAAACTGTTTAGTGTAACTCCCGAGCAAACCGAATCGAAAGACCAGGAACCGGTGCCGGTATTTGTACAGTATCATTCGGTGCTCGATAAGTCGGCTTACCTAAATGACCGCGTGGTGCTCGAGATCAGCGGCAGGTCGCTTACTGAGCCTTGCGAAAAGAGAACGATCAGGTCGATGCTTTCTGAAGCCTACCCCGATCAACCCTTTAGCGGGGACCCATTCGATATACCCTGTGTATTACCATCGAGAACATTTCTGGAAAAGGCTTTCCTGCTACATGAGCAGTTCTTAAAGAAGGAAATTATTACACCCCGTAACAGAATGTCGCGTCATCTTTATGATTTGGAGCGCTTGATGGATACGGACTATGCCAAAGCGGCCCTGCAAGACCAGACACTATATAACACCATAGTAGCGCACAGAGAAAACCTTACACCGGAACGCGGAATTACCTACGATCAACACGGTAAGGCAACCATTAACTTCATTCCTCCTAATCAAGTGTTAGCAGCATGGCAAGACGACTATCAGCAACTGGTGACAAACATGATTTCCGGTGAGCACTTGCCATTTAAGAAGCTGATAGAGCGGTTGAAAGAATTGCAGGAGAGATTCAGAGCGACAGGGAAAGACAAATGACAACAAATAAACAGGCATCGCGCAGGTTGTTTCTGATCAAAGCGATCCACACGTTGATCTGGCTGGTGTTGGGTAGCGCAGTGCTGTATGTCTTGTGGAGCGGTCTTTCAGGCAACATTAACCGCTGGTCCTGGATTTGTGTGCTGGCGATTATTGTAGAGGGAGGCATTCTGCTTTTGTTCCGGGGTAGTTGCCCGCTCACTGTAGTGGCAAGAAAATATTCCTCTTCTACAAAGGCAAATTTCGACATCTTTCTACCTGAGTTACTGGCAAAGTACAATCAACTACTTTTCGGAACACTTTTTACCCTGGGCTTGCTGTTGATGTTGTTGCGACTAATGGTTCGGTAAAATGTGTGAGAAAAGTCAGATTCGCATAATAGTAACACTGAAGGGAAGGTGCGGAACTTTATTATCCCAAAAGACCATTCTCAACTAAAACATTTCAGACCAATTAAGGTTAGGTGAGCTCTCATCGCCACATACATCGGTGATTGATCGCAGCAGTTATTTTGACAATGCCAAGAGAACAAATCGGGTTGTAGATTGTTCTGCTGTCGTTCCTTGCGGTGGGAAAATTGTGGTACAGCAATTCATTGTTTTTTATCGGGAACATATCAACTTTACAGATGAGTAAGGCAAAATTTGGCAAGGCGCCGGCTGGTGCGCGGCTGAAACGAATTCTTCAATCTCCGAACTATCGCAACGGGCAATTTCAGAACCTGAGTCATACGCCACAGCTCGCCGAGGGCTATACCATGAGGAGTGTTCTTTACCGGCAACTTTTCAAGAAGGTGGTAAACAGAATACCCAGGCAAGCACTGCCTTCTCTGAAAACAAACTTAAAGCGCTTGTCGCCCGACGCCAATGTATTACTGTGGTTCGGTCATTCGTCTTATTTCATACAATTAGAGGGGAAGCGCATATTGGTGGACCCGGTGATGAGTGGCAATGCCTCGCCGATTCCCGGTACCGTAAAAGCATTTGATGGTTCGGATATTTATACACCCGACGACTTACCTGCTATTGATTACCTCTTCATTTCTCACGATCATTATGATCATCTGGACCATGCAACCATTACCGACCTAAAAAGCAAGGTGAGCAGAGTGATCTGCGGCCTGGGGGTAGGAGCGCATTTGGAATATTGGGGTTATGCCCCCGACTGCATTACCGAAGCCGATTGGTACGAAACCATCGTGTTGGATAAGGAATTTGTGCTACACACTACCCCAGCCCGGCATTTTTCCGGACGCTCTTTTTCGCGAAACAATACCCTCTGGCTTTCCTTCGTATTGCAGTGCCCGGGACGCCGTTTTTTTCTGGGCGGCGATAGCGGTTATGATACACATTTCTCCGCCATAGGTGAGCGGTTTGGACCGTTCGATCTGGCAATTCTGGAAAACGGGCAATACGATGCGGCATGGCGCTATATCCATGCACTGCCGCACGAAACCATCCAGGCAGCCCGTGACCTGAAGGCACAGTATGTTCTGCCCGTGCATTCATCAAAATTTGCCCTTGCAAACCACACCTGGTACGAGCCGCTGGCAACGCTGACCGCGCTCGGCAATCAAAACAATCTGCCGCTGTTGACACCGATGATCGGCGAGCCCGTTGATCTGGACAATTTGAGTCAGCCCTTTAGTCGCTGGTGGGAAGGGTTAGTGTGATCATTCCTCTGTCTGGATCAGGATGTGCAGGATATTCAGGCAGAGAGTGCTTAGAGTCTGAAATCCTCCTTATCCGGGGGGCTGCCATAGCCCGACACCACTGGAGAAAAGACAAACTCATTTTGCTGCCTTCATCGTCGTAAGATACTTGCCGGTTTTTGATTTGCTTAAGGCATACTCTTCTGTAAGCTTGTTTAGAAAATGATAGCCCAGATTCATAGACTGAAGTTGGGTCTCAATGTGCTGCATCATTTCCGAAACCTGTTCTGCATCTGCTACTATTTCATAAATCAGATCTGCCCAGGCGTCGCAGGATTTTATAAATCTGTTTACCTCCTGCAGGTATGCCGTTATAGCAAGATGAAGATCGAGCTGTTGGACGCCTGCAGGCAATGCGGCCAACTCTTTCTCGTAAGCCTCAGCCTGTTTCTGTGCTTCTGGCAAAGAGGACTTTTTGAGCTCAAGGGCACGCGACCTCCACTGCTGCCGGTTGATCTCCCCTTTCGAATTGACTATCATGGTTGGCTTGAGCGCATTGTTCAATTCATTTACCTTTTCGAAGAGTGGGCCTTTATGCGCCTTGTTTAACTGCAACATCTGACGCACCAGTTCCTCCTCCTCGGCGTCTGTGAGTTTGGGAACATTTTTCTCTTGCCCGGCATTTACCGCAACAGCTTTCTTTTCAAAAATGCTTTTGTCGTTGCGACTTATTTTCATATCCTTACCTTCAAATTTCACTTCGGCCACACCATCTGTAAAAAATCCTGCATAGTCGTACCGCGCATCAATGACCAAGGTACCCGTGGTATCAATAAAGCCCCATTTGTCGCCGAGTTGCACACTGGCAAGTCCCTCATTAAAGCCATGTGCGTTCTTATACTGACAAGGCACGATCAACTTTCCCGTACGATCAATGTAGCCATATAGATCCGCTTGCTTTACCGCGGCCAGAGCATTCTTAAAATAATAGTCAGCATCGTCATAAATCAAAGGAATGACTGCCTGGCCCGAAGCGTTGACATAGCCGCATTTGCCATCTTTTTTTACAAAGGCAAGACCCTGTTGAAAAGCGCAGGTGCGATCGTACATAAACGGTATGACCACCTTACCCGTCGGGTCTATGAAACCTTCCTTACCTTCAGACGCAACAGATGCCAGCCCATCGCTGAACCCAGTTGCGTTATCGAAAAGAAACGGGATGATCTCCTTGCCGGACTTATCGATAAAGCCAAACTTGCCGCCTACCATTCCATAGTTTCCTTTTGTAGCGCCTTTATTCACCGGTGCAAGGCCTTCGCTGAAACTGCCGGCTTTATCGTATATGATCGGGATGACCACAGTACCGGTCTTATCAATAAAGCCCCATTTACCGCCAAATGACCACCCCATATCTCCTTTGGTAGCGCCGTATTCACTGCAGCGAGCCCATCTGAAAAAGTGTACACATTATCATATTGAATCGGGATTACAACCTTTCCCGTTGCATCAACAAATCCCCAGCGGTCGTTTTGCTGTACGCCACCCAGCCCTTCTGTAAAATCTGCAGCAAATTGGAACTGTGGCTCAATAACTACTTTTCCCTCACTGTTTTTGTAGCCGTATCTGTCCTTCTTGTCTTTGAAGTGTTTCAGTTCCTGCGCAAGCAGAATATGGTGCAAGCCGAGCATAATAAACAGCGCAATAGATAGCTTTTTCATTTTTCGAATGCTTTATCGGAGATAGTATGTAAATATAATTTGTTTAACCTTCTCAAGGCCAGCCTCATTTGTGCGGCAAGGTGTGCGGACATATGTTTAGTCTGCCCTTTTTAATAATCTCAAAATTACCGTTTCAAATCACCGCCTTTATGTTTTGCCTATTTTAAGGATATCGCTGAAGTTGGTTGAAATTGTCGAGCTGGCTTGCCAACCATTTAACTGGGTGTAAGAAACGGGTACCACACTTTCTCAACCGTCCAGGCAACCCACATTTTCGACGCAGTGAGAGAATATGAACGCACTTTTACCCTAAGAAGAAGTCAAACAGTGGACATTAAAAAATGACTTGTTGCCGGTTCAGAATAGAGGCATATCTGTACTACTATCTTCGGGTAAACTCATAAGCAAGCTTCACCGCATTAAAGGCATTTGCAATTCCTCCGCTAACACAAAGCTTTTCGATAGTTTCTTCCGCATTCCCACTTCTTTGTGAGGGCAGCAAGGGATGTGATGCAGTCTGTATGATAATGCTCTTAGTTTCGCTGGCAGTCAATTCAGGAAAATACGAGCGAAGTAGTGCTGCCAATCCTGCCACAACAGGCGACGCCATGCTTGTACCATCGAGGGATTCGTAGGAGTTGCCTCCGGTTGTCGTTGAGTATATGTTGACGCCGGGTGCAAAAACATCCACAGCAAGACTGCCAAAGTTGCTGAAGGATGCCGGGCGACCATTGTTATCACTGGCACCAACAGTAATCCAGTTTGACGCTACCGAGTCGGAGAATAAAAAATGGGGATTGGGAAAGTTGTCGAAGCCATTGATGTTCCTGCTGCTATTACCCGCACCTTGCACGATAAGTACATCTTTGCTTATAGCATATCGTACAGCATCATCAACCATAATCTTGTCGGGGCTAAGACTTTTTCCAAAACTCATATTGATGACTTTAGCACCATTGTCGACGGCATATCGGATACCGGCAGCTATGTCTTTATCGAATTCATCGCCGTCTGTCGAGCACCTTACCGCCATCAGGTAAACAGCATCGGCGACTCCATCTATTCCCCTACCATTGGCCCGCGACGCACCTATGATGCCGGCAACATGAGTGCCATGAAAAGGATCCCCCGCCCATACATTATTGTTGCCATATTTCATCGATTGCGGGTCTGTATCATCATTCCCCGTTACGATCCTTCTATTGTCCACAGGGGGCTCTTTTTCGCTCCTTGCCTTCAGCGTTTCGCCTTCCAGGAAGTTTTTCATTTCCTGCGTAACCACGGTATTTTTCAGTTTCTCGTTTTCAAAATGATCGAATACATCGAGCATGAATTCCTTCAAAGCCTGGTCGCGCTTAGTAGTTGCCTTCCAATTCTCCAATGTCTCTCTGGTGTATTCAGGCTTTTTTAAAGTTATCCGAAGAAAGCTATCGCAAAAAATTACATCATCTACATAGCTGGCAAGTGTATCCAACCTACCCTGTGTAGGACCTCTTCCAATCACGCCACTTCGCGCCTTCAGCCAGATATTATACTCATACTTCTGAACTCGGCTTAAGGAAGATGTGTCAATTTGCTTTCCTTCAAACCTTTCTCTATATCGCCAATACACCCTGTTCCATTCACTGTTGTTAACCGTAACATTGCCGGTGGTACCTCCCAGAAAATTCCAACCATGGACGTCATCAATAAAACCGTTGTTGTCGTCATCTTTACCATTAGCAGGAATTTCCGACTTATTATCCCATAGCACAGTCTTTAGATCCTCGTGAGCTGTGTCGATCCCAGTATCAAGTACACCGATGATGATCGTTACCGGTTTAATCCCCTTTTCGTGTAAAAAGTTGTAGGCTTTTTCCAAACTAATACCAAAGTATCCATCGGTACGCCGGTCCTTCAAATGCCAGCCTTGGTCAGCATCATTCTGCGCAAACACCATTGAGGAAAAGAAAATGCAAGTAAGGAAGGTACAGAACTTAAACATTGTCGCTAGTCTTTCCGATTAAATTAGCAAACCAGCGGAGATTCACAAAGCAATTGACTATGGAAAAGCTATAATTCTCCGTTAGGTTCAACCGTCTTTTCCAAGCAAAAACTGCCGACATTCAAGGCTTGTGGCCGCCCTGCCTTCGAGCAGGCTCGCCATAAAAAAAGTCCCGCTGTGGGCGGGACCAGAAATGATAAATATTGAAAAAACTAGAGAACGCGAACGTTCACTGCATTTAAACCTTTTTGACCATTTTGCACTTCGTAAGATACCTTGTCGTTCTCGCGGATCTCGTCGCGCAGACCAGATACGTGAACAAACAAATCTTTACCACCATCTGCCGGCGTAATAAAGCCAAAGCCTTTGGCGTTGTTGAAGAATTTTACTGTGCCTTCTTGCATTGTAATTAAATAAAAAGATGAAATTAAGCACCGAAGGTAGGCTTATTAATTGAAGAAAAATTTTTATTTTTTTGATCGCGATTTTGATAGGGTAAGCGGCGGCCGTCTATTGCAGATGAAAGCCTCTAGCGGACAAGAGACGCAGCAAAGCCTGCGTTGCCAACTGTTTCTCCCGCAGGGCCATTATACTTCACAACGGCAGCTTTCATTGAGCGCGCATTGTCGGTAAATGCAATGAAGCCGTACCGCCTCCTTCTTCCAAAACATGCCATCAGCGTATTCTTTCCAACTTACTGCGTAAGAACAGCGTAGCAAAATCTCTGCATTTACAACGAATATCTTTTGAGTCCTATTGAAAACAACAGAATATCAAACTCAATTTTATTAATTTAGAATTCAAACATATCCCATGAAAAAGGTATTTTTTTGTTTCGCGATTTTGGGTCTAACCATCCTTGCCTGTAAAAAAAATACGGACGGAGGGGGAAGTGAAGGACAAAGTGCATCGGAACTCGTGTCCTCGCTGCAAGCTATCGGAACAAAGTTTGCAGAAATTGGCGAACAAACGAATGGATCCGCGCAACAGGTACTGGCATTGACCTATGAGTGGGTGAAAACGCAACCCAATGTTAAGAGCGCTGAACTATATGACAGCTTACTCCTGTGTTTCGAGTTGGCGTCGGGATTAAGAGGCTGCTATCATCTTGACCTCGTAGATGACATGGGATTTCCGCTATACCGGGGCGGCGGGGGCAGTGGCGGAGGATGGCTTAAATCCACCGCCGGTTCGGTAGAAATAACCAACAGAAATGTGTTGATCGTGATACCTTACGAAGAGTTTTACAATCAGACCGACCTTAATAATCTACTGGCAATTTTTGCAGCATCTAGCAAACAGTTTAACGTTCGACTTGTAAAGGGAAGTAACTGCAAACCTGCTTTAATTGATTCCATGGCTGCATATGGGCTCGTTATTTTCGATTCGCATGGAGCGCCGGATGGCATTTTGTTTGGAGGAAAAATAGATGCAAGTCAGGCAAAGGGGGCATCAGAGGAAAAGTTGAAAACCATGTTCGACAGCTACGGGGGCACGGGAACCTTCGACAGAATTTTTTCCGGAGACATCAAGGTCACCGGCAGCTCCGGAGCACTGAGTAAACAGCCGAAAGACTGGAAGCAGGTAATAGGACTAAAAGACGTGGGTGTGATGGTAACGAGCAAATGGATTAGTGCCACGCCAAAGTTGAAGAACACGGTTGTATTCGCTAACACCTGTTATAGCGGCTACAGAAAAACATCAGATCCTCGTGCACTTCCCATACAACCTGCATTCATGAGCCTCGATCCCATATCCTATTATTGCTACTTCGATGATAAATATGGTGATGCTTTACCCGTCAGTAACAAGTTTGCAAAAAATATGGAAGACACACTGCTGCGTGCTTTGATTATCAAGTTCGACAGTACCGGGCAAGCTAATCTTAAACATGACGGTTCAGAGTTTGTTGATCCGGATGCCTTTCGAGCCAAATTTAAACATGACGGACATGACGGTTATAGCTTCGATGTATGTGGAGCCAGCATGACGGATCCCCGGGATGGTAATGTTTATAAGACTGTATGCATCGGCGATCAACGTTGGATGGCAGAAAATTTACGTTTTACGACGCCACTGAGTCGTTGTTATGACAACAATCCTGCAAACTGTGATTTCTATGGCCGCCTTTACAACTTCGGCGAGGCAGTTCAAAATGCAGCTCCGAGCAGCACAGTGCCAAGCGGAATCAAAGGGGTATGCCCTAACGGCTGGCACCTTCCCAGTAAAGGTGAATGGGTGGCTTTGATCAATACGCTTGGAGGGCTGCCGGCCGCTCGTCCAAAACTGATGTCGGTATCCCCTGCGTGGACAGCACCGGACCCCAACGCGGACAACAGCAGCGGCTTTTCTGCATTACCGGGTGGGCTGGCCGATACGGTGCTTTCAGGGGCCACAGAGTATTTTTCTCAGTTAGGCGCAGTCGCCAATTTTTGGACCTCCTCCGATTCAGCCTTTGGCGGTGGCCGGCAACCGGTTTTGTTTCAGCTTAGCGCAGTGCTTCAAACAGGCTTTCAACCGGCAAACACAACAGTAAAGGCGTCTTGCCGATGTGTGCAGGATAAATAAGCGTGTTGTGGCGGTAGGTTGAATTTACTGCCGTAAGACTATTAGCTCACGAGCCGTGCCGTGCTTAAAAACTTTTCCGTTGCTCAAGTGTGCCGTAATCACTTTTCCGTATCTTACTGAAAACACACCGTTTATGAAAAAGCTACTATCGTTACTTGTGCTTCTTTTCCCATTCTTATCCTGCTATGCGCAGCAAAAACCCGACTATTCTACAGTAGAAGGAACGAAGGCTCAGAAAATAGCCCGTGCCAACGAAGCTGCAAGGCAGGCTGCCCAATACCTTTTGGCTACACCGCCGGACACAAGTGATCAGGACATCAAAGAGGCCGGGAGCTATCTAATGATGTGGATGACAGAAACCGAAGAATACACTTTTGAACTGGATGTTGCCTCTGTAAAGCTGTACGATGAAAACCTATCCCTGCTTCCACGTTTGATGGCGGGAATGGTGCTCTACCAGATGAACCATCATGAAGAAAAAGATAACCGCATCAAAGTGCGCGCTGGTGCCGCCCGCACGCTGATCGCCTATGTAAAAACGCCGGCATACAATATATCTGTGTCCGAGACACTTCGCAAAGCGGAAGAAGCAGACAAAAAAGGAAAGCTGGAACAATACCTCAATGCTCTGGAGCAAGATTGAGTTCAGTTGATCGGATGCAGGCGAGCTACAATGTTATTGCTTTGTGAATCGCGCGTATTTTTCTTTGTTCGCTACACGGCCCTGTAGTTTTACATCATTCTTACAACACTTATGATGATGAAAACGACACTGCTATTTATCGGTCTGCTCGGCATCGCCGTATTGCCGGCCTGTAAAAAAGAACAAAGCGAGGAAACGAATCCTGTAGTAAACAGTATTGACGACCTCAGAGTTCCGGATGGCTTTACCTGGGAAAGTTCACGCAATGTATCCGTAGTTGTGGACGTGCAGGATGAACGTTTTGGCAACGCCTTGCACACGATTGCTGTGTACGATGGCAACCCTTATGACGATGGAAAACTGATCGCACAGGGAAGTGCCTCTATAGCACACCCGTATAGCGCCACACTGTATATCGCAAAAAACATCACTGAGCTTTATGTGGTAAAATCTTCGCCCGATGGCTCAAGATCCGTGCAAAAAGCCGATGCGCACCTCAACACCCTGAACCTCAGCTTTACGGAAAGAGGCAGCAACGAAGGACAAAAAATGCAGACGCCTCAAATGAAGACGACTGCTGTGAGCTGCACGGGTTGCACCAACACCATTACCAGCAGTACCAACAGCGTGAACGTAGGCAGCAGCGACGTGGTATGTATCACCGGCGATAATATCACGGTGTCTTTCAACAATATCTCAGGCGGCACCATTAATGTGTGCGGAAGCAATGTGACCTTGAACAGTCTTAACATGAAAGGAAACTGCATCCTGAAGATTGCAAGTGGAGCAAGTATCACCAATGGCACCAATATCAATCTGGATGATGCAAGTTCTATATTGAATGAAGGCACGCTGAACTTTTCGAACTTCAACATGAACTCTACCGGCACGGTGCAAAACGACGGTACAATGACCGGCTCCGCCATCGGTATGAACAAGGGTTCTTTCATCAACAACGGCACCTACAATTACACCGGCTATCTAAATGTAAACTCCCAGATGAGCTTCACGAATAACGGCCTGATCACCGGCCAATATTTTACCAACAACGCACAACAGACACTAACCAACAACGGTAAAATTGATATTACCGGAGATTTTACACAAAACGGAAGCAGCCCCAACCTCATCAACAACTGTGCTTTGATCATCGGCGGTGCGTTTAACATGAACGCCAAGGTGACTAACTACAAGCTGATACAAGTGGGCGGTCATACCAACATCACCGGAAGCAATGAACTCTCTATGTATAGCCTGTCCATGTTTCAGTCCAATACGCTCAACATGGACGGCCTGATCTATGGACGTGGCAGCAATACCGCGCTGGTAAAGGTAAACGGCAACATCACCGGCAATCCGCAGTCGAACGACAATGGCAAGTTCTCTGGCAACCTGATGGTGTGCAACGCAAACATCAACTACAACACCAATGGAAACAGGCTGGGCTCGGGTGCTTCGTCGGGTTGCTCGCTGTACATCCCTACCGACAACTGCAACGGAACGGGTAACGGCACGCCTGCAATTACCGATGCGGACAACGATGGAGTGAGTGACAACCTCGATGAATATCCCAACGATCCGGGAAAGGCTTATAACAACTACTATCCTTCGAGCACAGAAATGGCAACCGTAGCTTTTGAAGATCAGTGGCCCGGTAAAGGCGACTACGATCTGAATGATCTGGTAATGGCTTACCGCTACAAGATTGTTACCAACGCCGCCGGAAATGTAGTGCAGGTAAACGGCAATCTGGAGCTCAAAGCCACGGGCGGTAGTTTTCCCAACGGCTTCGGTGTTCAGTTTCCGGTAAACAGGAGCAGCGTTTCGGGACTGACCTCAGGTGTACTCGAGGCAGGACAAACCAAAGCGGTGGTCATCTTGTTCGACAACATGCGTACGCAGGCCAGCAACTGGAACACGGACCCCGCACAGAGCGCAGCCGCACCCGAAACCTATACGTTCAGCTTCGACGTAGCCAATGGCCCATCTCTGAGCAACTTTGGACTTACGGGCTACAACCCCTTTATCTGGAACAGCGACCTCGGCCGGGGCAATGAGATACACCTTTTCGGACACGAGCCGACAGACCTGGCAAGTACCAACCTCTTTGGTACCGGCGACGACAACAGTAGTGTACAAGACCAGCGTTACTACGTCACACAGTCGGGCTTGCCTTATGCTATTGAAGTGCCGGTGTCGCCCTTCCACTACCCCATCGAGCGTGCCGACATTACGCAGACCTACCTGAAGTTTGCAGCGTGGGTACAGTCGGGCGGTACGTCGTATGTTGACTGGTACAGCAATACAGAAAGCGGGTACCGCAACAATGCCAACATCTTTAATCCATAGTTGGATACGGATTTAGATATACTTGTAAAGGGTGGGCTTTTGGGTCCGCCCCTTTTCTCTTTTCAACATGCCCGTCAACTCTTGAACTTCCCGATTATTTTTGGAGTATAATCACCGCATAGATCTATGGAAATAGCCTTTGGATTTGATGAAAAATACGTAATGCCGGGCGGTGTGCTCATTGCCTCTATACTGAAGACACATCCCGACACAGCTATCAACTTCCACATCCTGAGCGAAAGTATTTCCGAAGAAAGCAAACGGCTTCTGAAAGCTACGGTGCAAACAGCTCCGGCAACACAGCTTCACTTCTACAGCATTACCGACTGGAAAGCTAAAACCAGAATGCCGGAAGCCTTTCATTTCACCGTGGCCATTTACTACAAACTTTTTATCGCTTCGCTGTTGCCTGTATCGGTTTCAAAAGTATTGTACTTAGACAGTGACATGTTGGTGGTGGATAGCCTCCTTGAGCTTTGGGAAACGGATCTTGGCAATTATGCCGCAGCTATGAGTGTAGATCTGCATCATGACGATATCCGCGATTTCAACCGGCTGAACTATGAGATGTACAATGGCTATTATAACAGTGGCATGTGCCTCCTGAATCTTGACCTTTGGCGGGCAGAAAATTTACCCGAAAAGATATTGTCGTATATCGTGGCAAACAAAGCCCATTGCAAATTCTATGATCAGGATGCGATCAACTATGTGCTGCGGGGAAGAATTAGGCGTGTTTCGTTCCGGTACAATATGCAGGATTTCTATGCCATAGAAGATGTCACCGTGCGACAATCATTGCATGAAGATTTACTTGCGGCAAGGGATCATCCGGCAATTGTACATTTCGTGGGTGGTGTAAAACCCTGGCATATAGAAAGCCGGCATCCCTACCGGGACCTATGGCGGCATGTGCAGAAAATGACCCGGTGGGCCGGGCATCGTCTGGAGCCCGCGTTTTCCAAAACCGACCGATATGCGGCGTTAAGATGGGCAAAGCGTATGCTCCGTGCAGCTTTTGCAGGAGCGGACCGTGCGCCCGTTTATATTTCCGTGCATTTGGACGAAGTGTTTCGAAGGTTTTGAGGAAGAATAAAATTCGATTCGGTTTTTCCTTTTTCCTATTTTGAGAATCAGCTTTCCGATACTGCTTACTACACACCTGACTATGAAACCGAACACCAACCTAAACATGCTTAAAGGCCGGATGGCCGAGCAGTTGATACAAGATTTGTTTCTTAATGCTGCATATAATGTCTTCAATTACGGGCTCGAACGACTACATCCATTCCTGAGCAGATCGCTTGCGCGCAACAATCAGAAAACAAGTAAGGCACTGCGCTTCATGCCCGATTTTGTGGTGCAGAGTACTAAAACGGGTCAGCTTTTTTATATGGAGGTAAAGTATAGGGCTAATGGTTGCTTTGCTTTCGATGATCGGTACAACGATTATCCGTATAAGAATGCCTGGTTTGTGATCGTCTCCCCAGACCGGATACAATGTCTCCATTACAACAGACTGGCGGCAGGTCATCAAATCAGGCCCGAAACGAAATATCATCTTTCATCTGTCCGCTCATTTCATATAGACAAACAATTGCTGCAAGAATATGAGGAATACGCAGCGGTGATGTTTTCCGGATTTCAGAATCAAAATGAAGGCCGGCAGAGTAAAGAATTAGCCTCCGAACGTACATAAGCGCCAACGCATAACCCGCAAAACGGGGGAGACCGGTTAGGAGCGCTGCAACTATATTTGAGTTTGCCACCAACACGCCACCAACACTATGAAACTCCCGGAAAGACTCGACAAATTGCATCAACAGACGGTTGCCAATCGCTGGTTTTATTATTTCACCTGGCTTAACCGTATCGCTCTGGCCATGGGATTTATTATTGCCGGTATCGTCAAGATAGCCGGCGAGCGCTTTGCCAGCGGGCTGTCCGTAAATCACCCTATGGGTCATTATCTGGAGGCATTGTATCATACCGGCTACTATTACAGCTTTATTGGCTACATGCAGATAGCGACGGCAGTACTGCTGCTTATACCGCGCACTGCAACGATTGGGGCCATACTGTATTTCCCTATTATCCTCAACATTTGCATTCTATCCTATGCCTTGCGCTTTGAGGGCTCCATCCTCACCTCACCGCTTATGGTACTTGCCAATCTGTATCTGCTTTGCTGGGACTATGACAAGCTAAAAGTTTTGCTTTCCTTCCAACCACCCGTTGCCCGAAAGCGCATCATCAGACCCGGAAAATTTCCCTGGGCTTTTTTCTCAATGATACCCATTGTCCTTGTGTTGATTGTGCTGCTGGTCAATAAGGGCTATACCCTATTGCCCCGCAACAATATATCCGACTGCAAACTCCAGTTTTCGGGCACACAGCGAACGCAGGCCGGCAACCATTTCTGTGAACTCATTTTTAATAAGGGTGTGCCACTCGATCAAAGTATTGAAGAATATGAGCGCACACCCGATGACAGCATTCTTTCGCGCTGAGCCTCGTCCTGAAGCTGCGTTCAAAGCAGACGGTTGTTAAGAGCAGATGGACCGTAACACCAGGATCACTGACGGCTCATCTACGAATGATCTTAGCCGTGGTTACACGTTTGCCGTTGTCGAAACGGATCAGGTATAGACCCGGAGCCCAGTTGTCTGCAGACACAGTGAGCGAGCCATCGATATCGTCTTCAAATACTTTTTGTCCGAGCAGGTTGGTCACAATAACATTGCCTTTCTCCTCCGCTTCGATCTTGAATTGATTGTCGAACGGATTGGGTGTGAAACGGAAACCGGATTTCTGTTGAGTGAAGTCTGGCACATCGGTAGTGTTGGGCATTAGCTTAGCCACAAAGCTGTTTTGGTCTGTGGAGCTATTGCCCATGGGCAGATGCGCGCCCTGTCCATAGATCAGCACATTATTGGTAGCATCCACCATCAGTCCGCCATTACTCCAGTAAGTGCCGAGGTATCCACCTCCAAAACTGTTGGGGATCATAATGAGATTGTTGAAGCGCTGAGAAAAATTAATTAGATGGGCATTATCATCCATCACGATCAGACCAATGTCGGTATGATGAGCCATTGAATTGTCGGGGGCAAGATCATCTTTTTCAATTTGCCCTGAGGCCAGCAGGTAGTTGCCCCATTTTACAATATCTTGTACAGTGCCGCCCGTGTGTGTTTCCGTTATTGAAAGGCTATCGCCATTCGGACTGACCACGAACAACGCCGGAGTAATATAAACCACGCTATTAAACACCTCGCGCCATTCGCCGCCCACTACGTAATTGCCCGCGGCATTTTTTATGATGCATCGGCCGCGGCTGTCGCAGCATGTACCGTTGGCATAAAGCATGGTTCTGCGCCACACTGGCATCCCTGTTGCTACGTCGTACTTAGCCACCATAAAGTTTACATTCAATCCACCGGGTGCGCCATTCCAGCCGGAAAGTACAACGTCAGGTCCGTCGAGCACCATATCCGTAAATGTGATCACCTTGTTGGCGAGACTGTCGGCATACCAGGTAGCTGTGGTGGCGCCGGGGGTAAATCTTTCAAAATATCCCGCCTGACCATTGCCCTGTGCTGCAAGTAAATAAGAGTTATCTGCAAGCTGAATGTGGCTGGTATAACGATATACATCCAGATTGTTGGATTTGGGAGCTTTGAAAGATCCGGCAAGTGTATCTCCGGTTGCCGGGTCAATCTTCGTGAAATAAAGAGAAGTACCATTGCCCGGTGCAAAAATTTCGAAGACACCCCGCAGATCGTTATTGTTGTCAAAATACAATTTTGCCAAACGGCTGGAATAGGTATAGAGCTTTGTCCAAACGGAGTCTCCATTGGCGTTTATCTTCATCAGATAGGCAAGCCTTGCTTCATTGGCCTGCGTATAAAATCCTCCGACAAGGTAACCGCCATCAGCAGTTTGGACTAGCGTTTGGGCTCTTTCCAACACGGTAAATGCAGCAGGGTCGGATATCTGATAATTCTTCTGCCAGGCTACCTGAGCTTCTGCCGATAAGGAGATCATCAAAAACAGGAAGGGTATTATGTTTTTCATAGAAATGCTTTTTAGTAAAAATATCAGCATACAATAATCTCATCAATACCGCGGATTGGGTAGATTTTTCTTGTAGCTATTTTTCTGCTGGAGCTTTTTAGACCTTAATAGCAAAGCGGCAGTTGATGGCCGATTGCAGGCTATGTGCAGGTTTTGCTGTGCCCGTACATAATATCATCAGATGAGAAAAATCTGAAAAATTAAGTGGCGAGGCAACAACCGGGTTCATGTTATTTAGCGAATGTGCGGAAATTATTTAGTCGGTAACTTTAATCGGAAAATCTATCAGTATGATCAATCAAATCGGACTCAACGACCAGCATTCGAAAGCGCTGGCTCAAAAGCTTAATGACCTCCTCGCCAATTACCAGCTTTTTTACATCAACGTGCGGGGCTACCATTGGAACATTAAGGGCGAAAAGTTTTTCGAACTGCATGTAAAATTCGAAGAACTGTATAACGACCTGGTATTGAAAATTGATGAAATTGCTGAACGGATAAAAACCCTTGGCGAAACCCCGCTTCATTCATTTAGTGATTACCTCTCACTATCGTCCATTAAAGAGACAAAGAATATCAGCGATGGAAAGCAATGCGTACAGCATATTGTAGCGGGCATGCAACAACTGCTGACCGTGCAAAGAGAGATACTGACGCTATCTGCCGAAGCTCATGATGAGGGAACGAACGCTATGATGAGTGACTATATCCGCGCGCAGGAAAAACTAGTGTGGATGTACCATGCCTATTTGTCGTAGTGCTCATGCAAAAAGACCGGTAGGATTTTCAAAAAAATTACCGGTCATTTTTTTGTTCAGGCATTAGCATTCCTTCAACCCGAGCGGAATATGCGCTGCCAGTCCGCCCTCCGCTGTTTCTTTATACTTGTGGTTCATATCCAGCGCGGTCATCCACATGGTATTTACCACTGCATCCAGAGATACCCGTGCATTATCCGGATTGCTTTGCAGCGCCAGTTGCGAGGCGGTAATAGCCTTGATGGCGCCCATAGTATTACGTTCTATGCAGGGCACTTGTACCAAACCAGCAACCGGATCGCAGGTGAGCCCCAGATGGTGTTCCATGGCGATCTCGGAAGCCATCAGACACTGACGCGGACTGCCTCCGAGACATTCGGTAAGTGCAGCCGCCGCCATAGACGAGGACACACCGATCTCGGCCTGACACCCACCCATCGCTGCCGATAGTGTGGCCCCTTTCTTAAAAATACTACCCACCTCTGATGCGGTGAGCAAAAACTGAACGATCTTGTCTTCATGCAAGCCGTCGCAAAAAGCGATGAAATAGTGCAGCACTGCGGGCACTACGCCTGCAGCACCATTGGTCGGCGCCGTCACCACCCTGCTGAAAGAAGCGTTCTCTTCATTTACCGCCAGGGCAAAACAACTCACCCAGTCGAGCGTGTATTGAAAACCCTGGCCGCCGCTGCGGATGGCCTCGATCCATTCCTCGTAGCAGGAGTAAGTTCTGCCTTTCAGCAATCGCTTATTGAGTGCAGCAGCCCGGCGTTTTACATGCAGTCCGCCCGGCAGTTCGCCTTCGATATGACAACCGCGGTAAATGCAATCGCGCATTACCGACCAGATATTGAGCACACCTCTTCGGGTGTCTTCCTCTGCTCGCCATGCATGCTCATTTTCCAACACCACCTCCGAAATGCTGAGTCCGGTCTTCAGGCACCAGTGGAGCAAATCTCCGGCCTTCTCCACAGGAAAAGGAAGCTCCACCCCACTCGACTTTTTACCATGTTCGCCTTCCTTTACCACAAAGCCTCCGCCAATAGAATAATAGGTTTCGCATATCTCATGGCCATCGTCAAAGCTGCAGAGAAAGCTCAAAGCATTGGGGTGGAAGGGCAGGGATTCATCCATTAGAAACACAACATCGGCTTTGGGGTCAAAGTCGAGATGGCGGACACCACCCAGGCTCAGGGTCTTTTCCGAGTTGATTTCTGCCAATGTACTGTCAATGAGGCCCACATCGAAGGTCACAGGGTCGGCACCCAAAAGGCCGAGTATAACCGCTACATCAGTGCCATGCCCCTTGCCCGTCTTAGCCAGCGAACCATACAACAATACCCTCACCTTACGGACCTTCTCAAGACCTGTAAGCGCAATACTGTCAATAAATCGTAAGGCTGCACGCCAGGGGCCGAGGGTATGAGAGCTGCTGGGACCTACACCAATCTTAAAAATATCGAAAACGGAAATGCTTTCTTTGCTCACAGCTAAAAAAACTAAAGGGAGAAAAAATTCCCCCTAAAGATAGGATGTAGCCTACAATTTAAACCAGCAAAACCTCAGGGCATCAGCACCGTATCAATTACATGAATGACGCCATTTTTCTGAAACACATCTTTGATCGTCACCCTTGCCCTATTTCCCTGCTGATCTTTAAGCCATAATTCATTATTCTTTTCCATCAGCCACAACTTTTCTCCCTGCACGGTTGTCAGCTCTGCAGTTCCGTTTCCTTTCCTTACCATGTTCATCAAATCGTTTGCGTCCAGCTTACCGGCAACCACATGGTAGGTAAGTACCGCCGTGAGTTTGCTTTTGTTATCGGGCTGCAGGAGGGTTGACACCGTTCCTTTGGGTAGCTTATCGAAGGCTTCATTGGTAGGAGCAAAGACTGTGAACGGCCCATCGCCCTGCAGCGTTGATACCAGCCCCGCAGCTTTCACCGCGGCAACAAGCGTGGTATGATCTTTCGAGTGAACGGCATTCTCAATAATGTTCTTGGAGGGATACATGGGAGCACCACCCACCATTACGGTCTTTTCGCCCTTGCCTGCATAAGCAATCATTGCCATGGCAATGAGCGGCAGAAAAAATAATTTCTTCATAGCTTTTTGTTTTAGTGAATCACTAACAAATACGAGCTACTGTGGTCTTTGGATTTAACCGGAGGAAAAATTTTCCGCATTGGGTTACCCGATCTGCCGACAAGAATCAAGGATCAGCAATCATAATGTCTGCAGCATATCAAGATCGAAATATTCCATCGTAGCAATTTTTTTATCGGCGAGCGCAAACCTCGGATCATCGAAATGCAAGGCATCCGGAACAACGATCACCTTCATTCGCGCAGCCTTTCCGGCGATCATTCCATTCACCGAATCTTCCAGTACCACACATTGCATAGGAGGGCTTCCTAATTGTTGTGCACAGTGCAAAAAGACGGCAGGATGCGGCTTTCCCAGCTCAACACTATCGGCAGAAGTGATCTGATCGAAGTAGCCGGAAAGTCCGAAATGCTCCACCAAAGCATGGATCATCCGTGTGGGAGAAGATGAGGCAAGACCGATTCTATACTGATGTTCTTTAAGCAATTCGAGGGCTTGTAATACACCGGCCAGCACCTTGCCTTTTTGGAGGGAGGCATCAATGATATCGTCAAGAATCTCCTCAGCCACCTCGTGATGCGCGCTTCCCTGCCAGGGATATTTTACCGACCAGTATTCTGTTACTTCATGGATGCGCAAGCCTGTGGTTTCCTTGAAACGATCTCCTGATATCGGGATATTATGCTTTCGGGCAATGCGCATCATACTCTCTCCCCAAAGCGGTTCGGTATCAAGCAGTAAACCGTCCATATCAAAAAGCACCGTGTTAATCATAGCCTAAAATTGCTGTGCAAATATCTGCCCGGCGGGGGAGATTTTGGGGGAAAAGCATGGATTTCACAGAATAAAAAGGCAGGCTTAGTGTAAATTCGCAGCTAAAAATTTTCCCAATTATGAAGCGAAAAGCTTTCTCAATCTTGGTGTTAGGTGCACTTGCGCTTTCCGGAAGTGTCAGCGCACAATCATCGAAGATCAATTTTGTGGAGTATGACCTGCCTAACGGGCTGCATGTTATACTGCATGAAGACCACTCAACGCCCATCGTAGCCGTTTCGGTGATGTATCACGTAGGATCCAAAAATGAAGATCCGCAACGTACAGGTTTCGCTCACTTTTTTGAGCACCTGCTTTTTGAGGGAAGCGAGAACATAGGCCGCGGCGAATACATGAAAATGATTCAGGCAGCAGGCGGACAACTGAATGCCAACACTACGCAGGATCGTACTTACTATTACGAAGTGCTGCCTTCCAACCAACTGGAGCTGGCACTATGGATGGAAAGCGAACGCATGTTGCATGCAAAAATTGATACCATTGGCGTGGAGACGCAGCGCAAAGTGGTGAAGGAAGAAAAGAAACAACGGTATGATAACACACCCTACGGCCAATTGCTGAGTGTGGTATATGAGAATGAATTCACGAAGCATCCCTATCGCTGGACGCCGATCGGAAAGGAGCAGTACATTGATCAGGCAAAGCTGAGTGAGTTCATGGATTTTTACAAAACCTTCTATGTGCCCAACAATGCAGTGCTGGTAGTGGGCGGCGATATCAACATCGGAGAGACAAAGGCATTTATCCAGAAATATTACGGCGATATTCCGAAAGGCACCAGGGCCATTCCACGCCCCACCGAAGTGGAACCGGAGCAAACCGAAGAGAAGCGCGTAAACTTCTACGACAATGTGCAGCTACCGGCAGTCATCCTGGCCTATCACACACCCAAACTCGGCACCGCAGACAACTACACCCTGCAATTGCTTACACAGTTGTTGTCTCAGGGCAAGAGTTCCCGGTTTCAGAAAGCCATTGTTGATGAACAGCAGAAGGCTTTGGCCGTGGGCGCGTTTGCCATTCCCAATGAAGACCCCGGTGTAGCGATGATGTTCGGTATAGCCAATGCAGGAGTGAAGCCGGAAGAACTGGAAAAAGCAATGGAAGCTGAAGTGGATAAGGTGATCGAAAACTATGTAAGCGATGAAGAGTATCAGAAACTACGCAACCAGGCTGAAAACGACTTCGTGACGCAAAACCAGCGGGTAGCCGGTGTTGTGCAAAACCTCGCTACCTACTATACCTTTCTGGGCAATGCAGACCTGATCAACACCGAGCTGGAACTCTACAAAAAGATCACTAAAGAAGATCTGAAACGTGTTGCTGCCAAATACTTCAACAAGAACAATCGCCTGGTGGTGTATTATTTACCCAAATCCATGGAGAATAAATAGTCATCACGTAAAATCTTCAATTCAATACGATGAAAAAAACAACTCTTTCTATACTTTTCTGTGCGGCGGCGCTCAGTGCCGGTGCGCAATCGCTGGATCGCAGTCAACGTCCTAAGCCGGGTCCGGCCCCTGAAATAAAACTCGGTAAAACAGAAAGTTTCTCCTTGCCCAACGGACTAAAGGTCTTTGTGGTAGAAAATCATAAACTGCCTACCCTGGCCGTTTCCATCCAGTTGGACATTCGTCCGGAACTGGAGGGCGAGATGGCGGGCTACAGGGAAATGATGTCAGAACTCCTGCTCAGCGGTACGAAAAACCGTTCGAAAGATGAACTCAATAAGGAGATCGATTTTATCGGAGCCAATATTAATACCTCTGATGATGGTATGTCTGGCAGCAGCCTGAAAAAACATGGTGAAAAGCTGTTTGAACTGATGGCTGATATCGCTATGAATTCTGACTTCAAACAAGAGGAACTGGATAAGATAAAAACCCGCACGCTTTCGGGTCTGGAGGCTTCCGAAAACGAGCCCGATGCCATGCTCAACAATGTAAGCGCTGTGGTGAACTTCGGTAAGCAGCATCCCTATGGCGAAGTGGCCAACAAGGAAACCGTTCAGAAGATCACACTCGATCGGGTTAAGAAATACTACAGCAGTTATTTCCGTCCCAACGTAGCCTATATGGCCGTAGTGGGCGATGTGACCGTGGCGGAAGTAAAACCGCTTCTGGAGAAATACTTTGGCAGATGGGCAAAGGCAATGGTTCCGGTGGCAAAATATAGCGATCCGAAAGCACCCTCAACCCGCCGGGTGGTATTTGTTCCCCGCGAGGCTGCAGTGCAAAGCGTCATCAACGTTACGTACCCGGTTGATCTGAAACCCGGCGCACCCGATGCGATCAAAGCCCGTGTGGCCAACTCCATTTTGGGTGGCGGTTCCAACGGTCGTCTGTTTCTAAACCTCCGCGAAAAGCATGGCTGGACTTATGGCTCTTATTCATCGCTCTCGCAGGACGATCTTAAGGGCACCTTCACTGCCTACGCCAAGGGTCGCAATGTAGTGACCGACAGTTCGGTGCAGGAAATTCTGGCGGAAATGAATACCCTGCGCACAAAGCCGGTAGGAAAAGAGGAATTGCAAAACCATATCGTAAACATGTCGGGAGCATTTGCCATTGCACTGGAAAACCCGGGTACGGTGGCTCAATATGCCATCAACATAGAACGATACAAGATGCCAAAAGACTATTATCAGAACTACCTGAAAAATCTGGCTGCCGTTACCGCACAGGATGTACAGAGCGTGGCGCAGAAATACATCCATCCTGATCAGGCAAACGTTGTAGTGGTGGGTAGTAAGGACGATGTGGCGAAGACCCTGACCCGTTTTGCAAGCAACGGTAAACTGGAATATTTCGATCCTTATGGCCGCGAAATAAAGCCTGCAGCACCGGCAGCCGCAGCCCCGGCTAATCTTACAGGCGCAGACGTAGTAAAGAAGTATGTGGCCGCAATAGGTGGCGAGAAAGTGATAAATTCTATCAAGGACATCAAAACAGTAAGCAAGGGCTCGGTGCAGGGTATGGAACTGACAGTAACCGAGACAAAGAAGGCACCTAACAAGCTGAAGTTTGTGATGGAGGGAATGGGCATGGTGTTGCAGAAAAAGGTTTTCGACGGTAACAAAGGCTATGAAGAAGCTCAGGGACAAAAGGCAGAACTGGAAGGAGATGATCTTGAAGAAGCCAGAGAAGATGCAGATATCTATGCAGACCTGCACCCCGAGAAATATGGTAAAACCTACAACCTTAAAGGCATAGAGAAGCTGGATGGCAATGATGTATATGCCGTAGAAGAAACCAGCAAAAAGGGCAAGGCGACAAATTACTATGATGTAAAATCCGGGTTGTTGCTGAAAACGGTACAAAGCACGGAAAACGGCTCAGTGATACAGGAGTACGCTGATTATAAAGAAGTGCCGGGCACCAATGGCTATAAGATTCCTTACAGCATGAAGGTGACAGCCGGACCAGTGGTAACGATCAGCGTCCAGTCTGTAGAAGTCAACAAGGGCATCGACGACAGCGAGTTTCAGTAAGTAAATACAAACGCTACCTTGAAAATGCCGGGGCAAAACGCTCCGGCATTTTTTATGGTCGACTCAGCGGGTACCGTAGCACCCAACAAAAAAGCCGACCCATAGGTCAGCTCATTTGTATGATTTTTAAAAATCGGCAATTAAGCGATTTCCACTTCAGCACCAGCTTCAGTGAGCTTTGCTTTCAGCTCTTCAGCTTCAGCTTTGCTTACACCTTCCTTAACGTTCTTAGGCGCGCCATCTACCAGTTCTTTAGCTTCTTTCAGACCAAGACCAGTAAGTTCTTTCACGATTTTTACAACGTTCAGTTTAGAAGCGCCTGCGCTCTTCAGTACTACGTCGAATGCAGTCTTCTCTTCAGCTGCTGCTGCGCCGCCACCGTCGCCACCAGCGGCCATTACTACTGCTGCTGCTGCCGGCTCGATGCCATAGTCTGCTTTCAATACATCTGCCAGTTCCTGTACTTCTTTTACAGTCAGGTTTACCAGCGATTCTGCTAATGCTTTTACGTCTGCCATGTTTTTTACTTTTTAACCGCCTTCATTGCTTTTGCTCCGGCGGAATGGTTAACAAATATTGCCCTGTTTTAACCTCAAGGGCGTCGGTTTAATTTTAACTAGCTAATTAGCTAAGGTCGTTGTTTTGATTGTATGTGCCATTAGCTAATGGGCTAGTAGCACATTAGCGCATTACTCTGCAGCAGCGCCCTCAGCTTGCTTTTCGTGATGGTGCAGCAAAGCAGCCAATACACGTTTTGCAGGCGATTGTAGCAAGCCGATAACTTCGCCGATAAGCTCGTTCTTCGTCTTGATCTTGGTAAGTGCCGTAAGCTGATTGTCGCCCATATAGACTTCACCACCAATAAAGGCAGCTTTCATCACCGGCTTTTCTCCCTTGGTATCCTTGCGGAAGGAAGAAAGAATAAGTGCAGGCTCTTTGGGACTTTCGCTAAACATCAGCGCAGTAACATTGTGCAAGGCATCATACACACCGGCAAAACGTTCTGCATCGAGGCTTTCCAAAGCCTTTTTGATCAGCGTGTTCTTAGCCACTTTCATCTCCACCTGCTTATTGAAGCAGTGACGACGAAGTGTGCTCACCTGCTCTACGGTGAGCGATTCAGTATCTGTGATATAGAAGTTGTTGTACTGAGAGAATTTCTCCTTCAGCATTTCAATCACTTCATTTTTTTGATCAGGTGTCATTTTTTTAAAAATTTGATAATTTGACAATTAGCAAAGGGACAATCATCGAATTGCCGGATTGCCGAATTAAGAAACAGATTTTGTATCAATCAACAGACCCGGACTCATGGTAGTAGCCATGCTGATGCCTTTAAGGTATTGGCCTTTGGCGGTGGCGGGCTTCATACGAACAAGTGTGTTGATCAGTTCCTGAGCGTTTTCAGCAATTTTTTCGGGAGTAAAAGATACACGACCGATAGACGCATGGATAATGCCAGCCTTATCAATCTTAAAGGCAATTTTACCACCCTTTACATCTGTTACCGCTGCTGCTACATCGTTGGTTACCGTACCTGTTTTAGGGTTGGGCATCAGGTTGCGGGGACCGAGGATTTTACCCAGGCGACCGATCTTTGGCATAACGGATGGTGTGGCGATGATTACATCAATATCTGTCCAGCCGCCATCAATTTTTTGTACAAATTCATCAAGACCTACATAGTCTGCACCTGCTGCTTTTGCTTCAGCTTCTTTATCTGGCGTACAAAGCACAAGCACACGCTTTGTTTTACCCGTACCATGGGGCAGGGAAACGGTACCGCGTATGGCCTGGTCTGCCTTCTTTGGGTCAACACCCAGACGAATGTGCATATCTACCGAGCTGTCGAATTTGGTAAGGTTAATATCCTTCACCATGGAAGCAGCTTCAGCAAGCGTATATTGTTTGTTTTTATCGAGTTTAGCTTCTACAGCTTTTCTTTTTTTAGTAATAGCCATTGCTACAAGATTTTAGTAAGATGAATCAATGGATTATTGAGCATTTGGTCTTTCGCCTTCAACAGTAAGACCCATGCTGCGCGCTGTACCGGCTACCATACTCATGGCGCTGTCCACAGTGAAGCAATTAAGATCAGCCATCTTGTCTTTTGCGATTTCTTCTACCTGAGCCCAGGTAACCTTACCCACCTTGTTGCGGTTTGGCTCTTTAGAACCTTTCTGGATTTTTGATGCTTCCATCAACTGCACAGCAGCAGGAGGCGTCTTGATGACGAAGTCGAAAGACTTGTCGGTGTACACCGTAAGCACTACGGGAAGCACCTTGCCCATCTTGTCTTGTGTGCGTGCAGTGAATTGCTTGCAGAATTCCATGATGTTTACGCCCTTGGAACCGAGCGCCGGACCGATTGGCGGTGCGGGATTGGCTTGTCCTCCTTTTACCTGGAGTTTCACAAAGCCAGAGATTTCTTTAGCCATTGTACCTTTCTTTTTTGGTGTTAGCGAATCAGCAGCATCGATCCTTTGCAAAAACTCAGGACTACACTGCCATTTCTCCCAAATGCAACCTTATAATAAGAGCAAAATGAGAATTGGAGCGCGAAGATAGGAACTAAAAATATCTGAGCAAAAAGAAATTTCAACTTTCTCGAAGGTTGTGTGCTTCTGCCAAGAACTTGCAATAGTCGTTTCGAACGAAGCGCAGCGGAGTGAGAAACCTCCTGAAGGTTGACGATGCGCGGGGCAAGCAATCCTCAGCAGTGTCACGCAACTTCAGGAGATTTCTCCCTGCGGGTGAAATGCAATCCTCAACGTTGTCACAAAACATCAGGAGATTCTCCCTTCGGTCGAAATGCAATCCTCAGCGGAGTCACGCAACTTCAGGAGATTTCTCCCTGCGGTCGAAATGACGAACACTGATGAACTAATAAAACACAGCTACGCACCAGGTCAACGTCAAAAATGGGCCACGTCGTTATCAGCGCCAAATAGAATTACGTCGTTTCGAACGAAGCGCAGCGGAGTGAGAAACCTCCTGAGCGTTGGTCATGTGCGGAATGGTCGATCTTCAACTTTACCGCAACCCTTAGGAGATTTCTCCCTGCGGTCGAAATGACGAACAACGATGAGCAATCATTTATAATTGGTTTATAGTCACGTAAATGTGTATGTATTTTATAATTTTAATGGAATTTTCAAAATAGTCCATGCAAAGAGGCGGATATGTTTACATCATGACCAATACGCACCATAATGTGCTCTATGTGGGTGTCACTTCGAATTTATTGCGTCGTGTAAATCAACATAAGAGCCATTGGTACAGAAAAAGCTTTACGGACAGATATAATGTCGAAAAGCTGGTTTACTATGAAGTTTTCGATCGGATAGCTGACGCAATAATGCGCGAAAAGCAAATCAAAAAATTTCGCCGGGACAAAAAAGTAGCGCTGATCAACGCAATAAACAGCGAATGGAAGGATTTATGGACAGAAATAAATAATGCTTAAAGTTCCTGGCTTAAATACCATTTTCATTTATGCAATTGATGAAAAGTTGATCATCTCCGAATATCCGCATCACTTTACCGTGCCAATACCCTCACTTCCACGCGGCGGTTTTTGACACGGTCCGCATCCGTAACCTCTACAGGAACGAGGGGGCGAAAGCCACCATATCCATGGTAACTTAGACGCCTGGCATTTATCCCTCTGGAAATTAAGTATCTGTACACCTGTCTGGCACGTTCTGTGGAAAGTAAAATGTCCTCATCATCACTGCCGTCTGTATTGGGCGGATAATTTCTACAGCAAGTATGACCTTCAAGGCGAATCACGATCTCTGGATGGCTTTTCAAGGTCTCCGCCAGCGCTTCGAGCGGCTCTCGTGCTTCTTCCAAAAAAGTAGCTTTGCCGGGTTCAAAGTTGATATGCTCCCAAACGAGACTTTCGCCCTTTTTGATCTGTGCAAGCTGGCGTTGCGGTGCTGTTGGTGTTACAGCCGCCGGCACTTCGCCCCGTTCTATCTGCACACTACGCCGCTCCGATTCACCCATACCAAGTACTAAGGTGATTTTTGTCGCTGGCACGCCTCTCTCCAGCAAGTATTGCTTTGCTGCTTCAGCTCTCCGAACAGAGAGTTTTCGATTATAAGCTGAGTCTCCCACGCTGTCGGTGTATCCATACACTTTTACCGGTATATCAAGCGGGTAATCACTTTTATACAGTGCATCGTCGATCATACTTTTTGCCTCTACCGTTAATCGGTCGTTGTTTGTAGCAAAGTAGATAACGATCTTCTGTTGCGCAAACACGACACTGGAGTACCAAAACAACAGCGGCAATAGAGCATAAATCGGCTTCATCGTTTTGAAATTTAATTACTTAAGAAAAGTACAAAAAACAAAACTGTTTAGCAATTCCGTTCAATTTGTTTCGAACGGAGCGAAGCGGAGTGAGAAACCTCCTGAGGGTTTACGATGTGTGGAATGGTCAATCCTCAACGTTGTCACGCAACTTCAGGAGATTTCTCCCTGCGGGTGAAATGCAATCTTCAGCCTTGTCACAAAACTTCAGGAGATTTCTCCCTGCGGTCGAAATGACGAACAACGATCAGCAATAGTTATTCCCTTTTGCCCTCATAAAAATACCTACCTTGTTGCCACTGCCGCTTTGGGTGAAAACCGCACTACCTGGTTTTTTATCGGCTTCACCGTACGCAAGTACTGATAAATTGACGCCAGATCGCTTTCGGTCATATTTGCATACATTGTCCAGGGCATAAGGGTGTTGTAATCCGTGGGAGCAAGGGATATGGAGCGATACGAACTGTCTGTGTATTGCTTAAATACCGAAATAAACTTTTGTTGACTCCAATAACCTAAGCCTGTGGCATCGGGCGTAATGTTGGGCGTAGTAAGTGTACCCCTGGCAAAGGAAAATGCCTTCCCCCTCCGAATTCAGTGCCTGCTATCATTTGCTGCTTTTCATCGAAACGGGAATGACATTCAACACATCCTGCAGCGCTAACCAGATAACCCCCATAAGCCACGCTGTCTGAAGGATCGGGCATGTGCACCGGCGCAGCCTTGTGTGGAATGGTTTGCATAATCAGGCTAAACGGAAAGTCGGCGTCGTGGGCAGCAGGTTTTGTTTCCACTTCGGGCAACGTACGGAGGTAAGCAATGATTGCCTGAACGTCGCGCACATCCATCCTTCCATAATAATGAAACGGCATGACAGGGAAAATGGGATTGTTGTCTTTATCTACACCCGTGGTGATCGCCCTGAAAACTTCACCGTCTGTCCAGCTTTTGAGGGCGTAGGGTGTGATATTCTTAGAATAAAAATCTCCGGGGAAACCCATCGCCCTTGTGAAAGGTTCTCCGCCTCCACCCTCTGTACCCGGCAAAACAGGACCTGACCACTTCGACCAGTCGCGACGAGAGTGACAATCCATACATACCGTAACCGAGTTAGCAAGATAACGGCCGCGCTCAATAGTTTCAGGAGTGCCGGAAACTTTCATCTCAGGAGCATCGCCTACATTGGGCAGCATAAACTTGAGGTATCCTACGCCGGAAAGCAAAATAAATGCGCATACGATTACGGTGACGAAGAGCCACCTTAAGAGCTTTTTCATAAGTGGGTGTGTTATAATTCAAGCAAAAATATATCACGGCGTTATAATATCATAAGGTTTGATTTGTTTTTCTGTCGATTTTTTCCACAAGTGTAGTTGCTGGTATATCTTTATTCTCTGAGATAAAAACAGAACCTTATGAAGCTCAATATAATAGCCTCTCTCGTGTGCGTATTTCTTACCACTTCGGCGCTGGCGCAAAAACAACAGGAAAATTCCGCAAAAGGCAATCGCGTTGTAAAAACAGACAACAATGCGCTCCCAAAAGGCAAGTATGTGTACTTTCCGGATTACTATGCTTTTTATGATCCTAACCGCGGGTATGTCTTTTGGAGTGTGGATAGTTCGGGATGGCAAAGTTCCCGCGAACTTCCATCTTTTATGAGCAAAATAGACTTTCGGAAAACGAGAATTAAAATACTTGATGGCCTCTCGCTCGATCTCTATCCGGAGCGAAATTATCCAAACTATATGAAATTGTACCCGGCCCGGCAAAATGACCCTAAGGTGCCGGTTCCGGGTGTGCGGCCGGGCGGAAGTAGCCGCTATTGATTGTTGGAGCGTGGTGCTATATTAGGGGAAAATTTCCCCACTATATGATCCATAAAATCCTTAGCGATAAGCCTACGAAGCTATTTCTGGGCATGTCGGCTTTTTTTGTGGCCAATGCCCTGATCGCTGAAAGCATCGGCACTAAAATTTTCTCACTCGAAAAACTTTTCGGCATTGCTCCTGCCAACTTCACTCTCTTTGGTCAAAGTGGTCTTGGCTTCAACCTCACGTGCGGGGTATTGCTTTGGCCACTTGAGTTTGTGATGACCGATATCGTCAATGAATATTATGGTCCCAGGGCCGTAAAACGCATATCCTTCACAGCAGTCGCCCTAATTCTCTACGCTTTCTTCATGTACTTTCTTGCCATTGGCGTGCCCCCGGCCAGCTTTTGGGTATCGATCAATCAGAGCAATGGCATTCCTGACATGCAGGCTGCCTTCTCGGGCATTTTTGGACAAGGCATGCGTATTATTGTCGGTAGTCTTTGTGCCTTTTTGGTAAGCCAGTTGGTAGATGTTACCATTTTCCATCAGATTAAAAAAGTGACCGGAGAAAAAAAGGTATGGTTGAGGGCCACGGGCTCCACGCTGGTCTCGCAGTTGGTAGATAGTTATATCGTGTTGTTTATTGCCTTTTGGGGTGTTTTTTCCTGGCAACAGATTCTGGCATTTGGCATTATGAACTACCTGTATAAGGGCACTATGGCCATTCTGTTAACACCGGTAATTTACCTGGTAGAAAAAAGAATTGAGCGATATGTGGGGAGTACTGCTGCCCTGGAAATGAAGAAAGTGGCCATGGGCAATGAATAGTGAGGGCCGATTTTTGTAGTACCCCATCTCTCGCCCTACACCTATACCAGAAACACGCACACAAAAAAGCGGCTGTATCTCTCAGAAACAGCCGCTCACTTATTTATAAGACGATTTTATTATCTGGCTCTCGGTATTTGATTACGCTGACTGAAGCGATAGAAGATCGACATCTGAATGGAAGGAGCCGCATAGAATTCGCGCGACACCTTTTCCGCACCCAAACCATAGCCATTGTCCCAAAAACTCTTTGTAGCGCGCAGATCGAGTTGTAGCGAAGGGGAGAATTCGTAACTGGCCCCAAGAAGACCTCCCAATGCAAAACGAGCATTAAAATCTTCTCTCAGCACTACGGGGCTTGTCTTATACGGTCCGGTGCCTACCTGTTTGGTATACGCGGCCTCGTTGGGGTGCTCGGTTTGCTCGTCTGCATTGATAGCAAAATGGTAAGCAACGTTTGCTCCACCGAACAGATTAAGCCTGCCGGCAGCATACCTTAGAGCAAGCGGCATCTCGATGCTTTGCAATGAGGTGAACTGGAAGAAATGACGCACATTGGCCTGCATTCCCGGCTTGGTAGAAATGTCCGTATAATCGTCATTGACGAGGGCGCCACCATTGAAACGATGGATGTATTTCAGCTCACCCATCGCACTCCAAGTTTCACCAAAGGTAAACAGACCAAACAGGCCTAACTGAAAACCAGAAAGATTGTTCTGACCAAAAATATTGGAGTTAGCCCCTATGGAAATGCCCGGGTAGAAACGTACCTGTGCCAAACGGAATTTTACATCCTTAACCACCTCGTCAAAACTATGTGCATTCCAGTTATCGGTTTTGCGCGACTTTATTTTAAAATTCGACAAAGGCTGCAATGATCCGGCTGCTGATGCATCCGAGGTCAGGGCTGCGGCGGGTGCTGCAACAGGTGGGTTTTCTGCAGCATCGCTCAGGAGCACTCCACCCTGCGCAAGGGTTATAGGCTTTTCTACAATTAAGTGATCGATCGAGATTGTATCAGACACAAGCCGGGCATGCAACGTAAGTGGATCAACCAATACGTGTTGCACGATCGTCAGCTTCTTAAGCGTGTCCCTTACCCGATCAGGTTGTATGGGGGCTGGCCAATTGTCTTTCAGCTTGCCGGAATTGTTGGTTGCTCCGGCCGCTGAAGACAACGCTGGTTTATTAGAAATAGTTTCCCTTGTGGTGGGCTTCGTTTCTTTTGTATCTGCTCCGGCTGCTAAGGAAGCATCTTTTACGCTCAGAGCGGTGAACTTACCATGTTGCGTGCTTTCTGAACTTGGAGCGTTATTTCCCTGTGTGGTCTCAGACTGCAATCTTTTGCTATCTACCGCTATGTCTTTCTTCTTTATGCCTTCATTTTCTGTAGCAACGATGATAGACTTAATCTTCTTACCGCTGCGGACATGAGACGACTGATATAGGTTTGTAGCCGGTGCCGACGAGGACAATGTTCCGGACGAAAGCTTGCGGGTATCCGTCAGATCGCCGTTTTCGTTATTGCCATGAGGAGCTGCACTGGCCGTATGCGTTTCCTGAGCAGGATAATCGCTGTTGGCCACCGTTGCAGAGGTAGCTGCTGTCGATGCTTGGTTGTTGTTGCGGGAGGAAGGATTGTTGCCTGCATTGCTGTGATCAGCCAGGTTTTGTACACCTGCAGCATCTGGCATTTGTGTCCGTTCTAATGAACGGTTCACAGTTGATTTTCCGGAACGGTAAGCATGGCTTAAGGCTGCAGGGTTAGCCGCCGTTTCGGCCGCGGGCGAATGAGTAGCCCTGTAGGCATTGTAGCCTCCTACCGCGAGAGCAGAGAACAACACCAGACCCGTCATCACACCAAGCGTTCTGCGCCAGCTATAATATCCGGCCACCCTCCTTTTCTTTTCAGGCATCTCCTGATCGAGCAACTCGCGCATACGGAGCCATGAGCCGGGAGCCTGAGACTCCTCGCCACCTGAAAGCCGGCTTTTTACGAGTTCATCGATATTGATCATGTTTTTATCCATGTGGATAAAATTTTACTTTTTTAAATGCAAATTCAATCGCTCAATTTTGTCTTTGAGTATTCGTCTTCCTTCGGACAGGTGCCATTTTGAAGTTCCTTCACTTATGCCCAATATCCTGCCAATTTCTTTATGCGAAAACCCTTCCATCACATACATATTAAAAACCGCCCTGGTTGCGCCGGGCAGGGTTTGAACCAATTCCAATAGCTGATTGTAATACAGCCGATCCGCGTGATCTTTATGAATAAGCTGATCTTTTTCGGCCAGTACGATCTTCTCATTGTACTTTATATTCTGCTTCACATAGTCCGATACCGAGTGAAACACTATTTTTCGGAGCCAGCCCTCAAAAGAACCCTGGAAGGTGTACTGTTCGACTTTCTGAAAGGCTCTCAGGAATCCGTTGTTCAACACCTCTTCGGCCTGAACATCCTGATCAATATATCTCCGTACAAGCGCCATCATTCTGGGGTAAAAAAGTTTATAAACTTTCTCTTGCGCCACTCTTTCATTGCGCATGCACCCCTGTATGAGCTCCTGTAACTCGCTTGTTTGTCCTTGTACGCTATATGCCAAAGCTATCGGCAAGAATAATGGGTATTTAAAAAGTTCTCTGTTAAAGACTGTTGCCGCACGGCTATCGTTGGGTACATTCCACCCTATTTTCCTGCCGCCCCTGGTTTTAACAAGAAGGCCGTAGTGCTCAGAAGCTGAGGCTGGCCACTTTCAAATATAGGCACACTCTCCGTAAAAAGGGAACGGCTCCGCAAGCGAAGGCCGTTCTATGTACTAAGGAAAAAGGGACTGGGGGTATGGGCTATGCTGCTTCTTCCAGCAACCCGATCAAATATGGGCCAATTCTTTAAAGACAGCAAAGCTTGGTCTGCCATTAACCGACGATTAACATGTGCATCGCAAAACTCATCCAACGGTGTCTGCGAGCATTTGAAGGGAGGGAGAGCAAAAAATATTTATTGTCGTTGCTGTATAGTGCAAGTTTTCCGTTTAATACCTATTTTAGTCACTTAAAATAGCACACACATGGTTCGTATCGGTTCATTTCTGGCTTTGGCTGCAGCAATCGTTTTTTCATTTTCAAGCTGCACAAAAGACAAGAATGAAGATTGCCCTTTCCTGGCACCACATGTTATCTACGTAGGTTTTTCAGAAAATGAGTCGGATACACTGGTGTTTCATCGTTATGAAAAGAACTCCAACTTCAGTAAGCTGATCGATACCATGAGGATAACCCGCGCACACATTCAGCGCATAGCCGTGGGCGAAGATTCTTTTCGCCTGGAGCCGGATAACTATCCCGAGTTTAACGCGAAATTTTACCTACATGACTGGATCATTACTGTACCGGCAGTAAGACGATCCATCAGAATAACAGATGCAACACCTCGTTTCACACAAGAAAAGCAGCCCAGTGCTCAATGTCAAAGCTATGTAAGCTCCGTTATGTTTGATGACAAGCTGTATAGCTTCACTTCATGGTTTGATATTCCTTACCGTGTGTATGCGGTAAAATAGTTGTTTATTCATAACAGCAATAGGAGAAGAGCCCGGCAACCTCCGGGCTCTTGTATTTAAATCATCATCGCTGCTTAACGCATCTTCAGACCAAGGGTCAGCACAATGTTATTGAGTTTATTATCCAGCGTTGCTGTGGGCGACTGCACGTAAGGCAAAGTGTAAGGAGTTTCCATTTGCTGCAGGGTAGAATGTACATAGGCTATGTCTGCAAATACATGTTCGGTGCGAAAACCGAGACCGGCGGAAATATCGAGCCGGTTAGCATCGCTTGTGCTGCTTTTATACGGACTTCCATAGTACCCGAATCCACCACGCATAAAGAACTGGTCCAGACGCCCCTCTATCCCTACGCGCACATTAGACGCTGCCTTAAAAGTGCTGCGTAGGATATCATTCCGCAGATTTTCTTCGGTTTTGTAATCGTTGGCAAACCGGAAGCGAACAGTGTTATAATCCACATACTCATAGTCGGCAGTGATGAAGCCATACTTGCCCATCATAACGGTCGCACTCAGGATGCCGCGCCAGGGAGTGGTAAGGGAATAGTCGAATCGGTTAGGGTTATTCTGAACCGATACCGTACCGTAATAGTTTTCTGTGTTGGCCGTGAGCGACTCATTAAAGTCGTCACTCATACTGAACCATGTAGGCGTATGCACCGCCACACCCAGACGAAAGGCGTCGGCCGGCTTAAAGATCAATCCCAACTTCAGATTTACACCCATGCCAGTGGTTTTGAGCGATTCTGTGTAGCGGAAAGAGCCGAAGTAATCCATATTGTTGCCGCCGGCATCATCTTCCTGAAAGAATGCGTCGCGGGTGTAACGAATGATGGGTAGCCCAAGTGTAGCGCCAATCATTAATTTTTCCTCATAGTTTCCGCCCAAAGAAATTACCATTTCACTCATGCCACCGCCTTCTTTTACGGAACGGAGCTGATTAAGGCCGATCCGCGAACTTGCCAGAGAGTAGAAACCCAGACTGTCGGAGTTGACAAGATAAGACTGGTACCCAAGGTAGGCTAAAGTGCCGTTAGTATTGACATCGCCGGGATATTGGCTGGCATCATTGACAAAAAGCTCGCTATAGCTATTATTTGGACCACCATCTGTTTTCATATACCCCCTGTAGCTGTATCGCCGGTTGAAGTCGGCCATGCGGTTAATACCGATACCAAAAGAAACAGCTTTCCAGCTTGAACGCTCGTAACGTTTACCCCGTTGGGCCCGGGTAAAAACAATACCGAGGTTAGAAAAGTTAAACGCAGATTTAGCGTCGTCGGAGGTGGTTCCAAGATATCTTCCGTCCACACGGCCAAAGCGAAGACTTGGAGAAAACATCACTTCCCCTTTCCGGTATATGCCAATGCCTGCGGGGTTGACACTAAGACTACTGAAGTCGCCACCCACCGAACCGAGCGCGCTTCCAAAGCCCAGCGACCTGGCGGTACCCTGCGGTGCAATAAATGAATAACGATAGGCGTCGCTAATATCCTGCGCGTTTGCGACAGCGGAAAAACTGACGAAAAGTCCAAGACTGAATGCCAAGGGGAGAAGTCTATACCTGGAAGATCTGTGCTTCATAAAATTTCGGGATTGTGTTAAGGGAAACAAAAAGCGTACCGAAATGAATTTGTGGCCGTCAGTTTCTGTCAACGAAAAAGCCGCTTCAATATTGTTTGTGAAGCGGCTATTTCGGTGCATTACTATGGTTAGTGACTTACGACAAGCTTTTTCGACTGAATAAAACCATCTGTACTCACGGTTAGGAAATAAGCGCCTGAAGGCACGGTCTGAAGATCTACTGTAACCAAGGTCTTCTCTTTCAGCTCCATACTGAGTACCTGTTTTCCGGAAAGGTCGTGCAGAGAAAGATAACCACTGATCGGCCTTGAAAACTTCACCTGTACGGCATTTCCTGCCGGGTTAGGGAAAATCTCGGCTTTCAGCGCTTTTCGATCCTGTACGGATGTCACTTTTACCGAATCGTAGATAACAATATCATCCACCGCAGCTTCAACAATACTATTGGGCAGGGCATCATTTGCTATAAATTTCAATTGCACTTTTTGCGCCGGCGACATATATTCATTCAAAGCAAAAATGCGGCGACGCCAGTGTGCATCTGTCTTTTTTGTATAGTCCACACGCTTTGACCAGCCCGATACTGCAGAGTCGCGAACAAATACGGTCCAGTAGTCGGTGCCTGGGTTGCTGCCGGCATTGTTGCTGTACCATCTCCAGTACTCAATAATTGGCTTATCAAAACCGGAAACGTCAAAATGCTGGGTGATTACCGTAGTGGCTCCTCCATCTACATCGGCTACGCCAGGCTGTGCAGTAGTAGAAGATGCGTTTCCTGTCACCAGGCATTTTCCGAGAGCGCCGGTGGTATGGTCGGCATTGGGTTGAACCGGAGTATTGCTGACAATACCGCTCACAAATGAACCAATAGGCTTAGCCTGTACCCAAATGCCGCTCGTGGCACCATCGCCGGGCCCGTTTCCTACCGTCCAGCCTGAAGGAAGCGGTGTTTCAAAGTCAACGGTGCTGCGCGCATCGATACCAATACCAAACTGAAACGGAATAGTGATCTGACCTTGAGCAATGGAAGGGAAATATCCATCGGGGGCCACTGCGCTCAGAGTAGATTGATTATCGAATACACCAAAGTAATAGTCCATAAGCGTGCCGGGAGCCTGTGCAGGTATCTGCGCTGTATAAGTATTGCCGGTAGTCTGGGTCATCACCGTAGAATCCCATTGTCCGCCGCGTGCGCGGTAGTAGAGGAGCATATCCTGAAAAAATGCCGGTGTGGAAAGTGTGAGGTCGGCACTTACGGTAATCGTAGTGTTTTTAGGCTGATGCGCGAGTTCGGTATGGGCAATTGCTGCATCTCCCAGCAGGAAGATACCATGGCGGGCAAAGGCATTAACGATCTGAGTGAAGTGCGGTGTACCGTTAGAAAGGCTGGCGTCATTATCATCGTTGATCAGTGCCGAGATCAGCACATCATGATATACTGCACCCTCTGTACCGCCAGGTCCATCGGGCGTGTCATAATAAACATCAGTAAAAAGCTGAGTCATGGTGTCCACACTGTTGATATTGACCGCAACATCCCACCAGGCACCGGCTACAATTTCCCCGTCAGCATGCACTTCTCCAATGATGTCTGCAGGATAGACCTTAGGTGCGAGATCGTAACGGCGAATAATACCGCCGCCGCCGGAAGCGCCTTTGCCCAATACCGGATCTTTAGTAATGCTGATACCCCAGATATCGGAGTTGGCTTCATTCAAAGCACCATTGTTGAGTGTGCCCTGCCCCAAGTAACCATAGAACTTGTCTGATATTCCGTGTCCGTATTCGTGATAAATGATATCTCCACAATAGGCAAAGGAGTTACATCCGCCGCCCGCTGCATAGAAGTTGATAGACGTACCATTGTAAAAGGCGTTGCAGGTTCCTGTTGTAAGGTCAACGTTGGTAGGCAAAGAAAAATCCATGTTCGTAAACGATGGATAGAAGTTCTTCATAAAATCATGTACACGGGTAACATGATAATAGGCATTTACGTGACGGTCTCTTACCGGCAGTGTTGTATCAAAAATATAAGTAGCTCCACTGGTTGTGATCAGGTTCGGAGTGGCTTTTGAGATCACCACATTACCTGTCCGAACGGTGGACCAGCGACCTTCCAGGCGACCCGTGTCGGCCACGGGAACAGAAAGGCCTGGAATATTGACCATTCCCGCAGTATCCGTGTAGTAACTCACACCATTGATGATCAGCTTCAGATCGGAGAGTGGCTCGGTGCTCACAGGGGTCAAAGGATTTTGTTTGTACACCACGCCCTTCACAGTATGCACTATCGTTTCTTTCACCTTGTTGGTGCGGTACAATACTTCGCCGGTAATGCCATCCACATATCCTGTCAAATCTACGGGGAGGTTTTCACCTGCACCTTTGATGTTGAAGACATAAGCAGGCCGAAGGTTATACCCTGTAGTGGTGGGAACCGGAAACCAGTACCAGTCGTTGCCTATAGTACTTTCGGAAATCTGTACGCCTTGCAAATCTTGCTCTGCTGCTGTTTTTGCTGCGGAAGCACTGATGGCAGGTGCTGCCGCCAAGAGCGACGGGGCGCCATAGCTACGCAGCGTTATCCGCTGGAGATCCCCCCCGTGAGTAAATCTAAATTTGAGGCTCGAAAAAACCACTTCGTGACCGCTAATCTGTTGCTTGTAGGACACAAAAGCAGCCTTGGGCGCATGTACCTCTGCGGTCTGAATCCACTCAGATTCATTCAGACCAAAAGCGGTAAGATCCTGAGCAAAGAGGCTGTGCACTTTTGCGGATAGCGTACTCCCGGCTACAGGTCTGGACCCACCAAAAATATCATGAAAATTCTGCGTAAGCTTATCGAGGCTCACCATCATACCCGGAAAATGTTGCTGCACCTTTTGCAGGGTACCTGGCGTATTGCTTCTCAAAGACGGGCTGAGCAACCGGTATTGTGCGAAAACCGACTTTTCATAATTGTCTTTGTGTTGTTCTTGTGCAAAACAGGGCAACCCAGCCAGAGCGAGTGCCGCAGTAAAAAACTTAAATTTCATTACAAACGAATAAATGGTTAGACCTCTTCAAAAAAAAGGCTGCTAAAAATCCCCAGATTTGGCCACTTTTCCAAAAAATTGATGATGAACGGGATATTGAGGATTCTTATCCGGCAGGAAGTCCCAAAACCCATTGCCTCAGTTGGTGCCGCGGCGAATATATTGACGTGTTTTTGAATATTTCACAAAAGAGGCAAAGGCAGAATTCTTGCAGACGATGTAGCCATAGTATCCGTCGAGAAAGCCGAGCCTTAAGAAGTAATCTCTGAAAAACTGAAACTTCGGGGCGAAAATAAGTTTGAGCAAGCTGCAGTCCTTACCTTTCTCGGCATCAGCTTTTGCACCCATCTCGGTATAATGTTCTATTTTCCGAATGTGGTCAGAAATAGTTGCATAGCTATAATGCAGCAAATCACCTTTGAGGCGGCCTAAGCTAGCGCCTTTCTCAAAAAACTGAACCCCTTCATGAACGCTGCTGTTGGCCATGCCCGCCTTTTTTCGGTTCCACAGTCGCAATTTCGGTTGTGGATACCAGCCACAGTGTCGTATCCATGCGCCGCAATAATTAGGCAGGATATCTACAGTATAGGCATCGTGCTGAGGCTGCACTTTAATGGCCAGCAGGCTTTGAGCGAGATCGGCAGATACAACCTCGTCTGCATCTACGGATAACACCCAGTGATGACTCGCCTGTTCCTGAGCAAAGTACTTTTGCTCGCCATAGCCTGTGAATGCACGCGTCACGACTTTCGCTCCCATCTCTTCTGCGATCTCTCGCGTACGATCGGTTGAAAAACTATCCACGATAATCACTTCGTCCACGATGCCCTGCAAGGCCAGCAAACAGCGCCCGATGTTTCGTTCTTCGTTGTAAGTAATGATACAGGCACTTATGGAGATCATCGGTACATCTGATTAAAGCAGTAGAGAATGCAAATAAAAAACTATTAGTACAAAAAACCCCGCCCAAATATTTACCAGCAACAATTTTTCCTTCCTGATGCCGCCTAACACCGACAGCAACGATTACCTTTGCGAGGCCTATGCGTTATCTGTTTTCCATCGCTGCGCTTTTGTTCACTATTTTGCTGCAGTCCTGCGGGGTGTACAGTTTTACCGGTGCTTCTATTGCCGGCAAAACCATCAACATACATGTGTTGGAAAACCGCGCACAAAATGTAGTACCTACCCTCAACGCCACACTTACCAACAAGATTCGCAATCGTATTCTCTCCCAGACAGGTCTGGCACCGCAAAACAGCGACAATGCCGATTATGATATCAGCGGCACCATCACGCTTTATCAGGTAACCGTGTCGGGTGTTTCCAACACACAGCAGGCTTCGCAAAACCGTCTGACCATTACGGTGCAAATTGATTTTAAGAACCGCCTCGACGATAATGCAAGCTTCAACCAGTCATTTACCCGTTTTTCAGATTTTCCGGCCACGCAAACCATACAGGCGGCAGAGGCCAAACTGATAGAAGACATCGGCAACCAACTTGCGGATGATATTTTTAATAAAGCTTTTGTAAATTGGTAATTGTAGCGGCTAAACGATGAAATCAAACACTATTACAGACTGGCTGATGCAACCCGGCAAGCTTTCTGACACAGACAGAAAAGAAGCTGCGATGCTGATTAAGACCTACCCATACTTTGTCCCTACAAGGTATGTAGAGGCTTCCGAACATCAGAAAAAACAGGCTTTTGCTCCGGCTATGCTCAATATGATGCAGCTTTATATGGGCAACTGGGTCTTGTTTCATGATTATCTTGATGCTGCCACCAACAAACGCGCTACGCTCAATACACCGTCGTCCGGACGTATTTCTTCCACCGACGAAGTGACCGGCCTGCCGGGTTACACCGACGAACTTTACGAAGAGTTTTCTGACGAACCCGATCTTTACGATTTTGACGATCTGCCTCTACCAGTTGAGGTGCAGGAAGTTGACGAAAAGACTACCGTGGAAGAGTCTGAAATTCTATCAGGTATATTGGATACCGACCCGGAGCAAAATGCCGGCGATACTGAAATCACATCTCCTTTGGCCGAAGCCATCCCAATAACAACCGAAGCTGCAAATAAAGACGTGCAACCCGACACCAGGGTGACGCCAGAACCCGTTACCGAAGCGCCCGTAGAGCTTCAAGAGCCTAAGCCACAAACAAAAGCCGGGGCAACAACGGGCACATCGGCCCAAGAACCCAAGCCTGAAAAGAAGAAGGAAGAAATTCCCTTGTTTTTCCAAAACCGAAAAGAAGATTCTTTGATACAACCAATTTATACAGAAGACTATTTTTTACATCAGGGACTACATGTGTCTGACAAATTATCCGGCGATCATCAGAGTAAAAAGCCCGACCAATCGCTAATGGTAGTGATGAGTTTTTCGGAATGGCTCATGCATTTTAAACTCAAAGGAGAGCGGGAAAAAGAAGAGCAGCAGGATCAGAAAGCGCTGAAAACAATGTGGCAAAAAGAAAAGCTGGCTGCCGCACTGGAAGAGGAAAATGAAGAAATACCCGAAACTGTTTTTGAGATGGCGGTAAACTCTATAACCAAGGAAGAAGACCTTGCCAGTGAACCCCTTGCTGAGATCATGGTTAAGCAGGGAAAGCTCGACAAAGCCATAGAAATGTATCGTAAATTAAGTTTGCGCAATCCTCAGAAAAAGAGTTACTTTGCACGCAAAATAGAGGACCTACAAAAAGAAAAAGAATCATGATTGTGATTGTCACTATAGTTATCATTCTGGTTTGTGCAGTGTTGGCTTTTTTCGTTCTGGTGCAGAATCCTAAAGGCGGAGGGCTTACCGGTGCGTTCGGCAGTATCGGCTCGCAGGTGATGGGTGTTAAACAAAGCACCGATGTAATGGAGAAAGGCACCTGGACCTCTATGGGTATCATTGCAGCCTTGTGCATTATCGCAGTGCTGTTCTATTCCACCCCCAAGGATCTGCAACAGGGAAAACAACCTGTGCGTAAAAGTGCTCCTGCAAAAAAATAAGATCGCTACCAATATCATTTTATATACCTGTTCTGCTGAGCAGGTATTTTCATTTTCGCGTGAACTATGAGCAGCAGGCCGAAAAAAAGGAAAGGGAAAACCAACAATAAGTCTGGCTGGAAAAAAGCCGCACTTGCAGGGGCTGCCGTTTTTCTGTTTGGGGTTGCGTTTCTATTCTTTAAAGTATTCGGACCCAATACCGACGGCTTCAGAAAGGGTGCATTCTTTTATATACCCTCCGGCGCTACCTACAGTCAGGTGTTGACCGCACTGGAAAAGGAAGGCTTTGTCCGCGACATCAGATCGTTCGATTTTCTTGCCCGGCGGGCCAACTACCCTGCGCATGTACATGCCGGAAAATATCGGATCGGCAAAGGGATGAGCAATTACAATATCATCCGAATGCTGCGCTCAGGACGGCAAACCCCGGTGAAACTTGTGATCAATAAACTCCGGACGAAGACGGACTTTATTCGCTTTGTTTGTCAAAATCTGGAAGCAGATTCTGTTGTGATGGCGCAGATGTTGAACGACAATGTATATCTGTCGCAATTTGGTCTCGATAGCAATACAGCACTTTGTGCCGTGGTGCCCGACACATACGAATTCTGGTGGAATACGAGCGCCGGTAAAGCTTTCACAAAGTTTGCCGGCTATTATAAGCAATTCTGGACCGAAGAACGAAAGTCTAAAGCAAAAGCCCTTGGGCTGAAGATTACAGAAGTTGTAGCGCTGGCCTCCATTGTAGAAGAAGAAACGAATAACAACCCCGAAAAACCGAAGATCGCAAGTGTGTATCTCAACAGGTTGAAACTTGGAATGAAATTACAGGCCGACCCCACCGCCAGGTTTGCCGCCAACAACTTCGCATTGAAGCGTATCACTTCTGCAATTACCTCCATTCCATCGCCGTATAATACTTATTTCTCCACCGGCCTGCCCCCGGGCCCTATATGCACGCCATCAAAAAAATCAGTGGACGCAGTACTCAATGCCCCTCGCACCGACTATCTCTACTTCTGCGCCCGCGAAGACTTTTCCGGAACCCATCGCTTTGCGTCCACTTACACTGAGCATCAAAAGAACGCGGCCCTCTATCAGCGTGCGCTTAATCAACGAGGAATTCATTAGCGGGAAGTAGCATTTTTTTTAATTTGGCAGAAACTTCCATTATGAAAGCCTTACTATGTCTCTTTTTTACCATTGCCGGATGGCATAATATCTCCGCTCAATATAAGGTGCAACCTGTAAACTGGAAGACACCGGCGTGCTTTACAGCAGAGCGGCTGGACATAACGACAGAGCATCTGAGCATCAACTGCAGAGCGTGCAGGATTATGGAACTGGAAACGGAACAGGGGGTCACAGGGCTTTATATTTCGGGAGATGGAACAATGAGCCTAAAAGATGGCAATATTTCGGACGAATTCTCCGTATGTCTTTTCCGGTTTAACCCCGAGGAATACACAAAATGGGTCAACATTGTTAAACGGCACAAACTTAAAGATCGCGGGTTTTACGAACAGGCTATTCAGATTTGCAAAGATCTGTTTCGTCATTCCTACCATAGCGGCATGGACGCCCTGATACCCAAAGAACAAGGCTACAGCGCTGCCTTCTACGCTAAAGAAAACGGGGATTTGCTGGCCAGTTACACCCCGGAGGAAATCGTCATTCTTCGGTTCAGCGACAAAAAAATCCTATACCGCATAAAGGCCGAATAGTGGCTGCTGCGATCAGAGATGTGCTTTGCTGAGGTTAGGATTTTGTCTTTCCGCCTCTTCGATCGGGCCAAACTGCGAAAGGTTCTCCCCTGCCCCTTTGCGTACTAAAGTGGTGTGCTCATAGTGCACCGAAGGGAGTCCGTCGGCAGTGACTACCGTCCAGCCATCATCGAGTGTATGAACCTTATGCGTACCCAAATTGATCATGGGTTCTATTGCCAATACCATCCCCTCCTTCAGCCTTTTACCGTCGCCCCGGCGACCATAGTTGGGCACCTGCGGATCTTCATGGAGTCGCTTGCCAACACCATGCCCTACAAGCTCTCTTACCACGCCATATCCATGCTGCCGGTGGGTGTAGTCTTCAACAGTAAAGGAAATATCCCCCACACGATTGTTCTCCCGGGCGGCAGAGACAGCACGTGCTAAAGACTCTTTAGTAACCCGCATTAACTGTGACAATTCCGGAGACACTTCGCCTATGGCAAAGGTGTAAGCATGATCGCCGTGATAACCATCCTTATAAAATCCACAATCCACACTAATAATGTCGCCCTCCTTTACTTCATAACTCCCCGGAAAGCCGTGCACCACCACTTCGTTCACCGAAATACACAACGAATACGGATAAGGGTTGCTGGAGGGGCCATAACCCTTGAAGGACGGCACACCCCCATGATCTTTGATGAATTGCTCAGCCATCTGATCGAGGGCAAGCGTGGTGACCCCTGGTCGCAGCATCTTCGCCACTTCAGTAAGTGTTGCAGTTACCATAAGGGCATTTCTCCTGATTATTTCTATCTCAGCTTTGCTTCGTATATGAATCATTCCAGAATGGTTGAAACGAAAAAGTAGAAAGCCTTTCCAGCCTTCTACTTTTCCTGTTCAGAAAAAAATATAGTTATTGAACCGGTGCTGCGGGCTGTCGTCCGGAAATGCGGCCGGTCTTCATCAGCCCATCATACTGACGCATCAGCAAATGGCTTTCAATTTGTTGCAGTGTGTCTAAAATTACGCCCACGCCAATCAGCATTGATGTTCCACCGAAGAAGGTTGAAAATCCGCTGGTAACGCCAAGCAAAGCAGCCACTCCGGGAAGAATACCCGCTACAGCAAGAAAAACGGCACCGGGCAACGTGATACGGTCCATGATAGTGGCGATATAATTTGCAGTAGGTTCGCCCGGCTTCACACCCGGAATAAAACTGTTGTTGCGTTTCAGATTATCCGCCATCTCTGTAGGATTAAAGATCAATGCCGTATAGAAATACGTGAAAGCAATAACAAGAATGGCATAAATGACATTGTACCAAAAAGTAGTGTGGTCAGAAAGTGCGCGGATGAAACTCGCTGCATTTTCATTGTCGGTTGCAAAACCTGCGATGGTGGCAGGTATAAACATGATGGCCTGAGCAAAAATGATCGGCATTACCCCTGCAGAGTTCACCTTTAGCGGGATAAAATCTCTGGAACCGGAAACCTCGCGGGCGGCATTACTTGAGCCGATGATCCGACGTGCATAGTTCAACGGTATTTTACGAACCCCTTGTGTGAGCAGGATCAGACCAACGATCACTGCAATAAATACGGCAAGTTCTATCAGGAAGATCAGCAAGCCGCCGCCGCCACCGATATTTTTGGCAGCAAACTCTTGTATGAGTGACTGAGGGAGACGAGCCAGGATACCTACCATGATGATCAACGAAGTACCGTTACCAATTCCTTTATCAGTAATTTTCTCACCCATCCACATTACGAACAAAGTACCGGCGGTAAGCACCACTACTGTTGAAAGCCAGAAAAGGAAAGGTGCATCAAGATATTCAGGAACAACAGCCCGGCCGGTCTGCGTACGCAGATAGGCCACATAGGCACTTGCCTGGAAGGCGGTTACCAAAACGGTAATGTAGCGCGTGTATTGATTAATTTTACGACGACCGCTTTCTTCCTTTTGCAACTTAGCGATCTGTGGAACCACAATACCTGCAAGCTGCATGAAGATAGACGCCGAGATATAAGGCATTACACCCAGTGCAAAGATCGAAGCTCGGTTAAATGCACCACCGGCAAAGGCATTCAAAATGCCCAGAAGGCCGTTTTGGTTGTTATCGAGTGTAAGCAGGTTGGGGTTGATACCCGGCAACGTAATATAACAGCCAACCCGGTAAACCAAAATGAGTGTTAATGTGAATAGGATACGCTTGCGGAGCTCTTCGATACTCCATATATTCTTCAGCGTTTCGATAAGTTTCTTCACTGTGAACTGTTGTTAATCAAAAAAATGAATTGCGAATAAACGATAAAAGACACACTTATCCAAATGCGCCTTTTAATACGGGAATCAGTTAAACCAGCTCTACAGTACCGCCTGCAGCCTCAATGGCTTCTTTAGCCTTTGCGCTCACAGCGTTTACCTTGAAGTTCATCTTTGTCTTCAATTCACCATTGCCCAAAATCTTCACAACATCCGTACGGTTAATGAGACCATTGATGTACAAATTGTCGGGTGTAAACTCGGTGATGCTATATTTTTCTATGAGGAAATCCAGTTGACCCAGATTAAATACTTTGTTCTCTACGCGATTGAGACTTTTGAAACCACGCTTGGGCATACGACGCTGAATGGGCATCTGACCACCTTCGTGACCTTTCTTAGATTGATAACCGGTGCGTGATTGCTGACCCTTGTTACCCTTACCGGCAGTGGTACCACCACCACCTTCACCACGACCTACACGTTTTCTTGATTGAGTAGCACCTTGTGCTGGCTTGAGATTATGCAGTTGCATTGTATAAGTTTTTAGACTTGCGCGGAACTATAATTTTTAACCGCTCGCAAATTGATAAATAATTCTGAGAGTTGCCTTGACGACTCACTCAGCGTTCAGACATTAAGCATTAACCTGCTCTACTTTCACGAGGTGATGCACCGCATTCACCATACCCAGTATTTGCGGAGTAGCTTCTACTTCTACAGAAGCGTTCAGCTTGCGCAAACCAAGCGCTTTCAGCGTACGCTTTTGCCGCTCCGGACGGTCGATGCCGCTTTTCACCTGTGTAACTTTAATTTTTGACATTGGAAAATAATTTGGGCTGCGAAAGTAAGTCAAATAATGTTTTTCAAAAAAGATTTTTTATTCGGAATTTCATATATTTTACTTCTATAAATCACACGCACATGAGCTTCTCTCTTAATTCTCCAAACATTCTCTTTAGGAAGGATGCTGACGACCCTGATCTTGATGAGTAGAAAGCAACATAATTTTTTCATCCTCAAAATCTTGTACAATGAAAACCTTTTTTTCCTTTTTGTTCCTATGGTTATCAATTGAAGGAATTTCGCAGACAACTTTTCAAAAAGTTTATAAACACCCTGACAACCCATCGCTACTTAAAGCTCAGTCTACGTTTGATAAAGGATATATTTTAATAGGAGGAATTGGAGTGGGTATTACAGAAAATATTTACTTAATAAAAACGGACAGTACGGGGAATAAGGAATGGGCAAAAGTCTATGAGACTTCCTTAGGAGGATGGGCAAATTGTATTATTCAAACGAGTGATAACAAGTATGTTTTTGGAGGGCTTCGTGGTTCAAAAACGTATTTAACCAAAATGGATGATACAGGAAAAATACTGTGGAGTAAGAGCTACGGTGGAGTAACAGGTTTTACAAGTGCCCGATACATAAAACAAACTTCGGACAAAGGATACATAGTGTTAGGAGACGCAGTAGGTGTAAACACTATTATTAATAATGCAATTTACCTTTTGAAAGTTGATAGCACTGGTAGTATTCAATGGAGTAAAACGTATAATACGCTTGGAGATTGGGGCGCTTTTATATTTGAAGGAAAAGATAAAAATTTTATTATCGGTGGCGTTAGTCTATATAAAAATCCTAGTATAGCCAGTTCGTTATTAATGAACTTAGATAGTACCGGTAATCCAATTTGGATAAAAACGTATGGTACGAACATGAGCTTTAGCAAATATTATCCTGCAAATGATGGTGGGCATATCTTTGGAGGCAATCAGGTTACTGGACAAACGTCTGGACCTTTTATTTTAAAAACTGACAGTTTGTTCAATCCGATTTGGGCAAAACGCTATAGCAACAATACAACTGATGCATTCCATGAGGTGATCCAAACCAGCGATAGCGGTTATATAATTTCTGCCGAGACCGAAATAGCTCCATTTAATACAGATGCTATGATCATTAAAGCGGATGAATCAGGAAATATAGAATGGTCAAAGAGAATTGGGAGAAGTGGACGAGATTACATCAGTTACATAAAACAACTTCAGGACACTGGGTATGTTATGATTGGAACAACAACTGATAGTCTTTTTATTAACTCAGCTTTTTATTTCGTAAAAACAGACTCACTTGGTAATACCTGTTTCAGTAACAGTGTTTCTCCTGCCGTTATGAATGTACCTATAAATGTAGATACTTTCAGCTTCAATATTGGCAGCCTTGATAGCAGCGATAATATTGTCTTCGCTGTTAGTTATGGCGGAACCGATAGTTTGCTTTGTTATAATAACGGTAGTAACAGTATTCAAGACATCGAAGAAAAAGCAGACATTACAGTATATCCGAACCCTGCTCACGGGTCAATAAATTTGGTTGCAAAAAAGGAAATGCTTTCAGTAGAGATTATCAGTATAGAAGGAAAAATAATTTTCAAAAGAGAGCCTACCAATTACTCGATAATGATAGATATTAGCCAGCAGCCAAACGGAATTTACTTCTATAGGGTCAAATTAAAAGACCATATGGTCACAGGAAAAATCATCAAACACTAAGTAAAAAACGTGCAAGCGAATAATCGTTTGCACGTTGTTGCTAAACTGTAAGCGTAAATTTCCTAACCTGAACTTGTTTACCCGTTAAACACCTTCTTAAGGCTGATATTGCGTTGCTTGGCAACAGCTATCGGCTCACGAAGCTGGCTCAATGCAACGAAAGTTGCCTTCACCACATTGTGCGGATTAGCAGAACCCTGGCTCTTAGAAAGCACGTCGGTGATACCTGCCGCTTCCAGAACAGCACGCATGCTACCACCCGCAATAACGCCGGTACCGTGTGCAGCAGGTTTTATCAAAACCTTCGCAGCACCTTCGCGGGCCATTTGGTCGTGAGGTATCGTCCCGTTCATCACCGGAACCTTGATGAGATTCTTTTTTGCATCGTCTATGCCCTTGGTAATAGCTTCCTGTACTTCTTTGGCTTTACCGAGACCATGACCTACTACACCGTTGCCGTTTCCTACTACAACAAGCGCAGAGAAACTGAAAGCCCGGCCACCCTTGGTAGTTTTTACCACACGGTTGATGGAAACCACCTTCTCATGTAGTTCCAGGTCTCCGGCTTTTACGCGATTTAAATTTTTAGTCGCCATTATTCTTATTTTGATAATGTGCCAATCAGCCAATAGGCAAACGTGCACTCATTATTCTTATTGTTGTTAATTTGACTGGCTCATCAGCTTATCAGCTAACTGGCCTAATTAAAAGTTAAGTCCTCCTTCGCGAGCGCCATCTGCCACCGCCTTCACACGGCCATGATAAAGGTACCCTCCGCGATCGAATACGCAAGTTTCAATACCGAGCGACTTAGCTTTCTCAGCAAGTGCTTTACCAACCATTACAGACTTCTCAACTTTATTTCCGCTTTGGGCACTAATATCCTTCATACGGGAACTTGCAGCAGCCAATGTAGTACCAGTGGCATCATCTATCAGTTGACAATAGATGTCTTTATTGCTGCGGAAAACAGAAAGACGAGGCTTCTGTGCTGTGCCTCTTACTTTCGCACGCACGCGCCAGCGAAGTTTCTGACGGCGAACAACTTTTTGATCGAGTGACATTTTTATTTCTGTTTTTTACGGGCTCCTCACCATATAGGCAAGGGCTACCGAATTTGAATGATGAATGTAAAATGTTGAATGTCGAATGAGCGTTAATCAGCATTCTAAATTCAACACTTAAAACTATTTACCAGCGGCCTTACCAGCTTTGCGGCGAACCACTTCATTAGCGTAGCGTACACCTTTTCCTTTGTAAGGCTCTGGCTTGCGCAGGCTGCGGATCTTTGCGGCTACCTGGCCGAGCAATTGTTTGTCAATTGACTCGAGCATAATCTTCGGCGCCTGACCTTTTTCCATGGTGGCAGAAGCTTTGATCTCCTTGGGCAATTCGAAAATAATATTGTGTGAAAAACCAAGGGCCATATCAATCTGCTGGCCTGTAACGGCTGCACGATAACCCACACCCACAAGTTCCAGTTCTTTCTTAAAACCATTAGTCACGCCTGTCACCATGTTGGCCACCAGAGCGCGATATAATCCGTGCAGTGCGCGATGGCGGATTTGGTCTGTGGGGCGGCTGATGTTAATCTCATTACCGTTTACTTCCACCTTGATATCCCTATCCAGGGCTTCTTTCAGTTCCCCTTTAGGACCTTTCACGGTAATTTCATTGGCAGCCGACACGGAAACGGTTACTCCGGCGGGCACTGTAATTGGTTTCTTACCTACGCGAGACATTGTCTGTTCTTTTTATTTTTTGTGAATCCTTCCGACCGGTCAGCCTGGTAAGAGGCATAGCTTAATGTATCGGAGGGACAAAATTTGATCATTAGTTAATTGGACAATTTGACGATGACGTACGATATTCAAATCGACGCCAAAATCAAATTAATACACCACACAAAGCACTTCGCCACCTACATTATTCGCACGAGCTTCCTTATCGGTCATTACTCCTCTTGAAGTCGAAACGATAGCGATACCCAGTCCATTCTGTACGCGACGAATTTCGTCGGGTTTAGCATATTGGCGAAGACCCGGACGGCTTACGCGCTCCAGGGCACGAATAGCAGGCTCTTTAGAAACTGCGTCGTACTTCAGGGCTATCTTAATAAGTCCTTGCTTGTTATCCTCTTCAAACTTATACTTCAGAATGTAGCCCTTTTCGTAAAGGATTTCAGTCATGCGCTTTTTAAGGTTCGACGCCGGAATTTCAACAATACGATGGCGGGCCATCTGAGCGTTACGGATACGGGTCAGGAAATCTGCAATTGGATCTGTTACCATTTTTTGAATTCTGTTTGTAAATAAATTTTGTTACTAGTATCACACTCGCTGTGTGACTTTGAAACGCTGCCATGGGGCACTTTCGCTCCTCTTCAGGATAAAGTACTTGGCTTACCAGCTAGCTTTACGTACTCCTGGTATCTTGCCATCCAATGCCATATCGCGGAAAACGTTACGACAGATGCCGAAGTGACGCATGTAACCCTTAGGGCGACCGGTCAGTTGGCAACGGTTCTTCAGGCGCACGGGTGATGAGTTCTTTGGAAGCTTGTCCAAAGCAGCATAGTCACCTGCAGCCTTCAGTGCAGCACGTCTTTCAGCGTACTGAGCAACCATTCTTTCGCGTTTGCGTTGGCGGGCTTTTACTGATTCTCTTGCCATTTTTTTTAGTAGTAAGTAGCAGGTAGAAAGTAGCAAGAATGATTAACGCCTATTCTCTTATTACTATATACCTGATACTTGTGTCTTAATACTTGTTTATGATTTTAGGCGTTATCTTTCTTTACATTCTTAAAAGGCATTCCCAGCTCTTTCAGCAGTTCGTATGCTTCTTCGTTGGTCTTGGCTGTAGTCACAAAAGTGATGTCCATACCGCTGATGCGATTTACTTTGTCAATATCAATTTCAGGGAAAATGATCTGCTCCGTAACGCCCATCGTGTAGTTACCACGACCATCAAACGATTTCTCGTTGATACCTTTGAAGTCACGTACACGTGGAAGGGAAACAGCGATGAAACGATCGAGGAATTCGAACATGTTAGAGCCACGCAGTGTAACGCGTGCACCAATTGGCATGTTCTTACGAAGCTTAAAGTTCGAAATGTCCTTTTTAGAAAGTGTAGGCACGGCTTTCTGACCGGTAACGAGTGTCATTTCGTTTACCGCATCGTCAATAAGTTTCTTATCGGCTACAGAACCCTTAACACCCTGGTTGAGGCAAATCTTTACCAGACGAGGACATTGCATTACCGTAGAATAACCAAACTTTTTCATCAAAGCAGGCACTACCTCCTCTCTGTATTTCTTTTGTATGCGCGGCTGATATGTAGTTGAAGTTGCCATTATTTAATTTCCTCCCCTGATTTTTTAGATACACGAACGAAATTTCCTTCCTTACGCTCACGCTTAATACGAGCGGGAGCTTTGGCTTTTGCATCCCAAAGCATTACGTTGGAGATGTGGATAGAAGCTTCTTCCTGCACAATACCACCTTGTGGATTCTGAGCATTGGGTTTCAGGTGCTTCGTCACCATATTTACGCCTTCGATAAGTACGCGGCTTTTCTGAGGATACACAGCCAATACCTTTTTGGGGTTGCTGCGATCTTTGCTGGCACCAGCAATTACGACTACACTGTCGCCCTTGCGGATGTTGAATTTTGGTTGAAATCTCTGTTTCATTCTTTTGAAACTTTATCTTGTTTTTTTAATGGTCGGAATGGCTGGGATGCCACTCGTAAGCCATTGATTAAAAAATCCACGCTGTAGAAAACGGGAGTGCAAAGGTAAAACAATATTTTAATTGAAAAGGAAAAAGAAAAAAATATTTTTCTTCAAAGGAAGGCAGGCGAAAGGCGCGCCAGACAACAGAAATTTTGATCTGCCAACAAGCCTGCGGATGATGCGCGAAGCCGGGTAGCTCTATCAGTAAGCTTATTGTCCCCAATTGTCTGAAAGCGGGAGGGTTGAATTAGTTCGTTTTCATCGGAACCGTGCTTTAAAAAGGTCCGTTCATTCGGATGGATGCTCCGATAATCCTTCACCCCACTTGCTCACGATCTTAGGTCAAGAAAAATAGCTGACACCTATTAAAGATGTCAGCTATTTTATGATAAGTGATTTTTTCTGCTTACAGCACTTCAGGTGCAAGTGATACTATCTTCATGTATCCTTTATCACGAAGCTCACGTGCAACGGGTCCGAAAATACGGGTACCACGAGGCTCGTCAGAATTATTGAGCAGCACTACCGCATTATCGTCGAAGTTGATGTAGGATCCATCTTTACGACGGAGTTTGCTCTTAGTACGTACGATTACTGCTTTAGAAACGGTACCCTTCTTCATGTTACCACCCGGAAGAGCATCCTTTACAGTTACAACGATTTTGTCGCCAATACCGGCATAGTCTTGTCCCGAGTTACCTAACACGCGGATACAAAGCACTTCCTTCGCTCCACTATTGTCGGCTACATTGAGCCGGGATTCTTGTTGTATCATTTTCGTTTTACTTTTTTAGTATCAAGTACCCAGTATCAAGTATCAAGAAACAGACGCAAATACTTGCGACTTGATACTTGCCACTTGCTACTTACTTAGCTTTTTCAATTATTTCAACCAGGCGCCAGCGCTTTGTTTTGCTCAACGGGCGTGTTTCCATGATGCGGACCATATCGCCAACACCGGCTACATTTTGTTCGTCATGAGCATGAAACTTCGTTGTTTTCTTCAAAAACTTACCGTAGATCGGGTGTTTCACTTTACGCTCCACAGCTACCGTGATGGTTTTATTCATCTTGTCGCTGCTCACGATCCCGATACGGGTCTTCCTGCGTTTTCTTTCTATTGTTGTCATTTTTTTGACTTGTTTAGTAGAAAGTAATCAGTAGAAAGTAATGAGTAGAAAGTAGAAAGAATGTAACGGAAACTCTCTGTCTTCTTAGCTTTTACTTTTTTACTTTTTACTTCAAATTAAAAACCTAAAGCTCTTCTGCGTTGCTCCGTCTTCATACGGGCAATCGTGCGGCGCAACTGGCGAATGGAAAGTGGGTTTTCAACCGGGTTCACCGCATGGCTAAATTTGAGCCTTTTGAGGCGCACTTCTTCTTCCTGAATCCGTGTGCTCAGCGCTTCCACATCCAGGCTGCGAAGATCCTCAACATTCGCTTTTTTTGCTTTTGCCATTTTAATATCAATTTTGAGTTTTGAGTTTTGAATTTTGAATGCTCAAAAAACCTGACTCTATTTTATGTTATTGATCGAATGAGAACGCAACATTCATCATTCAATTATGCTCCCGCGTAATCGCGACGAACAACAAATTTTGTTTTGATCGGCAATTTTTGAGCAGCCAGTTCCAGGGCCTCCTGGGCAAGCTGCTGGGGTACGCCTTCTACCTCAAACATGATGCGGCCCGGCTTAACCACGGCTGCATAAAACTCGAGGTTACCTTTACCTTTACCCATACGCACTTCAAGTGGCTTACGAGTAATAGGCTTGTCTGGGAAAATGCGAATCCAAACCGTTCCCTCACGTTTCATGTGGCGGGTCATTGCCTGACGGGCAGCTTCGATCTGGCGATTGGTGATCCATTTTGGCTCCAAAGCCTTCAGACCAAACGAACCAAAAGCAACGGTAGCACCACGCTGAGCGTTACCCTTGATCCTACCTTTATGCGCCTTACGATGTTTCGTTCTTTTTGGTTGTAACATTGTTACAAAGTTTTATTGAATTATTATTCGTCACCCGAACCGCAGGGAGAAGTAGCCTTTACCTCTGCAGCCCTTTGATTTTACTTAGTATCTTATCCTCAGGATACATTCCAGGCTATGCCCGAAATCAGATGTCCAGATTAAGCCTTGCGGCCGCCGCCACGACGATCGCCACCACCGCGACGATCTCCGCCACCACGACGATCGCCTCCGCGGTCGCCACCACGACGGTCTCCGCGACCATCAGCCATACCGGCTCCTGCTGCGGCACGTCCGCGATTATCTGCACCTGCCGAGAAGTTCGGATTCAGATCGCGCTTACCCAGCACTTCTCCTTTACAAATCCATACTTTCAGACCAATCTTTCCATATACGGTCATGGCATATACACTGGCGTAGTCAATGTCCATACGGTAGGTATGCAGCGGAGTACGACCTTGCTTAAATTCTTCTGTACGGGCGATTTCCGCACCATTCAGACGACCTGAAGCCTTGATCTTAATACCTTCAGCACCCATACGCATTGCCGTAGAGATGGCCATTTTGATGGCCCTCTTATAGCTCACGCGGCTTTCGATCTGGCGGGCAATGGTTTCACCGACGATCATTGCATCCAGCTCCGGACGACGGATCTCCATGATGTTGATCTGAACATCTTCTTTCTTCGTCAGTTTCTTCAGCTCTTCTTTGATGCGATCTACTTCCTGTCCGCCTTTACCTATGATGATACCAGGTTTTGAAGTATGGATAGTAACGATGAGCTTACCTAATGTGCGCTCAATAACAATGCGGGAGATCCCACCCTTGTTGATACGTGCATTGAGATAAGTGCGGATTTTGTGATCCTCCACCAGTTTGTTACCAAAATCCCTTTTTTCTCCATACCACATTGAGTCCCATCCGCGGATGATGCCCAACCTGTTACCTATAGGATTTGCTTTTTGACCCATTCTATTTAAATTGAATGATTTGTGATTTTATTTAAATGATTAAGCTTCGGCAGTTACGGGTTGAGCTATACGGCTATCAACAACAATAGTAACGTGGTTGCTGCGCTTGCGAACGCGATAGGCACGTCCCTGAGGCGCAGGGCGCATACGCTTCAGCATACGGCCACCATCTACCATTATTGTTTTTACATACAGGTTAGCACCGGCAACATCCACACCTTCGTTCTTCACTCTCCAGTTGGCGATTGCACTTAGCAAGAGCTTTTCCATGGCTACAGATGGGTGCTTGGTGCTAAACTTGAACGTGTTCAGCGCATTTTCAACATCCATACCACGCACCAAATCGGCCAGCAGGCGCATTTTGCGCGGTGATGTGGGATAATTACGTAAGCGAGCTACAGCTTCCATTTTCGTTATTATTTCTTATTGCGGCGCCGCCAGAAGATCAACGCCAGATGTTTAATTTGTTTTATTTGCTTCCGCTATGTCCTTTAAAATTGCGGGTCGGTGCAAATTCTCCGAGTTTATGACCAACCATATACTCAGTTACGTACACCGGAATGAATTTGTTTCCGTTATGAACAGCAAAGGTCTGCCCTACAAAATCCGGAGTGATGGTGGAGCGGCGGCTCCAGGTTTTAATTACACCTTTCTTCGCCTTTCCTTCACTTACCGCCAGCACTTTGCGCTCCAGCTTGGCATCTACGTAAGGACCTTTTTTAATTGAACGAGCCATTATCTTTTTTTGTTTGCGATTGTTTATTTGTCTTGCCCTTTACTTATAGCGACAGGACCATTTTAACGAATTCAGCGATTTACTTTATAGTTTCTTACCGTTTCTACGCTGTATGATCAGCTTGTTAGAACCTTTTGTAAGGCTGCGTGTCTTTTCTCCTTTCGCATACTTACCGGTTCTGCTGCGTGGGTGCCCGCCCGAAGAACGTCCTTCACCACCACCCATCGGGTGATCAACAGGGTTCATGGCTACACCACGGTTACGCGGACGGATGCCTTTCCAACGGTTGCGACCCGCCTTACCCATGCTTTGCAGGCCATGGTCACTGTTGGATACTATACCCACAGTGGCCATACATGCACCCAGCACGCGGCGCAGCTCACCAGAAGGCATTTTCAGCACCACATATCTTTCTTCCTTAGCGTTCAGTTGTGCATAAGTACCTGCCGAACGAGCCATGGCTCCACCCTGGCCCGGATGCAACTCAATGTTGTGAACCACAGTACCCAGGGGCATATTTTTCAGCAACAGTGCATTTCCTACTTCGGGTGCTACTGCTTCTCCGCTCACGATGGTAGCGCCTACTTCAAGCCCCTGTGGAGCAATGATGTAACGCTTTTCGCCATCAGCATAGCTAAGCAATGCGATGAATGCAGAACGATTAGGATCGTACTCAATGGTCTTAACCGTAGCAGGGATATCCTTTTTGCTGCGCTTGAAATCGATCTTGCGGTACATCTTCTTGTTTCCGCCACCGATATAACGCATAGCTCTGCGGCCCTGTGCGTTACGACCACCAGTTCCGGGCAGTGCTTCCAACAGGCTCTTTTCAGGCTGATTGGTGGTAACCTCTGCATATGCATTACCAATTCTCCAACGCGTTCCGGCTGTTACCGGTTTATATTTACGTAGTGCCATTTTCTTTTTTTGTTAGTTGCTAAGTTGATCGTTGTTAAGTCGTTTCCATGCTCTGCGCCAGGTTTAGGCTTGCACAACGGTACATCCTTACGGTTTTACATTGAGAACAGGTCTATAGAATCTCCTTCAGAAAGTGTGATGATTGCCTTCTTGTATGCGGGCTTCACACCTTTCAAAAAGCCGGCTTTTGTGTAGCGCGTCTTATTCTTTCCCGGTACGATCACTGTGTTTACGTCAGCAACCTTTACACCGTAAAACTCCTCAACTGCTTTCTTGATCTCGAGTTTGTTAGCGCTCTTGTCCACCTGGAAAGTATAACGTCCCGATTTTTCCATCTGTCCGTTTACTTTCTCGGTAAGCACCGGTCTAACCAAAACGTCTGCGAGTTTCATCTTTTTTCAATTTGCCCATGTGCTGATTAGCTGTCGAGCCAATGATCACATGTATGTTAGACAATTCTTTTTATTCTTTTCAAAAACCAATAGCTATTTATCAAATTGGCTAATTGGCTAATTATTTTATGCTTCAGCTTCTACCGGCTCCTGAAACAGCCTGGCGGCACTTTCTGTGAAAATGAGTACACTGCTGTTAACCAGATCATAGGTATTCATATCGCTAAGGATAACCGTTTTGTTGTCTTGCAGATTGCGTGCGCTCAGATACACGTTGGTATCATACTCAGGCAGTACAATCAGCGACTTCCGGTTTTCTCCTTTCAGAGCGCCAAGCGTTACCGCAAAATCTTTGGTTTTCGGAGCAGACAGGTTAAAATCTTCTACTACTACGATCTTATTATCCTGAGCTTTGTGCGCAAGTGCAGACATTTTAGCAAGGTCTTTTACTTTGCGGTTCAGCTTAAAGTCATAATCGTGCGGCTTCGGACCGTTTACCGTACCACCACCTTTATAAAGCGGGTTACGGATATTACCCTTACGGGATCCGCCGGTTCCCTTCTGACGGTGCAATTTCTTGGACGAACCATGCACTTCAGCACGCGTCTTGGTGCTGTGCGTACCTTGGCGCTGCGCTGCAAGGTATTGCTTCACTGCAAGGTAGATGCAATGGTCGTTCGGCTCGATGCCGAAAATTTCGTCTGGCAGTTCGATAGACCGGCCAGTCTTTACACCTTTACTATTTAAAACGTCTATTTGCATAGCCTATTTTTTTCTCCCAAAAGTCAAAACTCTGGGCTAATTAGTTCTGAATTAAAACAATAGATCCATTATGTCCGGGTACCGAACCAGCTACGAGAATGTAGTTCTGCTCCGGGAAAACCCTGATGATACGCAGACCCTTCATCTTCACGCGGTCGCCACCCATACGGCCCGCCATGCGCATACCTTTAAATACGCGGCTTGGGTAGGATGAACCCCCTACGGAACCCGGCGCACGCTGACGATCGTGCTGACCGTGTGAAGCTTCACCGACACCGGCAAAACCATGGCGCTTAACTACACCCTGAAAACCCTTACCCTTGGTGGTTCCGATAACGGAAACTTTCTCACCTTCAGCAAAGATCTCAACGGTGATGTCTTCACCAACCTGCTTATCTATGGAACAATTACGGATTTCTTTAACTATTGACTTAGGCGAAGTGCTTGCCTTAGCGAAGTGATTGAGAAGCGCTTTGGGAGTATTCTTTTCTTTAGCTTCTCCGAATGCGATCTGGAGCGCATCATAACCGTCGGTATCTACGGTCTTCTTTTGAGTAACCACACAAGGACCAGCCTCGATGATGGTACAAGCTGTCTGCTTGCCATTCGGCTCAAACACACTGGTCATGCCGATTTTCTTACCAATAATACCTTTCATTTTCTTATGTTTTAGCCAAGCGCCCGGTTGCCGTCCCCACGTTTTCCGGGGGTATGGTCCGGGATTGACCGTTTAACTTTATCGTTTTAAAGAACTAAGCCTTTCGGCTATTCATCATGCCTTGATCTCTACTTCTACCCCACTTGGAAGGTCAAGCTTCGAAAGCGCGTCAACTGTGCGGGAAGAAGAAGTATAGATATCCAACAAACGCTTGTGCGTGCAGAGTTGGAATTGTTCACGGCTCTTTTTATTTACGTGCGGTGAACGCAATACTGTAAAGATCTTCTTCTCTGTTGGCAAAGGAATTGGCCCGGTTACGACCGCTCCCGTATTGCGTACAGTTTTTACGATTTTCTCTGCAGACTTATCAACCAGGTTGTGGTCGTAAGATTTCAGCTTTATTCTGATACGCTGTGACATACTTATAAATATCTTCTACCCGTAAAATTTGGGATTGCAAAGGTAATGGTTGTTTTCGAAACACCAAACATTTTTTGTGCTTTTTCAACATTTTGATCGACTCATCACCAAACAGGCATGAACCCAAAGCCCAGGCAAGCTAAGTTTTTTCCGTAAAACCCTGATTTGTTGTGAAAAACCGCCACCGGCGTGCCTGCCTCATCGCCTGATTTTCATTGGTACAATTTGTTTTGCATCAGCCTGTAAAACCACTTAATGAAACAGCAGCAATTGTTAAACCGCGAACGAAACCGCCTGCTGGTTTCTTTTGAAAAACTCCTGGAAGGACCGATGATTTTTTTAGGCTTTTTTTGGCTGATACTCCTTGTACTGGAACTTGTAGGGCAACTTACGCCCTTGCTGCAAACCCTGAGCATGGTTGTGTGGGCCATTTTCATCATTGACTTCATGGTAAAAATCATTTTGGCACCTGCACGGATTAAGTTTCTGAAAATGAACTGGTTGACTGTCATTTCTCTGCTGATACCCGCGCTGCGTATTTTCCGCATTTTGCGGGTGGTACGGCTGGTGCAGGGCTTCAGCGGCATCCGGCTCATCCGGATCATTGCCTCACTAAACCGCAGCATGAGAAGCCTAACGGCCACTTTGAGCCGGCGGGGATTTACTTATGTTGTATTGCTGACCGTTATTGTCGCTTTTGCAGGCGCTGCTGCCATGTATGGCTTTGAACGGCACCACCCGGGTTTTGAAAACTATGGGATGGCTCTGTGGTGGACCTCGATGCGTATCATTACAGCAGGTAGCGATTTCTGGCCTGCTACTACAGAAGGTCGCATATTTGCCTTCATGCTTTCCCTGTACGGCTATGCGATTTTCGGATATGTGACCGCTACCCTCGCCACTTTTTTTATTGGCAGGGATGCCGAAGAGGAAAATGCGCCGGTAGCAGGAAGCAAAGAAATAGAAGAGCTAAAAAAAGAAATTGAGAAACTGTCAACCTTGCTTCAACAACGACCGTAAGAACAACCGACGGAATGTACCGCAGTGGGCAGCATCTGAGAACCAGTGCGGTTTTAAAATGGCCGGAAATATCTGTTTTTGGGAGCGATGCGGACGCTAACTTAGTGAACAAATAATGACGTATGAGTATATCCCTCTACAAACCAGAAAGCCGCAACACCAGTAACTGGGCACACGGTACCACCACTGAGCTTTTTATTTACCCGGCCAGAGCCAGTTTTCAGGAGCGAAATTTCTTGTTTCGGATCAGCACGGCAACGGTAGAGGCAGAAGCATGTGATTTCACCTATTTTGAGGGCATTAGCCGGCAATTGATGGTATTGACCGGACATTTACTGCTTACGCACGAGGGACATTATGAAAAAGCGCTTGGCCCTTATGATCAGGATAGTTTTTCGGGAACATGGAAGACAAGATGCCAGGGCAAGGCAACAGATTTTAACCTGATGCTCAGGGAAGGCACTCAGGGAAGCATCCACGCCATACAACTCCCGGCCGGGGTCACCCATCGTATCCATTCCCCCTATGATTATTGCCTCATTTACCTTATTGAAGGAAGAGCAGCCCTTCAGGACAATACAAGCATTGGCCCGCGGGATTTACTCAACCTGCCGAAGACAGAAGCCCTTACCTTGAAAGCGGAAGACGACTGCCATTTCGTGATTACCGAGGTGATGCTTCCAGGTTCATAGTGTTGAAACTGAAGAGGGAAGTTTGATCGCATCAACCAGCAAGGAATAAACATAAGCATCGACGTACGCGCCCTGATGGTGCAAATAGTCCCGGAAAAATGCGTCGCGGCTGAAACCCATTTTTTCAAGAACGCGCTGAGAAGGAATATTCTGGCAGTTGACGACAGCCTCGATGCTGTGCAGGCCTATCACCCCAAACGCATAGTTTACCACCTCCCTCAGCGCCTCGTGGAGAAATCCCTGTCCCTGCCAGGGAGTATGCAAAAGGTAGCCCACCTCGGCCCGGTGCTGATCGACCATGATCCTTACAAAACCGATAAGGCCAAGAAATCTGCCGTCCTCCTTTCTCGTAATCGACCAATTAATACTCTCATTACGTTCTATACGTTCCAGCATCAGATCGAAAGTCTGCTCTACATCTTGTCTGCAGGTAGCAAAGCGATGTGGGATATACTTCATAAATGCTGCATCCGAACGATAACGAAAATTCTCGTCTATATCGCCAGGCTCCGGCTTGCGCAATCTCAGGCGACGGGTCTCCAGTACAGGAAAAGGAGAAAAATCAGTACAAAGCATCGATAGTCATAATTGTCTTCTGCTGAACGTCCGGAGGCTCCGTACCGTCAGGGACTACAGGCTAAGATAGGATGTGGCTGCCGGAAAGCCGGTAATAGATTAAAAACGCTCTCAAAAGCTATGGGTATTTCGATAATAGAAAAGCACAAAGGAACCCAAGCACGGTGATGAGGCCCGCAAAATTGTGTGCATACTCGAAGGCTTCGGGCATCATCGTGTCAGCAAGCATAGCCAAAATAGCTCCGGCAGCCACGGCCATTGTTGCGGCTATTACATTGGCATTAAACTGACTGAACACGGTATAACCCGTCCAGGCGGCCAAGGCACACACAATAGCGATGGCTGTCCACAACAGCAAAATATAGCGGATAGACTTACCCGCCTTTTTCATACCGCTGGCACTCGACAAGCCTTCAGGAACGTTGGATAAAAAAATAGCTGCAACTGCTACCAGACTAACAGTGCCCCCTTCTATCATGCTGACACCAATGATGATAGACTCGGGAATGCCATCCATCAGAGAACCCAAAGCAATGGCCATACCCTTGCCTTCGCTACCGTTACTTTCCTTTGCCTGCTGGCAACCCGAGCGTTTTCTGTGCCTCGCGCCCCGCGCAGCCAGCAGCATATTGGCAAAGGTGTACACCGCGGCTCCGGAGACAAAGCCGACGGCCGTTGCAGTAAAACCGCCCCGCTGAAAAGCTTCATCCATAAGCTCGAGGGAAAGTGCAGAAATCAGCACACCGCTGCCAAACGCCATGACAGCGGCTATAATCCGTTGCGAGAGATTAAGAAAATACCCGCAGACAGCGCCGCCCACCAGTGCCGAGCCGGCCAGCAATCCCCAAAGCGCTGCCTGAATGGACGTGGACATCATCTGCTTTCGGACAGTAAAAACATGCCAGATTATACGTGTGACGGACGACAATAGGGGTACATGGCTATCGCCCGACAAAAATGTAATACCATACATCAAAGAAGCTGGCTTGAAAAATCTTTTAAAAAAATACCCGGTTTCCTTAAGAATCTGAAAAAGGAAACCGTCTATGTTTTTTGAAGGGCGCCCGAATTCACTAAACAACAAAAATTTCTATTCGCTTATGAAGCACTTATTATCCGCATGCCTGATCGTACTGGCGGCCACGCACAACGGACAGGCCCAAACCACACCGCTCCCTTATACTATGGGTTTCGAAATGAGTTCGTCCTGGCAGACCTTCCGCAAAGGTGCAACGGACCCCAACTTTAAATGGCTGCTGGACAACACGGTATCCTTCTCCGGTAAAAATCTTTATCACGACTATCCCGTAGGTGGCACGTCGGTGACGGACGATTGGTATGTGTCGCCGGCGTTCAGTTTCAGTTCGGGAGGAAAGATCGACTCTTTTCGCTATCGTTTTACCGGCTTCGGCGTACCACAGGCAGGCGATACCGTTGCGCTTTATCTTCTGCAGGGAAGTCCGGATCCTGCACTGGCTACAAGCATCACCACCCTTCGCGACTTCCGCGGAACCGACTATGTAGCCGACGGTGCCTGGAAAAAGGCCAGTAACATCAATATTCCGCCAAAATCGGGCAACTGTTACATCGCCTTTCGATACCATACCATTGTTAACTGGCTGGATGTGCGGTTCGACAATCTGGGACTGAGCGGCAATGCAACGGGCTTGCCCGAAGTGTACTCGCCAGGAATCGACTTTTCGATAGCGCCCAACCCCGTGTCCGGCAGGTTGCAGATACGAACAAAAATCGCCTTTACGCGCCTCAGTATTTACGACCTTTCCGGAAGGATTGTACTGCAAAAAAAGTACGAAGCAGGCACAGATATCAGCGCTTTACCCTCCGGCAGTTATCTTTTAGAATTGGTGGATGCAAATCAGATTTCAGCAAAAACTTTGTTTATAAAACAATAACAAGAAAACTATGAAGATCAGAATCCTCGCAGTCACAGTCTTAATGGGATTAATAGGTGTGACAAGCTGCAAAAAACACGAATCGGGATGTCATTGTGCGGCTACCTACATGGGTGGCGCCGAAGTGATCAAAGACTGCACAGGCACCTACCTGAGGTATCAGCAAAAAGATTATCTGGTGTGCAACAAAAATATGCTCAACGCATATGGATCCGGCACCTGGCTTAATGTGGGGTTCAATAAAACCAACAACTGCCAGACACTGCCCGAGACTGTATGCGCTATGTATCACGAAAATGAAGGCACGGTCAACCTTGTTTGCGTTCGTCCCTTAATCATGTCAGAATAGTACAGCATGCGTATCCACAGCAACACGATTTCGGGAGCTTACTTGTTGGTCATGACGATGACGGTGCTACTTTCCTTTCTGTTGCCTGCCTGCAATAAGAAAACCACATGCGGCGCTGAAGAAAAGAGAACCGCAGGTAGGGTGACGGAAATAAAAGGACCAGACACGCTGAAAGCTGGTAAGGAAGCGCCACTGCTGTTGCTGGTACCCCTGGGTGAAAACATGTGTGTGTACCGCATTGAGGGAAAAATTCTGGCATCGAAAGGCAACTATGTTCAACTCGGAGCTGAGATTGTTTATGCCGATGCGCAGAAATCGGCGGGCTGCGACTGCGACATAAAAAAGGAAGGTTATGCTATCGTTTATTTTACACCTACGGATGCGGGCAACTATGTATTTGGTACACAGACACCCCCGGACAGTGTAAATCATTTAGGATTTGATTCGACGAGTATCGTGGTGACGGTACCTTGAAGAGGGACAACCTGTAGAGGAATACCGAACATCCCGGATTATTAAAAATTAACCGGCCCACACTATAAATAAAGAACTGGACATACTGATCGGCGGATGCATCAGGGGTGACGCCCTGATGCAAAAGTCGTTTTATTACCAGTACTACCCGTTGTTGATGCGCATTTGCATAAGGTATGCGCCTTCGCAAGAGGATGCGGAACAGTGGGTACATGATGGCTTCCTGAAAATCTTTACTGCATTGCCGGGGTATCAACACCGTGGTTCCTTCGAAGGATGGATGAAAAGAATTATGGTAAGGCTGTCCATTGATCAGCTTCGCAACCGGCTGACGAAAAAACACGAGGTGGAAATGAATACCTCTTATGGATACGACGACATGACGAACCTTCCGCACCTGGCAGCAGATACCCACTTGCAGCGGGCCGATGCTCAGGACGTGCTTATGCTCCTGAATCATCTGCCGGAAAAGCAAAAGATAGTCTTCAACCTTGCCGTTTTCGAAGAATACAGCCATAAGGAAATTGCAGACCTGATCGGCATCACAGAAAACTATTCTTACCTGCTTCTTTTTCAGGCGAGAAAAAAGCTAAAAGAAATTGTATTGCTAACCGGACGAAAAACACTGAAGCATGAAAGCAAATGATCTGGAACGGTGGATGAAGGAAAAGATCCGTGAGACTCCCTGCCTACCGACTGAAGCTGGCTGGGAAAAACTTCATTCTGCACTGCAGGAAACGACTCCGAAGCGAGAAACAAAACTGCAGGTACTGATCGCTCCGGCCTGGAACAAAATTGCCGCTTCCCTGGCTTTGCTGATCGCTGTAGCCACGACATGGCTATACCAGCCTACCAATAATAGCATGGCTCCCTCCACTTCCCGGAAACAAGCCGCAGATCATCGATACCCACCTCAACCTAACAGAACGCAAGAAGAAAATAAGCCTGTTCTATTGGCTGCAGTTGAAAAACCGAACAGAAAAAAAGCGAAACCAACTATAGCTGCAAAATCAAAAGAATGGATTGAAAACAGTGAAGAGACCTTTGTGGCAAATCCGCCCGGCGAAGAACCGAACACCCAGGAAAAAGGAGGAAGAAAAATGCCTGCAAAATATTCCGACCCAGCAGCCTTGTACCCGGACCCACAGGAGATAGAAACCATACGACCTCCGGGCACGGAAAAAAACCTAAAGCTGGGCGTGGCGGCACAAATGAGTAGTTCGTCGGTAGGAAGAGCGCAATATCAACTGGGAGTTGTTGCCTACAAAAATCTTTCACGCAGGGTCTTCACGCAGGCGGCCCTTGTGGTTGCCTCTACAGACGTTCGTTACACTCAGGAAAATATCTTCTCTACAGTCAGGACGGGAAGCCTGAGCAGTACGAGCGCGGATCAAAAAACAATCGATGCCAACTACCAGCAGAATATCATCTCCGTAGGTTTTACACCACGTATCGGATATTGGCTTACGCGACATTTTGCTGTTTCCTGTGGCGTGGCGGTTTATCGAAATCTCGACCAACAACTTCAACTCAAAAACGAGAACAGCATTGACGCCGCTGCGCTTGATAATGACATCATCAGCTCCACGAAAAGCATCAATGAGTGGGACTTTGGCATCTCCGGTGGTGTAAGCTACAAAGCCGGCAGCCGGCTGTCTATGGAGTTGCAATACCGGCAAGGCGTTTCAGGCTACATCCAACTCGACGGAAAGGCGATCCGAAATTCCGGACTAGGTGTCGGGCTAAGCTATTTGCTTGGCCGGTAATTCGGTGAACGAACAATAGTCCTTCATCAGAGCTTAAATCAAAAGGCCGGAATGACCCGGCCCCTTGCCTGTACAAATCAAATTGAAACGCCAACTTCTCCTTATTGAAGCGATAACGGAATTGAAGACATTCGTTTATCGCTTTGCAGTTTCATGATATAATGTCCCCGTGGTAAATTTTCAACCTTCAATACGGGCGACGAAGCAGTGAGTTCTGTTTCCATCACCTGGCGCCCCAGCATGTCCCAGAGACACACGTCCACTTTTGATGTACCCGCTTTGCTCAGATCAACCCTTACTCTATCCGTTGCGGGATTAGGAAAGATGCGCGCCCCGAGTTCATCAACATCCTTTATTCCGGTCACAGATTGTCCCAGTTTTTGAACAAAGAAATTAGCGTAGTAGGGGTTGGTAGAGGCGGAAGACTGGTAGTAATAACCATTAGGGTCGAAGTTTACCGGCCCCACCATTCGGCCTACGCTGTAAATTTCATTGCCATGAACATGTATATCCTGTATCCGCTCATATTCGTCGGGGCCACCAAAACCCGCTGCCCAGTGGATATTGCCCGATGGAGACATCTTCAACACAAAAATATCCGAACCGCCGTTGGTGACTAACTGAGTTCCCGAAAAATTGATCGTGCTGTGGAAATTGCCGGTTACGAACAAATCGCCCGAAGCATCCATGGTCATACGGTACCCCTGCTCGCCATCGTAAAAAGTACCTGCCGATTGCGCCCATACATAATTTCCTGAAGCATCAAGCCGCGCGATAAAAATATCAGAAAGCCCCTGCGAACTTAACTGGGTGCTACCCAGATTTACATCTTCCATAAAACTGCCGGTGATGAAAGTATTGCCCGAAGCATCTGCTACCACCGCATTTACGGAATTATAATTGAGAATGGGATCTGCATTGTCTTTTCCTATTTTCCTGGCCCACTGAAAACTACCCGCTGCATCAAGCTTCAGGAGAAAACCCTGCTGGGAAACTGCAGATAACGGATAGACAATCGTGGTGTCCGGATTGAAATCTGCGGTTCCTTTAAAATTTCCGCAGACAAATACATTGCCTGCTGCATCCACCGACAGCGACTTTAGATTGACATACTTACTCTGTGTGGTGTCCGCCGCTATTTGTTTCGCCCAGAGAAGATCACCATTGCCGTCAAGTTTCATAATGTAGCCATCACTTTGCGTACATCGCATTTTATACACGGAAGTGTCCGGGTCGAAATCTACCTCACCTAAAAACTGACCTGCGCAGTAAATATTCCCTTGTCCGTCTAACACCATACTAGGACCTTCTTCAAGGGTTCCGTTAGCGCCGCCGGCATCTTTGTTATAATTCCAGCCTTTCACCCAGGAAAGTTTTCCGGCTGTGTTCAGCTTCATTAGAAAAGCATTGTTACCGTTACCTATGGCAGACATCTTTACCACCGAAGTATCCGGGTCAAAATCTACATTGCCGCCCGTGTAATATCCTGCGATGAATAAATTTCCTGCACCGTCGAAATGCAGTACCCCTGCCGTCACGTTAGAATTGGGCGAAGTGCCAAATACTTTTTTGCCGAGGTAGTTACCGTTGTGGTCCAGGGTCATCAGGTATGCATTTCCGTAGCCTGTGGACGAAACTTTGTCAGAGTCCGAGCCTGGGTCGAAATCGAAAGTACCTTTAAAATATCCCGCTACGATTACGTTTCCGGTGGCATCGGTAGTAACGGCGCGGCCCTTACTAGCCTGATTGCTGAGCCCCATGGCGTAGGCCCATTGAAGGTATTGCCCCTGCGCCACCACACCGCAGCCGGCTATGCAAAATAATGCTGCAAATATCTTTCTCATTTTGTCCCTTTTGTTGGTGAATGACTATTGATTTTTTCTGAATTTCTACTGCGTTAGCGTTACTGTGATCTTGTAGGTACCGCCACAGTTTGGCGGAGAATAATGGGTTGTCTGTGGTGCGTTGGGATCGAGTGGACCGCCCCAGCTCCAGGTGCCGTAGATGCCTGCAGCGTAGCCCGAGCTCACGTCAGCATCCCCGTACCCTGCCGTGTATCCATATACCTTTTTCTCTGTGCCGGTAACATTCCACGAAGCGACGCTGGAATTGTCGCTGGCATCAACTACCACATAGGATTTTGCATTCGGCACTGCGGGCACGCTTACAATGCAGCCCACGTAGCACCAATTGCCTGCATCTTTGTGCACCGATTGAGAAGATGCATAGAGGATGATCTTTTTCTCATCATTGCTGATGGTAACCTTGCCGCTTACCTGCTCCATAAAGGACCAGCTCGACCCGCTTTTTGTTTTGATATACACTTTTGCCGAGATGGTTTCCACAGAACCGTCAGGTATATTATCGTCGTCGAACACGGTGTAGGTGGTGCTGTTATTGTCGTAAGCCGTATAGCTTGTGGCATTGCCTGTAAGTTGCCCAAAGCTGCCAGCAGTTGTCCATACCACTTTGTAATCAAGTACAGGATTTGGAGTAATCTCGTTGGTACCGTCGGCTTTTAATAAATAAAGCTTAACGCTTCGCGAGCTTCCGTGGGCAATATCGAGTTCCGCGTTTGCGGGCTTCATCGCCAGCTTGTTCTTTTTCACATTAATGCTTGCCGTGTCTCCGCCTACTTCTATCTCCGTACCATTTTGTTTGATAACTACCGTCACGAAAACCTTGTCAATATTGTCCTCATCCAGTGCGCTGGAGGCAACATTGGCATAATAGGTAATCGTTTTGCTGCTGCTCTCGATGGAAAGACCTTGCTGGCTACCATTTTTCAGCACACCAAACTGACCCGTAGTGGACCAGCGGTACACAAGCGTCTGACCGGCGCTCACTTCTACATTGGCATTAGCGGTAAGTGTCTGATTGGTAAACGTGGACATGGAAGATTCTTTGGGTGAAAGCTTCACGTTATTGTCCTGAGATTTCACTTCAAATTCTTCCATCTCGTTGAAGTAGTCATGGGGTGCAAGAATAAAGGGTCCGGAAACTACGCCTGTAGCAAACTTTAGCAATTCGAGCCCTTTGTCTATCTTTTTTTGATAATCGGCAATAGTCTGGGCAGAAGGGAAAGAAATATTACCGCCTTTGTACCCCTGCTTCATCCCTTCGATCAAAGCGTTTTCAATTATCCCATTGCCAAAATTTCCGGCCACTACAGCATCATTAAAGCGCTGTACTGTTTGATAGACTGCCCCCCTTCTCAGTGCATCCATCACACCAGGATCTGTTTTGGCAATAGCCTGCACCTTTTCATAAAATCCCTGCAACGCCTGCTCATCAATACCGGATATCAAAGAGCGGTAGCCAAGCGCTTCCAGCATCAACGGTGCTACGATATCGTAAGCGAGATACTGATAATAAAGCTCCTCGAGTTTCGCTTTCTCATCGTTGGTCAGGCTTGCCGATACGGGCGCACCGGGTCCAAGTACACGCACCTTGTATGTGGCTTCGCGTTCATTGGCCGCCACCGGCAGATATACAGGCCCGGTAACCGCGGTTTTAAAGCCCTGTGCCACACCTACCTGATCGTAAAAATTGGACAGAAAGCGAATCTTTTCCACTTTCACGTCCTTATCAGATTTGTCGTCGAAGTTTACGGTGGAGTTGAGTACCGTCTCCAGATTATTGCGATCGCGATAGGCAGTTTTGTAAACAAAGGCATGAGCTCTGCGATAAGCAGAATTCAGAATATTGATATTTTCGACATCAACACTTTCCATTTTTATCTTACTTCGTTCTTCATCATCTACAATGCGTATCTGCTTCCCATGGATGTCAATTACATTTTTCTGGTTGACCAGCGTCAGGGCCTCGCGCAACGCCGGTGCAAACAATCGTTTCTCGAGCATTAACGGATCGGCCTTGAAGGTTTGTTCCATTTTAGCATAGTAATCGCCCAGCTTTGCAGCGGCAGCCGATTTTTGAAGAAAAACGTTTTTTGCAGAATCCGGCAGATACATCTGCTGCAACCCCTGAAAGAGCAAAGCCTGCGCCGTAGTTTTTACTGATATTTCTTTGCTGGAAGGAGTAATGTAGCTCTCCATCATCAGATTGTCGGCCTCATCGAAAAGAAAAACCAACTGGCCTGAATTTCCGATCAGCGGAATATCAGCCTTGCCATCGCTGCCTACTGCAGTTGTACTTCCCAACGTAAACATCCGGGTCTTTGAAAGGTCGATAGAGCTCCCGGTGGGTAATATCACCTGCACCTTTATGGTCTCCATATCCGGCCCAGGGTCGGGATTGTTGTCTTCTCCACGGTCTTTCTTGCAGGAATCGAGACCGAACAGGCAAAATCCAAGTACGAAAAGGTAAACTGCATTTTTCATGAAATGTATTTTAGGACGTTCGCTTTATATCGCAGGTCCGTAAAAAGGTCATCAAAAACAGCTGCTACTGTATCAGGAAATGTGAAAATGATTTTTCTGGTTTCAGATAATATCGGCGTTATGCAGACTTCTTTCTGCCAATGAAAATAATAACCGTGAGGAGTATCAGGAGGCCACCGGCAAGCCATAGCCATCTTTCTCTGTGCGTCGGTTCGAAATGAACAGTTTGTGGACGGCCAATCAGTACCAGTCCGGCCCAATAACCGGGGTTAACCAATCTGCCTCGCGCATTCCGGAGGTAGCGAAGTTTTGCCTCGCGCAGAGCAGCATCCGTGGGCAGACCCATGCGCAGCAGCTCTACGAAATTCTCAACTATCGCTGCACTCGCCTGTTCATCTACCTTCCACAGAGCAGTAACAATATTTTGACTGCCGGCATAGCTAAACGCATGCGACAAAGAAATCAAACCCTCACCATCCTGATAGCCTGGCCGCCCGGATTCACAAGCGGTAAGCAAGGTTACATCCGAATTCAGGTTACAATTGAAAATATCGCGTGTCATCACCCGATTATCTGTTTCTGCCCCTGCTTCTTTTGAAAATACAAGTCCGGATTGTTCAGGCCGAATGTCGTCGAAAAGGGCATGCGTAGCAATGTGCAGCAGCTTATGACTTCCAGCATGCTTCAAAAAAGCCGCACGGGTGGAGTGTTCGTCGCTATAAACATCGCCATCAAGCAAGGCGCCCAGTTTCTCTGTAAGGCTTCGCGTGCCCGGTTGCGGAAGCAGATGCAGGTAGCCTTCGTCAATATTCATACTGTCCTTGATGGCCTGTACATAAACCGACTTCAAATCGTCGGAAAAGCCAGGTGCAAAAGCAATATAGTTGCGGGCGAAATTTTCGGAAGGATGGTGCTGACCAAGTGCCAGCAATGAATAGCAGTACGAGAACGTATGATGCTGCAACAAACAGGCTTTAGCAAGTCCGGCGAAGTCGCGCACCGGTCTTGCCGGCAGCATTTCTAAATTGATGTGGTACAAGGTACCGTCCGGGATCACGGTGACTTGCTGCGTTGTAACAAAAGGCTTCAGTGGCTGCCACAACTGAAGATATAACCGGTGCAACATTGCGGTTGTTGCCGCTTCAGAAAGATCCTGATCTAAAAAATGTTGGATATCCTTTTGTAAAGTAGGCACGGAAAGGCGCACCAGACGACCGGTGTCGTGGTGAGCAACAAAGGCAACCAGTCCGGTATCTACAAAATAGTAGCGCACCAAGGTGGTATTTTCCGGCAGACGACGGTACATGCCAGCAACAGGTTGAAACAAGGTCGCGAAGCGAAGCTGATAATACCTGGGATAATTTGCCTTCAGAATGTCGAGGTAACTTAACCAAAGGGCTTGTACATTCTGATATCGCTTAAGAAAATCCGGCTCAGAAACTTTTGCTTCCAAAGCCTTTTTCATTTCTGCTTTCAAGAAAAACTCCTGAGCGACAACCGAAGGTGGCACTCCGGAAAACTGAATGGCCTGCTGTTGTTCCAGACGACTCCTCAGTCTGCTAAAAACCTCCGATTCTTTTAGGTTCAAAAATCGCTCAAGCGAGGCTGAGCTGAGCGATTGCCGGTAGTGCTCCAGGGCTAGCTGAGCGGCAAAATCAATTAGCTCCTTATGCTCCGAAAGCAGGATATTCAGATCTGAAGGATCGTCTAAGAGCATTTTTCTTTGCTCTACAATAGAGAGGGCCAGATTTAGCTTCCGGGAAAGGGATTCTAAAAATGCAGCATCATGATTTTTTTTGAGCGCATAGGCACTTTTTGCTCCCATCAGCAAGGCCCTGGGTTTCAGCACCTCCATCTTTACTGAGTCCAACAGAGTGGCGGCTTCATGCACCATCTTTTCTATCAGTGCAATGGCCTCGGCGCTTTGGGCTTCTGCTGTCTCATATTGGCCTGCCACATAGCTTATTTCCGACAGGTTGATCAGTTGATAAAACTGCTGAAGGCTCTCTTCCACCCCTGACTTTTTCAGGTAGTCCAGCAAGGCGTAAGACATACTTTGGGCTTTGGCATAGTCGCCATGCCGTGCTTTGAACAAAGCGTCCTGACGTAGGAAATCGAGATAAACATTGTCATAACTGCCCTGATACGAAGCATCAAAATACTGTTCAGCCTTGAGCCAGGCCCGACGCGCACGAGACGAGTCCTGCAAATTCTCATATACTAAGGCAAGGTTAAAGTATCCATCGGCAGCCCAGTATAGAAAGTCGCCTTGAGCAGCCTCCAGCTTTTGCAGCCCGCTGAGGAGATAGCTACGGGCAGAATCGTATTTACTTATCGAATTGAAGTGATCTCCCAGCAATATTTCAGAAAAGAAAATGGCCGGATGGTCTTTGGGCAAATGCGCCTTTTTTTGCTGCAAAGCATACCGTAGCAGTTCGCCCGCTTTTTTATAGTCGCCCACTTCCTTGTAAATGCCGGCCAGGTTTTCCACGGCTTCGTAGATACCCTCGCGGGCGCTTGATGCTTTGGGATGTTGGGTCGCAGCCGAAAGGAACTGCCGATAGCGGGCAATAGACTCGTTCATTGCATTGATGGCTTCGGTAGTTTTCCCTTCGGCACTGTATAAAGCTGCTATGTTATTGAGAATGATGGCAGGCCGATAGGCTGTGTTCAGATCATTGTCAGGCATTTTCTTCAATGCATCCAAAGCCCGATTGTAATAGTAATTGGCGCTATCGTATTGGGAAGCATACCACATGATGGCTCCCATAGCATTGCAGGAAAAATAAAGGTCCTCCGGTCGTGTGGCCGAAATCCTTTCGCGTAGGTTCATCGCGGTATGATGATGCCTGCCCGAGAGTGCAACATTGCCAAGATGATTGGCATAGACACCAAGATTATACTCACAACTTGCTATTTCTGCTGAGTCGTTCAGCGCAGTAGCCAGGTGTAATGCCTGCAGATAGATCTCGTAACAATTGTTATAATCACCTTCTTCTTCGTGGAAGTCCGCCATGCGCCGGTAGCAAAGAATCATTGTAGTATCGGGAACCTGGCTTTGCTTTAGCCTCCTTGCGAAGGCCTCCAGCGCTTTCTTCGCAGCAGCTTTACCGTGCAGACGTTGTGTCAGTTGGCCTTTCAGCATTACGTAACCCAGGAGAGAATCATAAGCTTTTTGCGCCAGCAGCAGATCCAAATCCTGATCTACCATCTGGCCGGCCATTGCGGTATTACCGCCCTTCATAGCACTTCGAATGGTGGCCGTTCCGTTTATTCTTCCTTTGCCTGCCAACCGGCTCCAGGAAAAAATGCAGAGTGCAGCAAATAAAAGGATGGCTATGTGGCGCATTCGCTTCATGGTGCTCCCAGTTCTTGCAGTAAGCGCCTGGCTTCCGGCCGGTTGCTCAGGGCAAAGTAGAAACGGGCTTTGGACATATCATCGCGGCGCATGAAGATCAGCCCGAGGTACCATGCAGCATCGCCTTTAAAAATACTGCTGTCCGATACAAGCACACTATTATAGCGCGGTGCAGCATGGGTATAATCACTGAGTGCCTGCATAGCGGAGGCGGTAAAGTACAGAAGCGTATCGTTATCGGGCTGCGTTTTCAGCAAGTCGTCCCATTGCTTCAATGCGCTTTTGTAATCGGCATTTTTGTAAGCCACCATGGCTTTGTCGAAGAGATAGTGATTGCTCTCGCCGCTCATAACGGTCATAAGGCCAGGATCGGGCCTATACCAGGCAGCGTATCGCCGGTTATTGACATCTGCATACCGGAAATACCACCAAGTCGTAAGGGCGAGCAGTAAGGCAAGAGAAGCGGCAAGCATCCACCGTGTACCGATGGCACGCACCATCTTTTTTTCCTGCACCGTATGATGCCGCTGACGATGGAAAGTCTCCATCTGCTGTTGCAATCCTGCCTCTGCAATTCCCAGCAGCACGAGCCTCAGGTCTTCCACCTTGTCTTTCAATACATGATCCTCCTCCAACTTTTTTTCGAAGGCCACCGATTCGTTTTCCGAAAGTGCTCCGGTGAGGTAGCGTTCTATTTCTTCTATCTGCGGATCAATATGGCTATTTCCGTTTGTCACTTTTACCTATTTATGATTTAATACCAGGCTTCTCAGTTTTTGCAAACAGCGGTATTTATTATTCTTTGCCGTGTTCTCGCTCCAGGAAAAAACGTCTGCAATGTTTCGCAGGCTTTCCTTCCGGTAGTAAAAAAGAAACAACAGTTCTCTGCACTGCTCATTCAAATATTTCAGGCTTTCCTTCACGCTTTGCAATCTCGCTTCGGTTTCCGCATCCTGTGCTTCATTGCCGGCAGATAGTGTTTCTATACCATCGTGTACCGACAAGCTCTGCCGCTTTTTTTGTCGCAGCACATCCAGCCATTTATTTTTTGCCACACGCAGCAAGTAGCTATGAATAGAACCAGATGTACTTACGCTGAAACGGCCAGACTGAACATTGCGCCACACGGCTATAAACGCTTCCTGAAACACATCCTTTACATCAGCTTCGGTACCACTATTTTGTAGAACATAACGCTCCACAGCCGGATAATTACTGAGGTACAATTGCCGCAGAGTTTCCTCATCGTTGCGCTTTATCTGCTCAACAATGTGCTCCTGAAGATCATGTATGGTAGGCGATGGCAGCGACATAGAACATATATCCTATCTACAAGATAATTTATTTATCCTATGCGCCCCAATTCGCCCGGGCTTTTTCCTTTAGATCGAAGGCTTGGAAAAAGGTCATCATTAAATAAATGTCAAAGTGCTGGCCATAGCTGCGAGGGTGACCGGCAGGGACAGAAAGCCTGCTGCATTAATATCCGTACTTCTCCTTCCAGCAGGTGCGGAGATAGTTTCGAAGGCGTTCTTCGCCGGCATTTTGACCCGGTTCATACAATGTGGTACCGCTGATAGCATCCGGCATAAACTCCTGTGCCACAAAATTCCCCTCGTAATCGTGAGCATATTGATAGCCTTTGCCGTAGTCCAGATGTTTCATGAGGCGGGTGGGCGCGTTGCGAATGTGCAGGGGTATGGGCAGATCGCCTGTGTTTTTTACCAGCTCCTGTGCTTTGTTGATGGCCAGATAAGATGCATTGCTTTTGGGCGAAGCCGCCAGGTAGGTAACACATTGCGCGAGTATAATTCTGCTTTCCGGCCAGCCTACCCTTTCTACGGCCTGAAAAGTAGTAGTAGCCAGCAGCAATGCGTTGGGGTTTGCATTGCCAATATCTTCGCTGGCCAGTATCAGCATTCTTCTTGCAATGAACAAAGGATCTTCACCGCCTTCGATCATTCTGGCCAGATAATAAACGGCGGCATTGGGATCGCTACCTCTCAAGGATTTGATAAAGGCTGAGATGATATCATAATGTTGTTCGCCCGTTTTGTCGTAGAGCGCCATTTTGCTTTGCACGACTTCCTGCACCTGCGCATTCGTGATTTCGCCGCTTTTATCGTTCAGCGAAGAAACTACGAGTTCCAGCAGATTGAGTAGCCGCCGCGCGTCACCACCACTAAGTTGCAGCAGAGCTCCCCATTCTTTTATAGTAACCGATTTATCCTTTAGCTGTTCATCTTTTTTCAGCGCGTTCTCTACCAGATGAACCAGATCATCCTCTGATAAAGGGCGAAGAACATATACCTGGCAACGGCTCAGCAGGGCGCCGATCACTTCGAAAGAAGGATTTTCTGTAGTGGCTCCGATAAGGGTAACAATGCCTTTTTCCACCGCTCCGAGCAGGCTGTCCTGTTGTGCTTTATTGAACCGGTGTATTTCGTCGATAAATAACAGGGCATGGCCGGCACGTTTCGCCTGTTCTATTACCGCCCTTACATCTTTCACCCCGCTGTCTATTGCACTCAAAGTAAAGAAAGGAATGTCGAGACCTCGGGCTATAATTTGAGCCAGCGTGGTCTTGCCGACACCGGGTGGTCCCCAGAAGATGATAGAATGTGCCGTCTTGTTTCGAATCATTTGCTCAAGCACTTTGCCGGGTGCTACCAGGTGTTCCTGCCCGATAAAGTCTTGCAGCGTATGTGGCCGCATGCGTTCTGCAAGAGGAATGTGCTCATTTTTTGGCATAATAGTGGCGATCTTTTAGGCTTGAAACTGCTAATTTAGCTGCTTATGTACCGCAAATTATTAATTGTTGCCAGCCTTTGCCTGATCAGCTCGCTTTCTTTTGCCCAACCGCAAAAAAATAAAAAAGCGGATATGAAATCTGCTGCGGCGAATTATAAAGCACCAGGCTCACCCATGCCTGCTTTGCGCTATTTCCGCAGAGATGGCGTACTACTCACCAACAAAGACCTGAATAAGAAAGCTCCGGTCATCATCATGCTTTTTAATCCCACCTGTGAGCATTGCGAAGACGAGGCCAGGATGCTGGAGGCAAATCTGAAGTCATTTAAAGAGACGACCTTATTGCTGATGGCCGCAGACCGGATGTTGTCTTACATCCCCTACTTTGTAACCAATGTAAAAGCGGACGAATATCCTTCACTGCAAATAGGTGTAGATAGTAGTGATTTCATCAACCAGACTTTTTTGTACCAGTCGTTGCCACAGATCAATATTTATGACGAGCAAAGGAGGCTTGTAAAAATATTTACGGGCACTACCCCTGTTGACTCATTTCAGGCTTATATCCGTTAAAACAACAAAGCGTAACCTTCAGGCTACGCTTTGTTGTTTGATGTAATCTCTTATTTTCCGAACATAGTCAAAATAGCCCTGTTCCATCCGGTACCAGAACACCAGAAAAATGGCGATACTGATGCCCACAAGGGTGTAGGTGATAGAAAGAAATTCTGACTTGCCGAAGATCAGAGAAAGGATGGCTGCAATAAGCATAAAGGAGCAGAAAATAACGATGAGCATTGGCCCGCCTGAATCTATTTTTCGCATTTTGGAGCTTACGACCACCTGGGTCTGGCTGCCCTTTCCTTTAAATTCTACATGCGTGATCGGCAGTGTACGTATAGATTGCTCTTGCTCAGCATGTGGTATGACACGAAGCACACGGTCTTTTTCATAAACTTCAAAGTCCATGTTGTGCACCTTAACATGCTTGCCGATGAGCCGGCTTTTGATGGCTTCCGCCGGCATAGTGGAAGAATACCGGTACGTTCTTGTAAATAACATAGGCAAACAGTTTTATTGAGTTAGGAACGATTTGATATGAAAGATAACCATAATTCCCGGTACCTCAAATAGCAGAAGTGCGGAAATTGAGTGCGTCTTTCCTTAAATCAGACCCATGGCAGCGCTAAAAAGTTTGTGCCCGTTTAGTTAAAGCTGTGTTGGTACTTAGTTTAGGATTAGAAGGATTTATTGGAATTTCGAGGTTCCAATCTGTTGGAAATATTGTTCAACCATTGAGCGATAGTAGGGTTTAAGCTGCGGCGGAACTGTTTTGTAGAAGTCAAGCAAAGACTGGCGGTCTTTTATAAACCGCTGGAGTTCTGCAGGCACCGGTCGGGGCACGTCCTGGGGGTTTCGTGACGATCGCTTGTCGTCCTGCTCTTGTTCCCGCACAGCTTTTTCCGTTTCCAACAGCCGGGTCAGAATCTCCTTTTGCCTGAGGAGCAACTCGCTGCCGAGTCGCTTATTCACGAGGTCGGTTTCTGTACGGTCCATTTTGTCCTGTACCTCTTTCAACTCTTTGGCGCCGCCCATGCCCTTACTGTTCAGCAGGCTTTGCAATGCCTGTATCTGACGCCTTAGTGCTGCCTGCTGCTGTGCCATTCTGGCCAGTTGTTCTGCATTGCCATACTCGTCTTGTGTAGGGCTTCCTTGTTGCGAACTATTTTTCCCATCCTTATTGCCCGATTTCCCCTGCTTCGACTGCTGCATTTGCTGCATAGCATCGCCCAGTTGTTTCTGTTGGGTAATGATATCGCTGAGCTGCTGACCGGCGCCGGGCGTGGGTTGTTTGCCTCCCGGCTTCTGGCAACTACCCTGGCTTTGAGCCTGGCTTTGCATTTCAAGCAGATTACCCAGCATTTCGTTCAGCATCAGTGCCAGATTATTGGTGCGGGTCATTACATATTGCTGCCGGGTTAGCGCATCAGTAACCCTCCGGGCTTCAAGGCCCTCAATGGCATATTTCATACTCTTCTCCAGCTCCGTGGTCTCTTTGTTTACACTGGCTGCCAGCTTGAATAACCTTTTGCTAAGTACGAACAGGCTGTCGCGGATCATCTCGGAGTTGGCATGAAGGCGATTCTGTTCCTGCTGATTGAGTAAATAGCTTTGTGAAGTGGTTGCGGTAACTTCCACCTTGTGCATGAGCTGCTCCTGATCGAAGGAAAGACGCATCAGGTTGGTAAGCAACTGCCGAACGGCACGGATATCCATTTCTATTTGTTGCATCTGCATGCCTCCTGCGGCCGACCGTAAGCTACTGGCCATCTGCTGTAGATTGCGCGCGGCCTTGCTTTGCGACTCGCTGGCTTTCGACTTTTGATCCTGCTGTAGCTGCTGATCGCTTTGCTCCATATTTTTTTGGGCATCGCTTCCGCTTTTCTGCGCATCAGAAACATCCTGCTTTTTGTTCAGTTCCTTGTTCAGCTCGTTCATCTCCTGCATGTCCTTTTGCAGCGCCTCTTCCAACGACTTTTTTATATCCTGCTGTTCCTTGCTGAGCGATTCATTGTCTTTATTTCCCTTATCCGTTTCTTTTTTAAGGTCCAGTTCTTTCTTTGCCAGTTCGTCCATTTTATTGGCCATGTCCTCCATCCGCATTTGCATCTCAAGGTTCTTCATCAGTTCCTTCATACGTTCGAGGTCCATGTTGAAGAGTTTGTTCTCCTGTTGCAGTTGCTTCATAGTTTCCATGGCGTTCTCCTTGTTCAGTTTCGCCATGAGTTCCTGAAGCTTTTTCATCTGTTCCTTCAGTTCGTTGTTCATCAGGTTGTCCATCTGTTCCTTCAGTTCCTGCTGCTTATCTTTTACATCATCGCTATACTTTTTTTGCTGGCTTTGTTGTATCTGTTCTTCAAAACGTTTTTTGGTCTGCTCTAATTGCTGCATCATTTGCTGCTGACGTTCTGCCAGGTTTTCGAGCGACTGCTGCTGCTCCCAGTCCAGCTTATCACTTTGCAGCATTTTAGTTTGGGCATCGCGAAGTTCGTTTTGCAGCTTTTTGTTTTGACGGGCGCTATTGCTAAGTCCGCTGTTGATCTGCTCTGCATTGGCGTTTATCGCCGAATCGAGCTGACTGGGGTTGTACATCACGTAGCTCATCACTTCGCTCCTTGAGGCTTTACTGCCCGTTACTCCGTCATTGTCCCATACTTCAACAAAATAATTGAGTTTCTGTCCCGGCTGCAGTTGCAACATCTTTACATCAAAGTAATGCTGAAATGGTGTGACCGTTCCGGAGGCAGCCTTGAGTGGAATTGACTTGCGGAGCAAAGAACGGTTCTGATCATCGAGCACTTCAAAGTGAAAAAGCACTTTGCTAATGCCATAGTCATCACCGGCTGTTCCTTCCAAAAAAATCTGGGTACCCGATACCGTGTCGCGATGCTCCTGCAGTTGCACCAACGGATACTGGTCGGGCACCGCATGCACCCCATAAGAAAAGCGAGACTCGAGACCCGATGCCCTATTGCTGAGCGTGACGGTATAGCTGGTATCCCTGAGCACACGCGCACTGTAGCCAAAAATATTGGCCGTACGCTGCAGCATTTGTGCAGCCCCATCTTTCCCAAAACGGAAAACAGCGGCGTCGGTATGATCGGCCATAAACGCCCACCTAATAGTGGTACCTGCGGGCACAGTAACGTCGCCCATATTATTCGTTAGCTCGTCCTTTCTACCCGTGTATGTGGGATAATCAAGCTGCATTCTGAATGATTTCATAATGGGTTGCTGCACCACATCCAATACATACTCCTGCGAACGGAATCCCGCCGCCTTCAGACGAAAGTGAATCGGGCTACTTACATTTCGGAACGTGTATTGAAAACTGTGAGGCGCACCCGTAGCCTGCATCGTTAGTTCTTCGGTACCGGCCTCCACAGACATCTCCACGGGCAAAGCATTTCCCTGTACAGAAGCCTTGAGTGTAAAATCTCCATTATGAACCACCTTTAAATTCCTGTTCCCGAGTACAAACTGAAAGGGCGCGGGCTTTTCAAAACTGCGGGTGGGTTGAAGCAACCGCTCGGAAGCATCAATAAAAATACTGGGGGCAAAAATCAGGATCACAATCGCTAAGACTACCAGAGGTAACAGGTAGGGAAGCAAACGCTTATTTTTAGAAAAATCAACTGCTGAGGCAATAGGCACTACCGATATCTGGCTCGCCTTCTGGTCGATGCTTGCCTCCAGTAGCTCACGGCTTACGGCCTCATTCCGCTGCCGGTTGAGCTGCAGTACATTGAGCAGCTTATCGCTAATCTCGGGAAAATGCAGACCGATGATACGGGCGGCTTGTTCATAACTGATGACCTTACCCAGGCGAGACATCCGTATGAGCGGCAGGACCACCCAAACCACAAGGGCAATGATACCAGACACAACGAAAAGAGTGAGCAATGCAAGGCGTACCGCACTGGGCAAATAGAGGTAATATTCTCCGATGCTAACAGTAAGCAGATAGGACAAAAGGCAGATCAACAGCACCAGAGAGCCACGCAGCAACTGATTGGCGTAGTATCTGCGAATAAAGGCGTCGAGCTTATGTATGAGCCAGTCGTAATGATTCATGAAGGAATGCAGTGTACCGCAATATAACTGATTTTAGGGCTTACCCGAGTCAAGGCCTTGTTATAATCTTTTACCGGTTCTGCGATGTTTCCACGGCACGGGATGGTTTATATGCCGGCTTTCGCCGGAAAGTGCTTTTTTTGCGCTAAAATCCGTTGTGAAATTGCATTGGCTGCTGCCTGCCCGGGAAGGCATACCGGTTTTGATGTACCATCGTATCTGGCCAGGGTGCCGCGACAGAATCACGCAGACGCCCGAGCGGCTACGTGAGCAATGGGTTTATTTGAAGGAGCAGGGGTACGAAGCTATTTCATTACAGGAGTATGCCGCATGGGCATTGGGCACGGAAAAGCCCGCGGGCCGAAAGGTGCTCATCACATTCGACGATGGATATGTAAACAACCTAAGCTATGCCTACCCGCTCCTGCAGGAATTGGGATTTAAAGCGTGCTTCTTTTTAATTGCGGAAACACTGGAAGGCAATACAGATGCGGGTGATCCACTGCAACAAAAAATGAATGTGCAGCAACTACGATCCCTTGACCCTGCAGTAGTGCAGTTTGCCATGCATGGTTACCGGCACGAGCACTTCGGAACAACGCCGCTTGCCGACGTAAAAAGAGCCATTGAGAGCAGCATGGAACTATTTCGTCAGCATGATCTTCCCTTGCATCCTTCGCTGGCCTATCCCTATGGAGGGCGGCCTAAAAACAAAAACGATTTTGATGAGCTGAAAAGCTGGATGAAAAACAAGGGTATCCAGATGGCCTTTCGCATTGGCAACGCGGTATCTTCCATTCCATGTGAGGACGCTTACGAAATAAAGAGAATCGACATCCGTGGTACGGATAGCCTGGACGACTTTAAAATAAAAGTCCGAAAGGGAAAACTCAGGCCCTTTTAGGGTTCCAGAAAAATGTCGGGTGTGGTAAAATGATTGCTTTCATTACCTGCCTGATCTTTGATGTAGATTTCAAAGTTGCAGGTATCGCCCGTAACCTGATGAAGACTATCCAGCGAAAAAAAGTTTTTGAGGATAACGGCAGCAGTACCCTTTATTCCCTTTTCAGGGTCATTGAAAGTTTCATCTATCGTGGGAAGATAGGCGCCAGATGCGGCAGAAGTATCGAGTGAATATCGAATGTAGATATTGGGCGGCGGGTTGAGTACGTTTGGCGTGCCCACGTCACCATCAGGATCAGAAAACTCAAAACCAATTGTCACGGTGGCTTCGGGGTCGTTCACCTTAAATTTTTCGGGGGTAATCGAGATAAACGTAATTTGCGGCGGATGGTTTCCCGGTGTGGCAGATTTGTTGCAAGCCGTGAAAAACAGTAGCGCCATTGCCGCTAAGCCTGATAATCTCATAGTTTCAAAGTTAAAACAACTGATGTACAACTTTGGCGAACCTCCGTCACAATATCTTCATAAAGTAAACGAAGAAAGCTTCGAAAAAATTGCACTCGATCTCTTTCGTTACCAGTATCAGCACAATAGTCTCTACCAACAATATGTAGATGCTATTGGCAGGCAACCGGGGCAAATACAGGCTCTTGAGGACGTTCCCTTTTTACCCATCACTTTTTTCAAAACGCACGAAATACGTTCTGTTGACGGCCTGCAACCCAAACTTGTTTTTGAAAGCAGCGGTACGACTGCCGAAGTCCGATCCCGCCACTTTGTTTACCGGGAGCAGCTATACCGGGAAACACTACTTCGGGGATTCAGAAAGTTTTATGGCAATCCTTCTCAATATGCTTTTCTCGCCCTTTTGCCCTCCTACCTCGAACAGGGCAATTCTTCGTTGGTGCACATGGCGCAGATACTCATGTCGGAAAGTGGAGTGGAAGGCAACGGATTCTTTCTCGGCCATACGAAGGAGCTAAAAAATACCCTGCAGCAACTTGAAGCAAAGCAACAGCCTTACATCCTACTGGGAGTTACCTATGCCCTGCTCGACTTTGCTACGGCCTGCCCAATGCCGCTGCACCTGGCAACAGTGATGGAAACCGGCGGCATGAAAGGAAGAAAAAAGGAAATTACCCGCGCAGCCGTGCATGAGCTGCTGATGAGGCAATGGCAATTGGATTCTGTACATACAGAATATGGAATGACGGAATTACTTTCTCAGGCCTATAGCCGTGCGGAGGGCCGCCTGAAGCCCGCCGATACCCTGCGTGTGTTGGTACGGCCGCTCAACGATCCGTTAACTACCGAAAGGACGGGAAGCGGATGTCTGAACATGATTGACCTTGCCAATGTAGATAGTTGTGCCTTTATTGCAACCGAAGATCTTGGAACGGTTTATCCGGACCGAAGTTTCGAAGTATCGGGCAGAATGGATCACACAGCGCTGCGTGGTTGCAGCCTGCTCACGGCATGAAGAGGTCAGGGCTGCGTGGCGGTATAGATCACGCCAACGGCATAGTGTCCCGCGGCAAAACCTAACGCAGGTTTGGCCTTATAAGCCAGGGTAAGTGTCTTTTCAGTTCCCTGCGTGCCGTTGAGTATCAAATCCTGACTGTTTGAAGTTAGGGACACAAAGTTATTAAAGCCAGATGCGATGGAACCACCGGTGTTATTGCCCGATACGGACATGAACAAAGTCTGATCAACCGGCATTACAGTAGTTGTTTGTGTGGGACCAGAATAGGTAAAACTTGGCGCGTTCGTCTGCACGCTGATTTTGAAGTTTCTGTTCGAACGCACTTCCAACTCCTGTACACCGGACACCACTCCTTCTGTATAATTCGACAGACTGTTGAAATCCATACTAACCACAGCGCCTGCGGAAGCCTGTGTGTTCGTAAATCGCAGATCGAGCGTAGGATTTAGTTCCAGAACAATGGTCTGACTTGCTGTAGCGGATGTATTTTGACTGCGTGCAGATAGCGTTGCTGTACAGCACAGGATCAAAAGAATAAGTTGTTTCATCTCTCCTAATTTATCTCCAAAGTCCCTTATTCCTTAGCAGATAAATTAATTTTCCCATCTAAGCTAAAACTATTTATCATGTTATCCAACAGTTAAAGAAACAATTTTTCAATAGATTGATTGTTGTGGCTTTAGGAAGAAAAAAAAAGATGCAACTGAACGCTGCATCCTTAAAAAATCTCTTTGCCAAACAATGCTATTTCACTTCAATTTCTTTTTCCACCGCCTCGAGCGATACGTCTTCGCCGGCATCAAGAACCGCCAGTGCGGAGTATTTTCCTTTGGGCATGTCTTTAGGAAGTTCGAAAATAACATATCGGCGCTGTGAGGGGAACATGGGAAACTCAACTGCGTCCATTTTCACTTTCTGGTTTCCATCGGTAAGCGAAGTCATTTCGATATAAGACCGGCAATCTACCATCACTTTTCCCGTGTTTTCGCACAACAGTTGAAACACATTTGGAGCCTGCGGCACGGGCTTGAGATCATATACCTTCACACTTTTCTCGGTTAGGCCCGGAGGTGATTGATAGATGTGCACGCCTATTCGAAGCAGATTCTTCACTGCGGCCTGTGCGCCTTTACCTCCGAGATTTTTTTGCTCCTCCACAGTTTCTATAAAGAGCATCGACCACCTCATTTCGTTTGCGGCAAAAGCTGAATCGGGTAAAGCCAGCTTTACAGTTACGTCCGTTGATTTTCCCGGTTCCAGTTCCACAAAATTCTTGTCGATGGTCACCCAGCGGGTACAAGAATGGGGCAAGGTGCTGGGGTCGGCATACACATGACCTCCTACCGTATCGCGCAGCCAGTCGTTGAGATAAAGACGGAACTGTACCTTTTTTTCGGAGCTGTTGGACAAGTGAATCGCCTGCGACTCCGTCTGCCCGCCTGAGAGTTTAAACTCAAGTGTGGTAGGATGTACGCCAAGGTTTTGAGCTTTGGAAAGGTTTGTTCCGGCGATAAATAATGATGTGAAAATAAGGGCGACTAATTTTCGATTTGACATGATATATACAGTTGTACAAAACAAGTATTTTTACGCTGATTATCAAAATTATCAGAGACTTAGTTTGGTGCTATGCCTGCTGTTCTCAGCGAGGAGCAGCGTGAGCAATCCGAAAAATCCAAGAAAAGTGAAGAGGCTTATCATATCGTTGATTTTGCTTGGCTCTGCCCGGTTTTCGAGGTCACAATCGTTTACGGGTTCGCTGTCGGGCTCCATTTCAATTTCGTCGGTGCAGTCACTAACGCTGACCGGTGGCTCCGTCATTCCTTCTTTTCAGTCGCTCGATGATTTTGCGAATGGAGTAACCGTTGACGATTACCTTTCTGTGGCTGTGAAAAGCAATGTGTCGTGGACTGTTTCTGTTATGGCGCAGAATGCACATTTTTCTCCCATGACGCAAAACGGCAGCACAGATATGCCGGCGAGCGTGCTGAGCATCCGCAGCAACAACTACAGCAGCTATACTGCACTTTCTACAAATGCCCAAACACTCAAAACCGGTAATAAGGGATCTTCGAACAATCCCGGCAACTCCTTCGATATTGATATACGCTACAACCCGGGATTTTCGTACAAAGGCGGGATCTATACCCTGGGCCTGGTATATACGTTAAGCCAACAATAAGAATACGGAAACAATCCGTTAGGCTTCTTTTCGGCTTGCCTTTGCATGGAGGGCTCAACACGATAAAAAACCTCTCTAAGTCCGGCTCCTCATCCGGTAAAAAAGAAGCCGCCTTGTTGAACGCAGCGCATGTAATAGGGTTACTGTTGATACTACCCCACTTGTCTTAACTCCCATGCAGTTGACATCAAAAAAAAAGAATGCCCGCACATGGGGCATTCTTACAGATTTCATCTCAACGTAGTTATCGCACCAAGGTCACATTGCCCGTATAGCTTTCCGACGATCCACTGGTATAAGTAAGGTCAATGCGATAAACATAGACGCCGAACGGCTGATCTTTGCCATTGAACTTACCATCCCAACCGCGGCCGTTGATGCTGTTGGTTTTGAATATCTCCTGTCCCCAACGATCATAAATCGTCATACTAAATTTCGCAATGCTCTTGGAAAGCAATTGACGCGGGAGGAAATAGTCATTGGAACCATCATTATTGGGAGAGAAGGCATTGGGTATATCAATATAGCAATCCTTGAACACCTCAATGCTATCATTAGTAACGCAGCCGTTCACATCCACTTTGGCGGAATATACACCCGGATGAAGTACATGGATCGTATTGGCGGAATCTCCCGTACTCCACAACCATCGGGCCTGAGGGTTACTAACATTTATATAGTCGCCCAGTACAATGGCCGGCCCGTTCGGACACATGGTCGTATCTGGCCCAAGATCGAGCACAGGGAACGGATTAATGGTGATGAGCTTCGCAAAGGTGATATCCGGACATGCACGGAAGTGCACCGTAAGCGTAACGTTATAAATACCCGAGGTATCATAGGCATGCACTACCGGATCTACATCCACTGCTGTGAAACCATCGCCGAGATCCCAGTCGGCACCCAAAGAATTGTCTTTGATATAATAGCCATCGAGGATCACAGTCTGGCCTTCACAAAGTACGGTGTCGGAAGGCACATAGTCCACGGGGGAAATAGAATCCACGACGATGAGATGATACTCCGTGTCAAGACAGCCTGTGATATTCCCTACAATTTGCCGGACGACATAACTACCCTCAAAGGGATAAATAATGTTCGGATTTTGGGAACTATCTATGGTACCCTCGCCGAAATTCCAGGCGTAGAAAATGGATGTGCTGGCTGAAGCATCGGTAAAGAGTATCTGCTGACCCTGACAGACCGTATCGTCGCTGACCGTAAAGCCGGCCGCCGCGTCAGACACGTCTGCAGTAAAGTGCGTGGTATCTGTACAACCCGAAGAGTCGGTCACGGTGAGAACAACCGTGTAGAGCCCACCGGTATCGTAGGTATGGACGGACGGGTTACCGCTACCAGTATCGCCATCACCATACTCCCACTGGAACTTAACCGCATTCGGGAAAATCGAACTATCGATCGTCTTCGTTGCAAGGAATTGATGCGTGCGGCATCCTAAAATCGTATCACTGATGCTGTAAGTCAGGTTGGCAACCACAATATCTCTTGTAAAGGTATCTGTACAACCGGTAATATCCTGCGCCGCAAGCGTGATGGTATAAATTCCACCGGAGGGGAAGGTGTGGGCCGGAGGATTCTTAACCTGCGCGGTATCTCCGTCACCAAAATTCCACCACCATGCAAAGATCTGAACACCATTGGCAACTGTAGTCAGATTAATAAACTGCCGGGTTGCACAGCTAATTACAGAATCCTTAAAGTCGAGGGGATACTTGATCTTGAACGTATCTATCGGGAAACTGAGAACCAGGTCGTTTACTGTCTTTCCTGCATTTCCGTTTTGAGAACCGTTGGGAGAACCAAAGAATTGAGGAAGTACTCCCCTGTTTCCGGCGCTTGTATTAACAGTAACTCCTGCGGGCGTAGCGGCTGTTTTAAACCACGCTACTCCGCCACCACCGCCACCACCGGGTCCGGTCATGTAAGTTGCATTAACAGTATATTGCTCATAAACGTCAGCACCTTTACCACCTTTTGCACTTACCTGCAACAAGTTGTTTACATTGGAAGCATTGATCAGGATGGTACCACCGGCACCACCGCCACCACCGCCATCATCCTGACAGCCCGCACCCGGTCCGGAACATTCCGGAGCATTGGCACCATTTGCCGTTACCAGATGATTATTTCCAATTACAGTCGGAGCATCAAGAATGACGATACCACCACCGCTGCCACCGGCAATTTCTCCTTGTTGATCTCCGGCTCCGGCACCGCCGCCGCCGCCCAGGATGATACGGTTAAATATGTTATTGTAGTTTACGGGCGCACCGCCGATACCACCAATATTCGTCAATAGATTCTGAGTACACCAGATGGCAGCCTGAAACTGATCGCCACCGTTTCCACCCGCACCGCCGTTTCCGCCGCCGCCGCCGCCAGACTTGCTGTTTGCGCCGCCGCCACCGCCGTTGGTGAGCTTACCGCGGCCATAATTTTTTGCAACAGAGAGATAGCCGAATCCTTCACCTTTCTCTCCGCCTTCGCCGGTCGGTCCGTAGAAATAATCGGTCTTATTACAGCTTTGCAAGGCTGCATAAAGCGGCTGTCCACCGCGGAAACCCGCTCCATTGGCGTTCACGTCTTCAAACAAGGTAATGGAGTTTGCTGCGCGTATAGCTATTACACCACCTTTACCCAGATTATCGTCCCAGGGCATAGCTACTACGGGATAGTTTACATCATAATTGTTTGCAGAATAGGCAACTTTCACGATCTGAACGCGGCCCAAAGTCCATTGGTAGGTTCTTTTGACATTGTACTTCAGCTCAAACTCACAGTTCGGAAATATTTTTCTAATTACGTTATACTCATAGTTTCCGGCACCATTATAGGCGAGTGTGTCGCCAAAAGTGGGTGTATTGGTTGAGTCCACCGAGAAGGTCTTCATTTGTATAATCAACACAGTATCTCCCACTTTGTATCCCGTACAATCGTCCACGATCACTCGGTTGTTACAGTTATCAAAGTTTTTAACCGCAGCCCAGAGATTGACCATCTTGGGTGTCTTGAAGCTAATGGTGCTCCATCCTGAAAAACCACTACCGCAGTCTGTACGAACATGTAAGAAATAGGTTGTTCCCTGCTGTAAGGGTGTAACGCTTGCCGTATTACCGACCTGAGCAGTTCCGGAAGCGGGAGGCGTGGAAGAAGTTGTAACCGCATACTCATAACCCGCAGCACCCGTTACTGCAGTCCAGGATACATTAGCTCCGGAAGTTGTGATATTGCTGGCAGCGAGGCCCGTTGGAGGGAGGCAATTTTGATTATCTACAGAAACCGCCATTACATTCAATACACTTGTGGCAGATGATCCGCCCGTACGCTGAATGGTAATACTCTGAATAGTCTCAGAAAGGTTGGCAGCGCTAAGTGGAACATGTATTTCATAGAGACGAGGGTCTGTGGCGCCCGATACTGCATCCAGTGCACCTGTAGTTCTTGAAGCACGTCCAATACCCTGAATAGCGAAATTGCTACCGCCAATCCAGTTGCTTACTGTTGTTGTATAGTTTTGAAACCCGCCCGAGGTAAAATTAAGCGTCACTGAAATATTAGCAGTTCCACCGGCTGCAGCCGCAAGGATATAAACATCACCCACAATATAGTTAGGCGTAGGGAAGGTCAGGGTGCCCGAGCTGGTAACACCGGTTCCCACAAGACGCAGACTGTTGGATGTAGTGTAGCTACCCAGTTGATAGCTCAGGCCCGCGGTTGCCACACTATTGATAGCACCCGATGCAGGAAGTGCATAAGTTGGTAGTGCACTTGCTCCGTTGAGTTGGTAGTCGGGAGCCACCAATACATATGCGTTCGCAGAAGTATCAAAAGGAATGATAGTGCTGCCCATGGGCGAACCAATGCCGTTGGCAACAACATCCGCATTAAAACCCGTTACCGTAACCGGGATGAAAGTGGCCTTTGCGAGCTGCGCAAGCAGTAAAACAGACAGCATCAGCGGTCCGATCTTGTTAAGCGCTACCCTGCGCACCGGTTTCCTGTTTCCCTGAAAGACAGGCTTCTTCCCTTCCGGAAAGGATGGTGTACACCTTTGCAACAAATTCGGCAACGAAGAAAATCTGGTATTATTCATGTACCTATGGATATAATGGTGGTTTAACTTTAGCTTTTCCCAAACAAAAACATAGACGGACATTACCCCGAAAACGTGGGGCACATCCTAAAAAACGACGAAAGATAACAAACAAAAACAAAAAAGAGAACAGGTTTTTTCTGTTCTCTTTCCGTCAAATATTTTAGGCTGGACTAAGCGTGATGTATCTGCTTCTTTTCTTTGATACGAGCGGATTTACCACTGCGCTCACGAAGGTAAAACAGTCTGGCTCTGCGTACGCGGCCGATCTTGTTTACCACAATAGAATCAATGCTGGGTGCAAACAGCGGAAACAAACGCTCCACACCTACACCGTCAGAGATTTTGCGTACAGTAAAGGTTTGGGTAGCGCCGCGTCCCTGACGCTTGATCACATCACCTTTAAAGGCCTGAATACGCTCTTTATTTCCTTCTACGATTTTATAATTAACTGTAACGTTATCTCCGGCTTTGAATTTTGGAAATTCTTTTTTGCCGGACATCTGCTCGTGTACAAACGCTATAGCATCCATTGTTACTTTGATTTTGGGTCTGCAAAGGTAGCGGGATAAAATCAGGATTACAAAATTTTTTTCGCTTTTGTTCGCATCAATCTTCTTCCAGCAGATCAGGTCTGCGTTCAATAGTGCGCTCCACAGCCATCTGATGCCGCCAGGCTTCTACTTTCTTAGGATCGCCGGACAACAGCACTTCCGGCACTTTCTGCCCCCTGAAGTCGGCAGGACGGGTATAAACAGGCGGGGCCAGCAGGTTGTCCTGAAAAGAATCGAAAAGTGCAGAGGTTTCGTCATTCAACACGCCGGGGATAAGCCGCCCCACTGCATCCACAATCATTGCTGCCGGCAGCTCGCCTCCACTGAGCACAAAATCGCCAATGGATATTTCGCGTGTTACATATAGTGTCCTGATTCTTTCATCGATGCCTTTATAATGCCCGCAAATAATGATGATATTTTCCCTGAGCGAAAGTCTGTTTGCAGTTTTTTGGTGAAAACGTTCGCCGTCGGGTGTAGTATAGATCACTTCGTCATAAGGCCGCTCGGACTTCAATTTATCGAGCAAAATAGCCAACGGTTCGGGCATCATCACCATACCTGCGCCCCCGCCAAACTGGTAATCATCTACTTGTCCGTGTTTGTAGGGTGTGTGGTCTCTAAGATTGTGAATATGTACCTGCAAAAGGCCTTTGTCTTGTGCACGCTTCATGATAGAGTGACTCAGCGGACTCTCAAGCAATTGCGGCACTACGGTTATGATGTCTATCCTCATGTCTTCCTGAGCGGTTCTTTATATATCCAGCAACCCGTCCGGCAGATCCATTCTGATGAACCGGTTTTTGAGATTCAAGTCTGTGATCAGGGGCTCTATCAGGGGTATCAGCACTTCCCTGCCCTGCCAATCTATCCGGGCAAGCCACTGGTGGCCCGTCTCCAGCACATCTGCTATGGTTCCAAGGCTTCCGTGTTTACGGTCAACGATAGTAAAGCCAATCCACAGTAAGGGACTGTCATCGGCGGCGGCAGGTAGTTTATTCTCCTGTACAAACACAGCTTTTCCAATCAACCCCCGGGCCTCTTCCACGGTATTCACCTCTTCAAGCGCAACAATGAACTCGCCGCTTTGGGTAGCGCGGGCTTCCGTCACCAGAAATGGGATATAGCTATTCTTGTTCAGCTCCAGAAAAAGGAAATCATTCGCCGACAACCAGTTGTTGTGCGCAAGCTGATGGGTGAAGACCACTTGCCCCTTCAATCCATGAGCCGCAACTATCTTTCCTACTCGTAACATGGACAGCAAAGATAAAGGGTGGCTGTGCAAATCTCTACAGAACTGCCAGGCATCGATGCCGGCAGTAATGATGGTCCCTACAAAGCAAATGCCTGATCCACTACGGCCTGCTGCTCGCGCGCATGCATTTTGCTAAAGCCTGTTGCCGAAGCCGCACTGGCCGGGCGTGTAACCGCCTGCATTGGGAATTCGTCGAAGAGATTCATCTTCAAAAAGGTCAATGCACCCTTGTTACGCGGCTCTTCCTGTACCCACACCCAGGATGCGTTCTTATATTTTTTACGCAGTTCGTTAAGCTGCTTCAGCGGCAACGGATGCACCTGCTCCAAGCGAACGACTGCTACATCCGAAACCTTTTCACTCACTTGCTTTTCGTTCAGATCGAAGTAAATCTTACCGGTGCAGAGTAACACTTTTTTGATCTTTGCCGGTTGCTTCACCAGTTCATCATCTATCACTTCCTGAAAACCACCCTGTGTAAAGTCGCCCACAGCAGAATAGGCTTTGTTCAGCCTTAGGTTTGCCTTAGGCGAAAAATTGACGAGCGGTTTTCTGAACTCCCAGGCAAGTTGCCTGCGTAGTGCATGGAAAAGATTGGCTGCGGTCGTAATGTTGGTTACTACAATATTGTTTTCGGCGGAAAGCTGAAGAAAGCGCTCGAGACGGGCAGAAGAATGTTCGGGGCCCTGACCCTCGTAACCATGCGGCAGCAGCAGCACGATTCCGCTCATTTTATTCCACTTGGTCTCTGCAGTACAGATATACTGGTCTATAACCGTTTGGGCGCCATTAGCAAAATCGCCAAACTGTGCTTCCCAGATGGTCAGTGTGTCCGGATTGGCAATGGAATATCCATATTCAAAACCAAGAACGGCAAACTCACTGAGCAGAGAATTATAGATCTGAAAACTGACCTCACTATTGACGTTGCTGAGCCGGTTATATTCCTCATTCGTGTGCTCGTCATGCAGCACTGCATGGCGGTGTGAAAAAGTTCCCCTTTGCACGTCCTGACCGCTCATACGCACATCTTTGCCATCGGCCAGCAAACTGGCATACGCAAGAAGTTCGCCGGTGGCCCAGTCGAGCTGCCTGTTTTCTTCAAAAAGTTTTCTTTTTTCATCGAGCAATTTCTGGATTTTGCGCAATGGCTTAAATCCTTCCGGAATGCTCATGATCTTATTAAACAAGGTCGTCACCTGCTCTTCACTTATGGCCGTTTCGGGCGAAGCTTCAAAATCCTTTGCAGTGGCCCTGCGTAGATTTTGCCATGCCTGTTCCGGTGCCTGTAGCAAGTAAGGTAGCGGCTTTTGTTTTACTTCATCGAGTCTTTGCTGCAAATCGTCCCAAAAACGCTTCTCCATTTCGCGGGCCATTTGCTGTGCGTCAGACTCGCCGTTTTTTAGCAGATAGGCGGTATAGACTTCGCGTGGATTCGGATGTTTTTTGATCAGGTCATAAAGCTTGGGCTGGGTAAAACTCGGATCATCGCCCTCATTGTGTCCGTGCCGGCGATAGCAGACCATGTCGATGAAAATGTCCTGATTGAATTTTTGCCGGTAGGCCACTGCAATTTCACAGGCTTTCACTACCGCCTCCGGATCGTCACCATTTACGTGCAACACCGGTGCCTGCACCATAGAGGCCACGCTGGTGCAATAGTCTGCAGACCGTGCATCGTCAAAGTCGGTAGTAAAGCCAATCTGATTATTGATGACAAAGTGAATAGTGCCACCGGTGTAGTAACCAGGCAGTTTACTCATTTGCAGCAGCTCATACACCACCCCTTGTCCGGCTATGGCAGCGTCACCATGGATCAGGATGGGCAGTACATTATCATAAACTTTATCGTACAAAATATCTGCCTTGGCACGGGCAAAACCGGTTACCACAGGGTCCACCACTTCCAGATGCGAGGGATTGGGGGTAAGCTGCACATTTACTTCTGCCCCCGACTCCGTCCTGATGTTTGATCGAAATCCAAGGTGATATTTCACATCGCCGCTTCCCATTGTGGTGTCGGGCGGCATATTGCCCTCAAACTCAGAGAATATCTGTTCGTAGGTTTTTCCCAATGTATTGGCCAACACATTTAAGCGGCCGCGGTGTGCCATGCCGATGACTACTTCCTTCACCCCCGCCAGGGCGGCCCGTGCAATAATGGTGTCGAGTGCAGGTATGGTACTTTCACCGCCTTCAAGGCTAAATCTCTTTTGCCCGATGTATTTTGTATGAAGAAATTTCTCGAAGATTACGCCTTCGTTTAGCTTTTCGAGAATGCGCTTTTTCTCTGTGATGCTCAGCGAGCGTTGCATCACCTTCTCGAACGCATCCTGTACCCAAGTGCAACGTTCGGGATCGTTGATGTAGGTGAATTCGATACCCACTTCAGAAGCGTAGGTTTTCTTTAACCGTTCGATGATATCCCGCAGCTTTGCCTTCCCCATACCCGCAAACTGCCCGGCAGAAAATTCTTTATCGAGATCCGATTCGGTAAGTCCCACATCTGCAAGCTGCAGTCTTGGGCGTCGGTCTTTGCGTGGACGAATAGGATTGGTAGTCGCTACAAGGTGCCCTCTTTTGCGATAGCCATTAATGAGCTGATAAACACTGAACTCCTTAGCGAGTTGTTCACTCGTTACGGCTGATGAGCCTGCTGTGCTTCCGTTTTGCTTCCCCGTGGCGAAATCGAAACCTTCAAAAAATTTTGCGAGTTCAGGATCAACAGTTTCCGGATCTTTTACATAGTCGCTGTAGAGAGATTCGATGTAGGAGGGGTGTGAGCTCATCACGTAACTAAAGTCTTTCATCTTACTGCCAAAGGTTATGAAAATATGAAATGAAGTACGGCCTTCTTTTTGGGCGAGCAAAGTTAATTAAGCACAAGGAATATTAACCCCGGCTTTCTCAAAACTCCTGCTAAGCAAAATAAGTCCGGCTATACTATGGCCAATACGGAACGAGTGGAACAAGCGAGAGGACGCGAAAAGAGAATACTAACCATAAATAATGAACATGCGGCGAACGGAATTCACATTGGCCGTCCGCCGCATGGTGATAAAAAATTTTTTTTGTTAGATGAAAGCACAAACCACCCCACCCATAAGCGCGAGCGTCAGGGTCCAATATCCTATATGAATCGCAACATATTTTACACTGCGCCGTTCAAAGAGCGCGTTGATGCCCAGCAAAGGCAAAGCAAAAAACACCGAGATCAAACTGCCGTGGAAAGCGCCATGCTTAAACGTACGAAAGTTGGTTCCATACCGGGCCATGAAATAAGCATAATCTTTACTTTCCTGAGAGTTGGGATCGGCCAGACCGTTGGCCAGCACGGACATAATGCCAAACTGATGTATGACAATAGGCATAAGCGCTGAAGCCAGCACAATGCTAAGAACATAGCATAGTAGAAGAATGAGCGGAAAGTTTCCCTTCTTAAGTCGTTCCTCAGTAAGCCCTGCACTATGCATCCAGGCCGCTCCAAATAAGGCCTTACTGTACCAGATAAAGCCCATAACCAGCGGAATCAATGCCGCTAAAAACAAGTAAGCATAATTTATTTTTGCCATCGTGCGGTGTTTTAGACCAAGATAGCAAAAACAAATATGGGAATATCTTCTTTTAAAATTTTGTTAGCTGCACCGAACAGCTATCTTCCGAAAAGGATAGCGAGACCTTGTAACGAATGTCTATCTGTGTACCGTTTATGGTCCCTTCACCGGTAAAGGTTACACCATTCACTACCTGGGGAGGAATCATCAACGAATGGTTTTCAGGATCTATATCGGCTACTATGCTATTGGTAGGATTGCCATGCCAAAGCCCGGATAATCGCAGTTTGTTGAAGAATGGCTTTTCCTCGGTGATATTAACGGTGTCATCCACCGCACCCAAAACGCAAGGTCCCTGCTCGCGATAATGGCCCGTCAGAAAAAAAGAAGGATTTACGGGGTTGGGCACCACACGAAGTACTACTTTGCTTTCCACAGAACTTTTGCTGTCTGAGGCGCTGAGGGTAAGTACGTAGTTACCGGTATCAGCGTACTGCGTTACTATTCTGAAGTTGACGGCAAATGGTGGCATGGCAACCATGGGTGAAAAAGACGCCCCAACAGCATTGGGCAGCCCGCTTACCTGAAGGCTTAGCTGTGCGGCATCACCGGACAGCAGATCAGCCATCAATGCGGTCTCCACGGTATCGAGTTGTTCGGCATAGATCGTATCGGGCAGACCGGATAAACCATAGGTAAAAGGTTGCTTTGCAGTATTTCCGCCATCCTTTTTACAACCCCACAAACACAACAGCGCTACTGCGACCCAAATATATTTCATAGAAAAGCTGGTTGTTACCTGAAGGCATCGAAGATAAACAAATTGTAACAGCACCGAAGACCCGGCCGGCGGAATTCCCTTAGCGGAAATACACAAATTTTTGAAGATAGCATGTGAAAATTATCAAAAACATTCGGCACGATGCTGAATTATCCCTATTTTTAAACAAACCGGATCTCCGCTCGCCGGAGATCTTATTACAAACCCCACAAACCTTTTGAGCAGATGAGATTTGACTATGATGTACAAAAAGAACACAAAAATGAACATTGGCTGGGCATATCCGGAGGATTACTCCTTGTTGTGACCATTGCCTTAAGCCTTTTTAAAGTACTCCACTAAGGAAGCCCCACGCGGGGCTTTTTTTATGGCAACAACTCCGTGATGACCGACCCTATGCAGCCATTGGGCATCTGTATTTGCAGCAGCGCAGCGAGGGTTGCCGAAATGTCTTCCATTTTTATTTTTCTGTAGGTGCTGCCGGAAGGCACATGCCAACCGTACCAAAGAAGGGGTATATGCGTATCGTAAGGATTCCAGGTGCCATGCGTAGTGCCGGTACGGCTGTATCCCTGATACCATCCCGGCTCGTACACCATCAGCAAGTCGCCGCTGCGTTTGCGGTTGTACCCGTTCACCGCCAGCGTAACAATAGGCCGGGGAACAGCCGCATCCTCCAGATTTTTCATATCGAGCACATAGGCAATGCCCTCCTGTCGATAAAGCCAGTTGCGCAGGCTATCCACCACACGGTTGCGTTCTATATGTAGCTGTTTCAGCCGCGATTCGTCCAGATAAACCTGATAATTTTCGATGCCTTGCAGCAGATGTTGTTGTTTAAAGGTTTGTTCGGTGTAGTCCCGAAGCGCTCGTGCAAGCGAAGATTCCGGCACATTGCCAGCGGGCATTTGCTTATCCTGTAGCCAGGCAGCATTATGGGCTGCGCCGTGGTCGGCTGTGAGAAATAACAGATAGCCGTCTTTGCCCAATTTCCGGTCGAGATACCGAAGAAAGTTTGCAAGCTGACGATCAAGCCGCAGATAGGTATCTTCCACCTCCATACTGTTGGGGCCAAACTGGTGACCAATATAATCGGTAGCAGAGAGGCTTACACAGAGAAAATCTGTTGCCTGCGCTCGTTGACCCAGTGCAGCACCTTCGATACAGGCCCGGGCTGCGGCAAGCGTGTAGGCATTGCCCGCCGGTATGCGGCGAAGATCAGAAAAACGAGCGCTTCCGCCGGCAAGGTGCGGAAATACCGGACTACGTTCTCCGCTAAACCTGCCCTCATAAACATTATCGTCAGCCACGCTCTGCCGGTATTCCGCGGCAGGGCGCAGCAATGTCCAGCCTTGCCTCAAAAAGCTATCCGACAGATGCTTTTGATTGAAGTTTACCAGCCATGTTGGAAGCGCGGCACCGTAATAACTGCTGGAGATGAAACTACCTGTGGAATCGTCGTACCAAAAGGCGCCGTCGGCAAGGTGCCCTGCAGGTAAAATCGCACCACGGTCTTTAAGTGAAATACCAAACACTTTTGAACGAAAATTCGTGGCCAGCTTCAGCTCGTCTGTTATGGTGGAAGACAACAGATTGCGCGGGCTCATGCTCCCTGCCGCCCTGCTTCCCTGCAGCGGATACACCGTGGTGTCTTCTGTACAATACCAATGTCGGCCCGTGGCTACATCTATCCAGTCGTTGCCCGCAATGCCATGTATAGAAGGAACCGACCCTGTATAAATGCAGCTATGCCCGGGGGCGGTAAAGGAAGGCAGATAATTAATGAAAGCCTGTTCGCAACGAAATCCGTCCGTCAGCAACCGTACAAATCCATCTTGTCCATAATGTGCCTGAAAACGGTAGAGATAATCCCACCGCATCTGATCTACCACCACACCAATTACCAATCTGGGCTTTTGAGGCGCGCGCTGTGCGTGAGCAGCCATTCCATACCAAAAAAGGAAGAGCGAAAATGCGATACGTTTCATCCGATCATTGAAGTTGGCTGCAAAATTGAGAAATAGCAGAGATCATGGGATTAATTTTTTATAATTTCGCGCTTATTTTTAAAAGTCGAAAAATCAATACCGTAGAAGTATATGGACTTATTTGCAAAATTTGAGAGTAAGCTCGGGCCTATCGGTGACTATGCAGAAAAAGCACCGGGGTATTTCGCTTTTCCAAAACTGGAGGGAGAGATAGGCAACAGAATGAAGTTTATGGGGAAGGAGCGCATTGTGTGGAGCCTGAACAATTATCTGGGCCTTGCCAACCATCCGGAAGTTAGGAAAGCAGATGCAGAAGCGGCAGCAGAATGGGGCCTTGCCTATCCGATGGGCGCACGTATGATGAGCGGAAACTCAAATAACCACGACCGTCTTGAGAAAGAACTTGCAGCATTTGTAGGAAAAGAAGATGCCATGCTGTTTAACTATGGTTATCAGGGAATGGTATCGGCTATTGATAGCCTCTGCAGCCGCCGCGACGTGATCGTGTACGATGCGGAAAGCCATGCTTGTATCATTGACGGATTGCGTATGCATCCCGGTCATCGCTACGTGTACAAGCATAATGATGTAGCCGACTGTGAAAAACAACTGCAACGCGCCACAGAAATGGCCAATCAGACCGGCGGAGGAATTCTGGTGATCACAGAGGGCGTTTTCGGCATGAGTGGAAATCAGGGCAGAGTGGCGGAAATAGCAGCCCTTAAGCGTCAATATGATTTCCGTCTTTTTGTGGACGATGCGCATGGCTTTGGTACCATGGGCAAGACCGGCGCGGGCATCGGAGAAGAGCAGGATTGCATGGATCAGATAGATATTTATTTTTCCACCTTTGCAAAGTCGATGGCCAGCATCGGCGGGTTTATAGCCGGCGACAAAAACATTCTGAAGTTTCTGCGGTACAATATGCGTTCGCAGGTGTTTGCAAAATCACTACCCATGCCGATAGTGGTCGGTAATCTTAAAAGGCTGGAGCTGCTGCGCACAAGACCGGAACTGAAAGAAAAACTGTGGCATAATGTAAGGCGGCTGCAAAACGGTCTTAAGGAAAAAGGTTTTGATATTGGCACTACCAATACGCCGGTCACACCGGTATTTATGAAAGGAGGCTTGTTTGATGCCACTCAGCTTGTGTATGATCTGCGGGAGCATTTCAACATCTTTTGCTCGGTGGTTGTCTATCCGGTTATCCCTAAAGGACAGATCATTCTGCGCCTGATACCTACGGCAGCCCATACCGATCAGGATATCGACGAAACGCTTGCGGCATTCTCTACGGTACGAGATAAACTCCTGAATAAGGAATATCCACAGGAAATGCCGACGTTAGCCGGGGCCATGCCCGCATAACGGATCGTCTGCAATAATTAATGAAGTATGCAAAAGCCGCTTAAACAAAGTGGCTTTTGTATTTTAGCGCCTCAAAGTTTTCTATGAGGGTTTTTATTGCAGGAGCTTCTGGACTGGTGGGTAGCAATTGTATGCGGCATTTTTCCGAACAAGGCTGGGAGGTAAAAGGGTCATACTTTTCTTTTCCAACCGAAAACACAGTTTTTTACAATACCCTCGAACCCGCGCATCCGGATAATTTCGATGTAGCCGGGTGGCGGCCGGACGTTATCGTACACTGCGGTGCCCTGACCCATGTGGACTATTGCGAAACACACGAAGAAGAAAGCTATCAGAAGACGGTAGAAAGCACGCGAAACCTGCTGGAGCTTGCTAAACGCACCACCGCAAGATTTGTGTACATCTCCACCGACTATGTATTCGACGGAAAAGCGGGTCCGTACACCGAAGACGCTCCCGTAAATCCGCTAAGCGTATATGCCCGGCACAAGCTGGAAGCCGAGCAGATGGCATTAAACGAACCGGTGAATGCATTGGTTTTGCGCATCACCAACGTTTATGGAGACGAAGTGCGTGGCAAAAATTTTATTGCACGGATTATTGATCAGTGTAAGAACAATCAGAAGCTTACGCTGAAACTTCCCTACGATCAGTTTGCCACACCCACCAACGCATGGGATATTGCCAGAGCAATGTGTGTATTGCTACGCGATGGAAAGTCGGGCGTGTATCACATTTGCAGCTCCGATTTTATGAACCGGGTAGAGCTTGCTTTGAGGGTGCTCGAGTATTTCCCCCAGGCATCTTACGAGCTGATACCCGTGGACACTGCTTCGTTGCAACAACCTGCAAAACGCCCCCTGATTGGCGGCTTTGTAAAACTGAAATTCGCCTCGGAATATCCCGATTTTTTGTTCGGAACAGTAGATAGTTACTTGTCTAAAACGGTGACGACATAAAAAAATCCCGATGCACCTGGTACATCGGGAAGGATTGCACTTACTAACCCATCGTAAGCATTGCAAATATCTAAAAAAGGATTCGGAAAACGAAATAAATTTTTATTTATATCTCCTATTTGCTTCGTTTGTCTCTTCCCTTACCGTCAGGAAAAGACGGCTCCTTCGGTCATTTTTGAAGGGAAAAACCTGCCCTTTTCTTTGACGATCTGCAATTTTGTCATTTTCAATAGCTTAATTTTGCCATTTTTGCTGAAAAACGGCGATGGTACCTTGTTTGCAAAGAGGAGGATAAACCAATTTTCAAACAACAAAAAGCAATAATTATGTACAAATCAAGATCAAGTTTCGGACTCATGCCTAAAACCATTGGCGGCCTGATAGAGGATGTATTTCAAAACGGATTTCAGAACGTTTTCGGAGAAGAAAGCTGGAATGATACCGTGAGTGCTCCGGCCAACATTATGGAAACAGAAACCGCTTATGAAATGAAACTGGCTGCACCCGGTCTGAAAAAAGAAGACTTTAAGATCAATGTCGATCGCAATGTGCTTCATATATCTTACGAACACAAGGAAGAAAACGAAAAAAGCAGCGAAGGAAAATGGATCAGAAAGGAATTCAAGATGCAGACCTTCCGTCGCAGCTTTACGCTGAATGACAAGATAAATGTTGGTGATATAAGTGCGGCCTACAACGACGGAATTCTTTCCATTACCCTGCCGAAGAAAGAACTCGCAGCGCCCAAGTCGCAGGAGATCAGCATCGCCTAAGTACAGGCACAAAAACATGAAAGGTCCGGTTCGCACCGGACTTTATCATTTTATATAACCCAGTATTTTCAACATACTTTGCGGCGATTGTTCTTTTGCGTACAGCCAATCTTCCAGTTCGCCATCCTTATTATATTCTACCACCACATGCTTGGGTGATGGAATCATGCAGTGTTTGATGCCTCCATAACCTGCCAGTTGATCCTGATAGGCGCCGGTGTGAAAAAATCCGATGAACAAAGGTTCCGCGCCTTTCTCTTTTTCCAGACGCGGCAAAAACACCGCGTTGATATGTTCTTCTGAGGTATAAAAATCATGACTATCGCAGGTAAGCCCGCCGAGATGCACTTCCTGATATTCTTTATCCCATTTGTTGATGGGCAGCAGTAAAAACTTTTCACCGATTCCCCAGGTATCTGGCAATGTGGTAATAAAAGAACTGTCGATCATGTACCAAATCTCACGGTCGTTCTGCATTTTTTCATCCAGCACGCTATAAATCACAGCGCCGCTTTCGCCTACAGTGAACGAACCGAATTCGGTATAGATATCCGGCACTTCCACTTTGTTTTTCTTACAAACTTTGCGGATGTTGCTGACAATCTCATTGACCATATAATTATAGTCGTAATCGAAAGCCAGCGAATGTTTGATGGGGAAGCCTCCGCCAATATTTAAACCATCGAGCTCGGGACATATTTTTTTAAGTTGGCAATAAAGATTGACCACCTTATTCAGTTCGCTCCAGTAATAAATATCATCCTTTATGCCCTTATTCATAAAGAAATGAAGCATCTTCAGTTGAAAGCGCTCATTGCCTTTGATCTTGTCCACATAAAATTCCAAAACATCCCTGCTTCTGATGCCCAGTCTTGACGTATAAAAATCGAACGTCGGTTCTTCTTCGCTCGCAATCCGGATACCGATCTTCACCGGATCTTTGGCCCTGATGGAGCGCTTATAATCCTCAAATTCATTTTTGTTATCCAAGACCGGTATCACGTTTCGAAAACCGGCATTGATAAGTTGTGCGATATTGCGTGTATAAGCTCTTGTCTTGAAGCCATTGCAGATGATAAAGGTATCTTTATTCACCTTTCTGCGCTTGTACAACTGCCGTATGATTTCGATATCGTAGGCAAATGAAGTTTCGATATGCACATTCTGCTTAAGCGTTTCTTCCACGATAAAGGAAAAATGCGAGCTCTTGGTACAATAGCAGTAATAATACTGTCCTTCGTACCGGTGTCGCTTAATGGCATCATTAAACATCTTTTTCGCCTTAGCCACCTGCTGTCCGATTTTAGGCAGATAAGTAAGCTTGAACGGTGTACCGTATTTGTCGATCAGCTTTTTAATATCTACACCATTAAAATGCAGATAATTATCGCGAACATCAAAATCCTTTTGCGGAAAATCAAACGTCTGGTGGACGAGATCTGAGTAAGTGTTATTCATCTATTTTTCGGCGGGAAGAAAAAGTAAACGATACCAGAAATTTTTTGAAGAAACAAAGTTAGCTATTTGCATAGATGCGTACTCTTTTTTTTCCGAAAGAAGCTTCATAAACGAAACCCCGTGCTGCTCGGGATTTAGAGTATGTTTGCGGTCGCTCATTCGTATGAAAAAAGCACTGTTGCAGATTCATCTTGCCGTAATGCTCTGGGGATTTACCGGCGTATTGGGCCGTGCCATTAGCTTCGACGCGCCCGTGCTCGTATGGTACCGCATGCTGCTTACCGCAGTTTTCATGGCGCTGATATTAAGTTATCGAAAACAGTGGGTAGCCATAGCGCGCAAAGATGTGTGGCAGCTCATCTGGGTAGGCTGCCTGATGGCTCTGCACTGGGTGGCCTTTTACGGCGCCATTAAGCTCGCCAATGCGTCTATTGCGTTGATCTGTCTCTCTACGGCAAGCATTTTCACCACAGTTTTTGATGCTGTGGTGCATAAGCGTAAGATTGATGGAAAAGAACTGGGGATTGGTGCACTGGCACTCACCGGCGTACTGGTGATGTATCTGATACCGGAATGGAAAAAACTTTCAGGACAGGATGTAGTGCCGGACGTACTACCCCATCGCAACCTGGGCATTCTGTCGGGTATCGTTGCCGCAATCTTAAGTTCGGTGTTTACTATTCTCAACAAGCGCATTGCCAACAAATACCCGGCAAGAACCATGGTGTTTTATGAAATGACCGCGGGTTGGCTGCTCATTTCGGTGCTGCTGCCTTTCTACATGGGCTACGGACAGCAGGTGCGCTTGATGCCCAGCCTTATGGACGCGCTCTGGCTGGTCATCCTGAGCCTGTGCTGCACCGTATGGGCACAGTCGCTTGCCCTCAATGCACTCAAGTACATCAGTTCTTTTACGGCTACACTCAGTGTGAACCTTGAACCGGTGTACGGCATTCTGCTGGCCTTCCTTTTTTTCAAAGAAAATGAAGAACTCAATCAGAGCTTCTACGCTGGCATGGCTTTGATACTTCTGTCGGTGCTCCTGCAGATGCTTCGCCTGCTGCGGCCACGAACTTTTTCGCCGGGCTACGTGAGGGAAAAAGGGGGTATTGACTAACAAAAAGCTGTAGTATGAAAAAGGGGATGAATGAAATTGTGCATCAGGAAAAAAATCATCAGGAATGAGCCGGCAACCTGGATAAAAAGCGATGACCGGGCAGAGCATGGCCGGTTGATCCTCACAGAAAAAAGACTGTGCTTTGCCCGAAATCTGATCAACACGTCTACGGTGAGCCGATACTTTTTCAATGACCAATCGTTGCAAGTAGTCATGGAAATTGATCTGGATACAATCAACCAACTTTCGCGCGGAAAGCATATTGTTGATGACAACGTGGTGCAACTCACCTGGCTGCAATACGACGATGCACGCTTTTCGGTAATAGATTATGATGCGTGGGAGAAAGACATTCAGAAGGCGCGCATGCATCCCGACATCCCCGGAGATCCCAATCAGCGCAGTGAGGAAGCAGCCTGACCATCGGCATAAAGTGACTCTATCTGATCTTTATACTTTTGCTCTATCTGTTTACGCTTGATCTTTAGGGAAGGCGTAAGCTCTCCACTATCAACCGTCCACTCGGCGGGGAGCAGCGCAAATTTCTTTACCTGCTCCACGTGGCTAAACTGGGGATTAAACTTATCGATTTGCTTTTGTATCAGATCTTGCGCCTGCGGCAGCGCTATCAAAGCTGCATTGTCGGCCGGGGGTTGCAGACCGTGGTCTGAGAGATACTTGCGCACATGGGTGAAAGCAGGCACGATCAGCGCTGAGACAAACTTCCGTCCGGGCCCAACGATCATAATCTGTTCAATAAACACGCTTTCCTTCATTTTATTTTCAATCACCTGTGGCGCTACATATTTACCGCCGGAAGTTTTGAAAATTTCCTTTTTTCTATCGGTGATCTTTAAAAAGCGTCCCTCCACCCATTCGCCGATATCTCCGGTATGAAACCATCCTTCTTTCAGCGCTTCGCGTGTAAGCTCGGGCCGCTTATAATATCCCGCAGTGATGTTGGCACCGCGCACCAGTATTTCACCATCTTCAGCAATCTTTACTTCTACATTTCGAAGCACAGGACCAATCGTACCGATACGCCTACCCTCAGAGGCAAACTGATTTACCGATATTACGGGTGAGGTTTCGGTCAAACCATATCCTTCCATGATGATGATACGCGCTGCGGTAAAAATCCGGATCAAGCGTTCCTGACAGGCTGCCGAGCCGGTAACAATTGCCTTCACCCTGCCGCCGAGTGCCTCGCGCCATTTAGAAAATATCAGGTTATTAGCCAGGCGAAGCTGCATTTGATACCACCACCCCCCGGATTTTACGTTATCGTACCTAAAACCCAGATTCAATGCCCAGAAGAAAAGTGCGCGTTTTATCCCTTTTAGCTCCAGCCCTTTGGCGAGTATTTTTTCATACACTTTCTCCAGCAGCCGTGGCACGGTGGTAAAGACTATAGGCTTTACTTCTTTGAGATTATCCCCGATGGTATCCATACTCTCTGCATAGTAAATAGCCACTCCCGCCTGCAGGTAGATATAGCTCACCATTCTTTCGAAGATGTGGTTGAGCGGCAGAAAGCTCAGGGCCCGCCCGCCTTTCTCTGCAAAGCAAAATTCGGGCATGCTATCCTGCACATTGCTCACAATGTTTTTATGAGTGAGCATTACACCTTTAGGATCGCCGGTGGTACCGGAGGTATAGATGATAGTGGCAAGCGTATTTTCGGTGATACGCTGCAGCACCTCAGGGTCAGGACGGGTATCGCGCAACAAATCTTTCCAATGCAGTACGCCTTCAATCTTGTCGAAAGAGATGAGGTGTTGTACAGTGGGCACCTGTTTCAATGCATCCCGGAAACGCAGGTACAATTCATTATTCGCAATGATCACTTTACTCACCTGTGCCTCGTTAAGAATAAAGGAAATTTCCTGAGGACTGATGGTTGGGTAAATGGGCGTCAGCACTGCACCGCACATCTGAACGGCAAGGTCGCTAATGATCCACTCGGGCCGATTAGGTGAAATGATGGCGATCTTTTCCTGATATTCGGGTTCAAGCCGTTTATTGCTGATGCCCAGTTGCGTGAGCCCTCCGCAAAACTGCTCTGCCGCCTGCCATACTCCATGGCATGTATAGCTACGCCATTCGCCATTTTCTTTTGCTGCCAGCATTACTGCATCTGGCTCATCGGCGCTCCTTTGGGCAACAATATCGAAAAGACGATTGATCATACCTAAATTTACCAATTGTAGAAAGAAAAAGCAAGGCGATGCACAGAACATGCAGGATGAGGAAAACTAAAAAAAGAAATCGGCTATGGAGTTGAAGCTGAACGGATTGCTTCCCCTGCCGCTCCGGGAGAAGATAGCCCCCAACAGTTCGGACGTATGGCTACAGCAGGTAAGTTTGTCTCACGGGCAGCGAATTTTTATCCAGGCACCTTCCGGCACGGGAAAATCCACCTTCATGAGCATCATTTACGGTCTCAGAAACGACTATGAAGGGGAGGCGACCTGGGAAGGAGCTGATATAAAAAACATGGAAGAAACACAGTTAGCCCGCCTGCGCGCCGGTTATCTGAGCATTGTGTTTCAGGACATGCGTCTGTTTCCGGACCTGACGGCTATGGAAAACCTCGAAATCAAGCGAACGCTCACACCTTCTGTTACCGCCGATGCAGCCGAAAACATGCTTTATCGCCTGGGCATTGCAGATAAAAGGAATGCACTTGCACGAACGCTTTCCTATGGAGAGCAGCAACGTGTAGCCATTGCAAGGGCACTGTTACAACCTTTCGACTGGCTGCTGATGGATGAGCCTTTTAGTCACCTCGACCAGATGAATATCGAGAAAGCAGCCGCTCTGATACAGGAAGTGGTGGAGAAAAATAACGCAGGTATCCTGTTAGCGGATCTTGAACCCAACAACTTGTTTCCTTACCATCGTGTACTTTACCTATAGCAAGCTATGAACACTTTACAATCGCAAAAAAGTTTGCTCCGCCAACTCATTTTTCGCAGAAGAAATCGCGGAAGATTGGTTATGGCCTGGATCAGCCTATGCGCCGGCACTACCCTACTGCTGATATCCTTGCTCATCTGGTGGAATTTCAGAGAATTGCTTTATGGAAACCACAACGATGATTCGCTGGGGAAGACCTTTTTGACCATCAGCAAAAAAATCACCAGCGAAAATATGGGGAAGCCGGAAACGACCATCTTCGGCGACGGCGAAATAGACCAACTGCTTTCGGCTCCACAGGTGTCGGACGCGGGCGTGCTCACGTCCAATCGCTTCCCTGCCTACATTACCCTGAATAGCCGACTAGCCTTCAGCTCCGACGTTTTTCTCGAGGCGGTACCAGATCGCTTTATTGACGAAAGACCGGAAGACTGGCATTGGGAAGAGGGCAGTCAACAGGTACCTATCATTATGTCGCGGGAATTTTTAAACCTGTATAACTATGGTTTCGCCATCAGCCAGGGGCTGCCCCAACTTTCAGAAAAGTCTATTCAGGCACTGGCTTTCGATCTGAATATAGGACTACCGGAGGTGCGCCAGACTTATTCCGCCCATGTGGTCGGGTTTTCAGACCGGATAACCTCTGTGTTGGTACCGCAGTCGTTCATGAGCTATGCCAATCAAAAGTTTTCGATAGGCGGCTCACATGTCCGTCCTTCCCGGGTTATATTGTCCGTAAAGGATCCCTCGAGCACTGAGTTTGTACAATTTTTGGAAAAGCGGGGCTATGTGGCCAACGCCGAAAAGCTGCGGTGGAGTAAAATGCGTGCGGTGGTAGATGTGGTTGTATTGGCCACCGGTGTTTTAGCTATTATGTTGATGGCCATCAGCATTCTCGTATTTGTAATGTTCATCGAACTAACCATAGCGCAAGCCAGCTCATCCCTTACGCTGCTCCTGCAGATCGGATATGAGGGCCGCGCCCTGCGCCGTTTTGTGCGGACACATTTCTTACCGCTTGTGTTTACGTCCGTTGCACTGAGTGTGTTGATTACCGTCGTGCTACAGATTGCCCTAAGTACCTGGGCTCCAAAAATGTCTTTAAAACTTCCTTTACTACCCGGATGGCCCGTGTGGCTGGGCGCCCTGGTGACTGCCTTTATCTTTTCGGGTCAAGTAAGCCGGTCTGTGAAACAAGCAATCAAGAGAGTTTAAGCAAAACAGAATGAAACGTTATGTCTCATTCTGTTCTACACATCTTAACAATATTTACCGGCCGTTCTTTTTGTCTATAATGGCGCCTACGCCGGTTCCCGCACCCGCTCCAAGTAAACCGCCGATAACGGCACCCGCAGCTCTGTTTCTTTTATTGACTACGGCGCCCGTTGCAGCTCCTACACCTGCTCCGATCAGTGCCCCCTTTGCTTTTGCACTCCATCCCTTCGGGCGCTGTTGTTGGGATGATTGTACGGGAATATTTTGAACCGGTTGCTGTGTATAACCCGTATAACGGTTTACCGAATTACGGGCATAGCTTCGCGAACTACTCCTATGCGTGGTTACCCGTTTTGACGCTGCAGCCGACGCTTTGGCTTTTGCCACCGCTGCCTCGTTCGCCTTAGCCATCGAGTCAAGCATGTGCTGCTGTGCTACGGCCATTTTCATGGAATCTATGGTATGTTGCTGTGCCTGCAATTGCAACTGTTGCTGCTGCTCTACACCAGAATGATTACAAGCCGAAAACAGCAGTCCTAAGCTCAATCCTAATACTGACATCATCGTTTTCATAGTATCGGTTTTTGATTCAATCAGTCTATTACCACTAATGTGCCAGTCCAATGCCCTTCCTATAAAAACACCGGTTGTTTTAGATAGAGTTAACAGGAAATGGTAAGGAAATGCTATAAACGGCAAAGGCTCCGGAAACCCGGAACCTTTGCAAAAAAACAAACACTGTATTCGGTGCTATCGTACCAGCGTTACATTTCCTTTATAGGTCTCAATAAAACCGTCCGGGTAAGCTACACGGATATGATATTGATATACACCCATATCTTGCGGTACACCTTTCCAGCTTCCGTTCCATCCTTTTTTAGGATCGGTGGTGCTGAAAATTTCCTGGCCCCAACGGTTGAATACCCGGAATTCCTGCAATTTCTGGAAGGTAATATTTGATATTCTGAACTCATCGTTCTTGCCGTCTCCATTAGGAGAAAAAGCGGTGGGCACAAAAAGATTATCGCGGTAGTCAATATTGATCTTTACAGAGTCTATGTTGCGACAGCCATCTTCAGCAAGTCCCCATACATAGAAAGTCGTTGGTTCCGTAGGGGCAACATGCGGATTAGAAAGGTTGGGGTTGGTAATCGCTCCCAGCGGGTTCCAGCTATAGAGGTAAGCACCCGAGGCCAGCAACTGAATGCTCTGACCATACTTAACGGTTGTATCATGATTGAGGATCTGCACATTGGGCAAAGGACGGATCACACCACGCGAGAAGAACGTGTCAAGACATCCATACTGATCCTTGTAGATAGCTCCGTAGGTGGTTGTCTTTGATGGCTTAGCTATTGGGCTAAATGCTTTATTTGGATCCTCACAACCCTCACAACTCAGTGTATTGGGCACAATGAAGTTTCCGTTGGCCGGATCTACTTCATACCATTCTACGGATGTAAGCGTAGAACCTAATGCGTCAATTCTGTATTTCTGTCCGAAGCATACGGATGTATCTCTTGGATAGATATCATAATCATGTACCGGAACAGTGATGTTCACTGAATCCACGAGGCGACACTCGCTTCCGCCGATCGTTTCCACAAAGTACTTTATTGACTTATTGAGGTAAGCGAAAGGTGACTTAATGGTAGAGTCCTCGAGATAGGTGCCTGGCGACCAAGTATATTGGAATGGCGCATCCTGAGACTTGCAATAACCTAAACGAACGGTGGGGTGACCGCTAAATTGATCCTGATCGTCAATCTTTCCGTTAAGACAAACGTTACCGTTGATCTTAGTGGTAAATTCCATCACCGCGTCGTTCGCTCCCGAGTTAGTGTAGATCATGATCGGTGCTACATTGGAGGACGGGCCTGCGACACAAACATCCACAACGAGATTCTTATCAGCATTCCAATCGTAAGGATCGTCAAACGTGTAGTCGTTCCAGCCATCAACAGTACCTGTAGCTGCAGGAGCAGAATAGACTGGTGTTACATTGGGAATAAAGGTGCCTCCCAGTGTACTCTGATCGGTACATCCCAATGCAATTTTAAAGGTGGAAAAGTTTGCCGGCGAAGATTTATAAACATTAAAGCCAAGACTGTTTAAAGTACCGTGCCTCAGCCCCGAAGCCCGCAGATCCTCTTTGCGAAGAATAAACTGCATATGAGCGGAAGTGTACTGAGCGGCATAGGGATTATTTACTCGAGTAGTATCCTCTTTGAATTGAAACTGATCGCGGTGTAGCGTCTGCACTTCTAGTGTTTGAGTAGAAGCACAAGGAGGCTGCAGGCTTTTACCACAGTCCAGAGGTACCAAAGGTGCAATACCAACGGCATTGGCATCAAGCTGAGTGTAACCCGGCCTACAGAAAACAAAATCATCCAGGGCATACATGGTATCCGCATTAACACCCATAACATAGATTTCAGATTTATGGCACTTCATCGTGTCTTCTACATACACCCTATACACATTTGAAGTGGGAGGTGTAGCCGTAGGTATCTTGCAGGCTGTGCAACTAAGTGAACCTTGCGCCACAGCTTCTGACCACAGATAGGTAAGTGGGCCGGCCCCACCCGAAATATGACCGTCTAAGACGACGGCGGTATTAGCCGCCATACAGGTACTGTCAAAACGATCAATATTGATATTCGCGAGAGGTTGCGTATTTACCGTATCCTTACAAAGGCTCACTGAAGGGTAAGGCGTCAGAACAAGGTGATAGACCTGAGGAGTGAGCGTCAGTGGCTGGAAAGAAACATACTGACCCTGCGCTACGAGTGAGTCGTAGTTGTTATCATACCAGTCATAATTCATGAAACCAATCGGGCCCTGTAGATACACGCCTCCACGGTCAAGGTTACACGAATCTGCATCAAGTACAATTTTGAACTCACCACAGTCTTCCACATCAAAATATCCATATCCGAAGTGACCACCAAGACTACAATCTCCTGTGGTTACTTCTACGGTTACACTTTTTCCAGCAGTTCCACTCATATTTAAAGTATGCTTCGTCCAGGGCTTATATTGTACGCCTGCTCCATTGTCCTGAAATCCGGGCAGATCTCCACCAGCGATAAAGTTCAAATCATAGCATCCGTCTTTGATTGGAAGGCCGGTATTCGCGTCTTTCAGAGATACTGTGAATCGAGGCATTTCATTAGGATCATGCCCTGCTGGATTTTGAATCACAACTGCATACCAGAAATTTACACTGTAATTATTAATGGTAGCGGGTACCGTGAAGGTAAATTGGACTTTCGCGGCTCCATTGGTAATAAGCGAATCACCGACTTTTATCGAATAATTACCGCCGTTCGGACACACTACAGGGAAGCCGCCGTAAAAGTCATTCCCCATTGTAGTGTTCATAATTCTTGTCCGGGCCGAAAAACCTGCAACCGGCGTTGTTATCGTTGTAGGTTGATTGGTGACTGGACCTGTAACAACGCCTCCGGGAACACTGCCAGGGCCCCCGCCATAAGCGGCGGTCCAACCTGTACTATCGCCGGTTTCCCAGTCAATATTATATGGGCAGGGAATTAACTGCGCAAAAACGTTTTCAGGCGACATGCCTGCTAAAACGAATAAGAGAGCTAAGAAAACGCGTCTGGTGGCAATCTTTATCATGATATTGAAGTAGAAATCCTAAATAATTTTTAGATTGATTTTAATGACAAGGGCTTTTTCCGAGATTAAGACAATTAAAAACAAGCTTTGGTTGGCCATTTCACCGCACAACAAAAAGCTGATTTTCAACCCGGTCTAAAATACGCTATTTAGATAGAATTTTAATTTTTAGCTCCGAAAAATTTTTTCACAGCTTCGGCAGCCATCTGCATGTTAAGGTCGCGCATGCACTTAAAATGTTTCTTAGGACAACGATGATAACCGAGCTTCGAGCAAGGATGGCAGGATAAAGTCTTGTTTTCCATCATAAAAGACTCCGGCACTATGATTTTCTCAAGATCGTTGCTGCCATAATAGGGGAACATACCCATCTCAGGCGCCGTATTGCCCCAAAATGATATCAGGGGCTTCCGGAACGCAGCGGCCACATGCATCATACCCGTGTCGTTGCTGACCACCACTTTCGATTTTTCTATGAGCCATGCCGATTCATTAATACTGAACTTGCCACAGGAATTGTAAATTTTTACAGGATCGAGCGCTGCAATTTCTTCGCCTTCAGCACGGTCTTCAGGACCACCGATGAGCATTACCGGATAAGGCAAATCTTCAATAAGACGTCTCCATTGTTCCACCGGCAGCTTCTTGGTAGGGTACGAGCCTCCGATGACACAGGCAACGTATCCTGCCCAATGACTCATCGGCACATCGCTATTGGTAACCTGTACGGTGTTGGGAATAAAATAATCAAGCCCCTTGCCATCGTTACGTACTCCTAAATGGCGCACAGTTTCGAGATAGCGTTCCACGATGCTTTCCCGCGGCATCAGATCCATCTTAAAATTTACAAGCAGCCACTTTTCTACGTTTTTCTTAGGAAAGGAAAAAGCGGGTACATTGAGTCCGCGTTTCACCTTTAGCGTACGGACATTTTTGTGCAGATCAAGGATCAGATCATAATGCTCCGTCCTGAGGTGATCTATCGTGGAATTCAGATCTTCTTCTAAAAAATGTAGTTTATGGATATAAGGATTGGCTTCGAGTACGGGCCCAAATGTCTTTTTTGTCAGGTAGTGAATTTCTGTATCGGGCCGCTGCAATTTCAGACAACGGACCACCGGTGTAGTGAGCACAATATCTCCGATGGAGGAAAAACGAATGATCAGTGCTTTCATGGCGGAAAGATAGCGCATAGAAGCAAATGAAAGCCCCAGAGATCACTCTTGTCAGGGTGCATAACTGATCTCACACCACATTTTTTCCGACCCCGTGCCGAGGTCTGTCCTGGCATCACTGCTTAGTGCGATAAGGGCATTGTAAAACACATCGCGCGTGGGTATGGTACCAATCACTTTTGCATACACGGTTTTGTCCGTGCCGGGATTATAAATCCTGACAATGGTGCCTCGTTTCGCCGTGTTGTGCAGCGCAAAATAAATTCCGTTTTCGGAGCGACCGGCCCGTTTGAAGAATACGGCCGTACCCTTTTCTTCGGCAGCCATAGCGCCATCGCTGGTTTGTTCGAGATACTTTAACGCGCCTTCCGACAAGGTATCAGCAGCAAGCGCAGTAGTATCCGGCATTCGGATAATGATCGTCTCCGTTGCAGGCCTCCGGTTGTCGAGCGGATCATATTCCTGATGAACATTGATCCCGGAGCCGCGCCGGTTGGTTACCGGGCTTGCCGAAAGATCGAGAGAAAGCCATCCCAGCATCAATTTCTGACCTCTTCTCAACTCGTTAGTCTGCAACTTGTTCATCTCCATCAACTGCCGCTGAGGCACATGCAGGGCCGATGCTATCTTGTACAGGGGTTCCGCACCGGCAACAAAATAAACGGCGCGAAAAGTACCCGAAGCGGGTTTGCTTCCCAATAAGTTGTACGTGGACAAAGGCACATAATAGCTGCCGCCGGCCTTTACTTCACTGGCGGTACTCAGATGATTATAATCTGCAAAAATGGCCAACGGCACATGAAACCTTTGCGCAAGAATGCTTACGTTGTCCCCGGGCAAGGCTTTGACCTGAATTTCCAGACCACCGTTTTGCATGGTGGCCTGAAGGGTATCGCCCTGTTGAGCAAACACCCGGAACGAAAGAAGGAGGAAGAAAATTACACTAAGCTGTTTCTGCATAAACGACCTATCGCAAAAATGATGTAATTCCACTAAGATATTCAGATGTTGCCATAGTTTTAACAGAATAAGACAGACAAAAGGGAGCTTTCATCATTCTTTAATCCGTCTGCCAGTGCATCATCAACGGGCCGTTGGGACCGTAAACCGGATCGGCTGTGGGCAGAGGAACATTCATGATCTCAGCTCTGTTTCTGGCTCTCTCTTCCGTACGACCGTAACAGATATCAAACATCTGATTGAGCGGATAAGCCCCGATACATTCAAAATCTCCTGTTGCCTGCTGACACCGATGAGCCGTGCCCGCCGGTAAAATCAATACATCGCCCGAAGCAAAGTCTTCAAGAACGCCATTGGGGCCTCCCAGTTCCACACGTGCACTACCCGCACAGGCTACCAGCACCTCATGAGCCGTACTGTGGAAATGATGATAGTCGAATATGCCATCGCGCCAGGGATGGTGCCATCCGTTTTGCTGCAACAGAGCTTCAATATGTACAACCGCTTCATCTACATTGGCGATCTGAAACGCATGACGATATTTTACTACCGGCAATAGCTCGTTGTTCAGAAAAATACCATCGTCATCGAGCAGAAAAATATCTGTATGCTGTGGCAGGAGAAGGCCCGAATTGAAATCTTTCATAACAACGAAATGAATTTTCTTAATCCACAAAAAAATACTGCCAGACCTATTGGCTAACTTTATCCTGATCAATCCTTACACAATGCTGGGACAACTTACCCCCGAAGAAATGGAGGAACTGCTGCGCAGCCAGATGGTAGGCCGCATAGGCTGCAACGATGGCAACATGACCTATGTGGTGCCGGTGAGCTATCTCTACGACCAGGGCGTGCTGCTCTGCCATAGTCGCGATGGACTGAAGATAGAGATGATGCGCAGAAATCCCAATGTATGTTTTGAGGTGGACGACATCAAGAGCTACGATCATTGGCAGAGCATTATCTGCTGGGGAATTTATGAAGAGCTTACTGAGGAAGAAGACATTGTGTACGCGCGCCAGTTTTTTAACGACTATATGCTTGAGATGAAAACTGAAGAAAGCGCTGCTCCACCTCATTTGCAGGAAGAACGCTTTCGCGGTGCACAACCCGAATATGTACCGGCGATCTATTATCGCATTCATTTGCAAAAAATTACCGGAAGGTTCGAGCGGCCCGTATGATCGAGCTTTATACAGGAGATGGGTACTGTTTTTGTGATTAGTTTTGCGGCCCGGTTATGTTATTCGACATTTTAATTACCCTGCTGCTGGTACTGCTGAATGGATTTTTCGTTGCAGCAGAATTTGCCATTGTAAAAGTGCGCTCCTCGCAAATAGAAGTGCGCGAGGACATCAACAAAAATATAGCAAAGACGGCACGCAGCATTGTCAGCAATCTCGACGCCTATCTTGCAGCTACACAGTTAGGCATTACGCTGGCCAGCCTTGGACTGGGATGGGTAGGCGAGGAGGTGACTACGAACATTTTGCTTCGGGCTTTTGACGCCTTGCATCTCTCTCTTTCAGAAAGCACGGCCCACCGCCTGGCAGTGCCTGTTGCTTTCACTACCATCACCGTCCTGCACATCACTTTCGGCGAACTGGCACCGAAGTCGCTGGCCATCCGATACCCGTCCAACACCACTTTTGCTGTGGCTTTACCCCTCCGCATTTTTTATCTGGTTTTCCGGCCTTTTATCTGGATGCTCAACGGGCTGGCCAATTTCATTTTACGCATCTTTGGCATTCGCCCTATTCATGGGGGCGAAATCCATACCGAAGAAGAGCTCAAAATGATCATTTCCGAGAGCCATGAAGGGGGCGCTATCGAAGAGACAGAACGCGATCTGATCCGGAATGTGTTCGACTTCGACGATCGCCGGGTATGGAACATACAGACGCTACGTAAGAATGTTACCGCACTCGATGTAAATTTCAGTCTCGATAAAGCGATCAATTTCGCCATCACTGAAGGCTATTCCCGCTACCCGGTCTGCGATGGTTCGCTCGATGAGATTGTCGGCATCATTTATACCAAAGACCTCATGAAGACGATGGTGGCCACAAAAAAGCCGGAAGGAATACGGCCTCTGTTGCGAAAGACGAACTTTATACCGGAGAGCAAACTCATCAAGGAACTGCTGAAAGAATTTCAGAAAAAGCATATCCAGATGGCTGTAGTGACGAATGAAATTGGCGAAGTGTCGGGAATCGTAACCATGGAAGACATACTGGAAGAACTGGTAGGCGAAATTCAGGACGAGTATGACAATGAGCAACCCTATGTGGAAAAGACGGCGAAAAACACATTTATCGTCAATGCACACACCAACCTTTCCGACATCAACAAATATCTGCCCTACCGCCTGGAAGAAAGCGATCACTATGAAACCCTATCAGGGCTGATCACCTATCGCTTTCCGGACGAGTTGCACAAAAATGATAAGATCACCCTGGACCGTTATGAAGTGACTATACTAAAGATGTATCGCAACTCAGCCGAAACGGTGGAACTGTCGGTAATAGACCGCAGCGCAGAAGAGCCCGGGGACTAATTTTATGTAAGACAACGTACCGCTTCATCAAGAAGCAACTTTTTGTGAATGGGCACCACCCCCACTTGCTCGCAAACAAGTCCGCCAGCCAGGTTCGAAATTTCGGCCATCAGGGCGGCGCTTCTGGTCTGTGCGTAGATCAGTGAAGCCGTAGCGATAACGGTATCTCCCGCGCCGGATACATCGGCAATATTGCGAATATGCGATGGGATGATCCCGGCAGCATGCTGATCATTATAATAGACACCTTTTTCAGACAACGTAATGAAGGTAATCTGGTGCTGCAAAGCTTCTGATAAGGCATCGTTCACCTGGCGCAGACTTTCTTCATTGACCGTTTCTACAGGCACATTTAGCCCTTCGCGCACTTCTTTCAGATTGGGCTTAAAAATGCTCACTCCTTTGTAAGCCAGAAAATTTCTTTTCTTGGGATCGACGGCAGTCACAATATTCAGTTCGCGGCAATGTGCAGTGATTCTGACAATCACATTTTCCTTCAAAACGCCTTTGTTATAATCTTCGAAGATGACTACATCGGGCTTATTTATCTGTAGAAACCGCAATACTTTGTCGATGAACGGGTGCTCTTCTTCGGTGTTGAGATCTTCGCTTTTTTCAGCATCGAGTCGCAGCATCTGCTGGCTGCGGCTTATGATGCGTGTCTTTGTCGTTGTCGGTCGGTAAGCGCTACGTTCAATGAGGTCGGTTTGTATGCCCGCCTTCTGCGCAAGCTCTGTTAATAAGGCTCCGTCGGCGTCATTACCCACTATGCTGGCGATGGTGACCTTAGCGCCAAGTGCCCGGCAATTGAGCGCCACGTTTGCCGCTCCGCCCAGCCTGCTTTCGCGGCGCGCCAGGGTCACGACCGGCACAGGCGCCTCTGGCGAAATGCGCTCTACATCGCCCCACCAGTAATTATCAAGCATCACATCGCCCACCACCACCACGTGCAGCCTTTCTATTTGTTCAAAAACTTTTATCAGGTCGTCCTTTAAAATTTTTCTGCTCACTGCTTTCTCTGAATGAAGTAGTAAATAGGAACCCCACACAAAACGATTCCGAGCCCCGGCCAGGTAAAATCTGGCTTATAAACAATCAGCAACAGGCAAAAGCTCAGGCCCATTACGATATATAAAAGTGGCAATAAAGGATATCCGAAAGCTTTGTAGGGCCGCTCCGCATCGGGCATCTTTCTTCTGAGAATAAAAATGCCTGCTATAGTCAGCACGTAAAAGATCACCACGACAAAAGAGATCATGTCGAGCAAATCGCCATATCGGCCGCTGAGACACAATAGAGAAGCAACGATGCACTGCGCCCAGAGCGCCCACTGTGGTACACCATGCCGATTGAGCCGGGCAGCCTTGCTGAAGAATAATCCGTCCTGTGCCATAGTGTAATACACCCGCGCACCGGCAAGAATCAGCCCGTTGTTGCAACCAAATGTCGAGATCATGATGAGGGCGGCGATAGCAAACCGGCCGTTATTCCCGAATATCTCATGAGCCGCTGCTACCGCCAGACGGTCTTCTTCCGGAAAGGCAATTTCATTAAGCGGCAGCACATTCAGGTACATCAAATTGGTTGTGATATAGAGCAGCGTGACCACAAGTGTGCCCAAAAAAAGACTGAGACCGATATTGCGTTGAGGGTTCCTGATTTCACCGGCAACAAAGGTGACATTATTCCACGCATCGCTGCTGAAAACGGAACCCACCATGGCTGCTGCTATGGCTCCGAGCACTGCTGTACCTGAGATACCCGTCCAGCCGGAGGGTACCCTTTGCCCAAGGTCGTTGGTCGTGCCGAGGTCCTGAGCGGCGTGAAAACCTGTCGCCCAGTTGGCAGAAAAAAAACTGTTCTTCACCAAAAGAAACCCAAACAATACAAGACCCAGGAGTGCAATGAGCTTGGACAGGGTAAAGACCAATTGAATCAGCTTTCCTTCTTTTACGCCCCTGGAATTGATATAACTCAACAGTACGATCACCAGTATGGCGAGAAGGTGGGCCGGGTAAATGGTAATCGGTCCCGCCGTAAAGAGAATATTGTCATTGGTAAGGTTGAGTACCGGAAAAAAATAGCCGGCAAACTTAGCGAATGCAATGGCCACGGCAGCTATGGTGGCTGTCTGGATAACAGCAAAAAAGCTCCAACCGTATAGAAAACCGATGAGTTTGTTGTAAGACTCTTTGAGGTAAACATACTGCCCCCCGGCTTTGGGAAACATTCCGCTGAGTTCTCCGTAGCTTACTGCAGCCGTGATGGTCATGATACCCGTAATCACCCATACGGCAACGATCCATCCTGCGCTACCTACATGGCGGGCAATGTCGGCGCCAACAATAAAAATGCCCGATCCGATCATGGAGCCCATCACGAGCAGGGCACCATCAAACAGGCTGAGCGATCTGTGAAATTCCGGCTTGTTTTCCAATAGCGGGTGTTTTCAGAAATATACTACTTTTTACGGGTGGTATCGCTTACATTTTTTGAACGGTCGTTCATGCCGCGGATCACGTCTTCGGTAATGTTGAGCGATTCATTGGCCAGCAGTATCTGGCTGCCAATGTCGGAGTAGGAAAAAATGAAGTCGAAATCTTTATCGCGATTGTAGTCTTTAAGAAAGCTATCGAGGTCGTTGTGCAATTGCTCGTTGAAAGCATCCTTCTCTTTCAGTAGCTGCTCTGTGAGCGCTTGCTCGCGCAGTTGAAGGCTTTGCTGCATCTGGGCCAATTGCTTTTGTGTGGCTTCACCTTCGGCCTGACTGATGCTGTTGCTTTGCACCTTGCGCTGAAAGTCGGCCACCCTCGACTGAAACTGTTGTGCAGACCGCTCAAGTTCGTTTTGCATGCCGGTCTGGCGTTTGTTAAACTCTTCGCGCTTTGTTTTCAGATAGTCGTAGTGAGCTTCGAAGGTATCGATGTTTACATACGCAATTTTAAGCGCACCGGAGTGACTGACCGCCGCAGATGCCGGGCGCGATGATGCGGTGGTGCTGCTTTTGGAAAAGTGCAAGACAAAAAGAACAATGACGCCGATCAAGGCGAGGCTGCTCAGGAGCGTTGCTGTATTTTTCATTGATAATATTTGGCAGTTAGTTAGTTGTAACCGGGCGACAAAAATAATACCCAATAATGTACTTATATCGTCAATAACGAAAAAAGGTTACGTAGTGGTATAAAAAAGCCATCTGCAGTACAGACGGCTTTTCACTCATAAAATTTAAGCATACTACTCGAGACGGAAACTGATGGGCAGTGTGTAATACACCTTCACCGCCTTACCGTTTTGCTTACCCGGTTTCCACTTCGGCATTTTCATCACCACACGCTTCGCTTCTTCGTCACACCCTCCACCAATACCTTTCACTACATTCACATCGGAAACCTGTCCATTTTCATCGACTACAAAACGTACGGTTACACGTCCCTGGATATTGTTTTCTTTAGCCTGCTCAGGATACCTGATATTTTTGCTCAGGAACTCGTTTACATTTACAGAAGGCTCCGGCATTTGCTCCACATAAGTAAAGATCTGCGGTGGGGGCGGTGCTTCCACGGCACCTGTTCCTGGCCCGGGATCCACGATACCAGGATCAATTCCGTTGGGGTCTCCTTCCTGCGTTTTCAAACCGGCAGACTTGTCTTTCAATTCTGTTACTTCAGGTGGCTTTTCCTCCTCCTTCACCTCTTCATCCTTTTTGATGACAGGAGGTGTAAATTTCACCGTTGGCTTCACCGGTGGTGGTGGTTCTGGCGGTGGTGGCGGCGGTGGCTTTTTAGGGTCAATGGGCGGTGGTTCCGCAAGGGTCACCTCCTTCATCATAGCCACTTTTTTATTATCATCTTTTGGCTTAAGATTAGCGATTACGGCATAGGCTGCTGTAGCGAGGCCAATACCAGCCAGTACCATCAGCGATCGTCCTACGCGTTTCGGATAGTTTTTCCGCAACTCATAGCCGCCGTAACTTTTGTTACGTCCCTCGAACAGAATATCGAGGTAATCGCTTTTGAGTATTTTATTAATGTCCATTGTTACTTTTTTTGTTCTGTGTAATCAGTTTCAGGACGTCAAAAACCATCATTTCCATATCCGGAGTCCGAAAATTTTTCCGGGTCGGGCTATTGGGCATCTCCATTAGCCTGTTCCGTACTTTGAATGAACTCCTTGTCAACATCGGTAATATCAACTATTGCATAAATCGTCACATCGTTGATCGACATTTCGTCAAGGATATTTACCAAGTCTTCATAGGTACTGTTTGCGTCGGGCTTTATCAGCACGGTGAGTTTATCTTTTGCCGTAAGGCTTGGGTTAACCTGTCTCTCTTCCTCAATCCGCTTCTTCTTATCTATAATAACGTCGCGAATGCCCCCTTTAGGTTTAAAATAAGTGACCTTCACATCGGGTGGTTTCGTAGGGTCGCTGGCCAGGCCTTCGTAGTAGTAGATACGATGGTCTTTGCTGAGAAGTATGGTCATAGCCACGCTTTCCTTCACCTTTGTTTGATCCTTCTCGTCGATCTTTTCCTTATTCGGCATGTTGATCTCCATTGTCTTAGGCTTAGACAGTGTAGTAGTAAACATGAAGAAGGTAATCAATAAAAACCCAAGATCCACCATTGGTGTAAGATCTACACGGGTAGAAAGCTTTTTACCTTTTTTGACCCCAGGACCTTTTTTATGCCCCCCACTACTGGAGGTATCCATTTCTGCCATGGTACTTTTATTTTAAAAGGTTATCTAAATTAATTAACCAACCGGGCTATTTTTTTAAGCCTGCATTTTGAATTTCGTAGGCTGCAGTTCCCGGAGGCACAGCCTTCAAACCCGTAATCAGATTGAACTTAAAAATTTTCCAGTTTTCGAGCGTCTTGATGACCTTCTTGATTTCGGGATAGGAGGCATCACCATCTGCTTTGATTGCGATACGGATTTTGGGATTGTTATTTCGTGCCATCCGAATCCAGGCAGCAAGCTCATTCTGATCCGAGGTATTTACCGTATCCGTCGGGATACCTGCTGTCTGCTGGTCAAACTCAGTTCTCTGGGCAGGATCGGCAGACAAATAAGACTTGAGTTGATTAAAGGGCACCCCGATTGACGCGCCATGCGTAAACGTTGCAATTTCCTGCTGTGTCAGGTTCAGACTTTTATACTCGTTTACATCTTCAATAAGATTGCGACGGGTATTATTCTTATTATCAACAGAGAAGAAAACCCTACCCTTTGGATCCACGGTGATGAGCATTATATCTGCATCAGGGATCGGAATTTCCGAAATAGAATTTGGTGTCACCACCGTCACGGGTTCATCGGGCTTAAACTTTGTTGCCAGCATGAAGAAGGTAAGCAGCAGAAATGCTACGTCGCACATCGCCGTCATATCAACGTTCGTGCTCTTCCTTGGCATTTTTACTTTTGGCATCGCTAAGGTTTTAACTGTTTAACTAGTTAGACTAAAAAGCAGTGTCTTTCCACAAATCAAGCTCACATATTTTCTGCAACACTATCTTATTTATAGTTAGCAGCGAAGCTCTGAGTTAGGGTAAAGCCACTTTCGTCAATACCGTAAGTAATACCATCAATTACCGTAGTAAAGTAGTTGTACGTAATGATAGCAATAGCTGAGGTACCGATACCGATAGCTGTATTGATCAGGGCTTCAGAGATACCATTGGCGAGCGCCGCAGCATCCGGAGCACCTGCCTGACCCATAGCCTGGAAGGCGCGAATCATACCCAATACCGTACCGAACAGACCAAGTAGTGTAGCTACCGAAGCAATGGTAGAAAGGAAAACCAGGTTCTTCTCCAGCATAGGCAGTTCAAGGGCCGTGGCTTCTTCTATTTCTTTTTGGATGCTCAATACTTTTTGTTCTGTATCGAGCTCGTGGTTGTTGACCATATCGCGATATTTCAGCAGGCCGGCGCGCATCACGTTGCCCACAGAACCCGATTGCTTATCGCACTCTGCTAATGCAGCATCAACATTTTTGTTGGCAAGATGATATTGAACTTTCCTCACAAATTCGCCATTGTTCACTTTTCCGTTTGCTTTCATAACGGTAAGTGCACGCTCCACTACGAAGCAAAGCAGCACAAGGGCAGTGGACATAAGGATCGGAATTACAAAGCCGCCGGTATAAACCGTACCCTGAAAATTGGCGGGTACATGCCTCTCTGCATCGCGGAAGTTGGATGCGCTACCAAATACAAAATAAAAAACAAGGTGCGCTACAGTGAAGCAAGCCACTACAATCGCAAAATTTATCAGCGTATAATTACTGTTTTTAGGCTTTCCTGCTCGAGAACCCTGTGAACCTGGCTTTGCTGTGGCTGTTTTTACGTCTGCCATAATTTTGAAGTTTTATTTGTGTTTTTTGAGGTTAATTACTATTGCTAAAAATCGCTTTTTGTGTGGTTGCAAAGATATAGGTACAGGTTAAAAAAACAACTTGGCCAAAATTTTTTTATCGCAATGATAATATACATTACAAAGCGGTGACGGATACAAATCTCTGACTGATAAAAAGCTGCGTATGCTGCAGGTAAACGTAGGTTTCGTGCATTTAGTATCTTCTACCGGAGATGTCCGAAAGATTGCCGTAGTTTTTAACAAGACTATGATATTCCTGCCTGCGAAGGCTTGTTGTATAACGGGCTTTTGATTAGGCCCCATTTATGCAGCCTATGGGTAAGCGACACCCTCAGTACGCCCATTCCATACTTCATACTGCGGCTAAAGTTAATGGAAGATGCTTCTTCGAAATATTTGGTGGGACAGGTAACCTCGCCAATCTCGAAGCCATTCATAAATATCTGCGAGATCATCTCGTTGTCGAATACAAAGTCGTCGCTGTTGTGTGTAAAATCTATAGAGCGGATCACTTCGGCAGAGAAAGCGCGATAGCCGGTATGGTATTCGCTCAGCTTCTGCCAGATCAGAATGTTTTCAAACAGCGTGAGCATACGATTGAATACATACTTATACAGGGGCATACCGCCTCTTAATGCACCGTTACCCAAAATGCGCGAGGCGAAACATACGGGATATACATCGTATGCAATCACACCACTGATGGCATGTATCAGCGTCGGTGTGTACTGATAATCGGGGTGCAGCATGATAACAATATCGGCGCCTAACTCCAGCGCTTTACGGTAGCAGCTTTTCTGATTTCCGCCATACCCCTTGTTTTTTTCATGTACCACAATATGATGGATTCCCAGCCTTTTGGCTTCTGCAACGGTGTTGTCGGGGCTATTGTCGTCAACAAGCACCACATCATCCACTATATCAAAGGGAATTTCGTTGTAGGTCCTTTCAAGCGTAAGAGCGGCTTTGTACGCAGGTAAAACAACAACTATTTTTTTGCCGTTGAGCATCTACAATTGGTATTGGAGCGTCAAATGTATAAAGTAGAACGTAAAAAAACGAACCTGATCCCTTGTCAATTGGCAACTTTCGACGCCCCTTCAGCGGGTTTCATACCGGTTACAATAAGGTTGCTGCTGGCCTTACCCAGCAAGGCCCCGTTTGCATTTCTTACGGTGCACGTCACATGAATGATCTTTTTTCCTTCGCGGAGCACTTCGGCCGTTGCAAATAGTTGTTCACCGCCATGCAGGGCATAGAGAAAATCCACGTTGAGGTTGAGTGAGGTATAGTTAAGGCTGGTATCGAGGCTAACCACGCTCCATCCGATTACCTCGTCCATGACAAGTGCCATCATTCCGCCATGAATATTTCCGTAGGGATTGCACATTTCGGGTCTGATCCGAAGAGAAATGGTAGCCACGCCCCGCTCTATTGCTTCCAGCGTGAAGCCCAGCCAGTTGCCTGCCGGCGAGCGCGACTCTGTAACTACTTTACCTAAAAAATTGCTTTTGATAAACTGCAGCACCTTGCCGGCAGGTATGTCTTTATAGTTCATGCTTCTTATTTTTTGTTCCCTGCTTTCTGTTTCTTAATTCTTCCAGCATGGTTATCATCTTTTCAATTCTGCGGATACGGGTTTCTGGCTTTTTCGCGGTTACTATAGACTCAATATATTCCTTCTTATGACTGAAAGACAAGCCCTCGAAAAACGCTGAAAGTCCCGCACGGTTCCGCATCGCTTCCTGTGCATCGCCCGGTAGTACAGCGGTGCGCATTACATAATCAATCCCTTCTGTGTTTCGTTGTTCGAGCGGTGGCAAGCGTTGCAAAAGATGGGTTTGACTACGGTCACGAAACCGAAGCGCAGTCCAGTCCTCATCTATCGAGATACTGGCCACGGCTTCCCGATCACGGGCACTCAAGATTTCCCGAACCGTTTCCCGGCTAAGGTCCGACGGTATCGAGCCTGATTTTTTGGGATAGGCGATCCAAAAAACACAATCTGTTGAAAGGTTTTGCAGGTGGGCGGAGAGCAAGCTATTGAGGGTAGCTTTGTTTGCTGCAAACATCAAAACCTGCCCTGCAGGGTATCTTTCTGTATGTTGCAGCCTGAGATCAGCAAACAGCGGTAGCAGATCCTGCGGACATTGCAATAGCAAAACTTCGCGGTTGTTGTCCAATTGTAGCTTTTTCAAAATATCGTTCTACACCTTTGCCTGCAAAAGTATCATAAATGAAAAAGCGGATCGAACCCGACCCGCTAATCAGTTTTTTTATCCCCTATTTTTTATCGTTGTACCTGCAGCGGTTTGCTGATGTAGCCTTCATTGGTCTTCAACCTGAGGATATAATTTCCGGGTACAAGTTGCTCCAGGTTCACGGTGCGTTGACTGATATCCGTTTGCCTGAGGACCAGGCTGCCTGTCATGTTCACAATGATCAGCTCATCTACCTTTAAGTTTCCAGTTTCAATGGATATCATTTTGCTTGCCGGATTCGGGAAAATCGAAATGCGATCCGCAAGATCCACATCCTTAATAGCGGTCGGTACTGAGCGCATCACCGTATCTGAACCACAGGTATTGCTTACTACCAGTATCACATTCAGAGCTGTGCTGATACCGGAGCCATAGGTGTGCACTGCTGCAGAATCATTGGAAGTAAAGCCATCACCGAAGTACCAGGTCCACGACTCTACATACTGCGAAAAGGAGGCAGTGAAATTATACGTATTACCCGAGCGCACGTAAGAGATTCCGGTGACATAAGGCATCGGCCTGATGGTAACATCAATCGTATCTGATCCGGCGCAATACTGGTTTACTTCCACCCAATATTTACCTGACACATTGGTTACTTGTATGGTTTGTGTAGTATCACCTGTGCTCCAGATATAGCTGGCACCAGGATGGCCGGCATCGAGTGTCAATGGAATACTTTCACAAAAAGAAGTATCGAGACCGAGGTAGGGCGATGGAGGCGGCACAACGTACACGCCAATGGGCACCCGCACACTAACACAGTTTGCCGAATCACTGTTCACCCACATCACCGTGTCCTGGGTAACGTTTACAAAGTTGAGCGAGGTACCTACGTTTAGCAATGTAGTGCTGCCAGGGCTTGCATACCATTTGTAGCTCGTGTTGCTAATCCCGTTGATGGAGATGCTGCCAGCATTACCCGGACATACCGTGTCTGAACTAACAGACGGCGGTGTAAGCGGCTTGCGGAAAATGATCGTTGCAGCCCCTGTGGTATCGTTGGTATGCACCGTATCCCCACTCACCTGAGCATAGGCTCTGATGCTGTAGCTACCTTGTGAAAGATTCAGTTTCCCGATTACCACGGTATCTTTTGCGTAGGCAGCCAACGTTCCTGAGTAGGTTGTCGAGATTGTTCCGGTTGTGGTGCCGGTATATCGTGCTGTTATGGGAAAGTTGGTCTGAGGATTACTTCCATCGTTTCTGATGGCAACCTTCACCTCAGAACTGTCGTAAGAGCAATAAGAAGTATTGTTTGTTGGTGTGATCAGTGCGGGCACCGCAATATTGTCTGCGGAGGCCTGAACGAAAGTGACACTTCCTGAAAAATATCTTGGCGATAAGTTGGGATTAGGCATAGAACCTGCATATCCCGGACTTACCGTGCTCGAACCCGTTTGAATAGACACATTACCAGCGGAATAGCTACTACTACCAGTAGTTGAAAAATACGCAAAACCGGAATTACATACGATTGCGATACGGTAGGTGGTGTTCGGCGGTATTACCAGAAACTGATTGGTCAACACATCGCGATAGGCATTGGTGGGAGCTCCAATAGTGGCAGACGTACCCAAAAGTACCCACCCGTTTGCCGCAGTGACGCTGGGCGCACCCGTTATTGCTGAGGGATGGTACCAGACACTGTAGGTACGGCCGTTATTACTCGATCCGTGATAGATGGAAAACGTAGTAATGGCTATGCCATAAGTGTTGCTATTGGTGACACCAAAAACGTTGACACCTGTTGCAGCCGCTGTGCTGGTTCCGGTGGCCACACCGGATACGGTGGTCTGTGCGGACGCCGTAAGGGAGAAGAATATTGAGGCTAACAGCAGGCAAAAATGACTAAGTACAGTTCTTTTCATTGTTAAGGCAATCGTTAATCGTCCTAATTTAGGAAAGATTATCCGAATTACTAAGCGACTGTTAAAAATCTGTTCTGCAATTTGCCGAAACCATCCCGCCGTCATTCCTGCCACCCCCGTTTCGGTTTTTATACATTAGGTTTGTTGCATAATTCTCAGAAATGACCATCACACAACTTGAATACGTAGTAGCCGTAGCCACCTATAAAAGTTTTGTGGCTGCCGCAGAAAAATGCTTTGTTACCCAGCCCACGCTCAGCATGCAGATCCAAAAACTGGAGGAAGAGCTGAGCATCAAATTGTTTGACCGAAATAAACACCCCATAGCCATAACCGCTATGGGAGAAGCCATAGTAGCACAGGCCCGTATAGCACTTGCAGAATGTGAGAAAATTCATGAGATCATCCAAAACCAGCAAAACACACTGGGAGGAACCTTTCGTTTCGCCGTGATCCCTACCGTAGCGCCTTACATTATCCCCGGCTTGCTGGAGAACTACACCGGAAAATACCCCGACGTGCGGCTGCAGGTAAAGGAACTGGAAACCCACCAGGTAATTGCGGCCCTGCGCAACAATGAGATTGATGCAGCCCTGGTGAGCACGCCGCTCGAAGAGAACGGTATTAAAGAATATCCTTTGTTCTATGAGCCTTTTGTGGGTTATTTTTCCGGTGACGATGCTGCCCTGGAGAAAAAGCTGATCATACCCGATGATATTGACCTGTCCAAAATATGGCTGCTTAACGAGGGCCATTGCATGCGCAATCAGATCATTAATCTTTGCAGCGATCAGGTACAGAAATTGCAAGCTGAAAAACCCTTCCGATACGAAAGCAGCAATGTAGAAACCCTGCGGAAAATGGTTGACAAAAACGGAGGCATGACCGTGTTACCGGAACTTGCCACCTTTGAGTTTGATGAGGATCAGCAGGACAGGCTTCGCTACTTCGAAGACCCGGAACCGGTAAGGGAGATCGGGCTGGTCACCAACGACCACTTCGTAAAGCTTACGCTACTGCAGAGCCTGATGGACGAAATACTGGAGCTGGTACCTGAAAAAATGAGGGTGCAGAAAAAAAACCGCAAAGTGCTCCGCATACAATCTGCTAGGCTGTAAACAGGATCACTTTATTAACACCAAGATCTATTACCTCGCAACGAGGCAGGAGATTTATTATGTTTTGGAGCCGCAGGCCATCTTCCGCCTGATTGACCATAAAGTTGACCACGATAATGCCGTCTTTCCGCATAAGTTGCCGGCAACGAAGCAGGAACTGTTCATTACTCACAAAACCCGGCACTACCCTGCCTTCAAAGATGTCGATGACCAGAAGGTCAAAGTTTTCTTCACTGTGATGAACAAACCCTTCGGCATCCATACAAGAAAAACGTATAGCAGGCTGTTGCAGTACGGAGCGTGCCAGATTCAGTATTTCTTCATCGTGATCGACGAGTGTGCATTGGGGTACAAATCCCATACGCCGGAGTACCATGATACCGCTTTCAATGCCGCTGCCGAGAAAAACAGCCTGTTCCACAAAGGGTAAGCGTTTGCGTATTTTACCAAAAGCTAAGCGCAAGGGCTGATAGCGCCAGCCATCCGAATAGATGGCATCATCGGTAGTGAGTTGCCACTGACCCTGATAAAGTATCAGCTCCAGCCGCTGACCGTGGCTGCCCAAGCCTCTCCACATTTTTAGCGGAAGGAAAAAACTGATAAATCGCTTGTAGCGGCTACTGGTCACAAAACGTTATGGCTTGTAATACCTCATGGCTTCGGGTATCCATTGCCTGAGGTTATTCATCCTGGTCTGATCGCTTGGGTGCGTGCTCAAAATCTCGGGTGGTTTTGCGCCGCTTTGTGCCGACATGCGTGTCCAGAATGTCACCGCCTCATTAGGATTATACCCCGCCATAGCCATAAAGATAAGACCCATATGGTCAGCTTCGCTTTCCTGATCGCGCGAAAATTTTAGCAAGGCACCCTGAGCACCGAAACCAACGGCGGCGTTAAAGACCTGTGCGGCCGCGCCGGGGTTTGAGCCCAGCAGTCCACTCAGGGCCTGACCGCCAAACTCCGCTGCTACCTGCTGACTGGCCCTTTCGCTGGCATGGCGGGCTACAGCATGGGCTATTTCGTGGCCCATTACTGTGGCCAGCCCTGCCTCTGTCTGTGCATAGGGCATAATGCCTGTATATACGGCCACTTTACCGCCCGGCATACACCAGGCATTGGCTTCGTTGTTGTTGACCAGATTAAACTGCCACTGATATCCGCTGATCAAATCGCTCTGGCCCTGACTGCTCAGATACTGTTGCACGGCGCTGGCTATTCTGTTGCCCACCTTCTGCACCATTTCCGCGTCGCGCGTGCCCCGTACGGGAGCGTTGGAAGTCAGGAAGCTGCTGTATTGCTGTGCGGCCATCTGTTGCATGGTACTTTGGTCCACGAGGCTGAGTGCTCTGCGGCCCGTCACAGGATTCGTAAAACAGGATGGAAAGCTCGTAAGGCCGATCAATGCAGTTAATACGATCAAAAGTTTTTTCATTGCTCCTATCATTTTCAGGATGCAGAAAAACTTTTATACCAGACAGCAGATTAGGATATCAATCTTCGCGGCGACGCAACTTACGTTTGCGGAAAAAGGGAACCTTGCTTTCATTGCCCTGAAGCAATCTGTTGATGTTTTTGTAGTGCGTGAGGACCACAAGGCAGGCCGTAGCAATGGCAAATAGCCTGTAGCTCAGCTCAGGTTCGTTGAATATAAAAAGGATAAGCAAGGGAAATGCAACACTGGCACTGATAGAACTAAGCGACACATAACGCGTGAGGTAAAGCATGCCAAGAAAAACACCCACCAAACTTACAGCCACAAGGGGCTGAATGGCCAGTATCATTCCGAACAAGGTTGCGATGCCTTTTCCTCCTCTGAAATCCGCCCATATGGGGAAGATGTGCCCCACGACTGCCGCAAGGCCCAGGAATACCTGAAGATTTGTAATCTGCTCGCTATGCCAGGGAAATACGGAGAGCAGGGAAAGTTTCACCGCAAGAAAACCCTTGAACATGTCTATCAGCATCACCACAGAGCCCGCCTTAGAGCCAAGGATCCGAAAGGTGTTAGTGGCGCCTGCATTGCCACTGCCATGTTCACGTATATCTATCCCGTACACCCTTTTGCTTATCCAAACGGCGGTCGGTATCGAACCGATCAGATAAGCCATTATTATCAGTATCGCTAAAGTCATCTAAAAAAAATCAACTAAGGACAACAAATTTAGTCGTTTTCGTCACAAATCCTAATGACGGAGGAAAGCCATTTTGTTAAACTGCCAATTCTTCACTGCGGCCTGCGGGCGATGCATGCATTCTCCCTACCTTTGCGCGAAACATTTTCGGAAAATATGGCAGAGTTGCTGCAAAAAGAAATAGTGGAGGCAAGACAAGGCGAGGCTTTTGCTCCCTTTCAGCATGACCCTAATCTATACGCTAAAAAATTCTATATCGAAAGCTATGGCTGCCAGATGAATTTCAGCGACAGCGAAATCGTAGCATCCATTCTGCAGGGCGAGGGTTTTGGCGCCACCAGAAATGTAGATGAGGCCAACCTGGTGTTGCTGAACACCTGCTCCATCCGCGAAAAGGCTGAGCAGACGGTACGTAACCGTTTACAGACCTTCCGCAAAATAAAAGACCAGAAGCCCGGATTGCTGATTGGCGTGCTGGGTTGCATGGCAGAGCGGCTCAAAGCAAAATTTCTGGAAGAGGAGCGGCTGGTAGATATCGTGGTAGGTCCCGATGCCTACCGAAGTCTGCCTGCGCTCATCAACGAAGCGGAAGGCGGCCAGAAAACAGTAAATGTTCTGTTGAGCAGGGAAGAAACCTATGCAGACATAGCGCCGGTGCGTCTGGACAGTAATGGTGTCTCTGCCTTCGTCAGTATTATGCGCGGATGCAACAATATGTGCAGCTTTTGCGTAGTGCCTTTTACCCGTGGACGCGAACGGAGCCGCGATGCAGAAAGCATTGTTGCGGAGTGCCGCGACCTCTTTGAGCGTGGTTATCGTGAAGTGACGCTCCTCGGTCAGAATGTGGACAGTTATTATTTTACTCCTGCAGACAGCACCGATACGGAAAAGGCAGTAAACTTTGCCGGTCTTTTGGAAAGGGTTGCCGCTATTTCTCCCCGGCTCAGGGTTCGCTTCTCAACATCGCACCCCAAAGACATTACAGACGATGTGCTTTTTGCAATAGCCCGGCATGAGAATATCTGCAAATACATCCACTTGCCCGTGCAGAGCGGCAACACGAGAATCCTGCAGTTGATGAACCGCACCTACACGCGGGAGTGGTACCTCAGCAAAGTGAAAAGAATACGGGAAATCATTCCCGACTGCGGACTAAGCACCGATGTGATATCCGGCTTCTGCTCAGAAACCAATGAAGAACATCAGGACACGCTTAGCCTGATGGAGCTTTGTCGTTTCGACATGGCTTACATGTTTTCTTATAGCGAAAGACCAGGCACCTTAGCCGCTCGCAGGTATTCGGACGATGTACCGGAGCATGTGAAGAAGACCCGTCTCGAAGAGATTATAACCCTGCAAAACCATCATAGCCGCGAAAGCTATCAGCAGGATATTGGGAAAGTATTCGAAGTACTCATCGAGAACACCAGCAAGCGCAGTGAGCTGAACTGGAGTGGGCGGAACAGTCAAAATAAAGTTGTAGTATTTCCAAAAGGCCAGAAAGAACTCGGCAAGGGCGATTATGCGCGCGTTAAGATCACCAGCGCTACTTCTGCCACCTTGCTTGGAGAAATGGTGGAAGACTAAAGGATGCAAAATGCCTGCAACAGAGCAATTCAATAAACCGGCATAACCTTAAAAAAATTTCATTAACCACGACATGGATATTCAGAGCATAAAAAACAGATTCGGCATTATTGGCAATTCCCCCGCACTAAACCATGCTTTGAGCACGGCGGTTCAGGTAGCCAACACCGATCTTACTGTGCTGATCGTTGGAGAAAGTGGCGTAGGAAAGGAAGTCTTTTCCAATATTATTCATAGCCTTTCGCCGAGGAAACACAATGCCTTTATCGCGGTGAACTGTGGCGCCATTCCCGAAGGCACTATAGACAGCGAACTCTTTGGGCATGAAAAAGGCTCGTTCACCGGTGCGGTAGATAGCAGGAAGGGATATTTTGAAACCGTGAACGGAGGAACCATTTTTCTGGATGAGATCGGAGAAATGCCTTTGGGTACGCAGGCAAGGTTGCTCCGCGTACTGGAGACCGGAGAATTTATCAGAGTCGGTTCGTCGAAGGTGCAAAAGACCGATGTACGGGTCATTGCTGCTACCAACCGCGATTTGCTGGAATATACACAGCAGGGAAAATTTCGCGAAGATCTGTATTACCGTCTGAGCACCGTTCCGATACGGGTGCCGGCGCTCAGAGACAGAAAAGAAGACATACCACTTTTGTTCAGGAAATTCGCCTCCGATTTTTCAGAACGCTATCGTACACAAACGGTACAGTTGGACGGCAATGCACTACAATTGCTGGTAAACTATCCGTGGAATGGAAACGTGCGTGAATTGAAAAATATTGCCGAACAAGTTTCGGTGCTTTCTACGGAAAAACAACTTAATGCCGAGGCCTTTAGTCGCTTTTTGCCTCAGAAAGACACGCGTGCAGTTTCTTTGCTCCCCGCGGTTTCAGCCATGGCTAACGGTGGAGGAACGAATAGTTTCACAGGCACCGAAAGAGATATCTTGTATAAACTGTTCTTCGACCTGAAGAAAGACATGAATGAAATGAAGCAGATGCTGCTCGAAGTTGCACACGGACAACCCTATAGTGCGCAGGCATCGCTTCCGGAAAATCTTTTGCCCGCTTACAATCCTCAGCCAGAGCATCTGGCAATGCCGGCAGCCGGATATGGCGGCAATAATACACCCATCTATATACCCAACGACACGCGCGTGGACCATCACGAAGATGTCGAAGAATCGTTGATGCTGGCAGACCGCGAAAAAGAATTTATCGTGAAGGCGCTTAAAAAACACAAGGGACGCCGGCGGGATGCCGCCAATGAACTGGGCATTTCTGAGCGCACACTCTACCGGAAAATAAAAGAATACGACATAAAGGAATGATGCCTGCCTGTGCAGTCCAGTAGAAACCTGACCAACTTATTTAGCTGAAAGAAAATGATGCAGTTGTACCCGGCCCGCGCCGTGGAAGCACTTGAATTTGATAAAATTACTGCGCTGCTGCGCCTGAAATGTCGCACCGATAGTGCCCGCGAGCGGGTGGACGCACTGAATTTTCACACCCGTCTGGAGTATGTTCAGCGTGCGCTTCTGCAGACAGAAGAATACAGACAACTACTGAACGGAAGCGACTACTTTCCAAACGACTTTACCAGAAACCTGCAGCGCGAACTAAAACTTCTTGCAGTGCCGGGTGCGGTGCTGAGTGGCGAGCAGCTTATTGCGCTGCAGCAGCTTGCTATCTGTATCCGGGATATGATGCTTTGGTTTAAAAGACATCAGGAGCTTTACCCAAACCTGAGAGCGGTAGCCGAAAAAGTATCGTTCGAAAAAGCCATTCCCGAAATCATTGCGGCCGTCATTGATGAAAACGGTATGGTGCGCGACCTGGCCAGCCGCGAGCTGGCCCAAATCCGTGGCGAACTCGCTTCAAAACGCAATGAACTACGACGAACCTTTGAGGCCTTGCTGAGGAAGCTGCACAAGCAAGGATATCTGGCAGATATTTCCGAAGGATTTTTGAACGGACGGCGAACTGTGGCGGTAGCCGCCGAATACAAGCGAGTAGTAAAAGGGATTCTTCACGGAGAAAGTGACAGCTCGCGGACGGTATTCATTGAGCCGGAAGAAGTGATTGAAATCAACAACGAAGTCTTTAGCCTCGAACGTGCAGAAGGCCGCGAAGTACACCGCATTCTGGCACAAACCACGTCCACGCTGGCCCAATACCAGCCTCAGCTTGAAGGGTATTATCATCTGTCAGGGCTCTTTGACTTCATCCGGGCCAAAGCGCTTTTGGCGCAGGACATGAATGGACAGATGCCACAGCTCAGCCCTCACCCTGGCCTTAATCTGATAAAAGCGTTCCACCCGTTATTGCTGCTGCACAACAAAAAAGAAGGTAAGGCTACTATCCCGACCAATATCACGCTCGATAGAAACAACAGAATATTGATCATCAGCGGTCCCAATGCGGGAGGTAAGACAGTGACGATGAAGACCGTGGGCTTGCTTCAGCTCATGGTACAGGCAGGTTTGCTAATACCTGTGGACGCCCGGACTGAAATGGGCATCTTTAAGCAGGTAATGATCCATATTGGCGATACGCAGAGTATAGAGCACGAGCTTAGTACCTATAGCGCCCACCTTAGCGATATGAAATACTTTATGGATTTTGCTAACGGTAAAACTCTGTTTTTTATTGATGAACTCGGAAGCGGCTCGGATCCTAACCTGGGGGGTGCCTTTGCAGAAGCCATTGTGGAAGAACTAGCGAGAAAACACGCATTGGGAATCATCACCACGCACTATCTCAACCTCAAAGTTATGGCTGGCAAAGTGCAGGGCATATTCAACGGAGCCATGAGCTTTGATGAGGAACATCTGGAGCCTCTCTATCAGCTCCATGTGGGCAAGCCCGGTAGTTCTTATACCTTCGCCATTGCACAACGTATCGGCCTGCCCCTGAAAATCATACAGAGAGCCCAACAAATCACCGATCGGGGCCATTTTAAGCTCGACAAGATGCTGCTGCAAACGGAACAACAAACGGTTCGGCTGGCGGACAAAGAAAAAAAGCTAAACCAACTTATCGCTGAAAATGAAAAACTGAAGCATCGGTATGAGGAACTTACGGACAAGGAAAGGCTGAAGCAACACCACGATACCCTTAAGCTGCAGAACAAGATAAAAAAAGAAGAACTGGACTATCTCCGGGATACCGAACGGAAATTTAAGCAGATCATTCACGACTGGAAAAAAGCCGACAATAAACAGGAGGTCATCTCTGCTGCAGAAAAAGTACTCTTCCGAAAAAAGCAAATAGAAAGCAATCAGGCTGCGGCCCGCAAGGCAGACAAGAACTATGAAGTAGTGGGTGGAAAACCCACTGTGGGCGACCTGGTAAGGCACCAAACGAACCATCAGATCGGCATACTGGAATCGTTGCGCGACCGGAGAGCCATTGTACGGATCGGCCAAATGCCGTTTAATGTGAATATTGAAGAATGGATTGTTGTTCGTAAAAAGCAACAACAAAAAGAAAAGGGGAAAAAAGAATAGCGACAATTCGTCAGGGCCCCTGGTTTCCTACAGCTTCGCTTTGAGAAAATGCGTGTGTCGGTGGAAAAGTCTGGCCTCCCTCCTTTCCATGAGCACCTGCACAAAAAAACCGCTGCACAAGCAACGGTTTATATTAAAAAACTAAAGCAGTGTGCTATACTTTGAAGTGTGAGAACGCTTTGTTGGCTTCAGCCATACGGTGCGTATCTTCTTTCTTCTTAAATGCTCCACCTTCACCTTTTGCTGCTGCAACGATTTCGTTGGCCAGTTTGTCGGCAATGGTTTTACCATTACGTTCGCGGCTGTAGCGTATCAACCATTTCATGCTCAGAGAGATTTTGCGATCCGGACGTACCTCTGTAGGAATCTGGAATGTAGCACCACCGATACGACGGCTACGTACTTCCACGGCAGGAGTGACGTTGGTCAGAGCGCGCTTCCAAACTTCATATCCGTCTTCTCCGCTCATCTGAGACACTTTATCGATAGCGTTGTAAAACGCTGTCAAAACCACACTTTTGTTACCACCCCACATCAGGCAGTTCACAAAGCGGGTAACCATTTTATCGTTGAATTTTGGATCTGGTGCTAATGGTAATTTCTTAGCTTGTGCCTTCCTCATCTTTAATGACTGGCTTTATATTGCTTATTAATAATTATTTTTTGGCCTTTTCTTTCTTAGTTCCGTATTTAGAACGACTCTGCTTGCGGTCTTTAACCCCGGCAGTATCCAGCGCTCCACGAACAATGTGATAACGCACACCCGGCAAATCTTTCACACGACCGCCGCGAATCAGCACGATAGAGTGCTCCTGAAGGTTGTGACCTTCACCCGGAATGTAAGCGATCACTTCCACTTTGTTGGTAAGACGAACTTTGGCCACCTTACGAAGAGCGGAGTTTGGTTTCTTAGGTGTAGTAGTATATACACGCGTACATACACCACGACGCTGCGGACAAGCATCCAAAGCACGAGACTTTGACTTGGCGCGGATTTGCTGACGACCTTTACGAACTAATTGTTGTATAGTAGGCATTGCTTACTTTAATGTAAATTTCAAAATGGACTGCAAAGGTATTGTTTCTTTCTGAATTAACAACAAATTTTTCCGGGAGAATTTCTGTACCGTCTGTCGCTGATGATCATGAAACCGATTCCTTGCTAAAAACTTTAAGCTCCTGGTAAAGGGTATCGCGCTCCACAGGTGTTTTTCCTACGGCGCTGATGAGGTCACATAATTCTTTTGTACTCAGGGACGGCGATTGTTCTTCTGCTCCTGCCATGGAGTAGATTTTGGTAGTATCATCTATAGTGCCATCCAGATCGTTAACACCAAAAGAAAGCGTGAGTTGTGCACTTTGTCTGCCAAGCATGGGCCAATAGGCTTTCAGATTGCGGATATTATCGAGAAAAATCCTCGAAATAGCATACATACGCATGTCTTCGACAACGGAAACCTCCGGCACGTTACTCATATCGTTGTCGCCATTACGAAACTTGAGTGGAATAAAACAATTGAAACCGCCGGTTTTATCCTGCAGATCCCTAAGCCTGCTCATGTGATCGATACGGTGAATATAGTTCTCAATATGTCCGTACAGCATTGTGGCATTGCTGTGCATCCCCAACCGGTGGGCTGTTTCGTGTATATGTAGCCAACCCGCTGCATCCACCTTGTCGGCGCAAATCTGCTCCCGGATTTCCGCATCAAAAATTTCCGCTCCACCACCAGGCAGCGATTGCAGACCCGCATCTTTCATACGTTGCATCCCCTCCTCTACGCTGAGCTTTGCCTTCCGGAACATATAGTCGAGCTCTACGGCAGTAAAACCTTTGATGTGCAGATCCGGACGATGCGCCCTGATCTTACTGATCAATTCACAAAAGAACTCCAGGTTCATCTTAGGATGTACGCCGCCCACAATATGCACCTCAGTCACCGGCTCACCATCATATTTCTTTACTATGTCGAGCATTTCCTGCATAGAAAGCTCCCAGCCTTCGTCGCGATGTTTATATTGGCGGGAGTACGAGCAGAAATTGCAGGTAAAAACGCAGACGTTTGTGGGCTCGATATGAAAATTTCGATTGAAATAAACCTTATCGCCATGCAGCGTTTTTCTAATATGGTTGGCTAAAGCACCTACAAAACCGAGCTCTCCTTTTTCAAAAAGCAAAACGCCCTCCTCTTCGGTCAGGCGCTCTGTATTCTTTACCTTTTCTGCTATGATACGCAGGTCTTTGTCTATATCAGTTTGCAATAAAACGGTCGTCAGATCAACATGATTACCCATCATTCTATAATTATTTTCTTCAAAACGGTTTGGTCGGCAAAGGTACACTCCGCAAAATAAACTCCGGGCCTGCAGTCCGAAAGATCGCAGGCAAGTACTGAGCCCTGAACATCGGATACCGGAATTTCTCTAACTACCTGACCTAAGAGGTTGCGCACGAGCAGGGAAGTAGGAACCTGTCCGGCTGCGAAACTAAAATGAACCCATCCGGAAGAAGGATTCGGGAATATATTAAAGAAGGGCTCCGGCCCCAAAGCCGCAATGCCGGTAGGATAGTCACAAAGCTCTGGATGCTCGGTGATGGACTTCAGAATGCCTGTAGTGATGTTGCTCTGCACATAGTTCGACTGTCCGGCGGTAAACATAACAAGGGAGCTGTCGTCGGGATAATCCATAAAGTTCATCCACATAATACCCGGCGCATTTGGAGAGCAGGCGTCCGTAAGCGGGAAAGGAATATTTCCGCCCGGGTAGGTTGAGTTGAAAGTTGAATTGTCCTGGGGCGGAGTGTCTGCAATGTTATCATCTATATCTCCACTTCCCGGACAGCCGGGCCCGAGCCCGAAGGTGTGTATCAACTCGAAAAAGTGCCCTGTTTCGTGTGTCATCGTCCGGCCCAGATTATTGGTAGCCGGGTTAAAGAAGGTGATGGAACTGCTCTGTCGGCCAAAGGCACCATAATCAATCACCAGGCCGAGATCCTGCATAGTGTAGTTAAAGCTCAGGAAACTCGGTGGTATGGTAAATCCCAGAATGCCGGCCTCCTGAATATCTACGATCCATACGTTCAGATATCGAGTCGGATCCCAGGCATCGAGGCCATTTACACTTCCTTGTTTGGGGTCACTTCCGCTGTTGGTAAGGGCACTGAAGCTACCCAGTGTTGTAGATCTGATCTCTACACCGCTTGTAGAGGTACCGTCCGGCTTTCGGTGTGCAAGGCCGAAGCTGATGTTCAAAGAGCCTTTTACCGGGGCAAACGGTGCAGGAACCTTAACGATATCTGCATTGAGCATGTTGAAATCTTCATTAAGCACATCGATCTGATCCTGTGCCCGTTGAAGAATGCCTGCAGCCTGACCCAGTTGTATTTGTTTAGGATTATTCAGAATGACATGAAAAACCACCGGCACTTTTACCGTTGTAGTTTTTTGCTGCGGACCACCCTGTGAAAAAAGGGAAGCCTGTTGGGCCGCTTGTTCCAGATAAAGCGCACGAATGGGTGCATATTCGGGATGCTCCAGAAGTCTCTGCTGTAAAATAAGGTCCGTAGCACATTTCTGCTGCGCCCACGAAACCGAACTCCACAGCGCGGCAGCTATCAGCAAACATTTCTTCATGAACTTAACATTTTGAATCCGATACTATTTTTTTCTGGCGTTGATCTCGTCTCGGATGGTGATGGCGCGAACATAGTCTTCCTGCTCGAGCACCTGCTGCAATAGTGCATTCAGTTCATCCAGCGAAAGACTTTTCAGATCTTTGTCGCTGGTTACTTTCCGTGTACTGGCGGTGGTGCCGGGTTCTACGGGCTCGGCGGCGGCCGTGCCGCTTTCGGGCTGGTCAAGATACAATCCGGCAGCTTCGAGAATGTTTTCGTAAGTGTATATTCTGCAACTGGCCCTCACGGCCAGGGCCAGGGCATCAGAAGTGCGCGAATCAATTTCCACAGTTTCGCCGTCTATTCCCTGACAAATCAGTTTTGCAAAAAATATACCCTCTTCCAGTTTGTAGATTACCACTTCAGAAAGGTCTATACTGAAGGTGGACATAAAATTGGCGAAAAGATCGTGGGTAAGGGGACGGCTGGGTTGCATCCGCTCGAGGGCGACCGCAATTGCCTGAGCTTCAAAGCCACCAATTACGATGGGCAGGCGCCTCAGTCCGTTCACTTCTCCCAATACAACTGCGTATGAATGTGTTTGTGTAATGCTGTGAGATAACGCTACAATTTCCAGTTCAATCTTTTTCATTATGGTATATGTCGCCTTTCAACAAACTAAGTCTCGCAAGGTACTGATTTTTCCAATAGTCTTTTGTGCATCAGAAAAGTGTAGGAGCCTCCGATTCGCCCGAATCTTCGCCTCCTTCTCCGATTAACGCCAGTTCTTTCATATCGGTCCCCGCTATCTTGGTTCCTACTGTTTTCCAGCCAGTTATGTCTATTCTCTCATGGAGGGCTATCTCCTCTTCCGTAAGTTCTGACTTCTTCTTTCCGGACACCAGTTTCACTACAGGTTCGGGCACGGTGGTCACCAGTTCCAGGTAGTTTCCTTCACCTTCTTTAATAAAATGATACCGGGTTTTCAACGACTGCGCATCCACCTTAAATCTCTTGGCGTTGAAGTTGCCCGATCTGGCATCGAAATACACAGCGGTCACTACTTTTTCGGGGCTGAATTTTTCTATTCGTTTCAACTGATCTGTATCATATCGGTTGCTCAGTTCAAAATCTGTGAGCTCATAACTGCCATCTTTATAAAATGCTATGATACGGGTATCTTCTTCAAAACGTCCCAGCAACCTTCCACTGCCATCTTTGTTCAATCGTCCGATCGTTTCGTCAAACCAGATTTTTTGTGCAGATAAGGTGGACTTCCCCTTTTCTTTGAACCTGATGCTCTTGATCGGATACTTTGTGACCTGATTGCCCTGAGAACCGCGTCCTTTAATATCGAGCTCTTCAAAATAATAGTCGAAGACTTTGTTGCGCGCCTTGCTGCCCGGGTGGAGTGTAATGGTAATCACTTCTGCCTCGCCATTGGCATTAGCAGTAAAATAGTGCACCTTGCTATTGGGGTTACCCTTGGTGAGATCGTACTCTTTATCGCGGGTGATGCCGGTAACGTTAAAGCGCTTCCCATAAGAGACGGCTGTTTTTCCGTCCACATAGATCATGTTGTAGGTCATCCGCTCATCATTCTTCTGAAACACAGCGATGTAGATGATATCCTTACCCACAAAGGTCTTCTCGGCAACTCTGGTCACCATCATCTTTCCGTCTTTGCGAAATACAATGATATTGTCGAGGTCGGAACAGTCGAAGGCAAACTCATCTTTTTTGAGCGAAGTACCGATAAAACCTTCCTTATAGTTGACATACAACTTTGTATTGGCAATTGCCACCGTTGCCACCTGTATCGTCTCGAAAGGACGTATCTCCGTTTTGCGTTCTCTGCCTTTGCCATACTTCTTCAATAAACCTTCATAGTAGCGGATGGCAAAATCGTTCAGGTGCTCGATATTGGATTTCACCTCGGCGATATCGGCTTCCACACCTTTGATATGTTCATCTGCCTTAAAGCTGTCGTACTTCGATATGCGTTTGATGCGTATCTCCGTCAGGCGGGCAATATCATCTCTGGTCACCGAACGGCGAAGGTTTTTGATATAAGGTTTCAAACCTTTGTCTATGGCTTCCAGCACACCTTCCCAGGTGGTTTCTTCTTCTATATCGCGGTAGATTCTTTTTTCAATAAAGATTTTTTCGAGCGAGGAATAATGCCAATCGTCTTCAAGCTCACCCAGTCTGATCTCCAGCTCTTTAAGCAGCAAAGCCTTGGTATGCGCTACAGAATAACGCAACAGGTCGGAAGCTGCGATGAAATGAGGCTTGTCGTCGATGATGACGCAAGCATTGGGAGAAATGGATATTTCGCAATCGGTAAAGGCATAGAGCGCATCGATGGTTTGATCGGTCGTGACGCCGGGGGCCAGGGTAACCAGCAACTCCACATCTTTTGCCGTGTTATCAACTACGCTTTTTATTTTGATCTTTCCGTTGTCGTTGGCCTTCAGAATACTATCAACCAATTGCGAAGTAGTGATGCCGTAAGGGACATCGCGAATAGCAACCGATTTTTTGTCCACCTCCTCGATGCGGGCGCGCACCCTTACTTTGCCGCCGCGTGCGCCATCGTTGTAATTGCTTACGTCTATCATACCGCCGGTACCAAAGTCAGGGAACAACTCAAATTTTCGGCCTTTGAGATGTTTGATGGCAGCCTCAAGAATTTCGCAAAAGTTGTGGGGTAAAATTTTTGTGGAAAGCCCAACAGCAATTCCTTCCGCACCCTGCGCCAATAACAACGGAAATTTCAACGGCAACGTGACCGGTTCATTTTTTCTTCCGTCATAACTTAATTGCCAATTTGTAGTCTTGGCATTGAATGCCACCTCGAGAGCAAACTTTGAAAGACGGGCTTCGATATACCTTGCCGCCGCTGCAGGATCACCCGTGCGCACATCACCCCAGTTGCCCTGCGTTTCTATCATCAGGTCGCGCTGACCGATGTTAACGATGGCATCACTGATAGAGGCATCACCATGCGGATGGTACTGCATGGTTTGCCCGATGATGTTGGCCACCTTATTAAACCGGCCGTCATCCATTTCCTTCATGGCATGCAGAATGCGGCGCTGTACCGGTTTTAGTCCATCTTCTATTGCAGGCACCGCGCGCTCCAATATTACGTAGCTGGCATAGTCGAGAAACCAGCTTTTGTACATGTCATTGATATGCACCGAGGATGCTTCGTGTTGTCCCGTCTGTTCTTCCATAGGCGATGCAAAAATAAAAGGAATCACGAGTTAGGTGTAGGGAAACCCAGCCCGGCTTAAAAAGTTCATTCCTTATCACGGGCCGGATAAAACAGTTGCCCCAAAAAAAAGCGTTGCTCTCACCCATCTGAAAGCAACGCTTTTACTCAAAAAAACTTTTGATTACAACACCTCTTTCTTAATATACTTTGCCAGTATGCCGCCCGCTTTTTCGTAGGCTTCAGCTATGCGATTGGAATATTGCCTGTTTTGCACGGTGGCAGTCGTTGCCATCACTGTGCCTGCACCACCGGGAATCCAGCCGCTTCCTTTGGGGGCATTCACCTCACCTTCTACTTTCTGAAGCGTTCCCTTCGCCAATACCTTAGACGGATCGTTGGTAGCGACGATCGTGATCGTAAAGTTTACCAAAGCCGGTTTCTTGATCAGCATTTTGCCTTTGCCGAGGTCCATATCGTTGGCAGCAATGATTATTGTGTACGGTGCATCGTTTCCTTCTTTCACAATTACGCTGTCCGACTTGCCTTTCAATACCTTATTAAATTCTTTTTCAAAATGGGGTTGGTATTTCTTTTCGCGGGCCGCTGTCCACTCATTTCTGAATTCATCCCCTTTGCCTGCCTCGTCCTTATTCAACTCGTCCTGCTGTTGTTGCACGTATTCATCCTGATTCTGACCTTTTACCGTTACACTCGAGTAGTCATAACTTATATTGATCACTTTCTGGTCTTTAAGAAAAGCAAGACCTTCGCCGGTTTCCCATTTTATTTTTTGGGCTTGTGCGTAGGAACCGCACAATAGCAGCGCTGCCGCTAAGAGGGACGCAAATTGTTTCATAACTAATCTGTTTTTATGATGTAAAAATATTCGCGGCACAGGGCTTTGTATATACCCTTCTTCCGGTATTTTTCTAACCGGTGCATACCCTGACAGCGGTAGTGCAGATCGAAAACTATTACTCAAAGAAAAATTGACGCCTTCGATATTTTTATAAATTTGCCAGCCGGCAAAGCCGGACGATATCAAACGACGCTAAAATCTTTTTATGTCCAAAATCAAAGTTCAAAACCCCGTTGTAGAACTCGACGGCGATGAGATGACCCGAATTATCTGGAAATTCATCAAAGACAAACTCATTCTACCCTATGTAGATGTTGATATAAAATACTACGACCTGGGACTGGAACACCGCGATGCCACCAATGATCAGGTAACTATAGATGCCGCCAATGCTATAAAAGAAATTGGAGTGGGCATTAAATGCGCCACCATCACTCCCGACGAGGCACGTGTGGAAGAGTTTAAGCTGAAGCAAATGTGGAAGAGCCCGAATGGTACTATCCGCAATATCCTTGATGGCACCGTGTTCCGTGAGCCGATCGTGATCAACAATGTGCCAAGGTTGGTTACCAACTGGGATGCGCCAATCATTGTAGGGCGTCATGCCTTTGGCGATCAGTATCGCGCTACGGATTTTGTAGTAAAAGGGAAAGGTAAACTGACCATAAAGTTTGAAGGTGAAAACGGTGAAACCATCGAGCACGAAGTTTATAACTTCAAAGGCGATGGCGTAGCAATGGCTATGTACAATACTGACGAATCCATCAGAGGATTTGCCCGCGCCTGCTTCAATATGGCTTTGCAAAAAGGATGGCCGCTGTACCTTTCAACAAAAAATACCATCCTCAAAAAGTATGATGGTCGTTTCAAAGACATTTTTGAAGAGACTTATCAGAATGAGTTTAAGAGCAAGATGGATGCTGCCGGGCTTACCTACGAGCATCGCTTGATTGACGATATGGTGGCGAGCGCGCTGAAGTGGAACGGCAACTTTGTATGGGCTTGTAAAAACTACGATGGCGATGTGCAAAGCGACACCGTGGCGCAGGGCTTCGGTTCGCTGGGATTGATGACCTCTGTGCTGGTGACACCCGACGGAAAAACAATGGAAGCTGAAGCCGCACATGGAACCGTGACCCGTCACTACCGCGAACATCAGAAAGGCAATCCTACTTCTACCAATCCTATTGCTTCCATTTTTGCCTGGACACGCGGTCTTGCCTTCCGTGGCAAACTCGATGGCAATCAGGAACTGATAGACTTCTGCAATGCACTGGAGCAGGTATGTATCGAAACCGTAGAGAGCGGCAAGATGACAAAAGACCTCGCCATTTCGGTGCATGGCAACAAGGTGAAGCATGGTGAGCACTATCTCTACACCGAGGAATTTTTGGATGCGCTCGATGCCAACCTTAAGGCAAAACGCAGCGTACAAGTGGCATAATCCACTGCTGATCTAAAATATCAAATTCATGAAGCCGGACTCGCTCCGGCTTTAGTTTTTTTGCCCTTATGCACCTGAGTAACAGAAATAAACGGCAGGTTAAAAACTCCATTTAATGCAGTATCTTCGCGCTTCTCAAACACTCAAGGATTATTTCTAATCGGAATAGTGTAAGTGTAAATTATTTTCGAATTCGGTATGAATATTTTTTTAACAGGCGCGACGGGTCTTGTGGGCGGAGAACTTCTCGTTACCCTTTCAAAACGAAAAGAAGTGGGCAAAATCTTTTGCCTGTTGCGCTCGAAGACAAAAGAAGAGGCTCTTGCCCGTCTGCAAAATGTTTTCGAACTACACGATGATACTTTCGACGAAAATCAGATCGTTCCGGTTTTAGGTAATTTGTTTGACGACGGACTGACCGATGCACTGAAGTCTGTTGAGGAATTAAAAACAGTGGATGTCATTATCCACTCTGCTGCCAACACTTCTTTTTCCCGCTTTAACGACGACCTTGTAGAGCGAGCCAACATAGGCGGATTGACCAAAATATTGCTTTGGGCAAAAGAACTGCCCAAGCTCAATACCTTTTTGTACATCGGCACGGCAACCATCTGCGGCAAGGATGTAAAGGACCGTGTGGTGCACGAAGACGAATCGCCCAACCTCGATGCCACCCATCTGGTAAAGTACACTTATACTAAAATGCAGGGCGAAATTTTGCTACGGCAACATCTGCGACCCGATCAGGTATTGGTGGCGCGCCCGTCTATCATCATGGGCGACAGCCGTCCGGTAATGCCGCGCAGCCCGGTAATCCTTTGGGCTATGGCTACCATCAATCACCTGCGCCTGATACCGGTAAACGAACACGCACAGCTCGACATCATACCCGTAAACTATGCCGCAGAAGCCATAGTGGCGCTGCTTTTTGCCGAGCGCAAACACAACGTCTATCATATTTCTGCGGGCGAAGCAGGATCAACAACAGCACTAAAACTTTCCAAAACACTGGAATCCTATTTCGATGAAATGCCGCCCTTCAATTTCATCAGCAAAGCCATGCTCAATCAGGTAAAACACTGGACCCGCAACCGTCTGGCACCCGAAAGCGAGCTCTATACTTACCGCAAATACCTCGACTACTGGCACGACACTTTTCAGGATAAAAGCAAGCTCCGGCTGCTCTTTACCGGTCTTGACCCCTACCTCGATTTTATGGAACTCGGGCATGTATTCGACAATACCCGGCTGCTGGAAGATGTAGGCATTGCCAACTCAGAGCCCGCAGATGTGTACATCAACAACTCTATGAATTTTGTAGAAAAAATTGATGTGCTGGAAGGAGCAATTGATCCGTAGAACCACATTACGATAAAAAAACTGATCCCGCTGAACAGGCGGGATTTTTTGTGGGGTGAATGGCGGATTAAACTTTTGGAGATTTGGTGTATATTTCAGTTAGCGTGCTTGACCTATTTATGGGTTCAGGAACGACTTTAAGTGTCGCAAACAGAATGAAACGAGATAATTTATATAGAGTTCTCCTGCTTTTACATTTGCCCGAGCCGATACACGAGCAGGGTCGGGCTATGCGCTTCAATCCGGGACGCTTAGACCAGTAGAGCAATTCGCCATGGCAACAGATAACTGGCATTCAAAATGAAATTAAGGGCAATAACTCAACAAGAGGACAAAACAAATGAACAGTATGCTTCTGCAGACTGCCAGCAGTTGCTTAGTATGTATGACGAATTTTATCCTAAAATCGGTTTCATTTTTCCCTGGGTGGGCTACTTTGTAATAAGCCAAGACCAAATCGTTAGCTCTTGCGGTTTCGTAGGGCAGCCCAAAAATGGAAAAGTTGAAATTGCTTATTGGACATTTAAAAATTTCGAAGGCCAAGGCCTTGCATCCTTTGCCTGCAAAGAACTTGTTGACCTTGCTTATCAGACAGATCCGGGATTGACAATAACAGCGAAGACTGCACCCAACCATAACGCCTCAACAAAAATTTTAGAGAACAACAACTTTGTATTTTCCGAAATAGTGCAAGACGAAGAAATCGGCGACGCATGGCTTTGGACCCATAAAAGGCTGACGGGCAAGCCGGACGCTTAGACCAGAAGATTATTGAATATGAAAGAGTTTGTAGCGATTACCTTTCTAATAGCGAATACATTCCTTTGTAAAGGACAAAGCCTTAATCTGGTTCCGGTTGATTCAGCAAACTTTGAAATAGTTGCTGATACTTTAATTGACCGGTATGCAATGTTTCCGGATTCAATAAAATTCAATCCTGAAAATTATAAATCCTGTCCTTGTACTGTAGCGGGAGTGATCGGCTTGATTTCCTATAAATCTTCTTCTTTTATTATCAGGAAGAATAAATGCATCTTCCTTTACGAAAAAGATTCAGTGTATTTCGTTCGTGTGGGACAACTGGAAATTGTGAATGCTGAATCGAAAAAATACCAATGGAAGCTCTCCACAAGAAGATTGCAAAAAAACAAGGCAGAACGTTATATCGCTTTTGCCAGATCTGAAATTGAAAAAGCACAAATTCCACGATTCAAAGATTTTCTGGTCGTTCACGACGGAATAAGTCATACGTTCGGAGATTTGGAAAGGAACAAATATGCAACAACGCCTGTCGCCGGTTGGAGCGCTTCTGTTGAGCAATTAATTAAAATGTCGAATTTCACTCTGCGATAAGCATTTCTTATTTCCTCTGCCCATACAGTTTCTGGTGGTTAGTCTCGAAATACTTGCCGAAGGCATCGGCAAGTGTACCGATGAAATTTTTTGGACCTTTGACGTATATTTCAAATAGTGTTATCGGTGAGTGATTCACCAACTAAAAAACTTCAAACAATTTTGCAAAATCATTTTGTCTATGATCATTGCCATTGCAGGCAAATATTCTGCCCCGACAGTTGAAGAAAGAAACGCCAACCTTGCAAAGCTGAATGCCGCCGCCGCGCTGCTGCTTCAAAAAGGGCATATTCCCATAGTGGGTGTGAATGCTGCTTTACCTGTGGTAACGCGTGCAGGGCTAAGCGAAACTCATAAAGCCATCATGGATATTTCAATGACGGTAATGCAGTGTTGTGAGGGATTGCTGCTGCTCAGCGAAAGTCCGGGCGCTATGAGAGAACATGATTTTATCAAGTCAAAGGGCTTACCGATTTTTTACAGCATAGATGAAATATTGAGTGATTCCGATGCCACCAAATCCAATAATCTGTAAATTCGAACCTCAACCGGCGGCATGACACTCATCGCTATTTTACTTCCCTGGCTTTCTTTTTTATTGCGCGGCAAATTATTGAGCGGACTGCTTTGTCTTGTCCGCAGATCACCGTTTTGGGTTGGATTCCCGCAGCAGTATGGGCGGTCATCTCCCTGCAAAATGCCCGTGCCGATCGTCGCACACGAAAGATCATCCGGGCGATGCGTTAGTTTTTCCTACATTTTCAATACAAGCAAGCATGGCTTCTTCAGCACAATTTGTTGATTTCATTACCGGGCAGCTGGCAGGTGTGGGCGATGTAACCGTCAAAAAGATGTTTGGTGAATATGGCTTGTATTCGGGTGGTAAAATGTTCGGACTCGTTTGCGACGACAGATTGTTTATTAAAAACACCACTTCCGGAAAAAACTTTGCAGGCAATGTAGCAGAAGCGGCTCCCTACCCCGGCGCCAAACCCATAATGCTCATCGAAGATCAGCTTGAAGATGGTAACTGGCTTTGTAAACTGGTACGCATTACCGTAGCTGAACTGCCGGAACCAAAAACTAAAAAGAGAAAATAAAAAACCTGCATTTTCGGTAAAATGCGGCGGCTTTGATGGCAAGAAGCTTTAAGAAGCTCGAAAAAAAAGCTGAGCACTCTTTCCAGAAAACTTGAGCACCTTTTCCCGAAAAGCTAAGCACCTTTTCCCAAAAACCTGAGCATGTTTTTCAAAATTCTTGAGCATGTTTTTCAAAATTCTTGAGCATGTTTTCCCAAAACCATGAGCATGTTTTTCCAAAAACTTGAGCATGCTTTCCCAAAATGCAGAGCAGCCTTTTTGCAAGAGCTGTTTACAGCCCGCACAGACGAAGCCCTGAAAAAACGAATTAGCGGTTTTCTAACGCATCCCGCTTAATTTTGCAGCTTCAATGAAAGCGGTAGGTTTCAAAATATCAGGCACTCATTACTTACTACTTGATACTTGCTACTTGATACTTACTACTGATACTTACTACTTGATACTTACTACTTATGGGGCTTTTCGACAAACTCTTCAAACGCAATAAGGAACAGCAGGAACTAAAAGAAGCACTCGACCAGGGATTGCAAAAGACCAAGGATAGCTTTTTTTCGAAGATCACCAAGGCGATAGCCGGAAAAGATACGGTAGATGAAGAAGTGCTCGACGAACTGGAGAATGCGCTGGTGAGTGCAGACGTGGGCATTGACACAACGGTAGCCATTATTGAGCGAATAGAACAGCGCGTAAAACGCGATAAATATGTGGGCACTTCGCAGCTCAATTCCATCCTGCAGGAAGAAATTATGGGTATGCTCACGGATGCATCCTCTTCCGAGTTCGAAACCTTTGGTGTTCCCGCAGGTAAAAAGCCCTACGTGATTTTGGTAGTAGGGGTAAATGGCGTAGGCAAGACAACAACTATTGGAAAGCTGGCGCACAACTTTAAGAAAAACGGAAAGTCGGTACTACTGGGTGCCGGAGATACCTTTCGCGCTGCAGCCGTAGATCAGCTTACGATCTGGAGCGATCGCGTAGGTGTGCCGATCGTGAAAAAAGAAATGGGCAGCGATCCCAGTTCGGTGGCATTTGATACCGTGGCGAGTGGAATGGCAAGAGATGTAGATGTGATCATTATAGACACGGCTGGAAGGTTGCATAACAAAGCTTACCTGATGGATGAGCTTGGAAAAATTCGCCGGGTGATCTCTAAAAAAATGCCCGATGCCCCTCATGAAGTGCTACTGGTGCTGGATGGCAGTACGGGGCAGAATGCACTGGAGCAAGCCAAACATTTTACTGCAGCCACAGAAGTAAGCGCCATCGCCATCACCAAGCTCGATGGCACAGCAAAAGGCGGTGTGGTACTCGCCATTGCCAATCAGTTCAAAATACCGGTGAAGTACATTGGCGTGGGAGAAAAAATGGAAGACCTGCAGATCTTCAATAAGGCAGAGTTTGTGGATAGTTTGTTTAGCCTCGAAAGAAAAGATTAGCCCCACAACTTAAGGCATCCTACCTGCCGAACTTAGTAGCTGAACAAAGACTTCCATCCCTTCGGTGGCGGGCTTTTCAATCGGTATTATGTTGCTATAATAATTTACAGGTGGTATTACTTTATCCACCACGTACTTCGGCACTTCCGGCTTCAAATAATCCATCAAACCGGCAGCGGGATACACCACTAATGAAGACCCGACAAGCAAAAAAACATCTGCCGATTGCATAATGGGAATGGCATGTTCGATCATGGGTACAGCTTCTTCAAACCATACAATATGCGGTCGCAGTTGTGCCCCATCCTCGGCTTTGTCACCCAGGCGAATATCTCCATCAATAGGATAAATAAGCTGCTCGTTTTTTTCGCTGCGCATCTTAAAAATTTCACCGTGCAGATGCATCACCTTTGTAGAGCCGGCACGTTCGTGCAGATCATCAATATTCTGGGTGATGATGGAAACATCGAAATGACTTTCCAGTTCTGCCAGGGCAAGATGCGCTTTGTTGGGCTTTGCATCGCGCACATTCTTCCTGCGCATGTTATAAAATTCAAGTACCAGCTCGGGATCGCGCCGCCAGGCACGTGGTGTGGCTACATCTTCTACCCGATGATTTTCCCAAAGTCCGTCACTATCCCTAAAGGTCTTAATACCACTTTCGGCGCTGATGCCTGCACCGGTCAGCACCACCAGTTTCTGCTTTGCCATTAAATAAAAGTACTCAGCTTTTGGAGATGAGTATTTGTGGAAATAAAGATTTTAGGAAATTGACTTATGCCTTTTGCTTTTTGAGGTGAAACAGCATATCGCTGGTCATTTTCTGCAGATCAAATTCATGCTTCCAACCCCAGTCCTGTCGTGCAGCGTGGTCATCAATACTTTGCGGCCATCCATTTGCTATTTGTTGACGGAAGTCGGGCGCGTAGCTGATTTCGAAGCCCGGGATATGCTTTTGTATTGCAGCAGCAATTTCTTCCGGCGCAAAGCTCATGGCGCTGATGTTGTAAGACATGCGCGTTTTGATCTGCTCCACCGGTGCTTCCATGAGCTCTATGGTGCCGCGGATAGCATCGTCCATATACATCATGGGCAGGTAAGTGCCTTTGTCGAGAAAGCTGGTATAGCTGCCATGCTTTAGCGCCTCGTGATAGATTTCTACAGCGTAGTCCGTAGTGCCGCCGCCCGGCTCCGACTTCCAACTAATCAAGCCGGGGTAACGGAGGCTGCGCACATCGAGTCCCCAGCGCTGATGGTAGTACTGGCACCAAAGCTCTCCGGCATATTTGCTGATGCCATACACGGTTTTAGGCTCTACAATCGTTTCCTGCGGCGTGTTTTGCTTGGGCGTTGTATGTCCGAATACAGCTATTGAACTCGGCCAGTAGATCTTTGTTAGTTTCTCCTGCACCCCAATATCCAGCACCTGTAGCAGGCTTTGCATATTGATATCCCAGGCGCGCTTGGGGTCTTTCTCGCCGGTGGCAGAAAGCAAAGCAGCGAGCAAATAAATTTGGGTGATCTTCTCCTTTTTCACCAGCGCATGAATGGCAGGCGCATCCATAGCATTAAGTACTACATAAGGTCCCGTTCCGCTCAGCAAAGGATGCTCGTCGCGAATGTCGGAGGCAAGCACCTGACTTGCACCATAAAGTTTGCGCAAGGCAAGCGTAAGCTCTACACCAATCTGACCGCAGGCACCTATAATGAGTATTTTTTCCATGTTGGATATTGAAGACCGCAAGTTATTTTGAAAGTGGAAACTATTTCAGGTTTGCTTCAATCATTTCTATAAAGTCGTCGAAAAGGTAGCGCGAATCGTGCGGACCGGGCGTGCTTTCTGGGTGGTACTGAACAGAAAATGCGGGTTTGTTTTTCACCCTTATCCCTTCTATCGAACCATCGTTGAGGTTCACGTGTGTCACTTCAATATTATTCGATTCATGCGCAGCTTTTACATCTACACCAAAGCCGTGGTTTTGTGTGGTGATCTCAGATTTTCCCGTAAGAAGATTTTTTACCGGATGGTTGAGCCCACGATGTCCGTGGTGCATTTTGAAGGTAGGAAGATCGTTGGCTCTTGCCAGTAACTGATGACCGAGACAAATGCCAAACAAAGGCTTTTCTTCCTGCAGCACATTTTTAATAGTGCCTACAGCATAATCCATAGAAGCCGGATCGCCGGGACCGTTGGAAACAAAGACTCCATGCGGCTGAAACTCCATAATTGTTTTAAAATCTGTACGGGCAGGAAAGACTTTGAGATATGCGTCTTTGCCCGAAAGGAAACGCAGCATGCTTTGCTTTACGCCAAAATCGAGCACAGCAATACGGTATTTTGCAGTTTCTTTACCCACCGTGTATGCCTCCTTCGTAGATACCTCCGAAGACAGATCCAGCCCTTTCATATCTGGCACCTTTCCCAGTTCTGCCGCCAGCGCCGATTCGTCCATCAACTCTGTCGTCACAATGCCGTTCATTGCGCCCTTACTGCGAATATGCTGTACCAGTGCGCGGGTATCTACATCGTAAATGGCGACAATATTGTTTTGAACCAGATATTCTTCGAGGCTTTCATCTGCCGTCATCCGGCTGTACCGATGTGCAATATTCTTACATACCAACGCCTTTATCTTAACGGTCTCCGACTCTACATCGTCCTTCTTCACACCATAATTGCCAATGTAGGCGTTGTTCATGATCAGCACCTGCCCGAAGTAAGAGGGATCGGTAAATACTTCCTGATAGCCGGTCATTCCTGTGTTGAAACAGATTTCGCCGCCGCTGGTTCCCTTTGCGCCAAAAGATTTTCCTTTAAAAAGAGTTCCGTCTTCGAGCAGAAGCCAGGCAGGAGCGTGTTGATATTGTGATGCAGGCATAAAAACAAAATTGTGCAAAAGTAAGGGAAAGGAACTAAGGGTAAAAGCGATGTTTATAGTTTTAGGATTTCTTCCAGCCGGTCGAGAAAGGGCAACTGTGCCGTAAGAATCTTTTCGCGGGCAACGGGTATGGCATACCACTCCGCCCGATCAATCTCCGGAAAGTCAATCCATTTTCCCGAACGCGGAGGATATTCCATGCGAAAGGTATTGCTTCTGATCTGCGAGATATCGGGTGCACGTTCTGCCGCCCATGCATGCACACGCTTTCCGGATTTCTGACGCACACTACCCAAATCAACATATTGCAGACCTGGCGGCAGCGCAATGCCCAACTCTTCTTCACACTCGCGTTTTGCAGCCGTAAAAATATCTTCACCATCTTCTACCAGCCCTTTGGGCAGCGACCATGCCCCGTTATCCTTATGTCGAAAAAAAGGCCCACCCGGATGTACCAGTAACACCTTGCAATTTCCGTCCGCAACGCGGTAAAGGAGCAACCCTGCACTGACAACCATTACGCGATATTCGAATTTTTTGGAGAAATGTGAGTACTGATGTATTTTTGATATCAAATTGATATCATCAAATCAAACGCAACATGGAAAAAATTAAACAACCCATGAATGGGTATTTAGCACTGGTTATTTCACTGCTTTTATTGTTAGGGAGCATCTTCAGTTTTACACAAGTGGAGGCGACGCCTGAAGTACTTTGGTTCAGCATTCCCGCGCTCTTTGTCACTTTCTTTATCTGGAAAGGGCTGATGATCATTCAGCCGAATCACTCGCGGGTGCTCAACCTTTTCGGAAAATATGTTGGCAGTGTAAAGGCAAACGGACTGTTCTTTGTCAATCCTTTCTATGCTTCGCAAAAGCTTAGCCTTCGCGCACAAAACCTCGCAACACCTACGCTGAAAGTAAACGACAAAATGGGAAATCCCATCGAAATCGGCGCTGTGATTGTATGGCAGCTTCGTGATACTTATAAAGCTGCCTACGAGGTGGTGGACTATCTCGCATATGTCCGTACGCAAAGCGAGGCAGCCGTGCGCAATCTGGCCACCAGCTTTGCCTACGACAATATTGAGGACGAAACGGCAACCATCACCCTGCGCGATGGCGGTCAGCGGGTGAACGAACTATTGGAACAGGAACTTAACGAACGTCTTTCTACCGCAGGTATTGCGGTGCTTGAGGCGCGCATCAGTCACCTTGCCTATGCGCAGGAGATAGCGGGAGCCATGTTGCAGCGCCAACAAGCCACTGCTATTGTAGCCGCCCGTTTCAAAATAGTGGAAGGCGCTGTGGGTATGGTGGAAATGGCACTGGAACAACTGAGCAAGAAAGAAATAGTGGAGCTCGATGAAGAACGTAAAGCCGCGATGGTAAGCAACCTGATGGTAGTGCTTTGCGGCGAGCGCGGAGCACAGCCCATACTGAACACCGGAACATTGTATCAATAACAAAAACGAAAGATTTGGCGGCGAAGAAAAGTTTTGTATTGAGAATGGACGAAGAAACGTTCAAGCTACTGGAGCGCTGGGCTGCAGATGAATTTCGCAGCGTAAACGGGCAGATCGAATGGATTGTGGACGTGGCACTGAAAGAGAGCGGCAGAAAGAAAAAAGAAACCCCTGCCAAAAAAGAAGAAAAAAACTGATCCGCAGGACTCCGGCAAATGAAAGCCGGAGTCTTTTTTGCTTTGTACCAACAGAAGAGCTAAGCCGTGGCCTGCTCCTTACAGTCCTGACGGTTGACGTACAGTTGTTGCACCAGCAGCATCACAATGACCAAAAGTGGCGTAGCAAGAAGTACACCCCACAAACCCGTGAGTGTCCCCATAACCAACTGGGAAATAAGGATGAGCGCAGGCGGCGTGTTTACAAGCTTTTTCTGCACAAAAGGCGTAATGAAATTACTTTCCAAAGCCTGTACCAATGCGTATAGCCCTATCACCAAACCCGCCGTGACCGGACCATCCATAAAGCCCAACAGCACAGCAGGAATAACCGACATTACCGGCCCAAAATTAGGCACGAAGCTGAGCAGCCCTGCCAACAGCCCGAGCGCCAGCCAGGCCGGCAAGCCGAGTATCAGCAGCCCAACTGCGGTAAGCACTGCCACTACAAACATGGAAAACAATTTTCCCTTCAGCCATTTCTTGAGATGATCGCCCAGCATATTTGTCAGGCCTGCCGCACGCTTTCTACCCTCCGCTGGCACCAGCGAGACCAAACCCTTTCTATAGAGTCCGGGAGAAGCCGTGAAAAAGACGCCGAGAAAAAACACAATGTACACATCCCCCAGCACGCCAAAAGTGGATTGAAAAAAAGTCCGTATAAATCCACCCATTTTGTCTGAAGAATCGCCTCCCTGCATCTGATGCAATACCTTTTTCCCCACACTACTTTGTTGCAAATAATGCTTGGCATGATCGACAGTTTTGGGAAGCATCTCCTTCAGGTCGCTGACCTGCTGCTGCACCTGGGCGCCGATGAGCCAAAACAGTAAACCCAGCAATAAAAAACTCCCAAGGGTGGACAGCAGCAAACACAATGTGCTGTTCCATTTTGTCTTGCGCCGAATTAAACCACTCAGTCCGTGGAAATATACCGCCACAAGGCTTCCAGCAAGCACCAGCAGCAGCACATTGAAGACCTTGGCCAACAACAATAGCAGCACTACCAGCAGACTTGCGCCGCCCAGCACCTTCCACATTTTTCTGGTAAAGTCATTTTCCCCGGGTTTGTTCGCATCCGTCATTTTCTTAAACTTATGGGTCGCAGTTCAGGTAATAAGATCGTTCCGGCACGAGATCAGCCAGTTTTTATTGCCCCCACAATCGACTACAGGCATAAGCCACACCCTTGCCGGCTATCAATTGCCTTCTATCAGTAACTTTGCGACTTATACATTCTTGTTTTGTTCAGGCATCGGGGAAAATCACGTACACTAAGCCACAACCTTAAAATTGCATCACTACTTTCCTTCGTTGCAGGCATGGTGAATATTGCCGGCTTCCTCGCCATTCAGAAGCTCACCACCAATGTTACCGGGCACTTTGCCTTTTTTGCGGAAGAGGTCTTTAAGTTGCATTTCCGCACGGCTATGGTCTATAGCTTTTACATTCTGTCGTTCTTTTTGGGTTCTTTTGTGTCAGGTCTCCTCATCGAAATCACGGTAAGAAAAGGCGAGCGATTCATTTACATCTTTCCTGTCATTATCGAAGCGATCATTCTCACCACCGTCGGAAGTCTATTTTTTTCCTTTGTGGTTCGTCATCCTGATTTTGTTGCTTTCAGCTTGCTGTTCGCTATGGGACTTCAGAATGCTCTGGTTACCTCTATTTCCAAAGCCACGGTAAGAACCACGCACCTCACCGGTCTGTTTACCGACCTCGGCATTGAGCTTTCGCAGTTGTTCTTCTATGTTCGCAGCCATCAAAAGGAAAAGTTGCTTTCTTCGATCCGATTGCGTTTCACTATTATCATCTTCTTCCTTTTGGGCGGCATCGCGGCAGGAATTCTTTACCAGCAATGGCGGCTTCACACGCTTGTTGTGGCCGGACTACTGCTGATTGCCGGACTTTTGTATGACAGCACGAAACTAAGCCTGCTGTTAGCCCGAAGAAGACTACGGATCCATAGCAAAAAGACAAACGAGCTATAGTCTTCCTGCTGCATCATCTACTTTTACCAGATAAAGTACAAAAGTTCATGAGTGATATGAGCATTTTTACCGACAAAGAGATACAACCTTCCGATGCATTGCTACAGCAAGGTTTGGGTTCGGGTTTCATTTATTGGAAGAAGGTAGAAGAGCTTGTGATGGAAAAATATCCTGAGGGCAAAGGCACCTGGAACTTTTCGGGTAAAAAGTTCGGCTGGAGTTATCAGATCAAAGACAAAAAGCGCGCGCTCATTTACCTCCTTCCCCGGCGGGGCTATTTCAAAGTGGCGTTGGTCTTTGGCGAAAAAGCCTTTCAGGAAATATTGAATAGTACAGTGTCGCAGCAGATCAAAGCAGAACTAAGCACTGCGCCGAAATACGCCGAAGGCAGAGGCATCCGGATAGACGTTCGGGACGAACAATTATTGGGAGACATCGGGCAACTGATAGCAATAAAGATTGCCCACTAAATTCTTACAACTGCAAAAAGCCACCCGGAAGTGGCTTTCATGGTCCTACGTTCTCAAGGACAAAAAGATTGATTCAGAAAAATTTGCCCCGACGAATGCTAAGCTCCCGATATAGGTCAAAACAAGAAGGTCGCACGCATGTTAGTGTACCTAAGGAAGCTGTTACTTCACCAATTTTATCCATTTCTTTTCGGAATCATCAAGCTGAATGGCCATAAGATAAATACCCGGAGGTATGTCGAAGTAACTGGTGATGGTCTTACTATCGTTGAATACTTTTTTCTGAATCAGTTGACCTGAAACATTGAATAGCTCTGTTCGTATTTCATGATAAGTCTGATCGAAAGCTATTACCACATGGTCTTCTACGGGATTGGGATAATATTTCAACACCGGGTTTTGTTGGACGGAATTAACATCTGTTGCATATACATAGAAGCAACGGGACGTGTCCACGCAACCATTTTTATTGAGCGCTACAGCAAAACTTCCATTTACACCAGGGTGGTAAAGAGCGTTTGTAGCACCCGGTATGGCGCTCATTCCGTTAGCGCAGTCAAGCCATTGATAAGTACATCCTGTTTCGTTCGATTTTAGGGTTGTAAAAGTCCAGGTAATGGTGGTATCCGGATTAATGGTAAGATTTAATGTAACGGTACTGTCGCAATTATCCACCGATGAAAGTAGTACCGTATAAGTTCCGCTGTGGGTGTACGTAGTTCCATTAAACGTGAAGTTATTGCACGCAGTTTGTGTCAGCACAGAACTCGTAGGCGTACACTGGCCCATCTTGTGCACATATGCGGCAATGTCCGGATTGCCCGCGTTGCTATCCGGAGCATAAAGGAAGAAGTTGTTCGAACCAGGATCCATATCTACGGTATCGGCGAATGTTCCGGTGGTGTACACATTGCCAGAAAGGTCAACTGCAATCGCTAGTCCCTGATCACCGCGCTGCATCGAGCCGAGCGTTCTTACCCATCCAAGGCTACCATTTGCGTTCAACCGGGTAATGAAAATATCATAATCGTAAATTCCGAGGGGAAGTCCCTTCGAAAGAATGTTAAGAGTTGCCGGACCGGGATCGAAATCTCCGTTCGTAAAAATTCCCGTTGTATATAGGTTACCATTGGTATCTGTGGCAATATCCATATTGGACTCACAAGTAACGGGAGGCAATACATACGACGTTCCCCATACATAGCCGCCGCCGGATGCAAGTTTTGTAACAAAATAATTTCCACAGGTATAGTTTATTGCATTGATGAAAGAAGTACCCGAATTCGGGTCAAGATCCACTTTATTGAAATACTTACCGGCAATGAATACATTGTTAGCCTTGTCAAGTGCCAGGGAATAAACAAGCGGACTGTCCAGATTACCCCCTATTTGCTTTGCCCATAGCACATTGCCTGCATTGTCGAGCTTTGAGACAAAAACATCCCTTGTTCCCATTGCCGCCATCGTATAATTTCCAAAGACGCCAAAACCGCTAAAGCGTCCGGTAACAAACGTATTGGAAGAAGCATCCACAGCAATATCGCTGGCATCATCGTATAAATTTCCCCCGAAATTTTTAGCCCAAACAAATGCACCGCCCGTACTAAGTTTCAAGACAAACGCGTCAGAATTGTAGCCAAATAAAGAATAGGTTGCAAGACCAGGATCGAAGTCAACGCTGCCCGTAAAATTACCGGTTACATAGACGTTGCCTAAGGCATCTACAGTCAACGCCTTAGCCTGATCTGTTCCAGTTCCACCAATAGCTTTTACCCATAACAAGTTGGCATTGCTATCAAGTTTTGCCACAAATATATCGGTGCTTCCTCCATTGGAATTCATACTCATGGTACCCACACCCGGATCAAAATCGGCAGAATTTGAAAAACCGCCAGCTATGTAGATATTACCGGCACTATCTGTAGCAACGCCTGCAATCTCGTTTATCCCCTGTCCGCCAATGGCCTTCGCCCATACAAATGCACCGGCTGCATCGAGTTTAGAAATGTACAGATTTTGCGAGCCGGGGGCAGGGATGAAGTAAGTACCGGGTCCGGGGTCGAAATCTGAAATAGCCGGCAAGCCCAGATATCCAACCGTTATTACATTGCCAGAAAGATCAGTGGCTATGTCGGCAGGAATGGTGCTGTTCACGCCTCCTATTCTACCCGCCCACTTAAAGGAAGGTGATTGTGCAAAACTTAGTCGGGAAATAAAGAATAGAAAGGCAAACAATATGGGTAATGATCGGCTGAAGAGTTTCTGTACCATAGTTTTCTTATTAAGGTTGAATAAATATAGGGAACAGCGACCAACAGGCAAATAAAAAATTCAATATTCAGAATGGTCTATTAACTCTTTTGAGTGTTGAATATTGTAGAAAGTGCCTTCTTATTTTACGGTTGGAATTGTGCCCGGGAGAAGGACTTTGCCAAAAATGATAATTTGTTTATACTTAAGAGAATAATCTGATGTCGCAAGATGGTGAACTTAGAAGCATTAATTGGTGTGGAGATTTCAAGTGATTTAATTGAACGAGAAACTTGTCAGGTCGCAAATATCACGCTGCAAAACGGGCTGAAGGTTGAGATCACGGTGCAATACGATGTGTTTGAATGGTTTGTAAATATTTACAGTAAGGATGGCAACGTTGTTGCTACTATTTGGTACGACCACTATGGAGACAAAAAGGAAAATTTGGAAGGTGAAATGAGAGGTGCCATTTTTGAATTTATTGATGATGTCACTAAGAATGAAAGTCGGATAATACCAAAACAAAAGTCTACTGGTAACATCTTCCAAATAATGAAAGACAACCAGTGGCAAGACTTCATTTAATTGGTTCGATTGCCGCAGCGGTTGACATGATGGTATTCGAACCAGTTTGGAATTGGAAATAAGTTGATTGTAAAAGCGAGAGCATTAAAAAAAACAAAAGCCACTGAATATCAGCGGCTTTCATTTTCAGTGATCCTGCCTGGGCTCGAACCAGGTACCTACAGCTTAGAAGGCTGTCGCTCTATCCAGATGAGCTACAGGACCTTTTTGCCTTTCGAAAAGCGGGTGCAAATCTAAATAATATTTACAGAACCCCGTCAATTATTCTGCCGGTTTCAAGGGCTTGGGCGAAGGAGCTTCACCATCTTTAAAATTCTGTACTGGAATAAGGTCCGTGATATAATTCCACTGGTCCGACTCCCATCTTAGTCCATCGTATTGCCCGCTTGGCACATAAGTATATTTTCTGTTGGGGTCGTTCACCTGAGAAATCAGCCGGTCGAAGTAGATCATCTTCAGATTATCGTCCCAGTTAAGCGAGGCCTGCACTTCCTTTTTATACTCAAGCACAAAGCGATTAATCTTTCTGTTGGAGCCACCGGATGCTATATTGAATATCGGAGCGCCGAACACCGCACCCTCATCAGTAAACTGCAGGGGATCAATGACCTTTTTATTGCTGATCAGACTGCTGGCATTGAGTCCGAAAAGATTGTATATCCTTTTGCCCTGATATTCAGACGAAATAATCCGGTAATAAAGTGCTCCATACCAGTTTGTGTTTGTGAGTACACTGTCGGCCAACCCGGCAATCTCTTCCGAATGGTCAATGAGCGGGTAGAGCTTCAGATGCTCTTCCGGCATTTGAATGGCGCCATAATAACGCACATGATTATCCGCACCGATAACGAGCCAGTTGAAGATGCGGAATGCATTATCATTTGGAGCAATAATGTTGATCTTCTTCTGAAGTTTTGGAAAATCGTATCCATACGACCCGTCGGTCTTCAATGCTCGTACAAGTTGCTTTACAAATTTCTCGCAATATACCGGACGCTCATCGGGCAGGTAGGCCGTGTACATGGAATCGGCCACTACCATCAGCGAGTCTTCCATCTTCTGCAATTGGCTTATTCCTTCAGACGATGGCTGCTGCGCCACAGCCCGCCCGGCAAACAAGCACAAACAAGAGAGTACAGAGACTAAAAAAATGCTTCTCATCATGCTGCAAACAGGCTTTTTTCAAACCTAAACAATTTATTGTAAACGGGTGCATCTGCTTACGTTAAACTATGTTTTTACTGCAAAACAGACTACTTTCGGGCTTCAAACCAAGCGTTTCATGCATTTGATTCAGCAGATCATTTTTATCATTTGCCTCGGTATCGCCATTTACCTCTTTGCAAGAAAAACAGGCGAGATCCGCAGGAATATAAAATTGGGACGAGACGAAGACCTGAACGATAATCCCGCACAGCGCTGGCGCAATGTGTTGTTGCTGGCGCTGGGACAAAAAAAGATGTTTAAACGTCCCATCCCTGCCATCCTGCACTTCTTTGTGTATGCGGGCTTTTTGCTCATCAACATCGAAGTGCTCGAGATATTGATAGACGGCGTATTCGGTACCGAACGCGTATTTCAAAGCACACTTGGCGGCTTTTACAATGTTGTCATAGGCTTTTTCGAAATACTGGCAGTACTTACTCTTGTGGCGGTTATCAGTTTTTTGGTTCGCAGAAATGTGATGAAAGTACGTCGGCTCGCCATGCCAGAACTGGATGGTTTTCCGAAGCGCGACGCCAACATGATCCTTTACATCGAAATCGTACTGATGACCATGTTGCTGATCATGAACAGCGCTGAAGGAGCCATCCGGGTGCAGGAAGGTACCGGCAACGGCTTTCTGATCAGTGGTCTGCTCACGCCGCTCTTCAGCGGAGTATCCATAAAAACATTGCTGATCGTGCAGCGGGTGTGCTGGTGGGGACATATTCTCGGCATTTTGGCATTTCTCAACTATCTGCCTTACTCCAAACACTTCCATATCATACTGGCATTTCCCAACGCGTATTATTTACGTCTTCGTCCGCAGGGCGAGATGGCTAACATGAAGGAAATCCAAAACGAAGTGCTGTATATGATGCATCCAGAACTTGCTCCTGCTGCCACCGGCGAACAGCCTGCACATCAACGCTTTGGAGCAAAGGATGTAATGGATCTTTCCTGGAAAAATCTGCTCGACGCCTATTCCTGTACCGAGTGCGGACGGTGTACGGCGTCGTGTCCGGCAAACATTACCGGCAAAAAACTATCTCCGCGCAAAATCATGATGGACACGCGCGACAGACTGGAAGAAGTAGGAAGAAACATCAATGCGAACAAGTCGTTTGTGGAGGATGGCAAAACTTTGGTACACGATTATATTTCGGTAGAAGAGCTGCGCGCTTGCACCACTTGTCAGGCATGTGTCGAAGCCTGTCCCGTAGGTATTGAACCGCTGTCCATCATCAACCAGTTGCGCCGCTATCTGATCATGGAAGAAAGTAATGCACCGCAGGAGTGGAATATGATGAGCGGAAACATTGAAAACAATATGGCGCCCTGGAAATTTAGTCCGGACGATCGCGACAAATGGGCGGAAGAGCTTACCGCGCAATCTTAAACTTCAAACAGCAACAAAAGATTTTATGCAGATAAAAACAATGGCGGAATATGCTGCCAATGGCGAGAACCCCGAAGTGTTGTTTTGGGTTGGCTGCGCCGGTAGCTTCGACCAAAGGGCTCAACGCATCACAAAAGCTTTTGCTCAGATACTCGACAAAGTAGCTGTAAAATTTGCCATACTCGGCAAGGAGGAAATGTGTACCGGCGATCCGGCTCGTCGCTCAGGAAATGAGTTCCTTTTTCAGATGATGGCCTACAACAACATACAGACCCTGAATGGCTATGGGGTAAAAAAAATTGTTACTGCCTGCCCGCATTGTTTCAATGTCCTGAAGAATGAATACCCCAACCTCGGTGGCCAATACGACGTAATCCATCACACTACATTTTTGCAACAGCTCATTAATGAGGGCAGAGTGCGCCTGAAAGACGGTGGTAGCTTCAAAGGAAAAAAGATCACCTATCATGATAGCTGCTACCTTGGTAGGGGCAACAATATTTATGAAGCGCCGAGAGAAGTACTACAGGCGCTGGATGTAGAACTGGTAGAAATGAAACGATGCCGCACCAACGGGCTTTGCTGCGGAGCGGGCGGTGCACAAATGTTTAAAGAGGAAGAACCTGGAACTACGCGTATCAACTTCGAACGTGCGGAAGAAGCACTTCATACCGGCGCCAACATTATAGCCGCCAATTGTCCGTTTTGTACCACCATGCTTATGGATGGTGTAAAGAACAAAGAGAAAGAAGACGACGTGAAAGTGATGGATATTGCCGAAATGGTGGCAGCCTCACTGGCGGATTAACACGGCCAGAGGTCAGCGGCAGCGTCAGTTGCTCAGTTTTGTGTTGCCTGACTTTGGCCTGGCTATCACAAAATTTTTCAAAAAATCTTCTGCCGTGCAAACCGGTATATCAGCAAAATAAAAACCATCGGTATCCTCCGTTATCAATACGGAACATCCTGCATTTTTTGCGGCATAGTATTCAAGTCCATCCTCAAAGTCAAGAACCCGTGGGTCGGTAGCTGCCGCAATTGATTCTTTCTTACTGCAGCCTGCCACATCAATATGTTGTAGGAGAAGTGAAATCTTTTTCTTCGCCAACTGCGTCCCATGCTTTTTTTCAGCGAAATAAAAAGCAATAGCAAGACACACCGGTGAAGTGAACAATTGGAAAACGTCGTTCTGAAGGCTCATCACTTTCGCCGCCGAAGTAAAGACTGGGTACTCTTTATTGAGTACTGACACTAAAATATTAGCGTCCAGAAATACCTTCATTTTTTGGAACTAAAATATTCGTCTTTTATTTCCTTGCGGGATCTCTTGCGGGTTTTGTACTCAACTTCGCCTTCTGCTACCTGCATTACCCACTCAGAAATCGGAAGATCTTCGATATTCCGGCTTTGTGTATTGATGGCTTTGCGCAGCATTACTTCTATCAGGCGACTAAGACTGATACCTTGCTCTTCGGCAAATATCTTTGCACTTTCAATTACTTTGGCGTCAAGACTTAATGTGAGCTTTGCGTCCATAAAACTGTTTTACACGTCAAAGATACAATTTTATTACGTACTATAGATTTTGTCCCGGCTCCACAAATTGTAATTTATCTGTCTGTCCAAATGCCGCAGATACACGATTTGCATGGGTGTCGGTCAGAAACACCTGTTCAAAAGCTCCACCCTCCAGAATCCTGAGCAGCGCCTCCATTCTTTGCTGATCCAGTTTTTCGAAAATATCGTCCAGCAGAAGGATTGGCGAAAAATGCAATTGATTGGTCAGAAAGGCGTGCTGCGCAAGTTTCAAAGCGAACAGATAGGTTTTCTTTTGTCCCTGGGAGCCGAACGTCTTTAAATCTTTGCCGTCGAAGACAAATGTAAGATCGTCTTTGTGCGAGCCCCTGGTTGTGCGTTGCAGGCGGCAGTCATTGTGCATACTGGCCTCCAGCGCCTGCAGCAGTGGCTGCGCGTATTGGTCAGACTGATAATGCAGGGAAATACACTCCATTCCGGAGGATAATTTTCGGTAAAATTCTTCCAGCAAGGGCAGGAACTCCCGAACGAACCGATCTCGCCCATCGTGCAGGTACTTTCCTAAAAAAGCCAACTGAGCATTATAATATTCCAGCTCTGCAGTGGCTGAAGGCGGATTGAGACCATACATTTTGAGCCATGCATTTCTCTGAATTAAAACCCGTTGATACTGCAAAAGATGATCAAAATAAGTTTTGTCTGTCTGGCAAAGAATTCCATCCATCCATTTACGCCTTACGTCGCTTCCGCCGTTCACAATTTCCAGATCATCAGGCGCAATCATCACGGCGGCATAGCGACCGATATGGTCGGTTACCTTTTCGTAGGGAACATCATCATGAAAAACTTCCTTTTTTCCGGCTTTCCATTTACACACTATTTCCTCAAATCCATCCGTAGCATGCTCAAAAACACCTTCAATCCTAAAACCATCAAACCCTTGCTGGGCGCTGTTTTGCTGGGTTGCCGTAAAATAACTTTTGGTGTAGCACAGATAATAAATGGCATCCAGAAGATTGGTCTTTCCACTTCCGTTTGAGCCGGTGATACAGACTATGGGTGCGCTGAATGTAAATGCAGCCGAAGGATAATTTCTGTACTGTGTAAGTCTTATTTTTCTTAGAGTTGCCAAGCGCGCCGTAACCAACGAAAGTTTTTATATTTTCGCACAAATTTAGAAAAACAGTGCAGACTCCATTCGGGAAGGAAACCTATTTATATTGGTACGAGATCATGCTGCTGCTCCGCCGCTTTGAAGAAAAGGCGGGACAGTTGTACGGTATGCAAAAAATCCGGGGATTTTGTCATCTATACATAGGTCAGGAAGCAGTAGCCGCCGGAATGATGACGGCTATACGTGATGATGATAATGTAATTACCGCCTACCGCGACCACGGATTGGCAATAGCCAAAGGCATTTCTGCCAATGAGTGTATGGCAGAGCTTTACGGTAAAGCTACCGGATGTACTAAGGGAAAGGGTGGCTCCATGCACTTTTTCTCCAAAGAGAAGCGCTTTTTCGGAGGACACGGAATTGTGGGCGGGCAGATTGGTTTGGGAGCGGGCATTGCCTTCGCAGATCAGTATTTCAACAACGACCGGGCTACCATCTGTATGTTCGGAGACGGAGCAGCCCGGCAGGGCTTGCTGCACGAGGCGTTCAATATGGCCATGCTTTGGAACCTGCCTGTAGTTTTCATTTGCGAAAACAACCATTATGCAATGGGCACCTCCGTAGCCCGCACCTCTAAAGTGCTGGATATTTACCGTTTGGCATATGCCTACGATATGCCTGCAGACGGTGTGGACGGCATGAACTGCGAGGAAGTTCACAAAGCCATAGAACGTGCCGTGCGCCGCGCAAGAGAAAAAGGCGGACCGACATTTCTTGAAATTAAGACCTACCGCTATCGCGGACACTCCATGAGCGACCCCGCAAAATACCGCACCAAAGAAGAGCTGGAAGAATACAAAGAGAAAGACCCGATCAACCAGGTGCTGAAGAAAATAATGGATAACAAGTGGGCAACAGAAGCACAGATAGAAGCCATCAACGAAAAAGTACGGATCGAGGTGGAAGAGTCTGTTCGTTTTGCGGAAGAAAGTCCTTTCCCTGACGATGCTGAAGTATATAAGGACATTTATGTAGAAGACGATTATCCTTATATTGTTGACTAAGTCCTACCACCGTAGAAAAATAAAATCGCACATATTTTTACCTTTTAATTTTTTTCGAATTTCAAACATAACATGGCAAATACCGTAAGAAACAAGCCGGGCTCCGAAACATATACCGTTGTTGAAAAAGAAAGCAATCCGCTGGAGAATCTGCAAACCAGGTACGAGCAGAATAAGAAAAATGTAAACACCGCTATAACCGTTGTTGTACTGCTTATTGCCGGATATTTTGGCTATCAGAAGCTGATCAAAGAGCCTAAAGAAACCAAGGCGGCAAATGCGATTGCCTATGCGCAGGTTTACTTTGCTCAGGACTCCGTTAACCGTGCGCTGAACGGCGATGGCCAGCACCTGGGTTTTTTGAAAATCGTAAAGAAATATGATGGAACCAAGGCAGGAAATCTGGCCAACTATTATGCCGGCGCCTGCTACCTGCAGATGCATGATGCAAAAAATGCGATTAAATATCTTAAGGATTTTGACGCACACGGCACAAAGCTCCAGTATGTAGCAAACGGCCTGCTCGGAGACGCCTACATGGAAAACAAAAACGTGAAAGAAGGCATCGACCATTACAACAAGGCGGCAAGTGATAAAAACAACATGTTGCTGACACCGCTCTACCTCTATCGCGCAGCACTAGCCTACGAAATGAACAACCAGAGCGACAAGGCCAAAGAAAATTATAAACGCATACGCGACGAATATCCGCAAAGCATGCAGGCGCGGGACGTGGAAAAAAACCTGGCTCGTCTGGGTACTATAGATTAAGTAATCTGCAGAAACGATACCTTCGGAAAGGCAAAAGGCAACAGCTTTTTGCCTTTTTTCTTTGGTTAATATGCCAGTATCCATCTGGCTTTCTATTTTTGCCGGATGGCAAATGCGCACAACAGTAATGCTCTCTCCGAGACCAGCCACCTGCAGCAACTTGGCGAGGCCAGAGTAGCCGTGGTACACACCGAATGGAATGATGCCATAGTCACAGAACAAATAAAGGGCTGCCGGAAGATACTGGATAAATTTTCTGCGGTCTGTACGGATGTGGTTGCAGTGCCCGGCAGCTTCGAGCTGCCTTTCGGATGCCGGCACCTCTACTCTTCCTGTCTGAGCCTGCCGCCCGAAAAACAGCCGGAGGCCATCATAGCCTTTGGCGCAGTGATCAGAGGCGGAACACCACATTTCGACTACGTTTGTAAAGCAGTAACCGACGGCCTTACCTCACTCAACCTTACCCTTCCCATCCCGGTCGTCTTTGGTGTGCTGACACTCGATACCGAAACCCAGGCCTGGGAACGCCTCGGTGGGCCTCACGGTCATAAGGGTGAAGAAGCAGCACTGACCGCCTTGAAAATGATTCATTTTTGCCGTACAAGAAAATCATGAGCTTACCTTTGCCGCAGTTCATCCGCAACTTCAACATCTAATTACACATGCACGTACAGCTTTTTATCCCCTGCTTTGTAGATCAGCTCTATCCGGAAACCGGAATGAACATGGTAAAGGTGCTCGAAAAACAGGGTTGTACGGTGAGCTACAATGCGAAGCAAACCTGCTGCGGACAGCCGGGATTCAATGCGGGGTACTGGGAAGAAGCGAAAAGCGTTGCCGAAAAATTTCTCAAAGACTTTGAAGGCGATGGATTTATTGTAGCCCCAAGTGGCTCCTGTACGGGATATGTTCGCAATTACTACGAAAAAATGTTTGACAACAGCGCCGACCACAACAGGAGCAACAACGTGCGCCGGCGCATGTATGAATTCACCGAATTTCTGACGGATGTTCTCAAGGTGGAAGACATAGGTGCCTCGCTCAGCGGTAAAGCCACCTATCACGATGCCTGCGGCGCTCTAAGAGAATGCGGTATAAAATCGGGCCCCCGCAAACTGCTCAGCAAGGTAAAAGGCCTGGAGCTGGTGGAAATGAAGGAAGCCGAAACCTGCTGTGGGTTTGGTGGCACCTTCGCCGTAAAATATGAGCCCATATCCATCGGTATGGCACAAACCAAAGTGATGAGTGCCCTGGAGACCGGCGCTCAGTACATGATCTCTACGGATGTAAGCTGTATGATGCACCTGCAGGGATATATACGCGAGATGAACTACCCGATCACTACGATGCATATTGCCGATGTGCTGGCCAGCGGCTGGTAATACGATGATCAGGCTCGTCGTCCCACCCATACCAGGGGTTCATCCACTTTCGGTGGCTTTGCTGACTTAAGCTGATGATAACAGATCGCCATTTCGTCCAGGAGCGCAGAAGAATCGCTACCCCCGAAATCGAGAAATCCATCAAAGCCCAGATCTCTGGCTATAAACCGCGCCATTGCCTTAGCCTTACTGCTATCACCGGCTACAAATACCGTATGGTCGTCAGCGTTCTTCCCGCGTGGAATAGGTTCGAAACCCAGCCCCTGAAAGCATTTCACAACATAGGGCGACCCCGTGATGGCCTTTACCGCATTGATCGTATTCAGATAAACATCACTGAAGCGATAACTTAAGTAAGAGTTGTCGATAATCACTTTGCTCCGTACATCGTCGAGCAGGTAAGATGCCTCACGTACATCCTGCGGCGCAGTGGCCAGAATGATTACATCGGCTGCTTCGGCTGCATCGGCTATCGTGGTGACCATAATATTCTCGAATTCATCAGCAAAGAAGCTGAGCGTAATCTGCTCGTCTTCTTTTATGCCAATAAAAACCTGATGGCCCGCCAACGCAAGTGATTGCGCCCAGACCGATGTAATTTTCTCATTGCCGACAATAGCAATATTCATGCTCGCAAAAGCCTTGTACCCCCGTTTCAATGTTTAAGATCGATTTATGTGAATAGTAGTTTGTCAGAGTGATGGTGATCCGGCCGAAACGAGTAAAGCTTCAAATTTATGCTCGTTTCATACATCAAAAATCAGATGGCAAATTGAAATAAACAATAGCCAGAATCATGGGCCCAACAATAGTTTCAGAGGGAAAATCTTTGTGCCGAATAACAATCTGAGAAGCAAGCAGGCTACAAATTTTATTTTGCGTAAGATCAATACGCCATTGACCGATCAATGATAAGGATCATGTTTTCGGGCATAAAAAAAGGGTGGAAAACCACCCTGAATAATCCTCTAACCGTGCTCTACACCAGACTTGCATCCAGTGAAATCTCAAGATTATAGGCTTTCGACACCGGACAATTTGCCTTGGCCTCCTGAGCACATTCCTGAAATTTTTCCGCATCGATACCCGGCACCTTTGCCCGTACAACTAATTCGCTTTTCGAAATAACACCGTTCTCGAGTGTGATGTAACAGTCCGTGTTGATCTCATCGGCCGTAAAGCCTGCAGCGCCCAATACAAAGGAGAGCTTCATAGAAAAGCAGCCCGCATGAGCAGCCGCCATAAGCTCCTCGGGGTTGGTGCCTGTTCCGTCTTCAAATCGTGTTTTGTAAGAGTACTGAGTAGTATCTAAGATTCCACTCTGGGTCTTCATGGTTCCGTTTCCTTCCTTACCAGAACCCTTCCATACTGCAGTTGCATTGCGTTTCATAATTTTTATTGTTTTGGTTAATACAGTTCTTTCAAAGTTAGCTGAATACCGTCGTAATCACTGCTGAAGAGATCGCTGCATTTCTTCCACCTTTTCGAGATTGCGCTGCTTAAACTCAGCGAGCAGACCCGCAAGTCGCTCATCGGTCGTTGCCAATATCTGCACCGCCAGCAGACCGGCGTTATATGCAGCATTGATTGCCACCGTGGCCACCGGCACGCCATTGGGCATTTGCACTATAGACAGCAGCGAATCCCACCCATCAATGGAGTTCGAAGATCGGACAGGTACACCAATCACAGGCAATGTAGTCAGGGAGGCAACCATACCAGGAAGGTGCGCAGCGCCCCCTGCCCCTGCTATGATCACTTTCAGGCCGCGATCCCTGGCAGTAAGTGCATAGTCATACATCAGTTGCGGACTACGGTGTGCAGAGACCACATCGAATGCAGAAGGCACTCCGAATTCTTCCAGCAGTTTTTGAGCAGGGCGCATTACCTCTGCGTCAGAACTGCTACCCATAATGATCCCTACGGTTGCTGTCTTACTCATATCAATCGTTTAAAGTTTTTCTTACGGAAGCGGCAGTGTTCAAGGCCAGTGTTATATCCGCATTCTTTATCGTTACATGCCCCAGCTTCCGACCCGCACGTTCTTTCTTTCCATACCAATGCACGTGTACATCCTTCAACGAATATAACGACCTGACCGACTGACTGAGGTTGCTGCCTATATCTGCTTTACCAATGATGTTCACCATTACCGAGGCCGCCTGTGTGTCCGTGTCGCCAAGAGGTAAGCCCAACACAGCGCGTAGCAATTGCTCATATTGAGACGTAATGCAGGCTTCTATGCTATGATGACCACTATTATGCGGCCGTGGAGCCAGCTCATTAACAATTACTTCGCCTTGCTCTGTCACGAACATCTCTACTGCTACAATCCCTACAAGATCCAGGGCTTCTGCTACGGCTATAGCGAGGTCGCTGGCCTTGCGGGAAACTTGCTCACTGATGCGGGCAGGACAAAGCTGGTAGTCGAGGATGTGCTTTTCCTTATCAAACACCATGCTGACGGCATCATAAAAACGAACCTCACCTTGTTCGCTCCTGGCTACGATTACCGAAATCTCTTCGCTGATCGACACAAATTCCTCCAAAACCGAAGGTGCGTCGAAAGCATCACGGATGTCGTCCTGATTTCTGATCATCATCACTCCTCTGCCATCATAGCCATCTCTGCACAACTTAAGGCATGCGGGAAGCGACTGTACTGCAGCAGCCAGCTCTGACTTTTCAGCGATTAGCACACCCGGCACTACAGGGACTCCGTTCTGCTGTAAAAAGGTTTTTTGCAGGTATTTGTCCTGCACCATACCAATGATCTCCGGCGAGGGAAAGACTTTCTTACCCTGATCGCGCAAAGCTTTCAGCGCCGCTACGTTTACCGCTTCTTTTTCGATCGTTATTACGTCCACATCCTGTCCAAAGGCTATCACATCTTCATACCGCATGGGGTCGCCGTGCACAAAGCTTGTTGCATAAAGTGCACAGGGTGCATGGGCGTCTGCCTCAAGCACCGAGATGGAAATTCCCATACCGATACCGGATTGAATCAGCATAGCACCAAGCTGCCCTCCCCCCAATATGCCCAAACGTGTTTGTATCATGAATTCGAAATGTGGTGCAAATGTAATAACAGCCTGCGAGGTTTGAACGTCGCGAAACACACCTGCGACATACCCACCCGGCAAGCATAAAAAAAGCCGCCCCGCAAATGCAAGCGGGACGGCGCTATTCCGTAGTGATAGTTTAGAATAGTTATTTGAGAATGACGAGCTTTTCGGTGTGAACGCGACCAGCCTGATGGAGGCTTACAAAGTAGAGCCCCGGAGAAAGCTTTTCTACGTTGACCGCTACACGTTGAACACCGATGCCAAGACTTACCTGTTGCTTTGCAATTACCTTACCGCTCACATCAGCAATATTCAGCGTAGCCTCCGAGGCTTTTACTGCATTGATCTGGGCGTAGCACATTCCCGAGGCCGGATTTGGATAAAGCGTAAAGTTTCCGTCTTCAAAACCACCGGGGTCCGTAACATTCACGGGTACACCGAGCGTGTTGATTGTAGTATTAGTCATCACCGGCTCATTGTAGTCGAAATAGATGGAAGCACGGTTAGTAAATTGTGTTCCCAGCGGCGTGTTCGACTTGCGATGGATGGTATAAGTAAGCATACCGTTGCTGCCGGCCTCATTCTGCATCTTTGCCGGCAGATGTATATTGTTGAACGTGAATTTTACTACTCCGTTTTCATCCATAGAAACCTGACAGGCATGCGATTGATAAACCGGGCGCAGCGTGCTCCAGTTCAGATCTGCATCGAGCGTGTCTATCACCACCACCTTTTGCGCATAATAGGTTCCGAGGTTTTGGAAGTGCACCATGTACTCCAATACCGAATCTTTAGCGTAGATCGTTCCGTTGGCGCCTATACCCCGCGGTGACACGTCTTTGAAGTTAGGATCGTAAGAACCCACGGTGGTGGCGTTGGCCATACGGACATTATTCCAGGGAGAATAGTCGTTGAGCCAGTTAGAAACAGGCGAGATGTGGGCTACGGTGTCCTTAAACACGAGGCTGGTATTAAGCGGCATGTTGGCGGGCACAGAATAGTTTGTATAAACGGCCGTAGCACCACCAGCGGCGAGGCTAAGCGCTCCCGTATTGATGGAATAATGACCGGCACTACCTGTATATACTGAGGAAGGATTGAACGTGGGAGCCGTAAGCTGGTTGTCGGGTTGCATACCCCCTACTATTCCGGCTTCGGCCACAGTGCCGTCGTTACTGATAATATTGATGCGACTGTAGTTGAATCCAGGGATAGGAAAGTTAACGTCCCAGGTGCTTACATGAAGGTCATGAATCGGGTTCATGGAGTTGGCGAAATTCACCGTTTGGGTGCAGCCGGACGAAGCCGTTACATTTTGCACAATGCCATTGGACTGGCACGACGAAAGCGGATAGAATGCCAGCACCTGCTCACTGATCGTGTAGTTGCCGCTGGGCACTTTAAAAGAATACACGCCATTGGCATTGGTGTATGTATAGCCGAAATTGCTGCAGTGGATCATGATGTTGGGAATACCTGCTTCGCCCGGATCTTTAGTGCAGTTTCCGTTCGCATCATAATAGACCGTTCCTGTGATGGTACAAAAGCAAGCATTTCCTGCCGTGTTGTATGGGATATTGACCATACCCGACTTGGTACATCCATTCGCGTCATTCACGGTCACCCAATAGTTTCCGGTTGCAACGCCGCTGATCTGCGCTGTGTTCGCGGCATTGCTCCATGAGTACGTGTAGGGTGAAGTACCACCCACAGGAACCACGGTTGTGGAGCCGTCGGCGGTATAGATACAGGAAGCTGGTGTTGTATTGAACCCAAGCGTTATCGGCGTAGTAGATTGCAGATGCTGGCCCTTGGTGATGGAACATCCGGCAGCGTCAGTAATCACCACAGAGTAGTAGCCCGCGGCAAGGCCTGAAGCTGTGGCCGTGGTGGCGTTGTTGTTCCAGAGATAGCTGTAAGGGGTAGCTCCGCCCGACGCATTTACAGTAAGTGAACCGTTGGCTGCAGTACATGTTGGGGGCACGGCGCCCAGGTTCGCAGAGATTACATTTACAGGAGGCACATGAACCGATCCGTTAGAGACACAACCATTTGCATCGACCACGTGAAAGGAATAATTCCCCGATGCAAGGTTGGAGGCAGTGGCGCCTGTTTGTGCCGGACTTGTCAACCAGTTGATCGTATAAGGTGCCGTACCGCCCGAAACAGACAATGTAGCCGACCCTGTGGGGCTGGTGCAGGAGCTTGGCGTGGCAGACTGTGTAACTACGATCGGTGAGGTGCTACTTACATTGCCGTATCCGGTTCCTGTACAGCCGTTGGCATCAGTCACGTCAACGGTATAGAATCCGGCGGATAAGCCGCTTTGCGACTGTGCATTCACATTGTTGTTCCAGAGATAGCTATAGGGCGGCGTACCTCCCGATCCAAAGGCGATGACAGCCCCGTTGGACTGTGTACAATTGGCTGGCGTGGGAGTAACATTCACCGAAATGTTAGGATTCTGTGCTACGTAAACATAACCGTTGGCAGTGCAGCCATTTGCATCCGTCACGGCCACAGAATAGTTACCTCTTACAAGATTGTTTACCGACGAAGTGGTAGCTCCGTTCGACCAGAGGTAGGTATAGGGCGGACTCGTCAGATTTACTGCAGTAACAGAGGCCGTACCGTTTGTACAACTTGCCGGTGTCGTGTTGAGCGTTACGTAAAACTGCGTTGAATTACCCACATACACGGAATCCTTGTAAAAAGAACAACCATTTGCGTCGGTAACATACAGTTTATAGGCACCAGTTGGTAAGCTTGCAGTGCTCGCGTTCCCAACTGTGTTTTGGTTCATATCCACCCACTGATAGGTGTAGGGCGCAGCTCCTCCTACCACGGCAGCCGCCGCCAGGCCGGGTGCAGGACAGGCCGCGGGCGACGTAGTAACTGATATGATAAAAGGCGGTGCAGAGAAGTTGTTATACGCAGTGACATTGTTGGCGCCGACGGCAATAACATACATGTCTTCGCCTGAATAGTTGCTGATCACATCGGTAGTACCAGCTAAGGTATGATTGATGGAAGGAGCATTCGCGAAGTAATAAGAGACATTTATCGGTGTCGTGAGACCGGCGAATGTTACATTGACGATACCATCATTATTGCAAGGCGCCTGAGCAAGCGAAAAACTAACCGTTTGCGCCTGTATCAGCCCTGTAAAGAGCAGGAGGCATAGTGATAAGTACAACTTTTTCATAGCAGAAAATTTGGTTGGTAAAGGAAATGATCTGGTAGAAAAAGACGTACGCCATGTATTAATCGTTAGTGCTATCTGGATTTTTTTTTCGAAACAAGAGCGACGACGAGATCCGGAGAAAGAGGAGATGGGAAAAAAAGACCTTACGCCGCTGCCAAAGCAGGCTATAACCGGTAGCACACCCCACTGCTCAAAGAAATTTGCCGGTTCGGTTCATAAAAGTCGCCATCCGCGCGGCCCATCCGGTCGAAGGGCTTCATGCGAAAGCTAAGGCAGGAAGACAACACAAGCCGATCGGTAATCGGAACAAAATGGGTGTAGTGCATGCCAATGAAAAAATCCAGACTGTTCGACCGAACCCAACCCTGGGGCATTCCGGCCTCAACGGGCTCTACCTTGTGGAAACCAACGCGGGGTGCGGCGGAAAAGCCGATATAGCTTTTCATCTTCGAAAGCACCGGAAACATAAAGGCCGCAAGCGGATAGGTTACATCATACTGCAACACAAAGTTCAATTCAAGAAAATTGGATTGCCAGTTGTCATAGGTGCCGATGCTGTCTCCCCGATCTACTTTTTTATAACGATGCTGGTAATGTACAAGATCAAATTCGTATGCCCAGTTGCCTGAAGCATGCCTGCGAATGAAGAACTCTTTATTCCAGGTAAAATGATTGCCGGGCGCATATTGCAGAGAACCCTTCCCTCTTCCGTTTTTTGTAAGCCAGAAACCAACACCCTCCCGCACACCCGCATACGTTTGTTGTGCATTCCCAGACACCCAGATAAGCAAGGCAGCAAAGACGATCGTAACAATTCTGGCGGTGTGTTTCATGACCGAACGGTTATTCCTCCCTGGGTTTGAGCGCCTCCTGCGACCATTGCCTCAAAAATCCGGCGACTTTTTCTACACTGTACCCTTTACCGCTTTCAAGATATTCTGTATTCTGTGTGTGCAGTCTATTGCCGTTGGTATCGAGAATGACAAACACCGGAAAGCCAAAACGTTGCGGATTTCCAAGGTCTGCAAGCACTTTGAGATTTTTGTTCTCCGGACTATAATTGATATGCGCTACTACATAGTCCTTTCGTAGTAGATTGAGGATAGTATCGTTGCTGATGGAAAGTTCATAAAACCGGCGACACCAGCCACACCAGTTACCGCCGATTTGCAGTAATACATGCTTATGTTCTGCTTTGGCTTTCGCCACCGCATTTTGTATCTGCTGGCGTGCATCTGCTTCAGGGTGGTAAATCAACGTGCTAACGGACGTCTGAGCCCTAAGCGGCTGAAACGTAAGCGTACAAATTAAACCGGTGAGGAGCAACCTGAACATATACCTTATTGAAGTGAAACTGAATTGCCTCTTCCTAAGGCTCTGAGCATTTTTCCATGCTCCCAAATGGCTTGTGCAAACGTCTTTTGTACGTTATACGGCAAACCATATTCCTTTGCAGTCTTCTCCACAATAGGCGCTATTCTTGAATAATGAATATGGCAAACCTGCGGGAACAAATGATGTTCGATCTGATAGTTGAGCCCGCCAATAAACCAGGCTGTAATCTTACTATCTGGTGAAAAATTGGTGGTGTTCAGCAACTGATGTATCGCCCAGCTATCTTCCACTTTTCTATCAGCACCAGGCACCGGAAAGGTGGACGTCTCCATCACATGCGCAGGCTGAAAGATACATGCCAGCCCAAGTCCCGCCATCATTTGCATGGCTATAAATCCGAAAACTACATGATACCAGGCAACCCCTGAAAATATCAGTGGCAACACAATAACATAGGCAACATAAATGACTTTGTAAAGGCTGAGCTCCAGAATAGCCTGCGACTTTGTAACTTTTTCTTTTTTCAAAAGCCCGTTCTTATCATAGCGCAGTATCTGACGAAAATCTTTAACCGTCACCCAAAAAAGGTTCATGATCATGTAAAGAAACCAGGCGTACAAATGCTGGTACTTATGAAACTTTTTATAGGGCGCATTGGGTGTCATGCGAAGTAAACCACCTGCTTCAATGTCTTCATCGAGCCCGTCGAGATTAGTGTAAGTATGGTGGAGAATGTTGTGCTGAATTCTCCAGTTGCGCGAATAGCCACCGAGAATATTCAATACACCACCAAACAAATCGTTCACCAGTTTATTATTCGAGTAAGACCCGTGGTTGGAATCGTGCATCACCGATGTGCCAATGCCTACAATGCCCAATCCCATCAGGACCCAACACGCATAATAAAGCCAGATAGATGCCGATGCCAAACTGCTGACAATCGCTATGTATGGAACAAAATAGATAGCGAACATCACGACTGCCTTAACGCGCATGGAATTGTTGGCACTCCGGGCGATTTTCTTGTCGGCGAAATAGCGGTCCACCCTTGCTTTTACGGTATCGTAAAAACTATCTACGCCTTTGGGTGCAAACTTTACCAACGGTTTTGCTGCTGTAATTGCCATTGACTTTTTTATGTAACTGGAAATGAATTATTTACTGGAAAATATCCGGCGCAAAGATGGCGGAAATTATCCGCATTGCCGATTAATTTCGATAAAAATTTTGTTATATAATCTACCGTCCACGAATAACGGCAGATAGAATTTTCCCCTTCCTTTCGTTTTCCGGATTACCGAAAAAAAACTGAAAATACAGCGGTTGATATTTTGGTTTTGCTAACAGCTTGGTTTGAATAACTTTGCAGTCCATTTCCAACCAATTTTCATGCAGCCATCTGTAAAAATCTTTTCGGGTACTAACTCGCAATACCTCGCAGAGAAAATTGCCAAATCGTTTGGTAAAAACTTAGGAAAGCTTGACATCCCAAAGTTTAGCGATGGCGAGTTTCAGCCCGTTTTTCAGGAAAGCATTCGAGGCGATTATGTTTTTCTTGTTCAATCCACCTTCGCTCCGGCAGACAATCTGATGGAGTTGCTGATGATGATAGACGCAGCCCGGCGTGCGTCGGCAGGATACATCACCGCTGTTATTCCGTATTTCGGTTTTGCCCGGCAAGACAGAAAGGACAAACCACGGGTATCCATAGCGTCTAAGCTGGTAGCCAATCTGCTGACTACGGCAGGTGCCGATCGCGTCATCACCATGGATCTCCACGCACCGCAAATTCAGGGGTTTTTCGATATACCGCTCGATCACCTGGAGAGCCTTGCTATTTTTATTCCATATATAGACCAGTTGAAACTCGAAAACGTTATCTTTGCGTCCCCCGACGTAGGAAGTACGAACAGAGTACGCGAAGTGGCTAAGTATTTTGAGCTCGATATGGTGATTTGCGACAAACAACGCAAACGGGCAAATGAGGTAGCTGAAATGACTGTGATTGGTGAGGTGAAGGGGAAAAATGTAGTTCTTATTGACGATATCTGCGATACAGCAGGCACTTTGAGCAAGGCGGCACAGGTACTTAAAGACAAGGGCGCTTTATCCGTTCGTGCATTTTGTACCCATCCGGTACTGAGCGGAAAAGCCTATGAGAATATTGAAAACTCGCTGCTCGAAGAATTGGTGGTGTGTGATACCATTCCGCTAAAGCAAAAAAGTCCTAAAATAAAGGTGTTGCCTACTGCGGAACTTTTTGCCGTGGCTATTCGCAATACTTTTGAAAATAAGTCTATCAGCTCTTTATTTCTTCACAACAGAAGGAAGTAACTGTAGCTGCAAGACAAAAGCTATTTGAAATTTATACGACTGTTTATACAACAAAATCCGTCCCCCTCAGCGGGCAACCTTTGTAAAAAATGTTTTCAACGACACGGACGTTCGACGGATATTACGACCGGCGCTGAAAACGAGAAAAAACAAAAAAATGAAAAGCGTAAAAATTGAAGGAACACACAGAACCGAACTTGGCAAAAAAGCTACGCGCCAGCTTCGCTCTGAAGGAAATGTACCCGGAGTAATCTACGGTACGGAAAATGTTCATTTCTCAGCCCCGCAAATGGACTTCCGTCCTCTGGTGTACACGCCGGAGTTCCAGCTTGCTGAAGTGACTGTGAATGGCAAAACACACAAATGCATTTTGAAAGACCTGCAGTTTGATGTGGTAACCGATGAACTCAACCACGTAGATCTTTTGGAGCTCACCGACGATCGCAAGGTAATCGCTGATCTTCCGCTGAAATTTACCGGCACATCGGAAGGCGTGAAGGCAGGTGGACGTTTTGTACCGAAGCTGAAGACGCTAAAAGTGCGTACTTACCCCAGGCATCTTCAGGAAGCTATTGAGGTGAGCATCGACAATCTGCAAATCGGTGAAAACATTCGTGTGGAGGACGTGAAGGCAGAAAACATGGAAATCATGAACTCTCCTCGTATTCCCATTGCCTCTGTAGTCACTACACGTGCGCTGCGTCAGGCAGAAAACGAAGAAGCTGCAAAAGGCAAGAAATAATCTTCACTCATTTTTTTCACAAGCCACTTCGAGAGAGGTGGCTTTCTTTTTTGTAAAAAAAAAATAGAGAGTCGCGGTTGAGGCAACTCTCTTCTAAAAACTTGTTGGTGGACGACTATTTTCTCAACGCCTGCGCGCCTGGGTTAAGATAATCATCGAAATAATCGGTAATTTTTTGCATCAGATGCACCCGGTCTTTGCCGCGTACATTGTGCTCGTAACCGGGATACACAAAGTAATCCACCTGTACATTCTCATCCACCGCTTTCTTTAAAAATTTAATAGAATGCTGCCAGACCACCGTCGCATCGTCGGTGCCATGTATAAGCAGCAGCTTGCCTTTCAGGTTCTTTACTTTATCAAAAAGCGCTGAGGTTTTGTAGCCTTCCGGATTTTGCTCAGGAGTATCCATATAGCGCTCGGTGTACATTACTTCATACATACTCCAATCCATTACTGGGCCTCCGGCAACTGCTACCTTAAAGACGCCCGGATGCCTGAGCATCAGTGATGTGGTCATAAATCCTCCAAAGCTCCAACCATGAACACCGAGCCTGTTTTTATCCACATAGGGCAACGAACGCAGGTAGGCCACACCTTTCAACTGGTCATTCATTTCTACCGTTCCCAATTTGCGAAAAGTAGCCTGTTCAAATTTACGTCCCCGGTTGGCGCTGCCGCGTCCATCCATGGTAAATACGATGTATCCGCGCTGCGCCATAAACTCGTACCAGAGATTGCCACTCTCGGGAAAGCTGTTGCGCACAAGCTGTACATGCGGCCCGTTGTAGAGATAGACGATAACGGGATAGGTACGGTTAGGATCGAACGGGGTGGGCAAAATCATCTTGGCATAAAGCGGGGTTCCATCATCTGCTTTGAGGGTTATGTTCCTGATTTCCGGGCGCTGATAACCGGCAAGCGGGTCCGGAGCCTTGAGCAAGGTTTTCAACACCTTACCCGATTCCGCGCGTACAACGGCCACCCTCGGCACTCCGGCGGCGGTATAACTGTCATAGAGAAACTGGCCATCATCGCTGGGCAATACTGTATGAACACCCGGCTCGTCGTCAATGCACTGCATATTTCCATTGTCCCAATCCACCGTATAACTGTGCTTTTCCAACGGACTCTCCTTTGCTGCAGTAACAATCAGCTTCCGGCCTTTTTCGTCAAACCCTGTTATTTCGTTCACATCAAAATGACCTTTGGTAAGTTGTCTCAGTTCCGTACCCCTGGTATTATACAAATAAAGGTGCTGAAAACCGTCCTTATTGCTCCACCAGATAAACCGTTCATTACTACCCGGCAGAAACTCAAGAGGATGCTGAGGTTCTACATAGGTGGCTGAAGATTCTTCAAAAAGTGTTCTGATTTTCTTACCGGTTGTTACGTCATATTGATTGAGCCAGGCGTGGTTCTGATCGCGGTTAAGCACAGCAATAAAGAGGTACCGTTCATCAGGGCTCCAGGTTACTGCTGTAAGGTAATGATCGCGGGGTTCGCCGGTCTGCAATTCTACTGTCTTGTTTTTAGCAGGATCAAAAACGCGCAAGGTCACTTCGTGTGAAGTGCCACCAGCCATTGGATATTTAACCATACGCACTGACGCGGGCGTAACCGACCAGTCAACTACGGGATAGTCATTCACCATAGTCTGGTCCATATGGTAGTAAGCCAGAAAATGACCTTTGGGCGAAAAGAATATCCCTTTCTCAATACCAAACTCATTACGGTGTACCGCCTGGCCATTAATAATGTTGGAATCAGCATCATTTGTGACCGCCCGCAGTGTGCCATCGCTTGCTGCAAGCCAGAGATTGTTTTCAAGGGTGTAGGCCACCTGCATGCTTTTATCTACCGTCACGTTCGCGGCTCCGGCTGGTAGTTTCACCCAGGTGTTCCAACGAAACTGATTTCCGGTAAGCGTTCCGCGAGCGATGGTATTACCGTTGTTAAAATAAGCATAGTCGTGGTCGATCCAGTTGAACAGCGGCAAACCCTTCAGACTGTCTTTGCCATATAAAGAAGTGTTGAGGTGAGGCAAGGTCTCAATCGTATCAGATGTCCCTGAAGGGAAAACCGTACGGACAAGGTATTCGTCCCTGCCCTCTTTCACCACCTGATAAAAACTGTGAGAACCGGGTTGCCATGATGGCTGGCGAACAGATTTCACCGCAAGTGTGGTGGACAATCCATTTGTGGCCTCTGCGATGGTAAACTGCTTGTTTTGCGCAAAAGAAAACACAGAAAGCACAAGTCCACCCGTCAGCAGCAGGCATGTTTTTTTAGAAGACATCAGCACTTAAAATTGATAACGGCAACAAACTTAAAACGAACATTCTGTTATTTCATACAACCAAAAGGGTGATTTGCGCGTTATTTTCGAAAACCGATTATCTACTTTAAGGCAAAACTGGTCATGCGGCGCTTTCTTATCATCATGCTTTGTTTTCTGGCGGCAATGTCCTCCAATGCTCAATTCAGTTACTTCAACAGCGAAGCCTTCTGGCAACGATTGCAGCTTTGTCCGCCTGCCGTTGTCCCGGTTGTGAGCGCCGAAGACACGGTCCTGATCGTTGCCACCAACAGGGCTCTGCACAAAAATGAACTACGCTACCTTCCGGAAGAGCGCGATGGCAGCCAAATTCGCTACTTCTTTGTTTTCTCCGCCGGGGGAATGTGGAAGGTACTGCCCGTAGCAAGCCTGCAGCAAGCCGTTGGTCTGATGCCCCAACCCGATCGGGACTGGGTGATCTACACCGAAGGAATGGGAAAATTTTTTACTTCAGATGTGGACAGGGGTATGAACATGGCTGCGCAATATGGTGTCAACATCATTCTGATGGACTACCCAAGCATTACCGCGCATAAAAAACGACTGGGCAACTACTTCTTCGCCCGAAAAAACGCAACCATCGCGTACAAAGATTTTCTGCCGGTGCTTGATACGATAGAACAATTGAAAGTGAAGGGAGCCCTTGGTACCGGCCATCTTTCTTTATTTTTTCATAGCATGGGAAATATCGTGTTGCAACAGATAATCAAAACCCGAAACATCAACCGATATAATGACCAGGTGTGGGCCGACAACCTGATTCTGAATGCGGCCTGCATCCCGCAGCGACGACATGCAAGCCTGCTCAATAAAGTCCTTTTTAGCCGAAGGATTTTTATCAACTACAATCCCGGCGATTTCACACTTGGCGGAGCTTACCTGATGACGAAACGCTACCAACTTGGCAAGCAGGTGCGCCGGCCTTTATGTTCGGCGGCATCTTATGTCAACTTTAATAAAATAGCCGGTGAAGGGCATAGCAATTTTCTAAACCTGCACGACCGGAAGGACATACCCGGACCGGCCCGTCAATACTACCAGAAAATACTGCACGGTGAGGCGGTAAACTTCCAATCAACGGATTTTGAATCTACAACCTACCGTCACATCGGCTACGACCTGCTGCCCTGATGCTTATGGGTTGCTGCCACGAAAGTTGCGCTGAGACACGGGAAGGATAATCACAAAAGTGGCACCGGATCCCACAACTGACGACGCCGTGATGCTGCCGTGGTGTATATCTATTATCTTTTTACAGATCGCCAGTCCAATACCTGTTCCCTCGTATTCGGAACGTGTGTGCAGGCGCTGAAAAATATTGAAGATCCGGTCAACATACGCCGGGTCGAAACCGATGCCGTGGTCCTGAACATAGATCTTCACAAAACGTTCGTGCTCCCAGAACTTAGGATTACTCAACACACTGAAAGGAGCGGATTTGAGTAAATCACCTGAGAGTTGGTTTCCGGTCAACATTTCTGAAAACACAGAAACCTGCGGTGGTACATCGGGCTGATGAAACTTAATGGCATTGCTCAGAAGATTTTGAAAGAGCTGTCCGATCTGACTTGCGTTGCCTTCTATTGCCGGTATTCTGCCAACTTCAATCTTAGCTGCGCTATCGGATATCTGCACTTCCATATCCGACAACACCTGATCGATCACTGCATTGATGTCCACCCGGGAAAACTGAACATCCTGCGCATTGAGGTAAGAGAAGTTGAGAATATCCTCAATGAGCTGCTGCATGCGTACTGCCGAGCCCGAAATTTTACCGGAGTACAGCCGTGCTTTGCTTTCCGGGTCTTCAATCTCTTTATCCAACATGGAGGCAAAGGTGATGATCTTGCGCAGCGGTTCCCTCAGGTCGTGCGACACTACCGATGCAAACTTCTGAAGTTCCACATTGGTCGCCTCAAGGTCCTGAGTTTTCGACAGCAGTTCCTGTTCCACAAGCTTTTGTTCCGTCACGTCTTGTGCAGTCCCTATCATTTTCACCACTTCCCCTTGTTCATTCCTGAGGAGCGTGCCTTTACTGTGAATATTGCGCACCTGTCCGTCGGGCAACAAAATGCGATGATAAAATTCTTCGAACACGCCCTTATCCAGGGCCGACTGTATATTTCCCAATACAAATTCCCGATCTTCCGGATGTACTATGTTGAGATATACCTCGTAATTGATGTCCATACCCGGGCGAAGGCCGTACATCCGATACAAATTGTCAGACCAGGTAATACGGTCATGGAGTACATCCCACTGCCAGTAGCCCATACGGGCAATTTCCTGAGCCTCATTCAGCATTTCGTTCTGCAGCCGCAGGCGTTCTTCGGCCCGCTTACGTTGTTCTACCTCCGATTCAAGTTCTTGTGCACTTTTGAGGCTGAAAGCCGTGGGGAGCAGCTTTACCAATACGATGACGGTAAGCCAGCTCACTATGCCGGTCACAAAACGCACCAAAGCCGAAAACCGGTAAACAGGGTGCCAGAAGATGATAACATCAACAAGATGGGTGGTGCCGCAGGCCAGAATAAAGCTTGCGAAAAGAAAATAAATCCTGGTAAAACGCGCATCGTGCCGACGGGTGATATACCGGATAATAATGAGCGGAATGGCAAAATAAGCGGCCCAGATGGAGAAGTCGCTCAAAATATACAGCCACCCCGTAAAATCGTCCCAGCCTGTGCCACAGTGCCACCTCGGCGGGAAGCCGGTAGGATCGAAAAGCTTTTTGAAAAAGTTGATAACCTGCTCCATTATCTGGTTTTCACAGTGCAGTTAGAAGCGGGTAAATTAGACTATTTCGCTAATTATGCCACAAAAGGCGCAGGCGTTTTTTCAACATCGGTTGGTCCCGGGCTACAATGCCATCATTCTCAAGACCTTTTCAATATCCTCGGGGGTATCAATACAATGACTGTCCACGTCGGTCACAGCGCACTTTATCTTGAGTCCATGCTCCAGCCAGCGCAGTTGCTCCAGCGACTCTGCTTTTTCAAGAGAAGAAACCGGCAGGTTCGTGATCTTTCTGAGTACATCCGCACGATAGGCATACATGCCGACATGCCTGAAATAGTGATGATGCAGATGCCATTCTTTTTGATCGACGCCCTTAATGTAGGGAATGACCATCCGGCTGAAGTATAAGGCTTCAGACTCGGTATTGAGGACCACCTTCACCTCGCCCATGTCAAAGAGTACATCATGATCATTTACAGGAATGATCAACGTTGCCAGCTCTGCAGTACCATCCTCTAAAACGGCGGCCAAACTATCGATTTGACCGGGCGAAATAAAAGGTTCATCGCCCTGTATATTGATCACATACCGCCAGTCGCCTTCTGTTCGTTCCATGGCCTCACGACAACGGTCTGTGCCGCTCGGATGGTCCGTATCAGTCATCACCGCCCTGCCACCAAAAGCGAGTACATGCTCATAGATCCGTTCATCATCCGTGGCTACGACAACCTCACTGAGCGAACGGCTCTTTATGGATTGTTCATACACTCTTTGCACCATTGATTTCCCTCTGATGTCTGCAAGCGGCTTGCCGGGGAAACGGGTAGAGGCAAACCGGGCCGGTATAATTCCTAAGATCATGAATGTGACTGTTGTGTAATGACGCTGTTTTCGCTAATGAAAAAGTTGGAGGCCACAGCGTTTCGCTTCGCAAGATAGCTCTGATAGGTTTCTGTGAAATTCATTCGATGGGTAACGGTCTCATGGTAATCACCACTCAATCCCATCAGTAGCTCCACGCTTTCCCGCACCGCTCCCCTGCCCCCTTCACAGCCGGTAAGATAATCGGCCATATTGCCTGCAACGGCAAAGTCCAGCAACAAAGGATTGGCAGCACGGCTTACCATGATGCGTACGCCGACTTGTTGTGCAACCGAAAGATCAAGTACATCATCAAAAAAGAAGGCGATCTGGTGAGGTTTCAGATTTTGTTCTTTACAAAAATGCAGCAGCGCTTCATTCTTAAACTTCATACCGGAGTACACGGCATGAAATGCCTCACGTTGAGCCAAATATCTTGCAGCCTGATTGTTTTCACCGGAGATAATGGCCACGGAAGGAAGTTCATGGTGAACTAAAGAATGGTGAAAGCGCAGCAAATTGGTGCCCATCGAGTCCACTTCGCTAAACGGGCTACTGCCACCGGCGTCTTTCAATCCGCTATTGAAAACGCCATCCCAGTCAAACACATAAGCTTTGATGTCTTTCAGCTTGCGGGCCATCTCTGCCGGCGCAGTGATAAAATGCCCCTTAAACTGTTCGGCTATATAAACCAGTCTGTCGCTCATACCCTTTTTTTATGCTTGATGGATACTGACTTTGTCTGCCAGCCAGCTTTCCCTCAGGGGGACCAGCCAGTTTTGTTCCAGGGCTTTTTTGGTCGTTGCAATGTTGTTAAACACAGGGGTATCGGGGTTGATATATCCTTTGTCTAAAGCGTATTGCACCTGAGCAAAAGGGAGCATCTGCGCTTTTCCTTCCACCAAAAAAGTCAACATCATCCGGTCAAAAAAATTAACCTCGTATTGTCTTTCGAGACTTTTGATGAGGCGCATCATCCCGTCGGTACTGCATCCGCTCACGTGGGTTCCGGTCTCATCGGCCATCACAATAATGAACTGCTGAAAAAGCAGCTTTGCCCAACCTTTTACCGGCGCTCCATGAGCCTGCCACTGGGAATAAAACTGATGAAGTTGTTCGTCAATCTCTCGTTGTTCCTTTGCTACAAATGCCCTGCCCGACTGAAAAATCCAAACCCGTGATTCATCGGCAAAGTCTGCCGGCAGCAAGGTGCTTACCTCTTTCGAATACATGTTGCAAAGGTACCCTTCCGAAACGAAATTCTGATTTCCCGATAATATCCATGCTGTTTGAAAAGTGGTAAAAAAAAACGGAGCAAGATGGAGCGAACACGGCTCCTGAGGCCTTTAGAAAGGTAAAAGAATGGCACGCACACCATCCGTCAAAGAGCAATAGCGCTGCAAAAGCACCTGTGCATTGAGAGAAACGACCAGCAGACCCTGGCATATTTATTTTGTCTCAGAGCTATCATGGACGTTCAAAAAGCCTGGGCGCTCGTATCCGGCAAAGTAGAAGATTGGCTAAGGGAAGTGATACGTATGCTTCCCAACCTGGCACTGGCCTGCCTTGTACTCGTGCTCGGATTTTTTCTGGCGCGCATGCTGAAAAACACGGCGAGGCGCTATCTTCTTCGATCGGTGAAGCATCACACGCTCAACCGGTTGTTCTCATCGTTTGTACATCTGTTTGTTCTGGGCGTCACGATCTTCATTGCTTTGCGCATTCTGCAGCTCGACGATGCGGTGACTTCGCTCCTTGCCGGAGCGGGTATCGTAGGCATTGCGCTGGCTTTCGCGTTTCAGGACATTGCCGCCAATTTCATGTCGGGAATTTTTATTCTCCTCCGAAGGCCTGTGCGTATTGGCGATATCATTTCCACCAAGGACCATATGGGCAGTGTAGAAGAAATCAATCTGCGCGATACCGTACTGAAGACCTTTCAGGGACAAATGGTGATCATTCCCAATAAGGATATTTTGCAAAACCCTATTGCCAACTTTTCACTGCTGGGCAAACGACGCATGGATCTGGAAGTAGGCATATCCTACGGCGACGATCTCGAAAAAGTAAAATCGATAACCCTCGAAGCCGTGAACAATATCAGTGGCCGGACAGACGATGAAGTAACACTTTTCTTTAGCAGTTTTGGCGACAGCTCCATCAACTTTGAAGTACGTATCTGGATCGATTCGTCCGATCAGCCCGCCTTTTTACGGGCGCGCAGTGAGGCAATAATCTGCATCAAGAGCGCTTACGATGCTCAGGGCATTACGATACCCTTCCCGATACGCACACTCGATTTCGGCATTAAGGGAGGAGAAAAACTGAGTGAAATGGATTTGCATGTTTCCTCCAAAAGCTCTGCCCACGCTCCGTAGCCCGGGCTGTCGTTCCGACAAATACATTGTCGATCAAGGCCTAAGCCCGGCATTTGCGTCACATGGGCCGGATGTACTATTTTTGAAGAATGGCAGACCAGCTGGCTAAAATCAAAGCGTATTACTTTGCGTTATTGCCCTCCATCACCGAAGAGCAATGGTGGTTTTACGAGCAGAAGATCAGCATCAGAACTTATAAAAAAGGAGACCTGATTCTGCGGCCGGGACAGATCTGCGATACGGTTTCTTTCATCAATTCCGGACTGGTTCGCTTTTATCACCTTTTAGATGGCAAGGAGCTTGTTGCTGGCTTTTTTGATGAAGAGCAGCCCTACTTTTCCGACTATGAGAGCTTTCTTACGCGGAAGCCTTCTCCCATGTACATCGAGGCTATTGAAGCTACAGAAGTGGCAGACATCAATTATGAAGGCGTGCAGTTGCTGTACGATACCGTAGAAGCAGCCGATCGTCTGGGACGGTATATTGCCGAAGGATTATACACGATGTTGTCTGCACGCAACAATGCTTTTTTGCTGGATAGTCCTGAGCAACGCTACCAAAAGCTATTGGAGCAGCGACCCGGACTTTTTCAGCGGGTACCACAATACATGATCGCTTCCTATCTTGGTGTCACTCCCGAGGCTTTGAGCCGCATCCGTGCACGGCTGAGCAAGAAAGCCAGTGGCTCTGCTCATTGATCCAGATCAATAAAATCAGAACATAAAAGCTTATTGATTCAGGTCAATGGGCACATGCGTTTTGCAATAGAGCTTTGCCCCTGCAAAATTCAAAAAGCATGAGAAATTTATTTTCCCTCTTAATGTTACTCACCGGATTTGTCGCACAGGCACAGGTGCAAACCGTAAAGGGTACTGTTTATGACGATGCATCCCGGGCGCCGCTCACCGGCGTTACCGTGGTGCTGGTCTCGGACCCCAATATCGGCGCTGTAACGGATGAAGCGGGCGTTTTCAGGCTGCCCAATGTACCGTTAGGCCGCCAGTCTTTTCGCTTTTCTTATCTCGGATATGAAGACCGTATGGTGGCCGATATTGTGGTGACAGCGGGCAAGGAAGTGGACCTCAACATCAGTATGCGGGAATCGCTTCGCACACTTGACGAGGTTAAAGTGGTGTACAAGAAATCTGCCGACAAGACCCGAACCGTGAATGACATGGTGCAGGTGAGCGGACGCTCCTTTAATATTGACGAAACCAAGCGCTATGCCGGTGCTTTAGGCGACCCTTCGAGAATGGCCGCAAACTTTGCCGGCGTGGTGTCGGGCAATGACTCGCGAAATGACATCGTAGTGCGCGGAAACGCTCCCACCGGCATGCTTTGGCAGGTAGAGGGATTGAATGTTCCCAATCCTAACCACTTCGGCGCGCTGAACAGCACGGGTGGCCCGGTAAGCATGCTGAACAATAATGATATCGATAAATCCGATTTTCTGACCAGCGCTTATCCCGCTCAGTATGGCAATGCATTGGCCGGCGTTTTTGACATTCGCATCCGGGAAGGTAATAAAGACAAACCCGAGTTTATGGGGCAGGTAGGATTTAACGGGTTTGAAGCGGGAGCAGAAGGCCCGATAGGCAAACAAAAAAAGACTTCCTACCTGATCAACTATCGCTATTCCACACTTGGCGTGTTCAAAGCTCTGGGCATCAACTTCGGAACCGGAAATGCGGTGCCTGTATATCAGGATGTGAACTACAAACTGAGTTCGAAACTGAGTACCAAAAGTAAGATCACATTTTTCGGAATTGCCGGAAACAGCAGTGCTGACTTTCTGGGCGAAGACGTAGATACAACAAAACCCGATCTCTATGGTGGCGACCCTTTTAAAAATCTACTCACCAAATACTCAAGCACCATTACCGGTGCGAGCTACGATTATCAGTTTTCTGCCCGCACCTCTGCCAAACTCACCCTCGGTTACAGCACCACTTTCGAACAGTTTGCACAGGATTCCATTGCAGAATCGGATGCGGCAACGACCCGTCAGGTAGATGCCCGGTTTAAGACAGGCAAAGCTTCTGCCGTACTTACTCTCTATCACAAATGGAATGCAAAGAATAATATGCAGGCAGGCCTCATCTACGACCGCACCAGCTTCAACCTCAACAATCAGCGCTATTACAATGATGGTACAGAACGCGTATATATAGACCAGCAGGGAAGCATTGGCCTGGCCCAGGGCTATGTACAGTGGCGCCACCGTTTCAATAACAGCCTTGCTGCTGTAGCCGGTCTGCACGCGCTCTATCTCGATGAAAATAACAGCGCCGCACTTGAGCCGCGCGTCAGTCTGAGTTATGCCATCAATGCTCATCATTCCATTAGTGCAGGGTACGGTCTCAATCATCAGCAACAAAGCATCTACACTTATTTTGTTCAGACTCCGGTATCGGGTGGCGTGGCCTATACCAATAAAGACCTTGGCTTCACCCAAAGCCACCACGTAGTGCTGAGCTACGACTGGAACATCAACAGTAATATGCGGGTGAAAGCTGAAGGCTACTATCAATATCTGAATGGCGTGCCTGTGGAAAAACGTCCGAGCTCCTTTTCTGCGCTCAATGTTGGCGCCAGCTTTGCGCCATCGAATGTGGACTCTCTGACCAATAGCGGTACGGGGCGTAATTATGGGGTTGAGCTTACCGTCGAGCATTTTCTTACCCGCGGTTATTACTTTCTTGTAACCGGCTCCCTCTTCGACTCAAAGTATAAAGGCAGTGACGACATCGAACGCAATACGGCTTTTAATACAGGATATGTACTCAATGTTCTTGGAGGCAAAGAATTCACCATCGGAAAGAAAGGCACTGTGCTGGCACTCAATATCAAAGGCTCGCTCATAGGAGGCCGGTATCTTACCCCCATTGATCTGAACGCCTCACGCCTGAGTGGAGAAGCCGAATATCTTGACGCCCTGGCTTATTCAGAAAAACAACCCGACTATTTTAGGGTAGATGTAAAACTGGCCTACCGTAAGGAATATAAAAAGAGCACGCTTGAATTTGCCATTGACCTGCAAAACGTAAGCAATCACAAAAACATCTTCAGTCAGACCTATGACCAGCGTACCAACAGAATCGTCAACAATTATCAGCAGGGATTCTTCCCGGTGCCCATGCTCCGTTATACTTTCTAAATTTTTTAAAACCTAAACATGATGAACAAGACACTTTTCGTGGTGATCCTCCGCTACATCCGCCCGATAACAGAAATCGAGGCGAAGATTGCCGAACACAATCTCTTTCTTGAAGAACATTACAACGCCGGAAGATTTATCTGCTCTGGCAGACAGATACCCAGGGAAGGTGGCGTGATCCTGAGCTGGGCGCAAAGCCGGGAGGAACTGGAGAAAATTCTGGATGGCGATCCCTTCCGGAGCAACGGTCTTGCCAGCTACGAGCTCACCGAGTTCTACCCTACAAAATATAGTGCGGCCTTCGAAAAGTTTTTGCAGCAGGACTAAAACCCACTCGCCTCAGGTTTACGAATGCGTAAACGAACTCACTATGGCACGGGGCTTCCAAATGAAAAAAGCAACGTCTTGCACGACGTTGCTTTTTTCTATCAAGCTGTTTTTAATTATTCGCCTTCAGCAGGTGCAGCAGCCTCTTCTCCTGCCGAGCCTTCCTCTACAGTTTCTGTAGCGGCTTCTGCAGCACGGGCAGCGTTCTTTTCTTCTACACGACGAACCGACTCACTCACCACGGCAGCACGTTTCTCTGCCTTGTGTTTGCGGTGGGCTTCCTGGCGGCGGGCTACTACTTCTTCGTGCTCGCCATTCCAGTTTTCAAATTTTTCCCATGCGGTCTTCTCATCAAACAGACCAAGGGATACGCCACGCATCAGATGTTTCAGGTACAATACCCCTTTGAAAGAAAGGATACGGCGGCAAGTGTTAGTGGGCTGTGCGCCTTTTTGCAACCAATGCAGGCTGCGCTCGCGGTTCAGACGTACGGTAGCCGGCACTGAAAGTGGGTTGTACGTACCAAGCTTTTCGATGAATTTACCATCGCGCGGTGCTGCGCTGTTTGCAACTACGATAAAGTAGAAAGGGCGCTTCTTAGAGCCATGGCGCTGTAAGCGGATCTTAACTGACATAAATAATAGAAATTATTTCTGTTGAACAAAAAAGTTTTTAGGACTGCGAAGATAATGTGTATTGACTAAACAACAAAAGCCGTTGCAAAAAATGTTTTTGTTTAAAAAATTACTGGAAATGCCATCGGCTATTTTTTACCGAAAGGCATTCCGCCTCCCATACCCGGCATACCCATTCCCGGCATCATACCTTTCATCTTTCCCATCTGCCCCATCATTTGGCGCATCTGTTCAAATTGCTTCATAAAAGCATTTACCTCCGATATGTCTTTACCACTACCGGTTGCAATGCGCTTACGGCGGCTTCCGTCAATGACGTCGGGGTTCTTTCTTTCAAAGGGCGTCATTGAATTAATGATGGCTTCAATGCCCTTAAAAGCATCATCCGATATGTCTATATCTTTAATGGCCTTGCCGATACCGGGTATCATACCCAGAAGATCTTTAAGGTTCCCCATTTTCTTGATCTGCTGCAATTGTTCTTTAAAATCTTCGAAGTCGAATTTGTTCTGACGAATTTTCTTTTCGAGCTTTTTAGCCTGCGCTTCATCAAACTGTGCCTGGGCCCGCTCTACAAGGGTTGTGATATCGCCCATACCAAGAATCCGTTGCGCCATCCGCTCGGGATAGAACACGTCCAGGGTATCCAGCTTCTCACCCATGCTCACAAACTTGATGGGCTTTTCTACCGTGTAAGAAATTGTAAGAGCCGCACCGCCGCGTGTATCACCATCGAGCTTGGTCAATACAACGCCCGAAAAATTGAGTCGTTCGTTGAAGGCTTTGGCGGTATTAACGGCATCCTGACCGGTCATGGAATCCACAACAAACAGAATCTCCTGCGGGTGGACAGCCGATTTGATATTGGCCACCTCTGTCATCATAGCTTCATCCACGGCAAGGCGGCCTGCCGTATCAATGATGATGACCCTGTTGCCCTGCTGTTTGGCATGGGCTATGGCGTGTTCCGCTATTTCTACCGCATTCTTGTTTTCGGGCTCGCTATAGACCGGCACCTTGATCTGCTCTCCAAGCACCTTGAGCTGATCGATCGCCGCAGGACGATAAATATCGCCGGCAACCAGCAAGGGATTTAGTCCTTTTTTACTTTTCAGAAAATTAGCGAGCTTACCGGAAAAAGTAGTCTTTCCACTTCCCTGCAAACCTGCGATAAGAATAACAGAAGGTTTCGCGCTCAGGTCCAGCTCCTTCTCCGTGCCGCCCATCAGTATGGCCAGCTCATCCTTCACAATCTTCACCATCAACTGACCGGGAGAAACTGACGTAAGCACTTTTTCACCCATGGCCTTATCCTTTACCCTGTCGGTAAATTCCTTGGCAATCTTATAGTTCACATCGGCATCCACCAGGGCCCGACGTATTTCCTTAATAGTGGTGGCAACATTAATCTCGGAGATTCGTCCCTCGCCCTTTAGTTGCTTAAATGCGGAGTCGAGCCGCTCACTGAGGTTATCAAACATATTCCTTTCTTAAAACGGAGTGCAAATTTAGACAATTCGGCGAAGCTGATTTGAAAAATTGACTTCCGCCCGATTTACCTCCGGCACACTCCTTCGTCATTTGCCAACAAGGTCTTCATCTTCACGTCGCTGTTCATCCACGCCAGAACGCTTAGAGCGTTTCTTCACAATGCAATAAGTTTGCCAGCGAAACAAGCAGCGGTCATGACCTTATTTGTAGATCATTGCAAAAAGGCCCGGAACGAAAAAAAATTCAACGAAACGCAAGGTTTCTAATTAAAAACAAAAAACAGAAGATGTTTGAGAGCAGACCGAAAATAAACATTGAACCAGAACTTGCCGACCGGCAATTAGACACAGTTTCGAAAATCTTTCTGCTCACCCTTTGGGTGGCAACCCTTGGATCGTGGTTTTATCTTCCGCACACCATTCCTGTTCATTTTGATACTTTGGGCAAACCAGACAACTACGGCGACCGATCTGTAATCTTTATTATGGCGGCTCTATGCAGCTTTGTGTTCGTCATTCTGTCCGTCATCGGAAAATATCCCTATGTCCTCAATTTCCCGGTCAAGATCACAGAAAAAAATGCCCGCTACCAATACACATTAGCCTTACGTATGCTTCGCTGGCTCAGGCTTTCCACCTGCATGATCTTTTTGATCACGCTGTTTGAGACCGTGCGTGCGGGTCTTGGCGGTGCCCCAATATTTGGCGCAGGCTTGTGGATAGCAGAGGTGGTACTCATCATTCTTCCTGTGGTTTGGTTTCTGGTAAAGATGCTCAGGCCAGAAGGAAAGCCCTGACTATTCCTCTATGAAGTTGAGGTCTTTACCAAAGGTCTCTTCCGTAAAGATCGCAGCAATGACTGTCACCGCCATCACGATGACCCCTGTGGTTGCCGCAGCGCTGACATAACTCTGCTTTGTTTGCAGCCATTGGAAGAGCATGGTGATTAAAGGCAACGATCCGCGCACCATGTTGGGTACCGTGGTGGCCGCGGTGGCCCTAAGGTTGGTACCGAAATGTTCAGCAGCCATGGTGACGAAAATGGCCCAGAAGCCGGTGCCGAAACCGAGCAAGGCGCAGATGGCATACATCTGCGTGGAACTTCCACCCTGTTGGTTGAAGAACGTGAAAATGCCGACAGCAGTGATTCCATAAAAAATATAAAGTGCCTTTTTACGGCTCTTGAGCACCTGGCTCAGCAAGCCCACCAGCACATCGCCGATGGCAATAGCCACATAAGCCACCATTACCCCCTTGCCCGGATCTATTTCGCTAGTGATACCGAAAGCCTTGCCAAATTCTCTGGAAAACGAGACCAGAATGCCGATAGCATACCAGGTAGGAAGGCCAATAAGAATACTAAGGATATAAGTTCTGAAACGCCGCCAGTTGTTGAAAAACATCAGGAAATTTCCGCGCTTGACGCCTTTCTTTTCCATCTCCTGAAACATTCCGGACTCAAAAACACTGATGCGCAAAACGAGCAGCACCAGGCCAAGACCACCGCCTATGAAATAACAAACCCGCCAATCGAAAGCCTGAGCAATAAAATAAGCCAGGATAGCACCCGTAAGGCCCACACCAGCTACTACCGAGGTCGCCACGCCCCTCCTTTCCTTAGGGATCAGTTCGCTTACCAGCGTTATGCCCGCGCCGAGTTCGCCGGCGAGCCCTATGCCGGCAATGAAACGGGCAATACTATATTGATTGGCATCCTGCACAAAGCCGTTGGCAATATTGGCCATAGAATACAGCAGAATAGAACCAAACAACACAGATAGCCGACCCTTTTTATCGCCCATCATGCCCCAAACCACACCACCGATCAACAGCCCCAGCATCTGGTGGTTGATGATCCGCAAGCCCTGGTCTCTGATCATCTCGTCCGACAGCCCAAGATCGCGCAGACTCTGTACGCGCACGATGCTGAACAGCAACAGATCATAGATATCAACAAAATAGCCAAGCGCAGCTACTAGCACGGGAATACTGAGAAGGGACACTACTTTTTGCTGTTGCATAAAAAAGCGCCGCTATTAAACGGCGCATAATAATATAAAAAGCTGCGAAAAATTTCGAATGTACGGGAGTAAACCCGCTATTTTTCGTGAAAGGTATCCTCCAGAATATCCTTACCAACTTCCAGCGTCGGATCTTTCTTTTTGCCGAAGAACATTTTAAACAATACCGGAAAAGTAGTCACCACAATAAGTCCGATAACGATCTTCTCAAAATTGTGTTTCACCCATTCATTTTCTCCAAGAAAATAACCGGAAAGTGTCATGCTGGCCACCCAGGCGATGCAGCCTAATATATTGAACAACAGGAATTTTTTACGATCCATAGTGACCACACCCGCAACGATGGGTGCAAAAGTGCGGACGATGGGCAAAAAGCGGGCAAGTATGATGGCGCTGCCTCCTTTTTTGTCGTAAAATTCCTTTGCCTGAATTACATGCTTTTTCTTAAACAGAAGCGTGTCTCTGCGCTCAAACAAGATGGGACCCGTCTTGCGTCCGAACCAGTAGCCCACCATGTTTCCGATAACGCCGGCAATGGTGATCAGCAAAATCCAGTAAGTGAGGTTAGCCACATCGCCGCTGAACGGGCTGGGCGAATTTGCGATCATCAAACCCGTTACAAACAAGAGAGAATCGCCCGGTAAGAAAAAGCCGACAAAGAGGCCGGTCTCAGCGAAAATGATCAGGGCAACCAGGTAGAGTCCACCGTATTCCGTCACCAACGAAGCCAGCTTCTCGGCGTTCATTAGTTCTTTGATAAGCTCCAGAAATTCGTGCATAATTAACGGGAAAAGAGCGGTGAAAATAGGAAAAAAGGGTCACAAAAATCTGTTACAATCATGAGCCCGCTCACAGCCGCTTAGTTCTCCAGCGCACCTTCCATTTTACTGACCACCACGGTAGCCACGCTATTGCCGACCACATTCGTCGCACTTCGCCCCATGTCGAGCAGCGGATCTATACCCAGCAGCAAGGCCAGCCCGGCCTCGGGAATGTGAAAGGTGGCCAACGTACCGGCTATGACCACAAGAGAAGCACGAGGTACACCCGCTATACCTTTGCTGGTGAGCATAAGCACCAAAAGCATGCTCATTTGTGTACCATAGTCCAGATGAATGCCATAGGACTGCGCGATGAACAAGGAGGCAAAGGTCATGTACATCATAGAACCATCGAGGTTAAAAGAATAGCCCAGTGGTAATACAAAGCTGACGATCTTATCCCGGCATCCGAACCGTTCAAGTTCCATCATCGTTTTTGGGAAGGCAGCCTCACTGCTGCTGGTGCTGAAAGCCAGCAGAATGGGTTCTTTTATTCTCTTTACCAGGGTAAAAATCCGTTTTTTGATGAACACAGCGCCCGCCAAAAGCAGGAACACCCATAGGAGCAACAGACCAAAATAAAATTCTGCTATGAAGACCGAATAAGTTCTCAATATGCCCAGTCCCTGCCGCGCAATAATGGCGGTCATGGCGCCAAAAACGGCCAGAGGCGCGAGTTTCATTACATAGCCGGTTACTTTAAGAATCACGTGTGCCAGGGCATCCATCGCCCGGATGACAAGATGACCCGGTTCGCCGATGGCGGCCGTAGCCACACCAAAAAAGAGAGAAAACACCACGATCTGCAGGATTTCATTCTTAGCCATAGACTCGATGACACTAGAAGGGAAGACATGATAGAGAAACTCACGCAAGCTAAGCGCCACATGACTGATTCCGGTTTCGTTCACTTCGGGTACCGGCAAGTGCATCGCCACACCGGGACGGAAAAAGTTGACCAGGGCCATACCCAGCAGCAAGCTGAGCAGGGACGCAGAAAAAAACCAGAGCAGTGTTTTTCCACCTATTCTGCCCACAGCCTTGATATCGCCCAACTTGGCAACACCAGCCACCAATGTGGTAAAGACCAGTGGGGCAACAATCATTTTTATAAGACGCAGAAAAATATCGGCAATGAGCGAAAACGGATCGAGTTTGGAACTGCGCGCTTCCATAGCTGTGGCTCGTACGGTGCCAAGCCTGGCTTTCGCCTCCATAAGCTCGTGATACTGAGCTACTGTGGAATCGTTCAGTTGCTCCAGTCTCAGATTCACCGTCTGAAGGCTATCTTCCGCGACAGCAATGGACGAATTTTCCGCCTGTACATAAGAATTATTGAGAACGAAGCCCAGCAGGATGCCGGCCACGAGGCCAAGGACGATGTACAGGGTGAGTCTGTTCGGCTTTGCCGATGTAGCGTGTTGATGCATGCAGGGCTAAAAATAACAAAGAGTTCCTAAGTAGGAAGTGCCAGCCCGATGCATGCTGCCCTCATCAAACTTTTTTTGGAGGAAGATCGAACGCTACTGCTTCATGTTCAAAATGCCCTTTGTGCGAGCCGTCGCAAAAAGGCTTATTGCTTGATTGACCACAACGACAAAGAGACACAATCTCACGTCCGTTTAGTCCGTACACACGACCTTCTTTATCAACTATTTCAAAATCACCCTCAATCTTTACTGATCCGTTGCTGTTGATCGTTAGTTTGGTTGCTGCCATACCTTGTATTTGCAGTAAAGCTAAGGCATGCAAACTGTTTTGCACAACATAGGGTTGCATGGTGCATCCTGAGGCTAGTACCGGGCTTGCGTTTATGCAAGGTCATGTATAGTTTAGCAATATGAGAAACATTGTCCCACTGATGCTTGCAATGATTACCTTGTCCTGCACGGAGCAGGTTCGCGAACTGCAGGAGGAAGAACCGGCTGTTGTGACAACAACGCCAGAAGCGCCAAAACTGAGGGCAGATACGGTCGCACTGTTCCAGCGCAACATGGCTTATGCAGATTTCCGGTTTGGGATGACACCTAATGAATTCTATGAGGCCAAAACCCGTAACAAAGACTATTTCTATAAAATTGGCCATCACCGTTATGCTGTTCAAGGTGCCTTCGACGACAGTGAAGGGCTTTATCAACTCCGCCTCGAAGGGATGAATACCGACCCAAATAAATTCGATCCGTTGCTTCGCAAGGAGATAGAAGCCCTCTGCAATGTGGTCTCAAAAACCTATGGTGAAGCTTCTCAAAAAAACAGATTCCCCTCCTGGTCGGCGCTGCGCAGTGAAGAAACCTATTGGATCAGCACCTGGCAGGTAGCCGAAAAAACTGCCTCAGTTGGCTTGAGCAAAACCAACTCGGATTTATGCTTTGCTGTAGCCCGGTTTCGCAATCGCCCCGAAATAATTACCGATTCTTTATCCACCTACCCTATTGATTCTACAAATACCTACTGAGCGCAGCAAAACGGACGGTTCCCGGGACCAAGTGTCTTATCTACCTCGTCAGGAGGCCTGCAGCGCATTCCCTAAAACGACCACAACGAAAAAAGCCCCCGGTCGGAGGCTTATTTAGGTTTTGAAGATCGAAGCTGATTATTGCTGCGTAGCAGTGTACACCACATCGGTTGCATATACGCCTGCAGGGTAAGCGAAGCCCGGTGTAGCCTTATACTTTACGGTGAAGTTTTGGTTGCCACCATAAGTAGCTGCTGTGATCAGATTGGCTGCTGTG
>JAFIGV010000014.1 GCA_017849575.1 Flavipsychrobacter sp. | reverse complement strand
CATTTAAAACTCAACATTCAACATTCTTATGGTGGTATTGCCGAGCGTGTTCACCTCTTCCCATTCCGAACAGAGAAGTTAAGCCGCTCATGGCCGATGGTACTGCACCACAATGCGGGAGAGTAGGTAGCTGCCATATTCCTTTATCAACGCCTCAGAGAAATCTGGGGCGTTGTTGTTTTCAGCCAGTCCGGCCCTTTGTAAATTACCACTAAAAATTAGCTGCATTTTTCCATAACTTATTTCCATCTCTATCTAAAGCGTTTTCCTTTGATTTATCTTTACTCTTTAAACTAACTAAGGTAGATTATGGGATTAGTATATGCGGATGTCGAGTTAATCAACGCAGAAGATATTGGATTGGCTCGCCGAAACATCATTGCGGATGAAGATGTAAAACGAATGAACATAAACATACTCGTGGATAGTGGAGCCTACATGATGGCTGTGAACGACACCATTCAGGAGCAATTGAATCTTCCGTTTATAGAAAAACGTAAGGCGCAAATGGCAAGTGGTGATGTCGTGGAATACGATGTGGTGGGTCCCGTGATGGTGAAGTTTGCTAATCGAACGGCTACCTGCAATGCTTTTGTATTGCCAGGCGACAGCGAACCGTTGCTTGGCGCCATCCCCATGGAAGAAATGGATGTATTAATCCATCCACAACGACAAGAACTGATCGTGAATCCCGATCATCCGAACTACGCTCAATTGAAAATGAAGTAGATAATTCTCTTTCAAAAAGCAGCTTGTTAAGCGCTGATTGCTACATGTTCGTCCATTCTTTTTCGAGCCTGGTTTTCATCTCGTAATCTGTAAGGTCAAACTTTACAGGAACCACAGAAGCATATCCTTCTTTTAGTGCCTCGACGTCGGTACCAGTTCCCCTATCTTTATTGACAAACTTTCCTACCATCCAATAATACTCCTCGCCCCGCGGATCCAACCTGGCATCGAATTCTTCTTCCCATTTGGCGTAAGCCTGCCTGCAGATTTTCAAGCCTTTGAATTCACCTTCCGAAACCTTCGGAATATTGACGTTTAATAGAGTATGCTCTGGCATGCTTTCAGAAAGTAGCTTTTGAGTGATGGTACGGGCAACTTTTTTGGCAATGGTAAAATCAGCATCGAAATTATAGTCCAAAAGAGAAAAGCCTACGGATGGAATGCCCTCGATAGCAGCTTCCATCGCTGCCGACATGGTGCCGGAGTAGATGATATTGATCGAATGATTGGCACCGTGGTTTATTCCGCTAACGCAGATATCCGGTTTCCGGTGGAGCACTTTATCTCTTGCCAGCTTTACACAATCTACCGGTGTGCCACTTGTTTGCCAGCATTCCACACCCTCTATCGCATTTACTTTGTGCAATCGCAAAGGCTCTCCAATAGTGATTGCGTGTCCCATTCCCGACTATGGACTATCGGGTGCAACTACTATAACTTGTCCAAGATCTTTTACTGCCTCTACAAGATTTCGAATACCCGGTGCAGTGATTCCATCATCGTTTGTTACCAGAATGATCGGTCTTTCTTTGCTCATACTGCAAATTTACAATCGCTTGCCATCAGTTTTTTTCTGCCGATAAAGTAATACAGAGTTATCCAGACAAAAGAAGCACCTACATAATAGTTAGGGTTGATGGTATCCTGCATTTTTGCCATGGCTTTGATGATGTCCAAAATAGGAAAAGGGAGAAGTTCGTCGCTGCACTGCAACGGCATAAAGTTGCCAGCCTTTGTATCCAGCCGCCAATTGACAAACTTGCTCACAATGGCTTCGATGATCATACAATACAGAAAAAAGATACCGATCGTGATACCGCTTCTCTTGAACAGTATAGCCAGTAGAAGACTAAAAGAATAGTAGTTGAGCGAAAGCACCCAGATATAGAACAGGTATTCAATCTTTCCCGGAAAGCCTGAGGTGGAACCATATGCCAGTCCAAAGCCTACGCCCACAATAAATACATATAAGGTTGTGAGCAGACTGAGCAAGAGCACGATCTGCCATTTTCCATGGTAGAAATCAAGGCGTGTCCACCCGTCAATTACATTTTGGCGATTGGTACGAAACTGGTACTCGTTTGTGGTGATGATGATGGTGAGAATAGAGATAAAGGCTACAAAAATGCTGGTCCAAAATCCGATATTTTGCCAGACATAAGCAAAGGAATATGCCTGGCTTATCAGGTTGATGTTTCCTCCACCGATCTTCATTACACCATTACTGATTCCATAGTTCCATAAGGGAAGCAGCAAGGCAAAAAAGCCGGCAAGGATCCAGAAGGTTTTATAGCTTTTTATTTTGAGCCATTCTATAGCAAGCAGATTTTTCATTTCTATACTGGTTTTTACGTAAGGATTTGAAGTGATTAGAAATTAGTAAGCTCCATGAATTTGCTTTCAAGACTCTTCTTTTTCAGAACTAAGTGAGATAAGGTAACGCCGTGCTGCATGCAATATTCATTGATTCGCCCGGTCGCCATCTTTTCTGTAAAGGACAGCAGGAGGCCATTCGAACTGCTGTGTATAGATTTTAGCAGGGGCATTCCTTCTACTATTTCCTTCAGTCTGTTCTGATCTTCCGCATTGACTTCTACCTGATCCTCGCTACGCAATACTTCGTCCACCTTGCCACTCAGCAACAAGTCGCCTTTTTTCAATATGGCGACATGGGTACAGACCTTTTCTACTTCATCCAGCAGGTGGCTCGCCATAATGACGGTCATGCCCTGTTGATTCAGCGTTTTGATGAGCTCTCTGATTTCCGCAATTCCAGCAGGGTCGAGCCCGTTTGTGGGTTCATCCAGCACCAGTATTTTTGGTTCGCCCAGCAGTGCAGCAGCCAGTGCAAGCCGTTGTTTCATTCCCAAAGAATAGGTTTGGAACTTGCTGTCTTTTCGCTCATACAGGCCCACCAGCTTCAGTACTCTTTCCCGATCATCTTTTCCGCGTTGTTTTATTGCGGCAGTAATGTTGAGGTTATCCATCGCCGAGAGGTAATGGTAGAAATTTGGGGTTTCGAGCAGCGAGCCGATTTGCCTGCGGGCATCTGCAGGTGCTGCGCCCCCTAGCCATGAGTAACTGCCGGCGTCGGCATTGAGTACATCGAGCAAAATACCGAGCAGCGTGGTCTTGCCGCTACCGTTAGGACCCAGCACTCCGAAAACGCTTCCCTGGGGTACATCGAACGAAACGCCGTTCAGCGCACGGATAGGTCCATAGGATTTTGAAATTTGATTAATGCTGAGCATGGTACCTGTCATAATCAAGTATTGAATGGTATTAATAGTGTGGTCTAATCAAGGAAGAGATCTTTTTGCAATGGACTGCCCTCTACTACAGAATAATGCGTCAGGTCTGTAATGCCTTCCTGCTTCAGAACGTCTTCGTCGAGGAAGAGGTTGCCGGTACAGGCATTTGCATCTCGTTGCAGAATGTAGGCTGCAGCATCAGCAATGATGGCTGTGGTACGACTTCTGTTCACCAGTTTCTCGCCGCCTAGGAGATTTTTTACAGCGGCTGTAGCAATAGTTGTGGCCGGCCAGAGTGCATTGGCTGCTATGCCATACTTCGCCAGTTCTTTCGACCATCCGAGTGTAAGCATGCTCATGTTGTATTTACTGATGGTGTAGGCCCCAAAGTTTGCAAACCATTTGGGATCGATATTAAGCGGTGGCGACAAAGTGAGAATATGCGGGTTGGAACTTTTTTGGAGAAAGGGGATGCAATGCCGGGTCACCAAAAAAGTACCCCTAACGTTGATGTCGTGCATGAGGTCAAATTTCTTAGTGTCTGTTTGCTCGGTATTGTTGAGGTAAATCGCCGAGGCATTGTTGATCACCCCGTCTATGGAGCCAAAGACGGAATGGGTCTGTTGAACGGCTCTGATGATCTGCTCTTCATCGCGTATATCGCAGGCTACGGGTAGCGCTTTTCCGCCAGCTTGCTCTATTTCTTCCGCTGCGGAGTAGATTGTTCCGCCAAGGCGCGGGTCTTCCGTTACGGATTTGGCTGCAATGGCAATGTAGGCGCCTTCAGAAGCTAGTTTTAGCGCAATGGCTTTACCAATGCCGCGGCTGGCACCGGAGATAAAAAAGACCTTTCCTGCAAAACTCATATTCGGTATATCGGTTTAGTCGCTAAAAAGTTACTGACATTAACCGACAAAAAGTAAGGCTGCCCGAAAACAGACAGCCTTGATACTGAAATATTATTTTGCTTACGCTTCCGCAGCTACAGCTTCTTTCACAAATTCTGCATTGACGTGCAGCCGTACTTCATCACTGACCACAATGCCTCCAGCTTCGGTAACAGCACTCCAGTTCAGTCCGAATTCCTTGCGATTGATCTTTCCTTCTATCATAAAACCCACGCGGGTATTGCCCCAGGGATCCTGAGCTATACCGCCGAATTCTACCTTGAGGCTTACTGCTTTCGTAACGCCGCGAATCGTTAGGTCTCCATTCAACACATAATTTTCATCGTCCTTTTTTTCAACAGAAGTGCTGCTGAAACTAATCTGAGGATGATTTTCTGCATCAAAAAAATCAGCCGATTTCAGGTGCCCGTCGCGTTGGTCGTTGTTGGTAGAGATGGAAGAAATCTCCGCGCTAAAGCTTGCCTTTGCCGTAGTGAAGTCGTCGCCATTGGTTTCAATAGAAGCATCGAATTGACTGAAGTGTCCGGTGACCGTCGAAATCATCATGTGTTTCACTTTAAACTGTACTTCCGAGTGGCTTGCGTCCAGGTTCCATTTTGTTGTTGCCATGTTGCTTGTTTTATGGTTTGATAAATTGTTTACTAATCAATTTTGCGCATTTTTTCCAATAGTTCGTGTAGATCATTTGCGTCCATTTCATTCAACCCCAATATCTCGTTACTGCGCTTTTCCACTGCCTTACTCGCAGTGTCTAATTGAACGATACCTGTCTCTGTAAGTTGAATCAGCGTTTCTCTTTTATCTTCTTTCGATGTAGATCGCTTTACGTACTTCTTGCTGACCAGCCGGTCAATGATGCGTGGTACGTTCGAATTTTTTTCAAGCATTCGCGAGGCAATATCGCGTACACACATGGGTTCAGGATGTTTACCTTTCAAAATGCGCATTACATTGAACTGTTCCTCAGTAATGCCATGTTGTTTGAAAATTGTGCTCAGATGTGTCTTTAGCCAATACGCCGTATAGATCACATTGAGCGAGGCTTTGTGTTGCGGGCTGCGAAATTTTTCGGTCTTGAGTGCGTCCTGCAATTTCATAAAGCAAATGTATGTATGTACATGCAATTGCAGGATAACTTTATCCTATGTCTGTATTGACCGGCGAGGGATTTGGGCCACGAAGGTGAGCCTGCCTGCTTTTAATAGTGGACAAATTTCAGGTTAACCCGTTCATGACCCACAGTGGCACGGAGCAGATATAGCCCTGCTGGCAAATGATCGATGGAGATTTGAAACGGCAGCATTCCGCACACCGATCCGGCGTTATAGTGTAACAGCATCGTTCCGGACAAGGAAAAGACTTCGAGGTGCACCTGCTCCATTTTTGGAGAAACTACTTCTACCTGCAGATGGCTTTGTGCAGGATTATTTTTAATGGAGACATTGCTGGTTGCGGCATTTGGCTCCTGTAGGACACTATTGGCTACAATGTTGCCCGTGTCGTTTCGCGTGTACCAGATCGGCGCGGTAATGATTTGTTTGTTCCCCAAAGAGATCTGTGCATAGTAATAAGCAGTTGCACTATCGTTGAGCGACAGGTCGGTAAAGGAAAGCGCATAGTCCTGAACGGTTTTAATCACTGTAGCGAGAGCGCCGCTGCCGGGTGTTCCCCTCATCAGTTTGATCTCGGGAATGGTGGTGGCATCGGTAGAGTCTGAAACATAGAGGGCAAGTGCGGGTGCAAATGCGTGGGTTACGATGCTGCCCATTTGTTCCTGATATACCTGAAAGGTTACTTTGGCGTCACAATCCTGCGTTGCATAAAAATGCCGTTCGCGCATGGCCTGCATAAAGTCAGTTTTACTCAACGACGCACTAATGACCGCTGTACGTGTTTTTGCAGTTCTTCCAAATGTGGTATTGTGATTATCGTGGTCGATCATGGGAGCTATATGGTATCCTTTGGCCAACATGTGCTGGTAATATGGTAGAAACCACATACTGCTTGCCGGCTCAGTATAGGTGGTATTAGTGCTAAAGGCTGGTCCGCTTTCTACAGCAATGCCTGTCAATACACTGTCGGCTCTCGTTGAAAAAGCAGAGAGCGCGAGATTTTCGAAGTCAGTAAATGAAGGATGGGCCAGGGTTGCAAAAGCCTGATGTGCCGAAAGGGCCATTACCTTGTTGAACAGGCCTGTATCGGAAAGAAAGTCGTTCTTACGGACATAGGTATTGTAGTTAGGCAGTCCGTTCACTTGTTCCCAGCCCATGAGCGAGTCCGTGCCATACACTAACACATGTCCTCCCAGATTAGCTGTGGTACCCCATTCCATACCATACAAGGCGAGGAACCCCGGATGACCGGAGGTATAGGACGAGGCCTCATTCAGGCCCTGTTGATAGTAGGGTAGCAGCATCCCCGGATTGTCTGCCTGTGTGTAATGATTATGTTCGCTGATGCCCAGAAAATCCATGCATTGTGCATTTTGCGCATAGTTGTAGTCGTCTGTAGGAGTCAAAGCAGCATTGTCTTTATTTCCATCGGAGTAAGAACTATGGGCGTGCAGGTTGCCGAAGTAAAAGTGGTAAGGCTGAGGGCTGCCGGTAGTTGCACTCCCTGACAAAAAGCTGCCCGTACGATAGAGCGGACCGCCAATGCAAATGTCGTTGTAAGAGAAAATAAAAAAGTGGTAAGTGGTATTGTTATTCAAGCCGTTTACTGTAAAACTGTAGTTAGAACCGATGGATACAACCGTTCCGTTTCCCAGTGTCGCCCCCCTGGTATAGATGATTCCATTTTGTGGTAAGGCCGATAGGGTGCTGCTGTTACTGACCACAACAAGGTATCCGTCAACTGCAGCATTTGCGGGGTTGAAGTAGCCGAGGATAAAGTCGTTGCCACTGGTAAAACCCAGATTCGATGCAATGGCCCAGGGTGTCACACAGGGAAAAATCTGGGCAGTGCTTTGGCTGCCTGTCAAGAGGGTGCTGGTCAGGTATGCAGGACCGTTGCTGCAAGCGTAATTGTTGAGGCTGTAGATAAAAAAATTATAGTTTGTTGAATGATTGAGGTTGACGGCGACAAAGTTGGTATCTGCTCCCCGGTAGGCAATAATTGCATTGCCTAAGGTATCGCCTGTGTTATACACCGTTCCGTTTTGTGGTGGTATTGAAGGACTGGCGGCGCTGCTCACGAGTACCAGGTACTCACTTGCATCTGCAGACCGTCCAAAGGTGCCGGCGATGCTGTTGGTGGTGATATTTTGAAATGCAAGTCCTGATGCTGCAGACGAAGGTGCCACACAGGGTGGGCCGGCAGGTGTGGTTTGCGAACCGGTGAGCGGGCTGGTCGTATTGTATTTCGCGGCTCCATTGCAGTAAATGTTGGAGGAAAAAACAAAAAAGCTGTAATTGGTTTGCGGGCTCAAATTGCTGGCAGTAAAAGCATTGCCACTGCCCCGGTAAATCACCAAACCATCGCCCACGATGTCGCCGATCTGATAGACATTACTATCAACGGGTAAACTGGAAAGACTGCCCAGCGGAGTTGCAATTACAAGATATTCATCGGGTGCAGGTGAAGCCGGTACAAAACTTCCGGAAATAGACGTGGGTGTCACGGCGCTGAATGAAAGATTGGTGGCCGATGCGAGCGGTGTACTGCAAGGGGTTCCACTGCCGGTTACCTTAAGGTTGTTCAATGCCAGAATGGGCCTTGAGCCCGTAGTTCCGCCGGCCGAGTTGTAATAGTAAAATCGAAGTCGGGCAGTGGGGCTATTGGTAAATGAAGCCGGTAGTGATATATTAGAAAGGGTACCGCTTGCCGCAACGTTATTGGTTAGCGTCACTGATGCTGACGGAAGCTCGGTAAATGTTGTTCCGTTGGTTGAACCGTAAACTTTTAAAGTGGCTGTCCGGTTGCTGCTGGCGGACCCGTTAAAAATATTATCCCAGTCAAAGCTTAGATTTCCTGCCCCCGTTCCGCTAAAGTCGAAGAATACGTCAAAGGCAACAGAAGTAGTATTGTTTGTGGTGCCCGATACCACCATGAGTAGCCGGCCATTTACCGTGTCGCGTTGCAAGCCTGCTGAGCTACCGGTTGACCATGCTGCCGACGAGGAAGTGATCCTTGTTGGATCGGGTATAGTGGCGGTGCCACCTACTGCAACCGAGGCAAAGCGATCTGCACCGGTGCCCGAAGCAAAGTTGTTCGTCCAGTTAATCACAGAGTCGAAAGTCTCCAGATAGGTGAGCATGGGCTGCGACGCTATGGGTACCGGTGTCTGTGCCTGCATTTCCAAAACGGTCAATAACCCAATAGCCGCGAAAAGAAATCGTTTCATAAAGTTGTTTTTTCTACCGGATGATTACAAAGGTGCGGGTTGTGCTGAGCAAATCGTTTTTCAGCGTGATAAAATAAGTGCCCGGGTTGAGATTATCCAGAGGTATGCGTGTTATGCTTTCATCATGTTTTGTGGTGAGCAGTTTTCTTCCCTGCAGGTCGGTAACGATAACTGTTGCGTTGTTCATGGTTTCGCACCGTAGGTCCAGAAAGTTTTTTGCCGGATTAGGAAATAAGACCATTTCTGTTTTCGGTCCTTTTGTCTGAGGTATATTCAATGCGCCGTCAACAACATATCGGGTTCTGACGGGGTAATGGTCAGAAACGTAAGCGGTGTAGTTGCTGACCCAGCTATTCACTTTGTTCTGCAGCATTTCCGCGCTGCCGTTCAGGTAATAAGGCACCACTTCGTTGCTAATGATCACATGGTCAAGAAAGCTGCTGTATCCGTTAATGGAGGATACACCTGCCTGGGAAAGAGGTAGGGTAACAGAGCGATAGCTGTTGGCATCGGTGCTGTCTTTCACAAAGCATGCGTAGTTGCTTTCGCTGAAACTATTGCAAATGGTGGTGTCCAGATCGTCATTAAAATCACCCAAAATAATAAGGCGCTCATTTGCATATTCGTTGTCCAGCGTGTCTTTCATCTCCTGTGCTCCACTTCGCCTGCGACTGCACGAAGTATAGTCAGCATAGGCTTTGGCATGGATGATGACGAAATAGAAGCTGCGCCAGTTTTGATCCGCGCACAGAACCTCTGCATACACCATGTAGGGAAATCGCCCGCTCGCCCAGTCGTAGTAAGCCGAACTACTGTTTTGCAGCAACGCCCTGCCTTTTACATTGCGGACCGCACTGTTTCGATACACAAATGCCAGCTTTTGTGCTCCGGCATAGTCGGGATCGTTCGGCGAACTTGCAAGGCTTGCGAAAGGACTTACAATATAGCTGTAGTTTCCGTTAAGACTTTGTACCAGACTGTTGAGCGAATCCGTATTCACAATCTCTACCAGGGCATAAATGTCTGCATCAAGATGGTTCATGATGCTGCGGGTACGTGTCATTTCCTGCGGTAACTCCGCAGCATTATCTCCAAACCACTCCAGATTCCAGTTGACAACATCCAGCGTGTCTGCCTGAGTCTGTGCTGAGGTATGGTTAAAAAACACAGGAATAATAAAGCCAATGACTATGAATATTTTTTTCAAGTAGTTGAAGATTACAGTGTAGCCCGATTATGAAAAATGGAAAACTAATAAACGGTAAAATTAATTCATTTCTTTAGGTGGAAACGCGCTCTGCGACGAGTATTTTACTGCACGGGTATTGTACCTTTGCGGACAACCGCGCATAAGTCGTATGTACATCAAAAATCAAGTTTTTACCGACGAAGAAACCCTGATGGAAATGCTTTTCGATTTTGCTTTGGGCGACTCCACGTCCATACTGCGGCAACTCAAAGATGAAATTGACCAACAGCTTCAGAACAATGAAACTTATCTTGAGTACCTGAATTCGCTGACCGATGAAGAAGACCGGCTGGAGCTGGAAACGGAAGAACGACTGATACGTCTCGCAGAAGCGTTGAAGGAACAATTTGACAGTTTCAAAACAGAACGTCAGAAATTATTTGGGCTGAAGAATGGCACGGAAATCCTGCTTAGTGAGATTGACATGGTTTGACCATCCCCCTCATTTTCACCTTTCTTTTCGTGTCCGGCTCTGTCATTATTGGCTATCTTCGCCAACTGAAAAAATCATCATACATAAGAATGAAAAAACTATTGATGTTAATGCTTGCCCTAAGCCCTTTGGTGGCTTCTGCGCAGGATGATCTTGTTAAAAAACTTGACGCCAACAAAAGCGATAGCTCCAAAAAGAAATTCACTTTTACGCCGGTAGTGAATGTAGAATGTACCAGCGTAAAAAATCAGGGAAGCAGCGGCACCTGTTGGAGCTATTCTACCAGTTCCTTTCTTGAAAGTGAAATGATCCGCATGGGTAAAAAGCCCGTGGACCTCGCCGAGATCTTCACGGCGCGAAATGTTTATCTCGACAAAGCAGATACCTATGTTCGTTTGCACGGCGGCCTCAACTGGGGCGACGGCGGCGAATGCCATGACGTGATTAATATGTATGCAAAATATGGCGCGGTTCCTCAGGAGGTATATTCCGGGTTGAATTACGGAACTTCTAAGAATAAGTTTGGTGAGATGCAGGCCGTACTGAAGGGAATGCTCGATGCCATCGTCAAAAACCCGAATGGTAAACTGACCCCCAACTGGAAAAAGGCATTTACAGCCGTGCTGGATACCTACCTCGGTGAGGTGCCGGAGTCTTTTACCTGGCATGGAAAAAAATACACCCCGAGAACATTCGCCGATGAAGTAGTGGGCATCAATCCCAGGGACTATGTAGAACTTTCTTCATTTACCGACCAGCCTTATTATAAAAAGACGCCGTTTTTGGTTCCCGACAACTGGACCTTTGAAAAGGTCTATAATGTAAAGCTGGACGATATGACGAAGATTATAGATTATGCTCTGAGCAAGGGGTATAGCGTGGCCTGGGCTGCCGATGTAAGTGAAAAATATTTTAGTTGGAAGAACGGTGTGGCCTATGTTCCTGAAAAGGATTGGGAGGATATGAGCGAAGAGGAACAAAAGGACATGTTTAATGGCCCGAAACCTGAGCGTAAAATAACTCCGCAAATGCGCCAAAACGCCTACAACAGTTACGAAACTACAGACGATCATGGCATGCACATCGTGGGCATTGCAAAAGATCAGAACGGACGCGAGTATTATATGGTAAAGAACAGTTGGGGAGAAAAGAACGACTATAAAGGATATATTTATGTTACGAAAGACTATGTTCGCTATAAGACCACGGCCTTTTTACTCAACAAAAACGGAATGCCACAGGAGATGAGATCGAAGCTGCATATCTAAGTACACAGTTCACTGTACAGCAAAAGTCCCTTTCCTCCGAGAGGGATTTTTTGTTAACAGGGCTATGGTAGTATCTTTATCCGTCAACGAAAAGTATAAGATGAAAAAGACAGTTTTTGTTACCGGCGCAACTTCAGGATTTGGCAAAGCAATCGCTACACGTTTTGCAAAAGAAGGACACAATCTCATCATTACCGGCAGAAGGAAAGAACGGCTCGAAGCATTAAAAGACCAATTGGGAAGCGAGTATGGAGTCAAGGTTTCTGCCTTTGAACTCGACGTAAGGGACAAGGAGCAGGTTAAGCATGTGGCAGAAGCCCTTACGGCTTCACAGTCTTCTTTGGATATTCTTGTGAATAATGCCGGCCTCGCATCGGGTCTTGCTGCTGTTGATGAAGGCGAGCTTAGTGATTGGGACCTGATGATTGATACCAACATCAAGGGGCTGCTTTACGTTAGCAAAATGCTGCTTCCCTTGCTTAAGCAATCAGCCTTGCCGCACATCTTTAATATCGGCTCCACCGCCGGAAAGACAGCTTATAAGAATGGGAATGTGTACTGCGCTACCAAGTTTGCGGTAGATGCCCTCAGTCAGTCTATGCGGATCGATTTGTTGCCCTATAAGATTAAAGTAACTGCCGTCAATCCTGGTATGGCCGAAACTGAATTCTCAATAGTCCGTTTTAAGGGAGATGAGCAGCGGGCGCAGAAAGTTTATGACGATCTTAAACCTCTACAGGCCGAAGACATCGCCGAGGTCGTTTACTATTGTGCCAGCTTGCCGCCTCATGTGTGCATTAACGACCTTACGCTGACCTGCACCAACCAGGCGAATGCTATCTATACCCTCCGGGATAGCGAACTGAAGAGGTAGGTGATGTTATTCCTCCGCTTTTGTTGAAAGGAGTCGCTGCCGTAATTCCTGATAAAACCACATCAGTGTTGCCGCTGTAAACATGGCCAGCAATACATCCGGAAGGTTGAACGAGCTCAGGTTACCCCAACCCATCAGGACGCCCGACAGCCCGACTGATCCTCCGCTCACACCGATGAGAAAAGCGGTGCTTGCCAGGCAGTAACCGGAGGGAAACATGGCCCGCACTACAAAAGCTGCGAGGACGCCAAATAATATGCATGCAAATATGCCCATGTTCTGATTTTTAAGTCTGAAGAAAAATGCAATGAGGAACATCTGATGACGTGATCCGCTTTTTTCCGGAGCCCGATCTATTGTCGGAAAAGTAGGTCGAAAGATATTCTATCAGATCAGATCAAAACCATGCCAGCCGCCTAACTGATTTTACGCCAGTGCGACTGCCTCGCTTCGTTTTGCAACAATCTGCGCAGGCCTGCATGCTGGGGTAGTTGCAGGGTAGGGTCTTCGGCCACGAGTTGCTGCGCCGCCTGCCGGGTTTGTTCGAGTATGTGCATATCCTGCACGATATCGGCAATCTTAAACTTTAGTATTCCACTTTGTTTTGTACCGTACAGGTCGCCCGGGCCTCTCATGGCCAGGTCTTGCTCGGCGATGATAAAGCCATTGGCTGTGGACACCATAATATTCATGCGCTGTGCACTCTCTTTCGATAGTTTGTTTCCAGTGATCAGGATGCAATAAGACTGCTCGCTGCCTCTGCCCACACGGCCACGGAGCTGATGGAGTTGAGACAAACCAAAGCGCTCAGCACTTTCTATCACCATCACCGAAGCGTTGGGTACGTTTACGCCCACTTCAATGACCGTAGTGGCTACCAGAATGTCGGCATCACCTTTAATGAATCGCTGCATATTTCTTTCACGCTCTGCAGCATCCTGCCGTCCATGCACCATACATATTCGGTATTTGTGTTCCGGAAACCAGATTTTCACTTGTTCATATCCGGCCATCAGGCTCTCATAATCCAGCTTCTCAGATTCTTCTATGAGCGGGTACACTATGTAGGCTTGTCTGCCTTTACCAATCTCGCTCTTTACGAATTCCATCACGCGGGAACGGCTCATCTCCTGCCGGTGCACGGTTTTGATTTCCTGCCGGCCCGGGGGTAGTTCGTCTATGACGGAGACGTCAAGATCGCCGTATAAGGTCATGGCAAGGGTGCGCGGTATGGGTGTTGCTGTCATCACCAGCACATGTGGCGCCTTTTCATTCTTCTGCCAGAGTTTTGCCCGCTGATCTACCCCAAAGCGATGCTGCTCATCGATGACTGCCAGGCCAAGGTTTTGAAATTGAACACTTTCTTCGATCAGCGCGTGGGTGCCCACTACGAAAGCAAGTGAGCCATCTCTGAGGCGGTTCAGGATGTCTTTCCTTTCCTTGCCTTTGATGCTTCCGGTAAGCAGAGCTACCGGCACCCTCATCTTTTCCAGCAGTTCATGAATGCCCCGAAAATGCTGCTGTGCCAATATCTCTGTCGGCGCCATCAGGCATGCCTGAAAACCGTTGTCCAGTGCCAGCAACATCGTCATCAAGGCCACAATGGTCTTTCCGCTTCCCACATCCCCCTGCACCAGCCGGTTCATTTGCCGCCCGGTGGCGGTGTCCATTCTTATCTCTTTTAGTACACGCTTCTGGGCACCGGTAAGTTGAAAGGGCAGATGGTTTGAGAAAAACTCATTGAAATGCTGCCCAACTTCTTTAAAAAGATAACCCGGCTGAGCGGTATGTTGCAGGCGCAATCGGGCGATCTTTAACTGCGAAAGAAAAAGTTCTTCCCATTTCAGGCGGTAGCGGGCTGCCTCCAGATGCTCGTCTGTATCCGGAAAGTGTATCCAGCGCAGAGCGGCATAGCGATTGCACAATTTATATTGCTGCAGGTATCCCTGAGGAAGTATTTCCGGAACATCCGTCAAGGATATTTTTTCGAAGAGGCTTTGTGTGATCCGGGCAAATGACCTGTTGGTTATTCCACGGCTTTTCAGTTTTTCAGTGGTGGGATACACCGGTTGTAGTCCGGTAATGATATTTTCTGCATTGACCAGGTCAACTTCGGGATGAGCGATGTTGGGAACACCATTGAAAAAACTTACCCTCCCGAAGACGATGTACCGGCCTTGTTCCCGAAGCGAATTGCGTACCCAGGAAATGCTCTGGAACCAAATCAGTTCGATCTGTCCGGAATCGTCATAAAGCGTAGCTACCAGCCGTTTGCGGCGGCCTTCACCTTCTTCTGCAATATTGATCAGGGTGCCCGCAAGTTGTACAAAATCGGATTGAGCATGGATCTCCGATATTTTCATCACCTGAGTACGATCGAAATAGCGGTACGGGTAATGCTGCAATACATCTTCGAAGCTCTGAATGTTGAGCTCGGTGCGGAGTAACTCTGCCTTTGCAGGTCCCACACCTTTAAGATATTCTGCCGAAGTATCGAGCATTCAGTTGGTACATGTTTTTGCAAAAATAAGCACGGGCGTTCAGCACCGGTATCGAAGCTATTCAGGTGTTTGTACGCCTTAGAGGTTGCGCTCCGACTGCTCAAAACCTTCATCAATCAACCATTGGCCACTATCAGCAGCCTGTGTAGCCAATATATCGCAGCGGTTGTTGTAGGGGTTGTTGGCATGTCCTTTCACCCAGCAAAACCTGATGTTGTGTTTGCCGGCAAGCTGGTAATAGCGCATCCACAGGTCGGTATTTTTTTTACCCTTGAAGTTAGTTTTTACCCAGTTTTTTAGCCAACCTTTCTCCACTGCGTTGACCACATACTGCGAGTCGGAATAGATTGTAATGTTCAGTCCTTCGCGGGTAAGTTGTTGCAGGGCCACTATAACGGCCAGCAACTCCATTCTATTATTGGTTGTACGTCTGTACCCCTGTGCCAGCTCTTTATAAGCTTCTCCCCATTGAAGAATTACCCCATAACCACCGGGACCAGGATTGCCCCGCGCTGCTCCGTCTGTATATACCGTCAGTTGTTTCGACATTCTATATGGCCCCGCCCATTATCTTTGCGGCCAAAAATAGAGCGTTGGAAGGCAAAATAAAAGTTGGAGCCGTGAGTTACCTCAATACAAAACCCCTATTGTATGGCATCGAAAACAGTGAACTCCTGCAGGAGATCGAACTTTCGCTCGAATATCCTTCTGCTCTGGCACGAAAACTTCAGAACAATGAAATTGACCTCGCCCTTTTGCCTGTTGCAGCTATGAACGAAATAGCGGGAAGCCGCATCATTTCGGACTATGGTATAGCGGCCAATGGTCCGGTTGCTTCTGTATGCTTGTTTAGCGCAGCACCGCTTGAAGAAATTGAGACTGTTTATCTGGATTATCAGTCACGTACTTCTGTCCGGCTGGTGCAATTATTGTTCAAAGAGTATTGGAGAAAAAGCGTAGCCTTCCAACCCGCGGGTGAAGATTATATGGAGAAGATTGGTGGCAAAAGCGCGGGTGTAATTATTGGTGATCGTGCGCTACAAAAGCTCTCCGACTTCCCGTTTGTCTATGATCTGGCCGAAGCCTGGAAGTCGTTTACGGGTTTGCCTTTTGTGTTCGCTGCATGGATTGCCAACAAAGAGCTGCCCACAGACTTTCTGAATCGGTTCAATGCCGCCAATGCCAAAGGACTCGATCATCTCGATGAGGTGGTGCAATCACACCCCTTTCCAGACTACGATCTTAACAAATACTTTCGCGAGAATATTCAATATTATCTCGACGACCAGAAGAAAATGGGCCTCCGGCTTTTTCTGGAAAAGATAAGATACTGAGCGTTATAGAAATAGCTGATCGGCTGTTTTTCAGATATTGTGCGCCATGCTTCTATCTTTGTGCCAATAAGGAACTATGGAGCGACGAATTACGGTAGTGGAATGTCCGCGTGATGCTATGCAGGGATGGAAACATTTTATCCCTACAGGTCTCAAAGTGCGTTACCTCAATGCTTTACTGCGTGTGGGTTTCGATGTGCTCGACTTCGGATCCTTCGTTTCGCCAAAAGCCATTCCGCAAATGGCAGATACCAAAGATGTGCTTGCGCAACTGGATCTTTCTGGTAGCGCTACACGGTTGCTTGCCATTATCGCCAATACGCGGGGAGCAGAAGACGCCGTGGCCTACGAGGCGATCAGTTACCTCGGCTTTCCGTTTTCCATTTCCGAGACCTTCCAGCTTAGAAATACCAACAAGACGATAGCGGAATCGCTCCGTCAGGTGGAAGAGATACAGAACCTTTGTACCGCCCGCGGAAAGGAACTGGTTATTTACATTTCCATGGGTTTTGGCAATCCTTATGGCGATCCTTACAATCCGGGTGTCGCGATAGATTGGGTCAAGCAGCTTGCAGGCATGGGCATCAAAACCATTGCCATGTCTGATACCGTGGGTGTGGCCGATCCGGCGACCATAACAGAGATTTTTAGTGCATTGATACCTGAGTTTCCGGAGGTTTCTTTTGGTGCGCACTTTCACTCGTCGGCCGATAGCTGGCAGGAAAAACTGGATGCCGCCTATAAGAGCGGATGCCGAAGGTTCGATAGTGCCTTAAAGGGTATCGGCGGGTGTCCCATGGCCGAAGACGAGCTTGTGGGAAATATTGCCACGGAGCATTTGGTTCATTGGTGCAACGAGCAGGAGATTCCGCATTCCATCATTGAAAAGGCTTTCAGCGAATCGCTCATGCTTGCCTCAGAAGTTTTCATCTAAGTTGATCTCAAAAAGACGAACACACTATGTCTGTTCATAAAGAAATTAAGCGCGTCACTTCTCATACCCTGCAATGGATGAAACAGCAGGAAGAAAAGATCAGCATGCTGACTGCCTACGACTATTCTATGGCCCGCATCTTTGATGATGCTGGCATAGATGTACTGCTGGTAGGCGACTCCGCCTCTAATGTGATGGCAGGACACGAGACTACTTTGCCGATCACCCTCGACCAGATGATTTACCATGCTTCGAGTGTTATTCGCGCTATAAAGAGATGTATGGTTGTGGTGGATCTTCCCTTCGGCAGCTACCAGGGAAACAGTAAAGAGGCTTTGAGCTCGGCCATACGCATCATGAAGGAAACCGGCGCGCATGCCATTAAACTGGAAGGCGGCGAAGAAGTGCTCGAATCCATCAAACGAATTATCAGTGCGGGCGTACCGGTGATGGGACATCTCGGGCTTACTCCTCAATCCATCAACAAATTTGGCACATACTCCGTGCGGGCAAAAGAAGAAGCGGAGGCAGAGGCTTTGGTCCACAATGCACAACTGCTGGAGGCGGCGGGATGCTTTTCTATAGTGTTGGAAAAAATCCCTGCAGAGCTGGGTCGTCGTGTGGCAGAAACCCTGCGGATACCGATCATCGGAATTGGTGCGGGCATGCATGTTGACGGTCAGGTCTTGGTGATGCACGATATGCTGGGTATTACCAAGGATTTTTCACCACGGTTCCTCCGCCGATATTTGAACCTGTATGATCAGATTAAGGAGGCTACCGAACAATATATCAACGACGTAAAAGCGGGTGACTTCCCAAATGAAAAGGAACAATACTGAGAAACATGGTTAACGAACAGGCCTGGCAATCCCTTAGCAAGTCACTGCATCAGCAGCAAGTCGAACTGGTTGCTGTGTCGAAGACCAAGCCGGTGGAAGACATCAAAGCTTTGTACGACCTGGGTCAGCGCGATTTTGGAGAGAATTATGTTCAGGAACTCGTTGAAAAGCATGCTGCTTTGCCAGAAGATATTCGCTGGCACTATATCGGACATTTGCAAACCAACAAGGTAAAGTACATCGCCGGTTTTGTTCATCTCATACATGCCGTAGATAGCTTTAAGCTGCTGTCAGAGATCAACAGACAGGCAGAAAAGCATGGACGAATCATTGACGTATTGCTGCAGATGCACATAGCGAGCGAGGAGACCAAATTTGGAATGGACGTCACGGATAGGGTGGAGTTCATGCAGTTTTATGAGGCGCAGCGACAGCAACTGAAGCATGTACGGGTGCGCGGCCTTATGGGCATGGCTAGCTTTACGAACGACGAAAAAACGGTGCGGCGGGAGTTTAAGACTTTGCACGATTGTTTTCTCGCCATGAAGCAAAGCGACTTTCTGTTCAGTGATGTATTTGATACCTGCTCCATGGGTATGAGTGGTGACTATCAGCTCGCTATAGAGGAGGGGAGCAATATGGTACGCATCGGAAGCCTTTTGTTCGGCGCAAGAAACTGATTCTTGTATCTTAGCCAGCAAATCAGGCATATGTTCAGGAGTATTCAAGATTTTATTTCGGTATGGTCTTACGAGGCCGAAAGTACTTTGAAGCTTTTTCGTGAGCTAACCGACGAAGCTTTGCAACAAAGGATAGACACGGAAGGAAGGTCCATAGGCCGATTGGCAAATCATATCATAGAAACCCTTACGGAAATGCCTCATCGCGTGGGATTGCCGATACAGGAAGAGACCACTCGTTATGATAGCGTTCAGAGCATACTTGCTGCTTATGAGCGGGTGAGCAACAATTTAATAAAAGTGCTGCAGCAGAGTTGGACAGATGAAGATTTGGAGAAGGAAACCGACATGTATGGCGAAATGTGGAGGAATGGGCAGACTTTGTTCGTCCTCGTCACCCATCAGATACACCATCGCGGGCAGATTACCGTGCTCATGCGACAAGCCGGACTTAAGGTGCCGGGAATATATGGTCCGGCCAGAGAAGAGTGGGCCGGAATGAATTTACCGGTTATGCCTTAGGCGTTATTGATGCCGGCTCTTTTACCCACAAATTCGTTTCTGAGAAGTTCCTGCATCATAAAAGAAGCAATGTTGCCGGCGTTAACCTCCATTTTTTCATTGGGAGGATAATCTGCGCGAACAACAAATCGGCCATCTGCATCGGCAGCGAGAATGGTAGGCGGACAAACCTGCGTCCACTTCAGGCGGGTGGTTTGCAGCATTTTAAAAACTGCTGAGTGTTCAAAAGACAGTGGCCGGTAAAGCTCAGGATAAAACGGTTGGTCGCGAACAAGTTCTCCGGCATTAAACTGCAGGATTCCGATAGCACCCATGCAAATCAGGCGTTGCACCCCATGCTGCTCCATAGCTTTTACGATGTTGGCCAGCGCAGTGCTTTGTGTTTTCTTACGAATATCGGGTCCTTCGCTGATGGCCGAAATTACTGCGTCCTGCCCTTCAACAGTTTTTAGCACATCCTCCGGGTTCAGCGCATCTCCTTCAAGTACTGTAAGCCCGGGCATGGCGGCTACCTTAGCCTTGTCTCGCACAAGCACGGTGATCTTGTGCCCTGCATCGAGCGCAGCGCGTAAGATATATTTTCCGGTGTGGCCTGTCGCTCCGAATATCGCCAATTTCATTTGCTGCTGTTGCATGAAGTAAGATAACAAAATCCGGGAGCAATTGTTAAGCCGGTCTTTCTATTGCTGCACAGAGGTGATCCACCAGGTATTGCCGGAGGGGTCTTTTACGCCACAGGTACGGCCATAACTTTGGTCCGAGAGTTCCATGACTATTGTTGCGCCGGCATCAGTTGCTTTCTTAAAGGAAGCGTCTGCATCGGCAACGTAAATAAAAAGCCCGGCGGTCATGGGTTCCCACTGCTCATTGCTTTTACCCATCATGATGCAGGTATCGCCGATCATGATTTCTGCATGGGCTATCTCGCCGTCGCGCATGTGCGAACTACGTAAAGTCGCATCAAATACCTGCTGTGTAAAATCGATAAGTTGCTGAGGTTGTACTACTACCAGGTAGGGGATAACCTGCTGATAGCCTTCCGGAACATTTACTTTCATAGTGAGTTTATTTTTGCTGGTTATCGTCAATAAGTTTTATGCCGGTCTGGGTCAGTTCCACTTTTCGATCTTTATACAAAGATCCTACCGTCATTTTAAAGGTCTTCTTGCTTACCCCAAAAAAGTTGTAAATCTCCTCCGGTGAAGATTTATCGTTGTAGGGCAGATAGCCATTATGTTCCCGCAGCAATTCCAGTAAGCGATCCGTTTCAGTGGTCACTTTCCGGTAGCCTTTTTCTCCGATGCTGACATCAATTTTGTTTTCAGGCCTTATCTTTCTGATGTATCCTTTCAGGCGCTCTCCGTATTGCAGGTCGCGAAAAACATCACTGAAATGCAAGACCCCCGTGTGCCGGTTGTTGATGATCATTTTATAACCAATATCGGTCTGCTGCCAGGCGATCAGGTCCACGGTTTCATCTTCTTTCACTGTTAGGTGGTCATTGCTCAGAAAGCGCTGGATTTTTTCCGTTCCGGTTACCCGTCCGGTACGCTCGTCAATGTAGAGGTAAATAAGATAGTGCTCCTGCGGCTGCATGCGGTTCACCATATTCGACAAGGGCACAAAAACATCTTTCATAATACCCCATTCCAAAAAAGCGCCATGCTCGGTTTTTCCAACACATTTCATCAAAGCAAATTCGCCAACCGTGGCCACAGGTTTTTGTGTGGTGGCAATTAACCGGTCTTCGTTATCGTGATAGACAAATACATGCACGGTATCTCCGATGGCTGCGTCCTGGGGTACAAAACGGCGGGGCAATAAAATTTCCTGGCCTTCTGCATTAAGGTACAGTCCAAAGTCAACTGACTTTACCACTTCCAGATCGTAATAATGGCCTGCTTCTATCATAGTCTAAAGGGGTAAAGGTAACCGTATTCCTGTTTTACTGCGATTGTGAATATTCATCAAGCAGGTTGCGCTCTTTTTTGCTCAGGCTATCTATACCTTTTTGGTTGATCTTTTCGAGGATGCGGTCTATCTCTTCCTGTCTTGTGCGGCGGTTCATATTATAGCGGTCTTCAACAGTAAGCTGCTTTTTTTGTGTCCTCTTGTCAATGAGAATCAGCTCTGGTTTTTTTATCATCACTACAATCAGTACGATGCCCGGCAAGAGTATGGCCAGCACCGGGAGCCAATTGTGCACGAGGGCTTCGGGAAAAATAAGTAGCGCCACGAGCATGCCGATCAATGCGCCCCCGAGGTGGGCGGCATGACCTACATCGGTTCTTTTCGAGCGGATGGCATATAGGGTATAAACGACGTAAGCGATGCCGAAAACCCACGACGGCAGAAAGAATATCTGAAGATTCGGGCTGATAGCTATTGAGGCAAATACGAGGCCGGCAATGGCTCCGCTGGCTCCCACCGATGTGTAACCCGGGTTGTAGGTATGAATGAAGTAAGCCAGCACATTTCCTCCGACAAGACTGCTGAAGTAAATAAAAAGCAGGGACTGCGGTCCGAAACCCACTTCTATACCACTTCCAAAAGACCATAGAACAAACATATTCACGACAAGATGTATCCAGTTGACGTGAAGAAAGCCCGAAGAAACGTAACGAATGTACTCCCGGTTGTGCTTCACCTTTTCTATACTAAAGGCATAGCGTTGAAGAAACATCTCGTCTTTAATTCCTTTGTAGGATATAACGCAGGTAGTAGCTATCAGGGCAATCGTGAAAATCATTGGCGGTTCTTTCTCTTGCTCAAGTTAACAGAAAGGATGCAAAAGTCAGACCCTCCCAAAAACCTATTTAACGAAACCTTATCAGCCCTGGGAATCAAATTTTTTCACCTATTGCGATGAAAAGGAGTAGCATCATAGTCCATACGCTGCGCGCCGTTTTTGTAGTCCTGGCCTACAAAGAAATTACCCATCCTAAATCGGCCATGATTCCCCCGGGTACAGGCCGAAGCCTGGCGGCCTATCTGAAAAGCAGCTACCAGATTGCCCGGGCCTACCTCCGCTCCAGATTGCGTAAGGCAAGAACAAGGGAGCAATTATAAGTGCTGGCATAGTCTTTAAAACGGAGGGAGAAAAGTGAAACACCCCGAGCAAAGAAAGAATAGAATGACCATGAAGCCAGCCACAGCACTCTTGTGTTTTTTTCTGAAATACTTTTTTGATGTTGAAAAAGAAATATCGCTACAGCTAATGACGATGGCCTCCGGGCACTATAAAACACAGTTGGCCGCAGCGATACGTTTGTGGAGAAGAAATACGGTCTTATAAATTATTTTTCCTTCTCCAACCGCTTTTTCGCCCATAGTGGGTTGAAGTTACCCAACTTGTCCTACCCGTCAAGGGTCTATATATACAGTTGTTTTCTTCATGACCAATTGGTTTTGACTTCATAAAACTTTGGCACCGTTTTTTACGTAGTTAAAGTATGAAGTACATTTAAAACAGGTGTTATGGCTCTACGGATATTAATGACAGGCGACGACATGCAGATTTTGCACATTGACGGCGAGATGCTTCGAGGCCGCGGTTTTCGGGTGTATATCTGTGAGCATGAGGATATCCTTAATGAAATGGTTCATGAGGTAAAACCCGATCTTGTTTTTCTTAATTCTCCCCATCCCGGAAAATCTACAACAGATGCCTACCATCTGCTGCTGGACAATGTACGGCATGCCTGCCTTCCAGTAGTCTTCACTTTGTTAGAAGATGATGTATATCTGGTGAACCGGAAACGTACAGCCGTAAAGGAACGCCGTTATCTCACCAGCGACAATATACTGGATGCAATCCGTCTGGCGCTTGAACCGGTACACACCGGCAACAACCGGAAAGTTGATTTCCACAACGCTTACCGCGCTAAACGCGCCTGAACTGCATTTTCATTTCTATTACTGTTACTTTGTGTTTCCATCATGGAGTAATGATTTATGGCCTATAGTAGTCTTGAAGCTTGTTTGCTTGATCTCGAGCGGCACGGACAGTTAGTTCGGGTGAAGGAAGAAGTAGATCCCTTTCTGGAAATGGCGGCGATTCAATTGAGGATGTACGAAGCGCAGGGACCGGCCGTATTATTCGAACGGGTGAAAGGAACCCGATACCGTGCTGCCAGCAATATATTCGGAACGATGGATCGCAGCCGCTTTATTTTCCGCAAGACTTTTAAAACGGTGGAACAGCTTATTCGGTTAAAAACGGATCCTTCTTCGGCGTTCCGGCAGCCTTTTCGAGCTTTAGACGCAGCTATTGCGGGTCTCGACGCCTTTCCGCAGAAGGCTGTTTTCCAACGGCCCGTACTGCAAAACCAAATCAGAATCGGGGATTTGCCTCTGATACAACACTGGCCTAAAGATGGTGGTGCATTTATCACCTTGCCGCAGGTTTACTCCGAAGATGTGGAAAGACCCTCCGCTATGCGTGCAAATCTGGGCATGTACCGGATTCAACTCAACGGAAATCAATACAAGCTCAACGAGGAGATTGGGCTCCATTATCAAATACACCGAGGTATTGGCGTTCATCAGGCCAAGGCCAATGCACGCGGGTTGCCGTTAAGGGTTAGCATCTTTGTAGGCGGTCCGCCGGCACACACACTCGCAGCAGTTATGCCTTTGCCCGAGGGCATGAGCGAGCTTCAGTTTGCCGGTGTGCTGGGCGGCAGAAGTTTTCGCTATTGTTACCATCAGGGCTACTGTATCAGCACCGATGCTGACTTTGTGATTACAGGAGATATTGAAGCAAACGAAACTCTTCCGGAAGGTCCTTTCGGCGACCATCTTGGGTACTACAGTCTGCAACACAATTTTCCTGTACTAAAGGTGAAAAATGTCTTTGCCCGCAACAATGCCATCTGGCCTTTCACGGTGGTGGGCCGGCCACCTCAGGAAGATACGAGCTTTGGTGCGCTCATTCACGAACTTACCGGAGACGCTGTGCCAGCCGAAATACCGGGTTTGAAAAATATACATGCGGTGGATGCAGCCGGAGTGCACCCCTTGTTGCTGGCCGTGGGTAGCGAACGGTACACCCCCTACGATTCTCCGAAAAAGCCCGCCGAATTGCTGACCATCGCCAACCGTATTTTGGGTACAGGCCAGCTCAGCCTTGCAAAATATCTTTGGATTGCTGCCGATCAGAAGAATGCCCTGCAAAGTCAGGATATCGCCGCGTTTATGCAGTTTGTCTTAGAGCGGATGGATCCCCGCACAGACCTCCACTTTCAGACGCAAACCACCATCGATACCCTCGACTATTCGGGGACAGGGCTGAACAAGGGTAGTAAAGTAGTCTTCGCAGCTTGTGGTGAAACCAAGAGAACGCTTTGCACAGAGCCGCCGCAGGTGCTGCATGAACTCAGGTTTGGTACCGCACCCAGAATTATTCTTCCGGGAATAGTAGCCCTCGGTGCTCCCCCGTTTACAGACTACGCCGGTGCCACAGAATTTTTTACTGCTGTCAGTGAAGAGTTGTTGCCGCATTTGTCTTCCTTGTCGGGTTGCCCCTTACTCATTATTTGTGAGGATAGCCATTTTGTTTCCGCGCAACTTAATAACTTTCTTTGGGTCACCTTCACGAGAAGCAACCCTTCTCACGACATTTACGGAGTGGGTAGTTTCGTAAAGTTTAAACATTGGGGATGTGAGGGTCCCATCATTATTGATGCGAGAATGAAGCCCCACCATGCACCTCCGCTGGAGAAAGATCCTGAAGTAGAAAGACGAGTGGATAGGCTGTTTCAGAAAGGCGGAAGCCTTTATGGCGTTATATAACCATCGTTTAGATGCCGCGGGCCCTGGAAACATTTTTGTAAATACTGATGCCCCAAAGTATCGTTCCAAAAGCCATAAGGAATAAAATGTGGCCGGCCACGCTGCCGATTCCACCGTTGCGCAAAATCACATGATGAACCGCCTCCAGGCTCCAGTGCAGCGGAGAAATCATGGCTACCCGCTGCATTACGGGTGGCAACAGTTCCACAGGCACCCAAAGCCCGCCCATGGCTGAAAGTATCACTATCGATATGGCGCCGAACGGCATGGCTTGATTGGTCGTGCGAAAAACTGCACCGGTAAAATACCCAAACGAAGTGGCCGCAAATGCTATGGCGAAAGAAACGGGAAGTAACACCCATGCATGGAGCCCGAGATATAACGCGGGAAGCCCTAACAAGGGAAGTATCCAAAGCCCGATACCGGCCATCACCCAAAACTGAAGGGTACACATCAGCGTGTAAAAAAGTATCCGGCCCAACGCAACCAGGCGCAGCGCATGGGGTATTAGTTCGATTCTTACGGCGCTGCCATCTTCGCGTTCGCGAATCATATGACCCGCAATAGGGATGACAATGAAGAACATGCCGAAAATGGCCCAGGAGGGTACGTTGTGCTGTACTGAATTGATGTACGTTTTGTCGCCCTGCGTATCGTTCAACACTTCTTCTTTGATGCCGATGCCTGCAAAAACCTTACGGAAATCGTCATTCATCTCCGCACTGTCACCCGCCAGTTTGCTGAGTTGCGAAATGCGCTGCACCAAAAGATTGGAGCAGGAATAGGTCACGAATCTGTCGAGCGCAAAAGAAATAGAGGTTCTGAACGTTGGCTTCGACACAGGATCGAAGTACATGCGCACATAACGGTTGTCGCGAGTGGACCGTGAGGGCATGGTGCCCCCAAGGCCCAGCTTCCTGGAGATATTGTTAGCAATGATGTTAGCGCTGTTCACCACTTCTGCGGTTGCGCCATTGGGAATAACGATACCCACATGATAGTCGCCTTCTCTGAGCAGTTTCTGTAATTGCCCGCTGCTCAGGGCCGACCCTTCCAGTGAGTCAATGACATGAAAATTCTTACTGGCTTTTAGTCCTGATTTAATTTCCCGGGCAAGGCTTCCACCGTCTTCATCGACCAGCAGCAGATCGAACCGGATTTCCTGATAGTCGCGGAATGGAGCATCCTGAACCATAGCCATCACAATAATGAGTATGGCCGGCATGAGAAACAACAGCAGCAACCCTGCCACATCCCTGCGCAGCAATATCCACTCTTTGATTAGTGTTGCCGTTATCTTTTTCATGTTAGTCTCTTACCGAATGTCCGGTGTAATGAAGAAAGACATCTTCAAGTTTTCTGCAGTCGGTTTGTTTACGGGTTTGTATAATGAGGTCTTTTGGCGATCCGCTGATGATATGTCTGCCTTCATCAATGATCACGACGTTCTCACAAAGTTCTTCGGCCTCGTCCAGATGATGTGAGGTGTACAAAATTGTTTTGCCAGCCTGTTGGTATTCCTTCAAAAATTCGTGAATCATAGCCCGACTTTGAACATCTACCCCTGCGGTGGGTTCATCAAGAATAATCAGGTCAGGTTGGTGCAACAAAGAAGCGATGATGTTGGCTCTGCGTTTCATACCTCCGCTATACCGGCCCACACGTTTGTCAGCATGTTGGGCAAGGCCCAGGCGTTCGAGCAGGTTCTTCGAACGTTCTTTTATCGTTACCTGCGCAATGCCATATAAACTTCCGATGTAACGAAAGTTTTCAAGGGCCGTCATGTTTTCAAACAGAGCAATTTGTTGCGGCACAACACCGATCAGCGACCGCACGGTCTGGATTTGAGTTCCGGCATCATGGCCAAAAATCTGAACACTACCCCTATCGGCTCGAACCAGTCCGCAAATGATGTTGATACAGGTGGTTTTGCCTGCACCATTAGGCCCGAGCAACCCGGTGATCCTGCCTTTTTCTGCTGTTAAAGAAAGGCCGTCGAGTGCTGCGCTCCAAGCTCCTTTATACTTTTTGTAAAGTCCGGATATCTCGATCGCTGAGGACATCAATGTGTATAGCTTAGATCACGAATCAGATCCTTAGGCAGTTCGGGCAGCATGTGCCGCGGCAGCAGGAATGATGTAAGTTCCGCAAGCTCTTTAAAAACATAATGCGAATCGGCAGCATTGCGTAGATATTCAGCTCCGCTGCTTCCACCGGTCCCTACGCGTTTACCAATGGTTCGCTGCACCATGTGAATATGGCGGTGGCGCCAGAGGCTTAGAAGCTCGTCAATCTCAAGTAGCGTGCTCAGTAGCTCATAAGGCAGATGCAGCAAGGGATGATCGCGGTAAAGCATGATAAATAAGGCATTCTTGTTGGCATCAAGACTAAAGCTCCTGCCTTCGGGATACGCTTCTTCATTCAGGAAAAGGCTGTCAAAGGTCTTCAGATTGACTTGTTCCGCATCCTGAAGGCTGCTTTCGTAGGCCGCGCGATATTGTTGCCAGAATGGTGCATCAGAGCGCACTTCTTTCCAGTAACTGCCATCTTTAATAAAGGGCATTCGCTCCAGCCAGCGGTTAATAAGTACCAGCAGGCTTTCTTCCTGTTCGGCCTGTTTTACCCGCGCTACATCTTGTTCCGTAAGTTGTGACAGATAATAATTTTGTCCGTGACGCTTGTTGTACTGCAGCCCCAGCGAAGCCTCGATCATTTTGAACTGAATGCTTTGGAAGCCTGAAGCGGGCCGGAGCAAGTCTCTGAAATCGAGGAAGTCAAGCGGTGTCATGGTCTCCAGCACACTCATCTGTGAAACCGCCACATCGAGTATCTTACAAACTCGTTTCAGCCGATGCACGGAGTTATAAACGTCGGGACTGTTATTAGAAATATTGTTTTGCTTGAAGATGGCGCGGATCACATTCAGCTCATGCAATATCTGCTTGAACCAAAGTTCATAGGCCTGGTGGATGATGATGAACAGCATTTCATCATCGGCTCTGATACCTTCTTTCCCGCTCTCTGGTTCCTGAGCGTTGAGGATCTTGTCGAGCTGGAGGTATTGACTGTAATAAACAGGCTTCCGTTCCTTCTTTTCCATAGGATGGCGAAATTAGCCAAATGTTTTTATTCATTTCGCCGCCCTTTGCGCTGCTAAATAGCTTATATTGAGGATAAAAAACAGCATGCGTTTGCTGCGCACTCTTTTACTGCTTTTCTTTACCGCTGGGCTCATTTTTTTGCTCGATCAGCCTTTGAGCGGGCTGCCGGCACTCGGCCGGTTGCTCGATCCTGTGAACGGTTGGGCTGCACAGGCCGAGCCCATGGGTCAATTCACTTCGCAGGATATCAACCTGGAAGCTTTGGAGCTACCAGCAACCGTTTTTTTTGAGGAGCGGATGGTGCCGCATATTGTAGCACAGAGCGAGCACGATCTTTATTTTTTGCAGGGCTATATTCATGCTTACTTCCGCCTTTGGCAAATGGATTTTCAAACCCGCGCTGCTGCAGGGCGTGTAGGAGAAGTGGTTGGTGAACGGATGGCCAAGGACCCACGTACCGGAAAAATTCGCAATGCTGTTCTGGAATTCGATCGCGGTCAGAGGAGAAAGGGGATGGTGTTTGGTGCCGAGAACTCGCTGGAGGCTATGGAGGCCGACGCCAGAACTAAATTAATGCTTGATGCGTACCGCGATGGCATCAACAGTTTCATCACTTCTCTGAAATTCAAAGATCTGCCCCTGGAGTATAAACTAATGGGATTTGCCCCTGAGCCCTGGACGAATCTGAAAACAGCGCTGCTGCTCAAGTATATGGCTGATGACCTTACCGGCTATACCGAAGACTTTGCACTCACGGCTCTGCGCGATGCCCTGGGAACGGAACAATTTAATTTTCTATTTCCCGAAAGACGATTGCAAAGTAAGCCCGTAATCCCTGAAGGCACCGCCTTTGCTCCGGCGTCGCTGTCCCGGCCTTCGTCCCCGCCAGACGATAGTGTCTGGGTGCATTTCTCCTCCAAAGCAGTGGCCAGGCTCGACGATTACGAAACTGCTGTGGGTAGCAACAACTGGGTGTTGGGCGGCGTGCATACCCGCACCGGGGCTCCTATCCTATGCAATGATCCGCATCTGGGGCTGAATCTTCCTTCGCTTTGGTTCGAGATGCAGTTACAGTCGCCTGAAATGAATGTTTACGGTGTGTCTCTACCCGGGGCTCCGGGCATCATCATTGGCTTCAACGATTCGCTGTCCTGGGGCTTTACCAATAATTACCGCGACGTAAAAGATTTCTACGAAATTGAAAGGCTTAATGCAGGTCAATACATTTTCGACGGACAGTCCAAAAATTTTGATAAACGAGTAGAAACTATTGGGATTAAGGGAAAGCCCGATTTTACCGACACTGTTTATTACAGCCTGCATGGACCTATAATGTACGATCCTAGTTTTCCGGATCCTTTGGGCACAGGCAGACTCTTTGCTGTTCAATGGATGGCACACCGGGCTTCCAACGAACTTGCGGCGGTATATCTGTTGAATCGCGCCCGTGATTATCTGGCGTTTACCGAGGCTATTGCCCATTTTGAATGTCCGGCTCAAAATATGATTTATGCCGATCGTGCGGGGAATATTGCCATCTGGGGTCAGGGCGTCTTTATCAATAAATGGAAAGATCAGGGACGATACGTAATGAAAGGAAATACCAGTGCAACACTGTGGGGAGAAAAAATTCCGGTTGCGGAAAACCCGCATGTGCTCAATCCTGCGCAGGGTTTTCTTTTTTCTGCCAACCAAATCACAACCGATACGAGCTACCCTTATTGGTACAACGGCTATTTCCATGATTTTCGATCCGACAGAATCTACGAACTACTGACAGCTACAGCGCCGGCAACCGTCGAAGATAATATGAACATGCAGCAGGATGTGGTTTCGGAGCTGGCACGCGCCGGAATGCCAGTACTGGAAACCTTGCTAAGACCCGACACTATTGCCCGCGCCGAGTGGCAGGGTGCATTGAATGCTGATAGCCGCGATGCCACGAGATTTCAGGTTTTTTGGGAACTTTTTTACGATAAGCTCTGGAAGAAAGATTTCTCAGGCACGCTGTATCCTTCTCCTGAAAGAACCCTGGACATTTTATTGAACGACACCTCTGTAGCCTACCACAGCGCGATTGTACAGGCCGTAGAGCAAGTGAGGCAAAACTGGCAGGATAGTTTGTCGCGATTAGCAGGGGCAGATAGCTGGTATGAAGCCAAGAACACCCGACTTACACATCTTGCACGTATTGATGCTTTCGGATATCAACACCTGAAGATAGGCGGGTGGGGCGTAACCATCAACGCTGCGAAACCCACCCATGGACCGTCTTGGCGTATGGTAGTCTCTCTGGACAAAGATTCTATTCGCGCATTCGGTGTTTATCCCGGCGGTCAGTCGGGGAATCCCGGCAGTCCGTTTTATGGAAGTTCCGTTTCCCGGTGGGCAGAGGGTAAGTATTATAGATTGTTGTTTTTACCCAGAAATGCTAAGGGCGCTCAGTCCCAAACCCATGTATGGACGCTTCACCCCAAAGGAAAATAGTTATGAGACTGGTTTATTGTATCCTGACAACAATTGTTTTTTCTTTTCTGGCAGAACAAGTCTTTGCCTGGTGGAGCCTTGCCGTGATAAGCTTTTTATCCGCAGCGCTTTTTTACCTAAGCCCGGCAAGGGGTTTTCTTTCCGGTTTTCTTTCTGGTCTGATCCTTTGGCTTTCCGTGAGTCTTTATGCCGACATTGCCAATGGTCACATACTCTCCACGCGTATGGCTGCCTTGTTTCATCTGCCAGGCGCTACAAGCTTTTTGGTGGTTGCGGCGCTTGTGGGGGCATTGGTTGGTGGTTTTGCAGGCTGGAGCGGAGCTCTTGTGAGGAAATATATGCTTCCTGCGAGGTAGCCGCATCGTGTTTGCTACCTTTGCGCCGATGCCTGTAAAAGTTCAGCGGTATATTGCCATTCTGTCTGTAGTCTTGTTCCTCGCCAAACTCGCGGCCTGGTATCTAACCCATTCGGTGGCTATTCTCACCGACGCTTTGGAAAGCACAGTTAATGTCATTACCGGTTTTGTAGGTCTGTATAGTGTCTCTCTTGCTGCTCGCCCGCGCGATCTGAATCATCCTTATGGTCACGGAAAGGCAGAGTTCGTATCGGCCGCTATTGAGGGCGCTCTGATTTTTATTGCAGGTCTTGTCATCATTTATGAATCGGTGGATCAGCTCATAGAACCCAAGCCGCTGCACGGGCTCGACTATGGAATTCTGATTACCGCCGTTGCGGGCGCGATAAATTATTTTTCCGGAGTTTATGCCATCAGAGAAGGGAAGAAGCATCGGTCTGCAACGCTTGAGGCTGCCGGAAAACACATACAGGTGGACGCTTACAGCACCTTTGCCATTTTGCTTGGTTTGGGCCTTCTGCTGGTTACCGGCTGGCAATGGCTGGACAGTGTTGTTGCGCTGGTATTTGCCCTCATTATTCTGATCACCGGATATCGTGTGCTGCGTAAGTCGCTGGCGGGCATTATGGACGAGGCCGATGAGCAATTGCTGGACGAAGTGATAGAATTCATTCAGAAAAACCGGCGCCCGCAGTGGATAGACATGCACAATATGCGGGTAATACAGTTTGGCAACGTGATGCATGTGGACGCACATATGACCCTGCCCTGGTACTACAGGGTGGCAGAAGCGGAGCTGGAGATCCATGCTCTGGAAGATATGATTTCCGACCACTACGGAAATAAGATCGAGATTTTCGTACACATTGATGCCTGTGCACCTTTTTCGTGCAAGCTTTGTGCGTTAAACCATTGTCCGGTGCGGCAGCATAGCTTCGAAGAACAACTGAAATGGAATTCAGATAATGTGTGGGTGGATTCCAAACATGGTAAGTTGCAGGCAAACTAATTTAATTGTGCTTATAAGCCAGCGGATTTTCGAAGTTGTCTGACTGGTCCTCAATAGTTTCATCCAGGCACTTGAAGTCCTTTTCCAAAAGCAGATAGAGTTTTTCGCCATTGTCCACGTCCATCCAGGTTTCGTAACCAATAGTCTCCGTTTCTACCCATTCTCTGGCCATCTTTTCAGGCACATACAGGGTAACGGCGCCATCTTTGAAATCGGCAGAGAGCTCATGCCCATATTCATCGGGCCGGCTTTGAAGCGCGTAGCTGAACACGCTGCTCACAAAGGCAGTAGTCGCCTCGATGTATCCTTCTTTCCCGAACCTGACAATCTCCGACCGGGTAAGCCGGATACGAACAGAATTTCCTTTGATACGGATTTTCATAAACTAAAAGGTTTTAAAGACAGGGCTACTATGCAATTTACAGGACAACGCGCTCTTTTCCGCAATAAATATTAAACCGGTTACCCCTCAGAAAACCCGCAAGCGTCATGTTGCAGTCTTTAGCCAGAGATAAGGCCAGACTAGAGGGAGCCCCAACAGCGGCCACAATTTTTATGCCCGCAGCGGCCGCCTTCTGAATAAGCTCAAAGCTGGCTCTGCCGCTCAACAGCAAGACAGAATGGGGAAGCGGTAGCTGATGCTTCAGGTAAAAATATCCGATGAGTTTGTCTAACGCATTGTGCCTTCCCACATCTTCCCGAAGTAATATTAGGTTTCCTGAAGGGTCGAAAAGCGCGGAGGCGTGGAGACCGCCGGTAGTTTCAAATACGGCTTGTTGTGTGCGCAGGAGCTCCGGCAAACGGGTCAACAGGGCCGCGGATAGGGTCCATTCTTCGGAAGCAATGGTATTGATACCGGTCCTTACGGCATCGATGGAGGCTTTGCCGCAAACACCACAACTTGACGTGGTATAGAAGTTCCGGTCGGTTTTATTCAGCGATACGTCGATACCGTCGGGAAGTGATACGCTTATTCGGTTGTCTGCAGTGTGCGCAATCGACAGGCCGCCTTGTGCCGCTTGTGGAAGTATAGGGAGGATGCCCTCGGTATAAAAAAATCCTGCGGCGAGTTCTGCATCATTTCCTGGTGTCCGCATGGTCACGGAGATGCTCTTGAGGATGCGTTGTCCACCATCTGTGTATGACAACTGAATTTCGAGCGGCTCTTCTACCGCTACAAAGTCGGTGGCTTCGCCAAACCTAAGGTCTTCGAAGCGTACGATGTCAATGTTTTGAGTGGAGACATCTGTCATGGATTAAAGTTAAGACTGCCTGCCCAGTTGTCGCACAATACGCTGATAAGTTTCCGGATCGTCCACACTCATTAGTCTTTCCGGATAAGGATGGATTACTTCAGCTATTGGCTGTTGTTGCAAAAAGCGGCGAATAGAACCGCCGAGGGAGCGTATCGAGTGGTCGAGCAGGTCAAGGTCTTTTTTCAATAGCAAAGAAAGCAGGGGCTCCGGCATTTGATCATCGTTGACAAAGGCAGCCGAGCGGATGCCCCGGGAGGCTGATATCAGCATTTGGAGGTCTGCCGTTTCGATCAAAGGATAGTCGCAGCCTACCAGTAGAAGATCGTGGTCCGGATAGCAACGGTGCACAGTTAGGACTCCCGCTGCGGGGCCATACAAGCCGAGGCTTTCATCATCCTCTATACATTCATATTCCGCTGCGACGCTTTGGGCCTGATTGCTACGGCAAGACAAGACCACATGATCGCAGCAGAGGCGCAAAAGATGGTAAACATGATATCGTTGCTGCAGCTCATGATAAACGAGTGTGCTCTTATCCGCGCCCATTCGTCTGCTTTGGCCCCCACACACTACCACTCCGGTCCTTTTTGTTGTCATGGTAATGCCCCTGTGTTTTGTATCACCTCCGCCTTCTGCAGTTGGTAATGATTTACTGCTTTTTCCAGCAAACTATCTCGGATCACCAAAAGCAGTTTTCCTTTCTTTCCTGCCTGATAATCTCTGACGATCTGCGTCAATCCGGGCTCGAAACCCATCTGTTGTTCCAATTCCAGTTTTCCAACCTCATCAATAACAAGCCAATCGGGATCCGCCTGCGATGCCTCTGCCAGAATTTTCTGCGCCTGAAGGAAAGCTTCCCTGAGGAACCTGAATTTTCCTACTGCGATAATCCATGCATCTTCTGTAGTGTCATCCGCTTCAAATCTTACCGACTGCTTTGTTGCTAAATCATATATCGTCCTGCCGTCGGGACTGTCCGGTGTCAAAATACCCATGGCGTATCGCTGCTGTGTCCATTGCCACAGTTCGGTGGTCTTCCCCGAGCGTACAGGTCTTGACAGTATGTAAATATTATTCGAGGACATCGGTTGGATGAATGGCGATAATGATCATCAGGATAAAAAACTTCTGCACCTTCCGGATTTTGTTGTCTTCCTTTCCGGCCAACTGCCAGGCGAGGGGTGCTGCTTTTCTAAGCGCAGGGAGGTGTTGTAAGGCTGCATTCAAATGAGTGTTGCTGCTATTTTTCTTGAGTTGCCTTTTGAGGTACCAGCGCAACATTGGGCCGGCAAGCACCATATATGCTGCAATGACAGCGACTGTGCGCAGAATGACAAAAAATGCCTGCTTTTGCCTACCCTGATACCACAAAAAAATAAACAACAGCAGGGCAACCACCGGCAGTATCCAGCGGCCTGCCTTTTTAAACGTCTGCCTGGGCGGCTCTATGTGTTGCATGCTTGCCTTTCTGATTTCGGCCGAATAGCTTTCGGCATTCTGGCGCAGATAACCGGGCAATTTCATCATCCAGAATCCTACAATAATTGCCCAGATAAAGTAGATGCCTGTATAGATGATCACAAAGGCGGTACTGTAAGCAAAGCCATCTGCAAGATGAAATTCTTTAAACAATGAAGCCAGCGCAGCATCAAAAGATTGCCACAAAGACTTACCGAAAATTACTGTGGCGATGATCAGTTTCTGCCATGCCGATTCGAGCATAGTAACGATTGCAACGAACATGCACGCAGCCCGATAGGAAAGCAAGGCAAAAAGGCATGCACCGGTGAACCCCTGAAACGCAACGGCAATATAAGCGGGTAGGGGAGACTGTGGACTGACCGCAGCCTTGATGAGGACTACGGTGGCAGTAGCCTGAAGAACAGTACAAAACTTGTTTTCAGCGTAATAACCGATCAATGCAATAAGAACAATGGAGGCAGCCCCCACAAAGAAGCCGGTAAGGGGCAGGTGCAGGGCATGCATCCAGCCACCAAGGCCGCATTCACAGAGTCCCCAAAGAGCCGTAAGCCTTATGATCACCGCGCTGCCGGCCAGTGATGTTTCCGCATTCGGGGTCATGACGATGGCGTAGCGTTGTTGTACTGAATAGCATAGTGCAGCGCAATAACGCCCCGTCCCGGTTCTCTTGTCTCCAACAAGTTTAATTGTGCCGGCGGTGCATGCCTGAACAGAGGAATGCCCTCGCCCAGAAAAACCGGGTTTATGAACAGGAGGAGCTCGTCTATTAGTTGTTGCGCCAGCAGGTAGCGCATACACGAAGGACTACCAAGAAGCAAAATATTCTGATGGCCTCCATGTTTTAAGTCCTGAATTCGTGATTCAACGTTATGACTCAGGGTGTGTATCCTGCGTTTTTCATCTTCGGCAAGTGTGTGAGACAGTACATATTTATCCGTTGCCGCATACCATTTCGAGTGGTTTTTGTCGTGCACGGTGGCGTTGGGTTGATCTGCAGCCGTTGGCCAATATGCCTCCATCAGGTCAAAGGTCCTCCGGCCATAGAGGGCTATGTCTGCTTTGCGCGTCTGTTCATCAGATATTTCAAATACCGGTGGATCCGTCCGTACCCATGCGAGGCTTCCGTCCTTAGTGCCGACAAATCCGTCGAGGCTTACATGCATTAAGGAAACCAGTTTTCTCATAGCTGAAGTTTTTTTATGCGCAACTTCAAAGCTAAAATCATTTTCGAAACTTATCGAGAAACAAGACAGTCTGCAAAGGCCAGGTTTCTTAGGATTTTCCGCAGAAATGAAATTATAATAAGATTAAAATAAGTTAAAAATACCTACCTTAGCCTGCAGAGGCATAACCACGCTTTGAAGCACAATGAGACTTCCCGTCAAAGATGTAAAACTACTTTCCACCCTCTTTTTTATAGCTGTTGCTTTATTTTTTCTCTTAGTGTTGACGGACTATTTCTTTGATATTTCCCGGTAGGAAGCTTTGGGTTGTTAGGCAAAGATCGTCGCAAACAGATTATCCACTTGCTCTACAAATTCGACGGTGTACCATAGCAGAAAAGCTAAAGCTACCGCCATTTTTCTCTTAACAGCCTTAGCAAGTGGTGTTTGGTTGGTCATAATGATTGATGTTAGTGCGTCAAAAGTAGAGTTTCTAAGTTAAAATTAATATCGTTTTAATCGTATTAACAATCGGGCAACAAACCGGCCGGAATAAGGATTGCGGAAGACGGGTACTTTTGGTGCAATCAAACGCTTGTTTTTGTTCTTTCGGCTAATTGGTTACTTTCAGGCTTCCTACCGGGCACAATGAAAAGAATATTGTTTGTTTTGTTTTGGATCGGTGCGACGCTTGCAAAAGCCCAGCAATCACCAGCGGTCTTGCTGTCGGAAGACAGTCTGGATCGCGACCTTTCTGCCCATGTGTTGTGCAGGTTTGCGGACAGCCAGATTTTTGCCAGTCCTTCGTTTTCTGATGCCGGCTGGGGGAACGTGAATTCCAGATTTCTCAAAGAAGATTCATTGAACAGGGTGGCGTGGTTAAGGATCCATCTACGCATGGACAGCAGTCTGATCAACGTGCCCATTGCCTTTTGTCTATCGCAGCTCGGCGCCAGTGAAATTTATTTCGACGGCAGGCTCATTCACCGTTTTGGCCAGGTAAGTCCACGGGATAGTGTGCAGTATTTCGATCCCCAGAACCGGCCGTTTTTCCTAAGTTTTTCGGACACTAACGACCACCTGCTGGCGGTAAGATTTGTAAATTATCAAGCGCGCCGCAACCTGAAGGTTTTTCACAGCTTTTTTACCGGTTTTAGTTTGAGGACAAGGGATGCCGACGGCCTTGTGGCTGATGAATACCAGAGCCGTTTTATTCTTACGCTCAGCACCAGTGTGCTGATGGGTCTGTTTCTGGCCTTCAGTCTGTTGCATCTTTTTCTGTTCTTGTATTGGCGCAGCGAGCTTTCCAATCTTTATTACAGTATTTTCAGCCTTTGTCTGTCCTGCCTGTTTTTTTCTGCGCTTATTGTCCGCTATGTAAACTGGCCTTCCTGGGAACTCGTCGCCGTTTTATCTTCCTTTTTTATCGCTGTCGCTGCCTGTCTGGCGCTCAATGAATTTATAAACGTAGTATTCGAAAAGAAACGTTCGCTATGGAAATGGGTGATTCGCGTACTGGCCATCATTGTGGCTCTACTCAGGTTTATTCATTTTGAGGCTTCAATGCTGGGTTTGGTTGTGCTGATTCTTTCCGTGGCCTTCGAGGCGCTTATCATTACGCTGATTGCCATTTACAAAAAAGTGCCCGGCGCACGCATTCTTAGTGTGGGACTCATCTCTTTTACCGGGCTTATTTTGCTGGTTAGTATTATCACCTTTGCCAATGGCGGATATTTTGAAGTAGATGACACCCGTGCCGGAATGGTGTGGACCTTTGCTATTCTGTTTGCCATCCTGAGTGTGCCCATATCGATGTCAGTGTATCTGGCTTATCGTTTTTCCGGCATGAATAAAAATCTGCTGGTGCAACTGGATCAGGTTCAGGTATTGTCTGCACGAACACTGGCGCAGGAACAGGAGAACAAACGCATCTTGCAAAATCAGAATGAGGAATTAGAACGCCAGGTAAACATACGAACCGCCGAAGTGCTCGAACAAAAAAATCGTGTGCAGCAACAACACGAAGAACTGAAGATTGAAAAGCGTAAGTCCGACGATTTGTTATTGAATATCCTGCCCTCGGAAGTAGCGGAAGAATTAAAGAGCACCGGGGCTACCAAAGCACGGCTTTATGATGAAGTGACCGTGATGTTTACTGATTTTGTGGACTTTACTAAGGCAGGTGAGAAGATGAGTCCGGAAGAACTGGTGACCGAGCTTGATACCTGCTTCAAGGCATTCGACGATATCATTTCAAAGCACGGGATAGAAAAGATCAAAACCATAGGCGACGCTTACCTTGCGGTGTGCGGCTTGCCCAACGGAGATCCGCTCCATGCGCATAAAGTAGCGCTCGCCGCCCTGGAGATAAAAGAGTTTATCGCTCTACGCCGACGTGCTTCCGGAGGTAAGGCTTTCGATATCCGGGTGGGCCTGCATACCGGCCCGGTAGTAGCAGGCATTGTCGGGGTAAAAAAGTTTGCCTACGATATCTGGGGCGATACTGTAAACACCGCAGCCCGTATGCAGCAGGGCAGCGAACCGGGGAAGATCAACATTTCGGAAACAACACATGCACTGCTCGGTACTTTGTTCACTGTAGAAGACCGGGGTGTAGTCAAGGCAAAAAATAAAGGCGGTCTCAAGATGTATTTTCTTACAGGAAAGAACGGCTAACGGGCTGCGTGCCCTCCGACCTACACCGTTGCCAAACCCCTGACGACAATCATTCCCTTTTCAATTCACTGATTTTTAACTTCATGAAAATTATTAATTGAAAAAAAACGTTTTGATTGAAAAGACCTGCAACCTTCGTTACTTGTATCTATGCCGCCGCTGGCTTTATGTGGATTTATAGCAGCGGGGCCATTTTTGCCCGGTTAGATTTGCAGAAATACCACCGCTTCGAAACCATGAAGGGTTTCCTTTTTGTGGCGGTCACTGCTATTCTGTTGTTTTATCTCCTTAAATATTTTTATCTCGATCAGAAGGCAAAGATCCGGGAGTTGGAAGAGCGGGAAACAAGATTGTCACATTCTGAGCACCGATATCGGATCATGTTTGATCACGGACCTTTGCCTAAGTGGATCTTCGATGCGGCTACACTTCAGTTTCTCGATGTGAATGAAGAAGCGATTCATCAATATGGCTACTCACGCGCGCAGTTTCTTTCCATGACGCTACGGGATATCCGGCCGAAGGAAGACATAGACATGCTGGAGCGGTTGTTGAAGCGTATTGACCGAAGGAATTTGCAGAGCTTTACCGGAAGGGTGCGTCACAAAAAGGCGAATGGTGAGATCATAACCGTTGAGATATACACGCAACGTATCGAGTATAAGGGCCGTGCGGCAAAGGTCGTGACCGCCTGTGATATAACAGAGCAGGAGCAATACCTTCAGAAGATCGAACATCAGAACACGGTACTCAGAGAAATTTCCTGGAAGCAATCGCATGTAGTGCGTGCACCTCTGAGCAGTCTTTTGGGTTTTGCCGGGCTGTTGCAGCAACACGAACTGACACAAGAGGAGCGTGCTTTTGTGGTGGAAGGTATTATCAAATCTGCTTCAGACCTTGACCGGCTCATTTGCGAGACGATCCACCATGCAGACCGGCATATACAGCCGGCGTGCACCGGTCGTTGCAATTGATTGGCGTTATACCCCGGACTTATTGGGTTTATCGTAACTTTCTCATGACCCTCGCTGTATTTACATTAGTCTATCAAAGCAAAAAAGACCCTAGACAGGGTCCTTTTTCTGTATATAAGGAGAGAATGGAGACGAGTTTCAGGTGATCTTCTTTCCCTATATCAAGCTGTTTGTTTTGTTTTCTGTTTTTCTGATGTTGCCGTTTCAGATTTCTCTTGTAGCGGCTGTTTTGTTTTGATGATGTAAAGATGCAACCCGTCGCCATGCAGTACAAGCAACAGACCGGGGCTTAACGCCGGCTTTGCAACCGGTTAACGAACGCTTAGGAAACCCCGAAAGAGCCTGCTCTAGTGGGCTCTAATCCTTTATAAGGTGGAAACGATAGGTATGCTTAGGTCAAAAACTGTATCGATACCTGCTGCCTTAAGTGAAAGTGATTTGCAAAAAAAAAGTCCCCGTTTGAGCGGGGACCTTACGTTGTGGTACAGTACATCCTGCCGTAGCAGAACACTGCACCCTCGAGGTTTGGCACCGTGGCAAAGATACGCGTAAGCCCTGAGCTTATAAGCAGCTTCTTTGCACCCGGTTGATAAAGCCTCCGGGAGGAATTTTAACATCAATTTGCACCGGTCTTTTTGCCCCTGCGCCTCAGCACACTGCTGTTGGCTATTTCTGCAAGGTTTGCCGGGCGAGTTCCCAAAGCACGACACCCATACACACTGATACATTCAGCGAATGTTTTGCGCCCCATTGGGGTATTTCAATGCTGGCGTCTGCCTTGGTCAAAACGCCTTCCTGTACACCCGCAACTTCGTTCCCAAACACTAAGGCCACGGGCTCATTTGTCCAGTTCAGCGCCTGCAGAGGAAGGCTGTTATGCGTTTGTTCAACGGCATACACTTTATAACCCATGTCCCGCGCAGTGTCTGCCGCTGCCATAGTCGTGCCGAAGTGCCGCCATTTCACTGTTTCCGTAGCGCCAAGGGCGGTTTTGCGAATGTCGCGGTGCGGGGGTACCGGAGTATATCCGCAAAGAAATATTTCTTCGATGCCAAACGCGTCTGCCGTGCGAAACGCAGCGCCAACATTATGCATGCTTCGGATGTCGTCGAGAATAAGGATAACAGGGAATTTTGAAGCCGCCCGCGCTTCTGAAGCAGGCATCCGCTGTAGTTCGTCCATTGTCTTTTTCACAAACATGCCGCAAGATAATGTCCGCGGGTCAGGTAATTCGTTTGGTATATATGTCCGCGTGTTTATAAATTTGCCAAAATTTAGTGTAGTAATGAACAGTACAAGATGGCAAACGCAGGAAGATGCAGATCTCGGAATATTGAGCGATGCGGGTCATAATCTGGTGGTCTGGAATGACGATGTCAATACTTTCGATTGGGTGATCCAGTCGCTGATGGAGATTTGTGACCACTCTCCCGAGCAGGCCGAACAATGTGCGATGTTTATCCACCATAAAGGAAAGTATGGGGTAAAAAAAGGCAGTTTTGAATTTTTGCGGCCAAAAGCTGAGGCTTTGATCGACCGGGGCATACAGGCTACCATTGATTATTAGTCCATCCCGTATCATTTTTTGTGGCGCCCCAGGGCGCCTTTTGTTTTTTCCCCCGATTTTTCACCCACGCACATTTCGGGCTTCTGATACCAAAAGTTATTTTTGAAAGCTACTTAAGTCAATAGTTATGCAAAGACTGTTCATCATCATTTTACTTCTGACCGGTAATGCCGCCCTGGCACAGAAGAAGCAGATCACCCTCGAAGACATCTGGCGCAAGGGCACTTTTCGCATGAAATCAGTTCCTGGTTTCAATGCCATGAGGGATGGTGTGCATTTTACACAAATTGATGATGAAAACGGTCTTCAAAGCATCGGTCTTTACGATCTGAAAACCGGAGAAAGGCAAAAGCAGCTCTTTGAGAATAGCCTGACTTTTGAAGGCAAGAAGCTACATGTTGAAAAGTATGAATGGAGCAACGACGAAACGCGTTTGCTGCTGTTTACCGAACCACAGAATATTTATCGTCGCTCGGTGCTGTACAGGGTATATCTCTACGATCCTGCTACAAAAAATCTTCAGTCGGTAGATGATGAAAAGATACTTCACGCAAGCCTTTCACCAGACAATAAGAATGTTGCCTTTGTTAAAGACAACAACTTGTATGTACGCAATCTGAAAAGCGGCAAAGTGACTCAGGTGACCCATGATGGGAAGCGAAATGAGATCATCAACGGCAACTGCGATTGGGTGTATGAGGAGGAGTTTGAGTTTACCAGGGCCTACGAATGGGCTCCCGACGGGAAGCATATCGCCTATTACCGATTCGATGAGCGACAGGTACCCGAATACACCATGACGATTTATGACAGCCTTTATCCCACGCCATATCGCTACAAGTATCCAAAGGCAGGCCAGCCCAATTCGATAGTGTCCATACATATTTACGAACTGGCCAGTCTCAACACGGTTTCTGCCGATCTGGGCACTCATACCGACATCTACATCCCGCGGATTAAGTGGACAAAAGATCCCGGTCAGCTTTGTATCTACCGCATCAATCGCCATCAGAATAAGCTTCGGCTTTTGCTGGCCGATGCCCAAAACGGCAATACCAGGACGATCTTTACCGAATCCAACCCTTACTATATCGAGATCAATGACAATCTTCAGTTTCTTCCTGATCAACGTAGTTTCATTTTCAATAGCGAAATGAGCGGTTACAATCATTTTTATCGCTGGGACTGGAAGAGTGAAAAACTGACCCGGCTCACTAAGGGTAACTATGATATTGACCAGCTTATCGGTGTAGATGAAAAGGAAGAATTGCTTTATTACACCGCCGCCGAGACATCGCCGCTGGAACGTAGGCTGTACGCTGTAAAATGGAATGGCAAGAGAAAAAAAGAACTCACGCCCGAGGCCGGTACCCACGCCATTACCACCATCAACGGTTACCGGTATTTTCTCGACAAATATTCCCGGCTAAACGAGCCACCGGTATATTATCTCCGGGATCAGTCCGGAAAGATTATTCGTACGCTCGAAGACAACAAGGAATTTTCAGAAAAGCTCAGGCAATACAATCTGGGCAAACTCAAGTTTGTCAGACTGCCCGGAGACAGTGCGATGCTTAACGCCTGGATGATCACACCACCAAACTTTGATCCTGAGAAAAAATATCCGGTATTGATGTTTCAGTACAGCGGCCCGGGCTCTCAGAACGTTGCGGACCGGTTTCCTGTCTCCGATTTTTTCTGGCATCAGATGCTTGCACAACACGGCTACATCATTGTATGTGCCGACGGCACCGGCACCGGCTTCCGGGGTGAGCGTTTCAAAAAGAAAACCTATCTGCAGCTCGGTAATCTGGAAAGCAACGACCAGATAGCTGTAGCGAAACATCTTGCTGGCTTGCCCTATGTAGATAAAAACAGGATAGGAATATGGGGCTGGAGTTATGGAGGCTTTATGAGCAGTACCTGCATCTTCAAAGGCAGCGATGTGTTTAAGGCGGCCATTGCTGTAGCCCCGGTTACCAACTGGCGTTTTTATGATAATATTTATACCGAACGCTACATGCGCACCCCCGGTGAAAATCCAAAAGGTTATGACGATAATGCGCCTGAGAAAATGGTGAACGGCCTGAAAGGGAAGTTTCTGGTGATCCATGGTACCGGCGATGATAACGTGCATTTTCAGAATCAGGTAATGATGGTGGATGCCTTGATCAAAGCCGATAAGGAATTCGACAGCGAATACTACCCAAACAAAGCCCACGGCATTTCAGGCGGAAACACCCGTTATCATTTATACCGGCGGATGACCAACTTTATCCTGAATAATCTTTAGTTTGCCGCCGGAATGACGAAAATTGAAAACGCTATCGCAAGGTGGCTGCGTCTGCACGTCCTGTCCCGGTTTGCCAGAAAGATCTATCCGCCTGCTTTTGGAGGGCAAAGCCTGTATGCTGTAGGTCGTTTTTTTCTGAAGGAGATACGCAACAACCGTCTCAATGAGCGGAGCGCCGCCGTTACCTACAACTTTTTGATGGCCATTCCGCCCACTTTGTTGTTTTTGTTTTCACTGCTGCCTTATCTTCCGCTGGGTAATGTTCAGAATACCATCACCTCCACCATCCTGCAAGTGATGCCGCGCACTTCGGTCCGCGAAAGCCTTATCCATGTGCTCGACGAATTTCTGAACAAAGAGCGCAGAGACCTCCTTTCTTTTGGTATCCTTCTGGTCTTGTTCTTTTCTTCCAATGGTATGATGGGGCTCATGCGCAGTTTCGACCGTACCACTCCGGTGTATGTAGATCGGTCGCGATTGAAACGCAGGTGGACGGCTATCAAACTTACGGTGATGCTTATCTGTGTGGCTATCGTTTCGCTGGGCGTACTGATCATTCAAACCAGCGCTGTAAATAGTCTGCTCCTTAATATTTTTAATAGTGTGGTAGCCGTCAAGATATTGAGTCTGTTCATCGTGCTCGCAATAATTTTCAGTTGCATTTCCATCATTTACACCTACGGTCCGTCACTGACCAACAGGTTTCCGTTTGTTTCTGCCGGATCCATTTTTGCCACTTTTGCCAATGCACTAACCACTACGGCATTTTTCTTTGTTGCCAATAATTTCATACACTACAATCAGGTGTATGGCCCTATCGGCACCATCATTGCCTTTATGGTTTGGATGTGGCTGAATACCTTTATTATTCTACTGGGATATGAGCTGAATGTGAGCATTCTCTTAGCTAAAGATGCCGAAAAGAAAGAGTTACATCATAGCTGAATTCATATTCATACAGGCGCGGGAAAGCCGCTACTTTTAGTCGAAAACTTATAGACAATCATGAAGAAAATGGCGTTTACCCTCGCTCTGGCAGCGGGTTTTATGGTGTCGGCTGCCCAGCACACCATAGAAAGTTTACCGATTGGCAGCAAAATTCCCCTTTCTGAAAAAATCCTTCCGGCTGTCAACGGCAACCCTGTATCGCTTGAAAAAGCCCGAAGCCACAATGGTCTGCTCGTGATGTTTTCCTGCAATACCTGTCCCTACGTGATCAGGAGCCAGAAGCGAACGGCCGAGATGATGAAATATGCGTTCGAAAAAGGTATCGGTATGGTTATCATCAACTCCAACGAAGCCCAGCGAAACGACGAGGATGCGCCCGACGCTATGAAAAAATATGCTCAGAAGCAGCACTATCGGGTGCCCTATCTCATAGACGAAAATGCTGAATTTGCCGACGCTTTTGGTGCCACCCGCACTCCGGAAGTCTTTTTGTTTGATGCCGGTGGAAAGTTGGTTTACAAAGGTGCTATGGAAGATAACCCGGCAAATCCCGAGGAATCAAAGGTTATTTATTTAAGAAAAGCCATTGACTATATGTTGACCGGTAATGATATGGAGCCGAATACCACCAAATCTATCGGTTGTTCCATCAAGAGAAGAAGATAACCGCTCCGGTCAGGGGTATTGGCCCGCAGTGTTTCAGCGCACTGCGGCTTTTTTATGGGCTGCCGGCTGACCAGCAGGCTTGAAAATCTGACCAAACGAATGAAAAAAACGTTCAGGATATTTTATATTGAGCGGTATAGAATTAAATTCGCGGACAGCTTAGTTTCTGATGATGATGCGTACAACTCTTATCTGCCTTTTTCTCCTCTGTTTTTTTACTGCACAATCGAGGCCATCTTATACTACCAGCGATACTCAAAAGATTAATCGCATGTTGGGTAGTATTAAGATGCTCATTCCCGTAGATCCTGACAGCGCGTTGAACCTGACCCGTGCGGCCTATGAGCTGTCACAAAAAGTGGGCTATGCAGAGGGACTTGCGGATGCCTCCTGGTTGCTGGGTACACGCGAAATGCACCTGGCCCAGTATAAGAAAGCAATGAGCTATTATGAGCAGAGTATAGAGCATTATAAAAAGCTAAAGCTGGAGGCAAAGCTGGCCGATGTATATGTACTGGCCGGAATCAATGAAGGCATGCAGCAACATTCTGCAGGTGCATTGGGCTGGTTTTTGCGAGCCATTTCTATCTATGAAAAGCTGCATGACGATTTTCATATCGCTGATGTGAATTATAAAATCGGGATGGTGTATGGTCAGGTAGATGATTACAAAAACGCCATTTTGTACTCCGAACGCTCACTGGCCTATGCAACACGAATCGGAAATGAGGATATGGAGGTGACCGTGTGGAACAATCTCGGCGTGCTCTATGGCCAGATGGGAGCTTATGATAAAGCCCTGAGTGTATTGCAGCAGGCACGCAGCCATATATCGGACAGCACCTGGCTTCCGCCGCTGCCGGATGTGTTTCTGAACCTGGGAATTGCCTACAAAGAACTTGGTCAGTATGACAAAGCATTGTTGTATCTCGACAGTGCCTTGATTGGACATACCGTAAACCGGTTCCCGGTGCGCATTGCCGGGGCTGCGCAGATGATAGCCGGTGTGTATGTGAAAATGAAGCGTTACGATCTTGCATACAGTTATCTGCAAAAAAGTCTCGGTATTGCCAAAGACCTCGATGATGTGGACCTGAATTACGACAATAGCGTGTTGCTGCATCAGATTTTGACAGCGCAGGGAAAGTATAAAGAAGCGGCTGTGGTTTTTGACGATGTAATGGATTACCACAGCAAGCTCAAAGGCGTGGACGAACGTGCGCATGTGGAGCGCACACGGATGGCCGTAGAAATGCAAAAGGTGCAGGACGAGGTGGACGCACTGTCAAGGATGAGCAGAGAACGCACACGGCAGCGCAATCTGTTTGTTGGTTTTAGTTCGGTATCACTACTGCTGGCGGGTTTTGCTGTTTCTACCGTGGTGCAAAAGCGAAAAAAGCATCGCGAACTGCTCGAGAAACATGAAGAGCTTGAAGAGGCCAACCGAACCAAAGACCGGATGTTTGCCGTCATCAGCCACGACCTTCGAAGCCCGCTCAACAGCATTATTGGTTCTATCGAACTTTTCGAGTCTGAAGTGTTGAATGAAGAAGAGCGCCGGATGATGCTGAACAACCTGCATCTTTCTGCTTCTGCTACACTGGAAACGCTGGACAACCTGCTGCATTGGGGATCGGCACAGATAAAAAACAGTGAAACGCGAAGTGAAGCAGTGGACATCAGTGTACTGGCTGATCAAACCCGGAAGCTGCTGAACAATGTTGCCGCACATAAATCAGTAACGCTTACGCAGAAAATAGATGATGTCTGTATTGCCCGGTTCGATCGTGCACAACTGGCTTTTATCATGCGCAACCTGGTAGTAAATGCTATCAAATTCTCTCATGAAGGGCAACAGGTAGAAGTATCGGGCAGAAAGGAAAACGACCGCATCATTCTACAGGTTCGCGACGAAGGCATAGGCATGTCTCCGGACCTGGTCGAGGGACTTTTCGACCCGGCAAAAAGAGTGAGCCACAAGGGAACCTATGGTGAGCGCGGGGTGGGTCTGGGCCTCGTGCTTATCAACGAGTTTCTACAAAAAAACAATGGTCGCATCTCTGTGTCAAGCAAAGAGGGTAGCGGCTCTTGCTTCGAAGTGGATATTCCCGCAGTATAAGGCACAAGGTATTATTCGTAGTAGGTGCGGCGATACCCTTTCCATTTTCCAACTATAGAGAGCGGCTTCAAAACTATGTCCTGCAGCAGCGGAGGAAAGCTACCGAACACCAGTTGCTTTTTCAGCGCTTCAAAGAACACAGCCGACTGAAGCAGATAGGGATTCCCGTCTTTTTTAACCTGCCCGCGACAAGCAAGGTGAAACCAGTGTTCGAGATATTCTTCAATCCGTTTTATCTCACCGTGGTCTGTCTGGTTGGGGGCGTTCAACAACATAATATTTCGCATCACCAGAGCTTGCTTGCCGATATTCCACGGGTGAGTGTGCGACTGACCAGCAGGTAAATAAATTTCGCTGCCTCGCCGGGCTTTGTAGGTTTTCCCATTCAGCCGGAAACGGCATTCTCCCTGCAAGACCTGAAACCATTCGTCAGAGTGGATATGGGTATGCGGTAGCATCCTCTTATGCCGCCCGGTTTCTATGGTATATTCCGCCTCCCATCCCAATCCGGCGGTTTCGAGGTGGGTCTTTAAAAAACGAATGGTAAGTCCCAATGAGGGATGAGTTATAATTTGTCCTGCGTAAGCCATAAGCGTTTCAATTTTTTCCTCCATACGCTCCTTATGGCTGCAAAGCTGCGGTGTGCCGTACAATTAAAAGTAGGCAATGATCGGAACTTAAACCTTAGTACACGCTGATGATTCGTGCCAATAACAAAGGCATAACCTACGGGGCAAACAATTCCTTTTCAGGGCCATCAATTTATTTGCGACGTCGTGCCTCCATCATCTGCGCAATCTCTCTATCGCCGTATCGCGCTCTTTTTTGCAGTTGGTCTATTATGTTTTTGTGGCTCTGTTCGTTCTGATTTTGACTGAGCTTAAAGACCGGGTATATTTCCTTTACCTCAATTTCAAAACCGGCTATCGCCTTTATTGCGTTTGTGACATATTGCCCGGAAAGGTCTTCCAGCATTTGAGGACGCTCCTGTTCCTCTTCAAATTTCCGGGTCAGATCCGCGAGCAGTTGGATTGTTTGGCTTTCGTCTGTAAAACGCAATGTACCTCTTACATGTACGGTTACGTAGTTCCAGGTACTGCCGGATCCTCGCTCTTCATACCAACTTGCACTTACATAGCAGTTAGGACCCGCGAACAAGGCGAGCACGTCGGGATTATTTTCAAAAACCAGATGATGATCCGTATGGCGCATCATATGTCCGCGAAGGGAAAGCGATTGGTCCGTATTTCGGCGCATTAGCAGGGGCACTTGGGTAGCAACGCTTTTGCCGGCTTCACTTCCGATAAGGGTTGCCAGGGGATACTGTTCCATAAAACGCAAAACTTCCTCCTCGTTTTGCTCTGTGAAATATGGGATTTTGTACATAGGCTCAATTTAGCAGTAAACAGGCAGATTCACGCGCAGGTTTTCAGGCTGAGGTAACAATCGAGCCCGTCTGTTGCCATGTGCAGGAGCAGCCCGGCAGACCACCACCTTGTTTTGCGAAAGAACAAACCAAAAAAGTAAACTGCAATGGCATAATAACTGTGCAGCGGGTGGAAATTGATACTGCAGCGACAGGCAGAAAAGACTGGTGTCGCCAGCAGATGGTCGAGATCTACAAGCATGGTAGCAAGCAAAATAAGATACAGCTTTTTCCAGCGATTGCCGCCCAGCGTATAGGCAATGGCGGCCGGAAAAATAAGATGTAGGAAATAGTGTAGGAAAAACTGCATCTGCCGGCAAATGTAAAACACTGCCAGTGTTTGCGGTATCGGTTATCTTAGCAGCATGGTTTACAAAGTCATCGGTTTAATGTCCGGCAGTTCGCTCGACGGTCTGGATGTGTGCTATACCTACCTGGAAGAAAGTCGTGGGCAATGGAAATTTGACATACAGTATGCGGAGTGTATGCCCTATGAAGAGGAGTGGTCGGAGAAACTCGCTCATGCACAACACATGGACGCCGGGAATTTTTTTAAGTTTCATTCTGCTTATGGAAAGTATATCGCAGAAAAGGTCAATGACTTTATCGTCCGGCACTCCATACAGCATCGCGTGGATTTTATCGCCACCCATGGTCACACCGTGTACCACGATCCTGCCCATCATACATCTTTCCAGATCGGCGATGGCGCTACCATAGCCGCATTGACTGGCTTGCCTGTAATCAGTGACCTCCGGGCTATGGATGTGGCTTTGGGCGGGCAGGGTGCACCTATCGTGCCTATCGGCGACAAGCTTCTTTTTTCAGACTTCGATTACTGGCTCAATATCGGGGGGATTGTAAACATTACCGTTCGCGACGGCGAGCATTTCAAAGCCTTCGATGTATGTACCGGAAATCAGGCCTTAAATGCTTTGGCCAAAAATGAAGGAAAGGATTTTGATGAAGATGGAACAATGGCACGCAGGGGCAAGCTGCTGGTAGCCGTGCTGGGGCAGCTAAACGATCAGGCGTACTTTCGCAGGGATGCACCCAAATCACTTAGTAATGATGCGGCAATGGAACTGGTCTTCCCTGTGTTGATGGAAAGCGCCCATCTCAACGTCGATCTTCTGCGTACTATGGTACAGCATATAGCCGAGCAGGTGGCGGTAGTCACTGAAAAATTTCCTCATGATAAAGGCTTTGCCAAGATGCTGGTTACGGGCGGAGGTGCTTTCAACAATTTCCTGATCGAAACCCTGCAGCAGGTATTGCAGCCTCAGCAAATAAATGTGGTTGTACCCTACGAACAGGTAGTCAAGTTTAAGGAAGCATTGGTTATGGCGTTGATCGGTGCCTTGCGCTGGCGCGAAGAAACGAATGTACTGCATAGCGTCACCGGTGCAGGCCGCGATAGCATTAGCGGCGCACTCTGGATGGGGCATAGCTATAGTTAACCCTTAATACTGACCCGTACTGAGCATCACCAGGGTACACGCCTCCATGATATTGGTTTCGTGCGAGGACAATTTTCTTTCCAACTCACCATTCTCGGTTCCCGGATTGAAGATCACTCTTTTGGGTTTCAGCGAAAGAATGTAATCGTAATACGGCTTCTGGTTCGTCGGATTCAGATAAAGCGTCACCGTGTCTATGTCTTTGAAGGGGATTTTTTCCGTTTCGATGGTCACCTGCTCTACCTCCCCTTTTTTGTTGCCGATCGCCAGCACCTCATGCCCATGCGCGAGTAGCTTTTTTATGGCCAGATAGCTATAGCGCGCAGGGTTTTCTGATGCGCCGATGACCAATGTTCTTTTCGATTTCTGCTCCATATCTCTTCTTTATAAAACTGATGTACCTCAAAAGTACATATCAGAGCTTGTTCCTGATCATCCTGAAAATGATGCCAGCAGTTGCAAAGATTTTGATGTTTTGTTTACAGGGAAGCTTCCGGTGTTTTCTTAATTTTAAAACATAAAGCAAATAGCAATGGAGGCAGCATATATCATTAGCGGATTTAGAACAGCCGTAGGAAAAGCAAAGCGGGGTGGCTTTCGTTTCTATCGTCCCGACGATCTTGCTGTTGATGTGATCAAAGGATTGCTGGAAAGCATACCTGCACTCGATCCGAAGCTGGTAGATGATGTGATAGTGGGCAATGCTGTGCCTGAGGCGGAACAAGGGCTGCAGGTAGGCAGGATCATCGCAAACCGGGCTGTGGGCGAATGGGCACCCGGCGTTACCGTGAATCGTTATTGTGCATCGGGATTAGAGACCATTGCTATAGCCACCGCCAAAATACAATCGGGCATGGCTCGTTGCATTATTGCGGGCGGTACAGAAAGTATGAGTCTTGTACCCACAGCAGGCTGGAAAACAGTTCCAAACTATGAAATTGCGAGATCTGCGCCTGACTATTACCTCAGCATGGGCTTGACAGCAGAGCAGGTAGCGCACGACTATAAAATTTCGAGAGCCGATCAGGATGCTTTTGCCTATCGTTCGCATCAGCGGGCTATGAATGCTATCAATGAAGGCTACTTCAAAAAAGGAATTTTACCGGTTACGGTACAGGAAACCTTTGTAGATGAAAAAGGTAAAAGGGCAGAACGAAGTTTTGTGGTGGACACAGACGAAGGACCGCGTAAAGACACATCTATGGAGGCGCTTGCCAAACTGCCGCCAGCATTTGCACAAGGCGGAAGCGTGACCGCCGGCAACTCTTCACAAACCTCTGATGGTGCCGCATTTGTGATCGTGATGAGTGAGAGCCTGATGAAAGAACTGAACCTGACACCCTGGGGAAGATTGATCGCCTGCGCATCGGTCGGCGTAGATCCGCGTATTATGGGAATCGGTCCGGTGGCTGCTGTGCCCAAGGTGCTACGGCAGGCAGGAATGCAGCTAGACCAGATTGATCTGATTGAACTCAATGAGGCCTTTGCCTCTCAGTCGGTTGCCGTGATTCGAGAGCTCGGGCTTGACGAAGAACGGGTGAACATCAATGGTGGTGCTATAGCGCTCGGACATCCGTTGGGCTGCAGCGGCGCCAAACTTACCATACAGATATTGAACGATCTGGAACGCCTCGATAAAAAATTCGGCATGGTGACTGCCTGCGTTGGAGGAGGGCAGGGCATAGCGGGTATAGTAGAAAAAATCTAAACGAATAAAGATTATCTGAACCGGCTTATCCATTAGCGGAAGCGTCTGTTTACTTTTGCATCGTTACCAGCAGATTACTGATATCATGCGAAAGTTATTTATGGTCGTTGCGGTTTTGAGTTTATTCAGCAGCAACATTCAGGCACAGCTCTTCAGGAAACTTTCCCTTTCCGGCATTTATCTACAATGGGGATACAACCGCGAATGGTATTCAAAAAGCGACATCCATCTCAGCAATGGATCTGCCTACGATTTTACATTGAAGGACGTTACCGCAAAGGACAAGCCTGACTTCGACGCGATTTTCAATGCTCCGCTGGATATCTCGATACCGCAGTACAACTACCGCATTGGTTTCTATCTCAATCCGAGTCACTCCCATGCGATCGAGCTCAACTTTGATCATACGAAATATGTGGTCACAGACTATCAGACCTATCATATGAGCGGACGTATCGGAGATCAGTACATTAATGCAGACACCACTTTTGATCCGTCTTTCTTTCATTTCGAACATACTGATGGAGCTAATTTTGCGCAGCTTAATTATGTAGCCAAAGAAAGGCTGCTCACCACCAGGAAAACTCACCGAGAACTCATTTCGCTGGTGTATAAACTCGGCGCCGGTCTGGTCATTCCCCGTACGGACGTGACCTACAACGGCAGAAGAATCAATAATAAATTTCACGTTGCAGGCTACATCATCAGTGCAGAAGCGGGTGTAAGAGTATATCCTTTAAAAAGATTTTTTCTCGAAGGAACTGCTAAAGCGGGTTTTGCGAACTATGTAAATTCTCTTGCCAGCGAAGGAGGCAGGGCCAGTCATAAGTTTACCTATATCGAAGTTATTGGTCTGATTGGCTATGAAATTGACCTGCACCACAAAAAGCGAGCAAAGCCCGCAGGAAATTCCTGAGGGAATATTACTGTAATTTTGCAGCGAACTCAGGCTCGTGCTCAGGCGCATTTCAAATATCATTCTTTCGTGCTGGCTGGCAGTACTCCTGCTCTTCGGCGGAACCGCCAAGGAGTTTGTTCACCTGTTTACCGGGCATACCGACACCGTACACCATCAACAAAAAGCTGGTGAGATCAGCTTTGAAAATGAACATCACCATTGCTCCTTTCTTAGTTTTTCCCTTACACCGTTTATTCAGCAGCAGGACTGCCGCATACAATATTCCGTTGTTCCTGGCTACGCATCGGTCTTTCCTTTGCTTTTGCTCCGTTTTCCAACACTTCCTGCTGCAGAAGTCGCTACACGCGGGCCGCCCCGGCATTGTTAGTACATCACCCGTACACTGCCCTTTTCTGAGGCGGTGATCATTCCATTTCTTCAACCTTTAAATTGATGTAACAATGCTTGCAAAGCGTTTTATACTTTTTTTATTTTGCCTTGTTCCGTTATGGGCAAGGGCACAATCCTCTTCTCTTTCGGGTAGAATCACAGATACTTCACAGGCTCCGGTGCAAGGGGCCATTGTAAGCTTACCCGACCTCAGGACGGGTGCGGTATCCGATGCCGACGGTCGGTATTTTATTGATCATCTACCCAGAGGGAACTACCTCGTGCAGGTGCACATGATCGGCTTTTCCACCTTGACCGTTACCCTGCATATCGAGGGCAGTACGCACAGAGATTTTTTACTCAGCGAAAGCGTACTCGAAAGAAATGAAGTGGTGGTGACAGGTACCAGTCTTGCTACAGAAATGCGAAAAAGCCCCGTGCCCATTGCCAGTGTGCCCATGAAAGATCTTCAGGAAAATGCCTCCACCAACATTATCGATGCGGTGTCCCGTATTCCCGGTGTCAATCAGGTTACTACAGGACCTGCAGTTTCCAAACCCATTATTCGGGGCTTGGGTGCCAACCGTATTCTGGTGGTCAGCGATAATGTTCGTCAGGAGGGACAGCAATGGGGCGACGAACATGGGATAGAAATTGATGACTACAACGTATCGAAGGTAGAAGTGTTGAAAGGTCCTGCTTCTCTGGCTTACGGCTCGGACGCTCTTGCCGGTGTGATTAACATTGTAACGGATGAGCCCTACAGCGAGCGGGGGGCAAAAGGGAATTTCAGTTTAAACTATCAGACCAACAATGGTTTGCTGGCAGGTCATCTTAATCTTTCCGGAAACAAACGGGGACTTAGCTGGAAGGTTTATGGTACAGGAAAAATGGCGCACGATTACCAAAACAATTACGATGGCTATGTTTTCAACAGCCGCTTTCGCAATGCTGATTTTGGTGCCATGCTGGGCGTCAATAAGCAATGGGGTTATTCAAGACTTTCGTTTAGCTCATTCAATCAAACCCTTGGCATTGCTGAAGGAGACCGGGACAGCGCCGGCAATTTTGTAAAGCCGGTAAATCTCAACGGTGTGGAAAGTATAGAGACAGTGTCTGGTGCGGATGGTCTTTCTTATCAAAAACAACATCCTTATCAGATCATCAATCATCAGAAGTTAGCGTGGAACAATAGTTTGTTTTTGCACAATGGTGCAAGGCTCGGACTGACGCTGGGTTTTCAGCAAAATACCCGTAAAGAAATGGACAATGTGCTCGAGCCCGCCACACCGGGCTTACATTTCCTGCTTCATACGTACAGCTACGATCTTAAGTATTTTTTTGCGCCGGTTCGCGACTGGCAGATTACAGCGGGGGTAAACGGGATGTACCAGCACAACAGCAATAAGGGCGTTGAGTTCCTGATACCCGATTACGCTTTGTTCGACATCGGCGCTTATGCCATCGCGCGTAGAGATATCGGTAAATGGTCGTTGTCGGGTGGTCTTCGCTATGACAACAGAACCTTGCATAGCACGGCTTTATTTGTGGACAGCACCGGTGAAAAGGTGGATGAACGGACCCCCTGGAACTTTGTGAAGTTTAACGCTTTTAATCGTAGTTTTTCAAACATAACCGGCAGTGTCGGCGCCAGTTTTTCGGTGACTAAAAGACTGACGTTGAAAGCGAACCTTGCCAGCGGATACCGCGCACCCAACATTGCAGAACTGTCTGCTAACGGCGTACACGAAGGCACCATTCGTTACGAATATGGAAACAATGAGCTGAAAGCAGAGAATAGTCTCCAGGCTGATCTGGGAGTGGATTTTCAAAGCGATCATATCTATTGCAATGCGAGCGTTTTCGGAAATTATATCCGCAACTTTATTTATCTCCGGAAGCTCGTGGGCGCTAACGGAACGGACAGCATTCCTGCGGTAAACGATCAGGAAGGATACTCTGCTTTTGCCTACGATCAGGCAGATGCCCTGCTGTACGGCGGCGAGCTGTATATTGATCTTCACCCGCATCCGTTCGACTGGCTGCATTTTGACAATACCTTTTCCTATGTACGCGGTAAAAGACTTTCAGATGTGTCAGATAGCACAGAAAATCTCCCTTCCATTCCACCTGCACGATGGTTGTCGGAGCTAAGGGTTCAGAAGAATAACCTCGGTAGAACGCTCAGGAATGGCTATGTGAAACTTGGGCTCGATGTCAACTTTGCACAGGACAATGTTTTTGGCGCTTACGCTACCGAAACACCGGCTGCCGCATATGCTCTGCTCCAGGCCGGTTTGGGTTTCGAGCTTGTGAGCAAAAAGCAGCAGACGCTTTGCTCCTTCGTGCTGTCGGTGCAAAATCTGCTTGATACACCCTATCAGAGTCACCTCAGCCGGCTTCGCTATGCATCACTGAATGAGGCTACCGGCAGAACCGGTATCTGGAATATGGGGAGAAACATCAGTTTGCTGCTGCGTGTGCCCCTGAGTCTGTAATGCTTTTATTTGAAGCCCAACGCCAGCGTGATAATGTCTGAAGTTAGCGGGGTGTCGCGCATATAATGACCATATCTGAGCTCGGCACTCGTAAAATGTTTGATACGCAGCACCCCGTTCTCAGGCACCCAGCGCAGGTTGACACCAAAGAAGTGGCTTACGAAATTGGAAAGATCGTAGTCGCTGCTATAATAGGTTTCGCCGCGGTTGTGCCTGCCGTAAGGAGCAAAATATTTCACTGCCGTTTGCGTATAGAAACGGTAGAAGGGGCTCACCGAAAGGAACGGATTGATCTTGACGGCAACTTCAGCACTTAAGGTGTGTGCAGACAATCCCCAGTCGTCGAAATAAAAGCGATAATATCCGCGCAGCACATACCGGTCGCCCAAAAAATAATGCGCCCGGATACCCAGTGGAATCTTGAGACGGGTGTCCGGTAATGTTTCGCTGAGCTCTGAAAAATCGTTGAAGTAAACGCGCTGATATTTCGTAGCGAGCAATCCTTGCTGATAAATTACATCTGCAAGCAAGGCAAGTTGGAGCCTGGGATTGACGACCTGAGAAAGTGAAAAAGATGCGCTGTAAGAGTTACGCGGCTGGTTCGTTTCTTCCTTGCCGTGGGTTGTTCGAAGTTCAACCGGCAGGATCACGTGCCAGGTATCCCAATATGCCTGAAGGTGTGCAGAGAACTCGCGATTGTTGTCTTGGGAAGCTTTAGCAAAGTTGAGCCCCAGCCCGAAAGATTTATAATCATATTCGGTGGAGTAGTAAATGCCCGCGCCAAATGTGCTGTGGTGTTTGTCGTCTTTTAAAGACCAGTTGAGCGAAGGGTAAATACGCGTATCGGCCGATGAAGCCGAAGACATAGTGGTCGGGTCAATTTTGTCGGACGAAGCAGATGAATAATGATCAATGCCTACGTCGAGGGTGAACGTATGTGTTTTTTCGTTTCTGGCAGGTTTCACAAATTTCAGTTCCAGGTTGTTGGCAAAATCCGTGAGTTGTTCACTTCCGACTCCTCCCGTTACGGCGGAGTTATCTCCATCCTGACTATAATAGGAGGACACCAGATTGACCTCAGAAAGCTTGAGTTTTCTGCTTTTATAGTGTTCAGCCGAGGTATCGGCACTTTGAGCGAAAGCGCCTAAAATATTTGAGCAAAGCAATAGTAGTGCTAGGGAAATCTTCTTCATGAGCGCTTATTTAGTTGCATCCGCATCCGCCTCCCGTTTTACCGCCGTTTGCGCCCGCTGCGCCTTCGCGGTAAGATTGAAAGCTGTTTTCAAATCGTTCCGTCTTTCGTGCAGAGAGCTGCATTTCTGCATCGTTGATATATTGCTTCTGGTATTCTTTTACCGGCACGCAGGATGTCAGTGGCAGCAGCAGGAGCAAGCTGATTTTGCGCATTCTTTTCATCTTATGGTCCTGATGTTTTTCGAGGTGAAGAGGGTGTTATTGTCGTCAATGATGATGCAGGCGATGTCGCGCATCTGGTTAATCATATCAAGGCCGGCGCGTATGCCCATGATCATGACGGGCGTAGTCATCGCATCGGCAATCTCTGCATTGGGGCAAATGATGGTTGTGCTTTTTATGCCTTCTACGGGCAAACCCGTGCGCGGGTCAATAGTGTGAGCATAACGTTTGCCGTCGATCATTACAAATTTTTCATAATTGCCGGAAGTGGCCACAGCCATGTCGGAAATATCGAGATGGGAAAACGGAAGCCATTTTGAATTCGGATCGGCAATGCCTACGGTCCAGGCCGATCCATCGGGTCTTTTGCCCCAGGCAGCAAGGTCGCCTGCAGCATTGACGACACCACTGGCTACGCCCATTTTCTGCAGCAATCTTTTTGCTTTTTCTGCCGCATAGCCTTTACCGATGCCCCCAAAGCCGATACGCATGCCTTTTTCTCTCAACAATACAGTGCGCTCCGTTTCGTCCAGAATCACCTTGCGATAGTCAATCTTTCTGACTGCCGCTTTTGCCTGTTGGGCATCGGGCAGACACTGCATATGTGTGTCGAAGTTCCATAGCCGCTTATCTGTGCCACCGTAGCTAATATCGAATGCGCCCTGTGTGAGTGCTGAGATTCGCTGAGCGCGTTTTATCAGTTGAAACACTTCTTCGCTTACCGATACTGGATGCAAGCCGGCAGCAGCATTGATTTGATTTGTTTCGCTGCTTTCCTTAAACGTAGTCAATACATCTTCAATTCTCCGGATTTCGCCGATGGCAGCATCTATAAAAAAATCCGCCTCCTGAGCATCAGTCGAGACCACCGTGATCCCGAACCGATTACCCATGAGGCGGGTAAGTCTTGAATATTGGCTTAGTTCCGTGCTTGTGTCAATCAGCATGCTTTACTGCGTCGATTTGTTCGATGAAATCCACCGGACTAATGCCGGGGTCGCCATCCCAAACCTTTAAAACCTTGCCATCAGCATCGAGGAGCACCGTGTAGGGAAAATGTCCCTCTTTATCATACTGTTCTGCCAGCGTTTCATTTTGCTTTGCTATCGCCTTTTCGGGCATGTTTTTCTTCAATCGGGGAAAGTCTGCATTCACCATCACGAGATTTTCCTGAGCAAAATCCTGAAAAGTATCCTGACTGAAAATGTTCTTTTCCATACGAATGCAGGGGATACACCAGTCCGACCCGGAGAATTTCAACAAAATGTATTTATGCTCGCGCTCGGCTACTTTCTGTGCTTTCGAAAAATCGGTGCTCCAGCCTGCGGAGCTTAATAATAGTATACCTGCTGCGGATAAAAGAATGCTTAATCGTTTCATTTCGGGACGTTTTGTTTCGCTTTAAATAAGTCAATAAGCGCGCCTCAAAACGTTAAGGATAAGCTATTTAAGCTGCTCATATGCTGTTTTTTCCACTACGGGGTGCCTAATACCTGCATCCCTTCAAATGTAGTTAGATTTGCAGAAGCTTCTATGAAGAGAAGACATTTTTTAAACATCATAGCTACAGCCGGAGCCATGCACACACTTTCTGATCTGAAGGGTTTTACTGCCAGTTTATCCCGGCAAAATGCAACGATGCCGGTATTGTTTGTCGGTCATGGATCGCCTACCAATGGTATAGAGGATAACGAATTTACCCGACGCTGGAAACAAATGGCGCAGTCTATACCTGTCCCTGAAGCGGTACTTGTCATTTCGGCACACTGGCTCACCAAGGGCACTGCAGTTACCGCTATGGAGCATCCGCGTACGATTCATGATTTCGGTGGATTTTCGAAAGAACTGTATGAGGTAGAATATCCGGCGCCGGGTAGCACGTCATGGGCGCAGGAAACGGCATCGCTTATCCGGCAAACTTCTGTAGCGCTCGATCATGACTGGGGATTGGACCATGGAGCCTGGAGTGTGGTGAAACAAATGTATCCTGAGGCGAAGATTCCGGTGTTACAATTGAGTATAGATTATCAACAGCCCGCGCAGTACCATTATGACCTTGGGAAGGAACTGGCGGCACTCCGCAAACGAGGTGTCTTGATTTTGGCAAGTGGTAATATGGTGCACAATTTGGGCCGGATACGCTTGCCGTCAGGTGGATTTTCAGCGATCAACGAGCCCTATGGCTTCGATTGGGCAATAGAAATGAACGAACTTTTTAAAAAACATATACGCTCAGGCAACCACGATGCGCTTATCAGGTACGATCGGCTTGGTGCGGCTGCAAAACTGGCGGTGCCTACGCCGGATCATTACTATCCTTTGATGTACGTGCTTGGCTTACAAGCCAGGACAGACGAGCCCGAAATATTTAACGATCAGCTCATTGCCGGCTCACTTAGCATGACCTCGGTAAAGTGGAGTGCAGGCTGATTTTCAGGCAGGCAGCAAACTGATCTTTAACCCAAGTGCTTTCATTTCGGAAACAATCTTTCGAACCACACGCGCTGCACTGGTATCGCGCACAAAGATGCTGTCGTTCTCAGTTTGGTAGGTCAGCACCATCGCTCCGTCGGCGTGGTCAATGACCTCTCCGTATTCTTTGATCTTACTGGTGCAGAGGGCAGCCTTATCTGATATTCTTTGAAAGTGGCGTGGAGCAACTTCTTCCTGATCCAAAAAATAGTAGATATACATGGGCGTTCAATTTTATTTTTCGAAGGTAATCTCCTGTTGAACGATAGAGAGCGTGGGTTGCAGGGGTTAACTCAGGGATAACAAAGCTACACAACTCAGGGACAAAACAAAAGTATCCGTTAAAAAGTGCATTTAGTGAACGGCCCAACCATCTTGCGATAAAAATTGTTTTAACTTAGGTTACAAAACACTTCCTATGTCTGCTGTGATTGCCAAAGAGGACATTCCGCTTTATAAAATCGTTCCCGCCTTTGTTGATAATACTGAGCGCTGGAAAAAAGAATTGGAATACGCTGTTCGTCTCGGTAACGAATACAAGGGAAAGACACACATTATCTTCGAAACCACTCAGGGCCCCAAAGAAGTAGAAACGACCGTCTGGTCGCTCACCGATGGATATCTTCAACTGAAAGGGGGCATGCTCATACCGCTGCACAGCATTATAGATATCCACTTTTAGCCGCTTCATTTTTTTCAGAACAGCAACAAGTAACTTTTGCCGGAGCATCAAACCGGGCCCGGTTCAGATCTTCGTGAGTTTCGTGCAGTTTTTTTATTCTGTCAGATAGGGAGCGTATTGTCCAACTATCAGTGAATTTTTCTGTTATAAAGTTCAATTTTTATAACTTTGCTCCCCATTGGTAAAGGGCAATCGAAAGCAGTTTTGTTATTTTTATCATTGAATATTTACCCCAAAAGAAAGCAAACGGAGCATATATGAATCAGCAGGAAATTATTTCTCGCATTAATGCCTTTATGGTGGAAGATTTTGAGGTGGATGAGCAGGCTATAACGCCGGAAGCTGATCTCAAAGCTACACTCGACCTCGACAGCCTGGACTACATCGACCTTGTAGTGGCCATTGAACAAAATTTCGGATTTAAGGTAAAGCCTGAAGATTTCCAGACCATGGTAACCATTCAGGATTTCTACAACTACGTTTCCAACCGATTAGAAGCCGTCAATGCCTGATCAGCCAGCATGGGAGGGCCGCTCCCGTGGTTCTAAACTGGGGTACAGGATCTTTGTGGGTTTGTTAAGAAGTGGTGGCCTAAAACCCGCCTATGGCTTGCTGCATTTTGTTACGCTATACTATCGCTGGTTTGTCCCCGCTGCTACGCGCCCGCTACGAAGTCTATATGCCGATCGGCTGGGTTTTGACAAAAAGCAAACCACACAACTGATCCGGAAAAATATCATCATTTTCGGTCAGACACTCATTGATAAGATTGCTGTACTTGCCGGCATCGGTAGTCAGCTTAGCTTTACACACGAAGGCGTACACCATATCCAACAACTGGTAGAAGAAGGCAAGGGAGGCATTTTACTCAGTGCTCATCTGGGCAACTGGGAGGTGGCAGGTCATCTGCTAAAAATGGTAGAAGCGCCGATCAATATTGTGATGTATGATGGTGAGGAGCAGCAAATGAAAGAATATATGGATCAGTTTGAAAGCAAGAGATCCTTCAACGTCATCCTTATCAAAGACGATCTTTCCCATATCTACGAAATCTCAGCAGCGCTGGCGCGAAACGAACTGATCTGCCTGCATGGCGACCGTTTTCGTCCGGAGCAGCGCACCATGACGCACGATTTTATCGGTGCACCGGCACATTTTCCCGCAGGTCCCTTCATCCTTGCTGCCAAGTTAAAGGCTCCCGTGTGTTTTGTTTTTGCTTTTAAAGAAACTAATTTTCACTACCATTTTTATGCAGAACCTGCCCGGATTTACGAAGGCAGGGGAACGGAAGGGATGGAGCGGATGCTTGACGACTATGTAGTGGAGGTGGAGAGAAGACTCAGGCAATATCCCGCACAATGGTTTAACTATTTTGACTTTTGGAAGACATGATTCAGGACCAGGTTTTACCCTTTATCCCGCAGCGGCCACCGTTTGTGATGATAGACGCTGTGGAGGAGGCTGATGATCAAACCTCCGTCACGTCTTTCACCGTGCGCGAAGGTCATTTATTTGTGGAAGACGGATGTTTTACCGAACCGGGCATCATCGAAAATATGGCGCAGACAGCAGCGGCGGGAACGGGTTACAAGGCAAGTCAGGAGGGAAAGGAAGCACCCGTTGGATTTATTGGGGCTTTAAAAGGTTTGCAGATACATGCTTTGCCCCGTACAGGAGATACCATCACCACTAAAATCTCAATTTTGCATCAGGTGCTCAACGCTCATATCGTGCAGGCGGTAGTAACCCTCGGAGGAAAAGAAATTGCGAGTTGTGAGCTGAAGATATTTTTGCAAAAAGAAATGCTAAACGCTTAAAACAATAAACAATGAAAAAGCTTCTGTTCTTTGCCATGATGATCTGCACTGCTGCAACAGCATTTGCTCAGGCTTCGCGTCAGGATATTTTTAAAGGCGAGGTGGAACTCACTTTTTTGGGCCTCGACTTTACACAGGCAAAATTCATAGGTGAGGCGGCGCAATGGAAAGACGCCGGTGAGGTGACTAACAATGCCATGAAGGAAAAGTATATCCCCGCATGGAACGATATGTTTGTAAGCAGCAACGAGCAGAAAAATTTTAAGATAGCCGATGCTACCAACCGTACGGAAGTGTCTTATGCGATCGACGTAGTAGAAAAGGTGAATAATGCCATCTCTAAAAAGGAGTTTTTCTCAACCAGCATGGATGATTATCCGCGGCTCGATGAGACTAAGATTTCCGCCTTAGTAAAAAAGTACAGCTTCGCGGGGAACAAAGGTATAGGACTGATCTTTTTTGTAGAAGGAATGAGAAAGGGCGAAGAAAAAGGCGATCCTTCTTATGCTACGGTATGGGTGACTTTTGTGGACATGAGCAGCAAGACGGTACTGTTGACGAAAAGAGTTCAGGGCAAGGCTGGTGGATTTGGCTTTAGAAATTTTTGGGCGGGCGCCTGGAAAAATGTGATCAAAGAAATGAAGAACGACTGGAGCGACTGGAGGAAAGAAAAGTAAACTGTCTGTTGCAATCATTTAAATAAATTCTGTTACAATCAATGCCCTGCATACTTTGGATTACCGGCGATTTCAGGTCGGAAGAAATAATAGATAAGACCGGACTACAACCCTATAAAATTGTTGAAAAGGATGCCGTAGTTGCCACCCGCGATGGAGAGCGGCATTATGATCATGCGGTATGTGGATTTGATGTGAGCGCCGGCGATTTTACCGAGTTCAAACAATTGGTGGAAGATGCGCAGCAATGGCTTGAAACCCATTACGCGCAGCTTCAGAAGCTGGAGTCATTTCCCTTGCAGGGCAAGCTTGATTTCGGCTATTATACCCAGTTTGCAGATAGTAAAATTGTGGCGCAGTACGATACATTACCCCATAAGCTGCTGAAGCTGGCGGGCGACTTAAAATTTGATATAGAGCTCTCACAATATTGGTATGCAGAAAATCAGGGAGCACAACTGAACTAACAATTTGCTTTGAAAAAAACACTGTCCAGCATTTTAGAAACCGAAGTCAAATTCAGCGAAGCCGATCCGCTCGGCATTGTATGGCATGGACATTTTGTTCGGTATTTTGAAGATGCGCGCGAGGCTTTTGGGAAAAGCTATGGTATAAAATATCTCGATTTTTATCGTAACAATATTGTTGTGCCGGTCATCCATATTGAGTGCGACTACAAGCGGATTTTGCGTTACGGACATCGCATCCGGGTAGAGACCACTTATCATGATACTCCCGCAGCTAAGCTCCTTTTTGACTATAAAGTTTTTGATGCAGAAAAGAATGAGCTCGTAGCGACCGGCAGTTCTGTACAGGTATTTATGCAACGCGACATTATGGAGCTGATGCTTACCGTCCCGGAGTTTATGGTTAACTGGAAAGCAAAATGGCTGCAATCCTCATGAAACCCGTTTACGCTGTAGGTGCGCAGGTCATTTCTGCACTTGGGCTTGATACCGAAGCCCACTGGGATGCCGTAAAGCAGGGTAAAATAGGTATTCAGCGATTTGAAGATCCAGCACTGAGTCCAACGACATTTTGGGGTTCAAAATTTAGTGACGAACAATGGAGGGACATTTCCGCTGTGGCCAGGGTAGCACCAGAACTTTCTCCCTTCGAGCAGATGTGTGTTTTTGCAGCGAAAGCAGCCATGCAACAGGCTGGTTTCCTTCCTGACGCAAAGGATACCTTGCTCGTTCTTTCTACCACCAAGGGAAATATAGAATGGCTGGGAAGGGCAGCGGACGAAAGGTTGCTGTTGAGCACCAGCGCAAACCTGATAGCCGGTGCACTGGGTATATCTGTGCAACCTGCAGTAGTAGCTCATGCCTGTATTTCCGGAGTGGTAGCTACCCAATATGCGCTTAGAAATTTGCAGGCAGGCAGGTATAGACATGCAATCGTTGTGGGAGCTGACCGGTTTACAAGATTTGTGCTCAGTGGGTTTCAGTCTTTTCAGGCAGTGGCCGATGGGCCCTGTCGCCCTTTTGATGCCGCGCGCAACGGTATCAATCTTGGTGAAGCTGCCGGCGCTATCATTTTCAGCACCGATGAGCGGTATGCACCGCTGGCACAGTTACTCTCCGGCAGCACGTCCAACGATGCCAATCATATATCCGGGCCGTCCAGAACAGGAGCCGAACTTGCTTTAGCCATCGGGCGCGCACTCGATGCTGCGGGTATTGATGCTACACAAGTAGATATGATCTCGGCACATGGTACCGCCACGGTATATAACGATGAAATGGAGTCGAAGGCATTTGCCCTGAGCCGAGTGAATCACGCTGCCACGCATAGCTTCAAAGGGTATATTGGGCATACGCTCGGTGCCGCAGGTGTAGTAGAGTCTGCCATGATCATCAAAAGCCTTCAGGAGCAATCGATCATCGGCTCTGCCGGTTTCTCCGAACTGGGTGTCTCCGAACCGCTCCCTGTCAGCCGGCAAACCCGTGCGGGCAATCTTCGTTATGTGCTCAAGACCGCATCGGGATTCGGAGGTTGTAATGCTACCGCCATCTGGGCTAAGGTTTAAATAGGTGTTAACTTCGTCCCTGTGATTGCGCAACATTCCATTCAAGAAGTCCTTAACCGAGCTGATGTCATCGAGATCGTGGGTCAGTTTGTTCGACTCAAAAAACGCGGTGCCAATCACATTGCCAATTGCCCTTTTCATTCAGAAAAAACGCCCTCGTTCTATGTCTCCGGCGCGAAGGGAATTTACAAATGCTTCGGTTGTGGGAAAGGCGGCAATGTCGTGACTTTTATTCAGGAACATGAGAAACTAACTTATCCCGAGGCCATTCGCTGGCTTGCTGATTATTACAAAATAGCCCTCGAAGAGACGGAACGTACACCCGAGCAGATTGTACAGCAACAGTCGGAGGAAAGCCTGAGGATACTCAATGAGTTTGCAGCGCGGTATTTTCATGAAACCCTTCTCTCCACTGAAGAAGGAAAGGCCGTTGGGTTACCCTATTTTAAACAGAGAGGTTTCAGAAAAGACATTATTGAGAAGTTTTTGCTAGGCTACAACCCGGAACATCACAACGAATTTTTGCAGCATGCCACACAAAATGGCTACCAAAAAGACCTGCTGGAAAAGGCAGGACTTGTAAAAAACAGAAGCGGCATCTATCACGATGTGTATCGCGGCAGGGTCATCTTTCCGATACAAAGTATGACGGGAAGAGTGTTGGGATTTGGCGCACGCATTTTACGCAGTAACGAAAAGGCGCCAAAGTACATCAACACGCCGGAAAACGAACTTTACATAAAAAGCCGCGTGCTTTATGGCATTTATCAGTCGCGGCAGGCTATAGGTAAGCTTGATGAGTGCTTTCTGGTAGAAGGATATACCGATGTTATTTCTTTGCATCAGGGCGGTGTGGAAAATGTGGTAGCCAGCAGCGGCACCTCCCTCACCGAAGACCAATTGCGGGTAGTGGGGCATCTCACCAAAAATCTGACCATACTTTATGACGGGGATGCAGCGGGTGTGAAAGCAGCGCTTCGCGGGCTGGATATGGCGCTGGCGCAAAGCTTTAACGTAAAGCTCGTGTTGCTGCCGGAAGGTGAAGATCCGGATAGCTTTATCCAGAATTCTGGCGTTGCAAAATTTCACGAGTATGTAAAGGAGAAAAAGCAGGATGTCATTTCTTTCCGGCTTGAAGTGGGAATGAAAGAGGTAGGTTCGGACCCTGTTGCTAAGTCGAAACTTGTCAATGAAATTGCAGAAAGCATTTCAAAAATCAACAAAGCGGAGGACTTTGCCCTTCAGGATCACTACGTCCGTGAGGCCTCGCGCAAGCTCGCCGTGGACGAGTCGGGCCTCATTAATCTCGTCAATAAATTCATCAGAGAACGGGTAGAGCAAGACCGCCGGCACGGGCGCAGGGATACGTTGGAAACCGAAGTCCCTACGCCGGAGCAAATCGTCGAACAGCCGGAGATCACGGCTGCCACAACGGAAGAACAACAGGAATGGGAGCTTATTCGTGTGCTGATCGAACATGGTGAAAAGCTGTATGAAGGATATCAAAACGTTGCCGATCTTGTACATCAACGCGTGGACCCCGACCTTTTTGAATCGGTCGCTACGCGTAAGGTTTATGATAGCTATTTCAATTATCTGAACGATTATCAGGCATTTCCGCAGATCAGCTTTTTTACCAATTTCGCCGATACTGCATTGCAGCATACACTTACATCCCTGTTTCAAATACGAAACGAGATCAGTCCGAACTGGAGCGAGAACTACGGCATCGAAACCCTAAGTGGTGATCTCAATTATATGAACGAAGCAGATAGTGCTTTATCTTATTTTGAGTTGAAGAAGATTATGAAAATGCAAGACGAACTGGTGAAGCGCTTTAACTCTGAAACCGATCTGCACAAGATAACGGTGATGCAACAGAAGATCATTGAACTAAAAAAGGCAGAGGCTGAGATCATCCGAAAACACGGAACTGTAGTGCTAAAAATATGGGGTAAGCGGTAATGGCAAGAATAATGGCATTGGACTATGGAAAAAAACGCACCGGCATTGCGGTAACGGATCCTTTGAAAATCATCGCCACACCGCTCGCCACCGTTGATACTAAAGAGCTGATCGGCTGGCTAAAAAAATACATGACTGCAGAGCCGGTTGAGAAATTGATTATCGGATATCCGCTGAATTTTGATGACACGCCTACCGATGCCACAGCGCTGGTGGAAAAATTCATTCCGAAGTTGCAACATGTTTTTCCGGCGCTGGTGGTCGAAACGGTGGATGAACGCATGAGTTCCCGCATAGCTTCTCAGTCCATTTCGCAAATGGGCCTCAGCAAAAAGCAACGGGAAAGCAAAGCGCTGATTGATGTAACCAGCGCTGTAATTTTATTGCAGGAGTATCTGGAAAGTGGTAGATACTAACCACTCGAAATTTGCTCTGCCAGCCCGAGGGGTGAGTTTTTATACACTATCCTATTAATGAATTACTGCTCATCCCTACACGGTACGGAGCACAGTTACAACCTTTTCCAAAAGACAATTTTGTGTTCGCCTTCCTTCCAGAAATCACGAATTATAGCTTCTTGTGTGTAACCCAGTTTTTGATACAGATGGCGGGCCGCCCCTTGTTCTGCCGCGCTGGAGGTCTCCACAATGAGTATTCTCCCATTTTTCGCTCTTAGTTGCGCTTCGATATAGTCCATCATCTTCGTGGCAATTCCGGTTCGCTGTGCACTTTTCTTAACGCCTATGGCCAGCAAATTGTAAGTACCGTCCGTTAGTTTTTCGGGCGTGCAGTACCCAATGGCCACAGGTTTGTCTTGGTCGAGGAAGGTAAACCAAAGCTCCTGACTCTCTACATTTTCTAAATAACCGGATATCATTTCGTCCAGATATTCAGAGGGAAATAGTCCGCTGGAGTCAAGTACTTCTTTCAATCTTTTGATGTCTGCCCTGGTAACGGCTCTTATCTGCTCTGTCTACGTGTCGATTTTTTTTGCCGGTTTACAATCATTTTCCGTATAAATTTAAGCATCCAGGGTATTTGGTCTTTTTTTAAAGTTATCCCAAATAGAATGGTGATGTGCACAGCAGAATCGCATCTGCTTCAGGAACGGGTTTCCCAAACAAGTGTTGCTTCATTATCTTTGCCCTTCGCCTTAATAAATTGATCGTATAGATGGTTTTACCAGTAGTGGCTTTCGGGCACCCGGTTTTAAGAAAGGTTTGCGAGGATATTGATCCGGATTATCCGGATGTAGAAAAGCTTATTGCAGATATGTGGGAGACCATGTATCATACCAATGGGGTGGGTATTGCCGCGCCGCAGGTGAACAAGGCCGTTCGCATTTTTGTGGTGGATACTATTCAGATCGTTGAAGGTTTTGACGAGCAGGACAAAAGAGATTATCCAAACGAGCAACCGGTGAAACAGGTCTTCATCAATGCGCACAAGGTAGAAGAGTCGGGTAAGCCCTGGAGCTATAATGAAGGCTGCCTGAGCATTCCCAAAATCCGGGAAGATATAAACCGCGCTGCGAAAGTGAAGCTGCGCTATATGGATGAGCATTTTGTTGCGCATGAGGCAGAGTTTGATGGTATTACGGCAAGGGTCATCCTTCACGAATATGATCATATTGAGGGCAAGCTTTTCATCGATTATCTGGCACCGCTGAAGAAGCGATTGATCAAGAAAAAGCTGGAAGACATCAGCACCGGAAAAGTGCGTGTGGACTACAGAATGTTGTTACCGAAATAATACAAACGGCTCGCACCTCCTGCTTTGAAGAACCAATCTTACACCGAGGAACAATTAACAACTTTGCTGAGGCAGCAGAGCAGGGAGGCCTTTGACTATCTTTATCAGCACTATGCAGCGGCGTTATATGGCGTTATCAGACGAATTATTTTCGATGAGGAAACGGCTAAGGATGTATTGCAGGAGTCTTTCGTGAAGATTTGGAATCATATAGATCATTACGATAGCAACCGGGGAAGAATCTATACTTGGATGATTAACATTGCAAGGCATGCTGCTATCGACAAGCTTCGGTCAAAAGGCGAAGTGATGCGGGCAAAAATCCGACCCGGTGCAGAAGTCGTACATACAGAACCCACAACCCTGAAAACTGAGGTTTCCACTGATGTTATCGGGCTGGGAAATCTGGTGACTGCGCTTAAACCGGAGTACGCACATATTGTGCAACTGGCCTACTATGAAGGCTACACTTTAGATGAAATTTCAAAAACACTGGACATTCCGCTGGGCACGGTGAAAACCCGCATGCGGCATGCCATCAAAATACTTAGAGAGCATTTTAGCAGCTAACGTACTGTGAACATACAGGAATACATAGAGTCGGGCATTCTGGAAGCCTATGTTCTGGATGCTTTATCCCCTACGGAGCGAAAGGAGGTGGAGGCGGTTGTATCGGCATACCCTGAACTTCAGGAAGAGCTGCAAGCAATTTCATCGGCTATGGTTTCTCTGGCGGAAACCGGCGCTATGGAGCTGCCCAAAGATCTGAAAGAACGTATATGGGATGAAATTTCGGGCGTCATGGATGCTCCGTCCGAAAAGCCAAAGCCAGCTCCTGCTGTGGCGGCAAGGCCCGCAGTTCCTTTGCCGGCTTCGCGTCCCAACTGGCAAAGAGCAGCAGTATGGGCAGCAGTTGCTGTAAGTGTGCTGACCAACTTTCTCTTGCTTTCTCAGAAAAATAAACTTGTCACCCGGCAGGTGGCCCTACAGCACAAGGTCGATAGTCTGCAGGAACAACAGCAATATCTTGCCTCTGTGGTGGCTGATTATGATAAAGAGCGGGAGATGCTGGCCGATACATCTATGGAGGCTGTGCTGATGAAGACGATGCAACCCGGACACCCGATGGCCGCTACCGTATATTGGAGTAGAAAAAAAGGCGACACCTACCTCTCGATACAGAAACTACCGCCGCCCCCTCAGGGTAAGCAATATCAGATGTGGGTGATACAAAATGGTAAGCCGGTGAGCATGGGCGTGATTCCCGACGGATTGGTGACACGCGGCGGTATGGCCCGGCTGGATATGGAAGTTACCAACGGACAGGCCTTTGCCATTTCGCTGGAAAAAGAAGGTGGAAGCCCTACACCCACTATGGACCAGATACAGGTGATGGGTAAACCGTCGTAAGGTGAGGTACGACCTTTGCACACCGGAAGTTGATCTATGTTTATTCCCATTGGTGACGATAACCGCGACCGGCGTACCACGCCCTTTGTCAACTATCTGCTGATTGCAGCGAACATTTTCGTATTCATTTACTGGCAGGGATTCGGTACCAATTTATACTTCACCTATTCTTTTGCAACGGTGCCGCTGGAGATTATTTCCCTTCGCGACGTGGTGACAGAACCCACCCTTCTTTCGGATCCCTACACAGGACAGACCTTTGAAATGCCGGGTCTGCAACCTACTCCGGTGCCGGTGCTGCTCACCCTACTGACGGCACTTTTTATGCACGGTGGCCTGGCACACTTACTGGGCAACATGCTTTTTCTGGCCATCTTTGGCGACAATGTAGAAGACGCTATGGGGCACAGTCGGTATCTTGTTTTCTACTTTCTTTGCGGCTTACTGGCCAGTATCACGCATGTGTTCAGTACCGCGTTTTTCGGCCAAAGTCTGTTGATCCCGGTGCTCGGTGCTTCTGGCGCCATTTCGGGCGTCATGGGTGCTTACATTTTTCTTTTTCCTCGAAAGCGGGTGCATATGTGGATGTTGTTGTTCGTTATTTCTGTGCCGGCTTTTCTCGCCGTGGGCGTGTGGTTTTTGTTTCAGCTATCTAACGGATTGGGTGTGCTGGGTGGACAGGAGGCCGGAGGCATAGCCTATGCTGCACATATTGGCGGCTTCGTTTTTGGACTGTTGATGGTAAGCAGCTTCGCACGAAAACATCGGGATAGAAAGCAACGGGTCAACCGATAATGAAAAAGCTTTACACCTGTATTGAAAAGTTTCATTGCATGAAAAAGCCGGCACAATAGGCGTACCGGCGTTTCATGGATGTATGTTCTGCTCTTACTTATTGATCGCCGCAATACCCGGCAGTTCTTTTCCTTCAAAAAACTCGAGCATTGCGCCGCCTCCGGTAGATACATAGCTCACCTTATCGGTATATCCGAATTTGTTGACCGCTGCTACACTATCGCCGCCGCCTACAAGAGAAAAGGCTCCGCTTGCAGTGGCATCAGCTACGGCATCCGCCACGCATTTTGTGCCATGCTGAAACTTCTCCATCTCAAATACGCCCATAGGTCCGTTCCAGAGTATGGTTCTGGAATCTCTGATCACTTTTCCGAAAGTTTCACAAGCCAGGGCGCCGATATCAAGGCCCATCCATCCCTCGGGTATTTCGCTATTGTTGGCCGAGGAAGTATTGGCTTCCGCGTCAAATTTATCAGCAACGATGCTGTCGGAAGGCAGGTGGATACAAACGCCTTTTTCTTCTGCTTTTTTCAATAGATCCAGCGCAGTCTGGGTGCGTTCATCCTCGCAAAGAGAATTGCCGATGTGGCATCCTTGTGCTTTGAAAAAAGTATAAGCCATCCCGCCGCCAATAATAATATCGGTAGCCTTGTTGAGCAGATTTTCAATGATCAGAATTTTGTCTGAAACTTTTGCTCCACCAATAATGGCAACAAAAGGTTTTTCAGCATTATTCATCACCTGCTCTGCGGCCTTCACTTCACCTTCCATCAGCAGACCAAACATTTTCTGTCCCCGCTCAAAATAATCAGCTATCACTGCTGTGGATGCGTGCGCCCGATGGGCGGTACCAAAGGCATCATTCACATAAACATCTCCGTATGTAGCAAGCTTTTCAGCAAAACCCGGATCGCCTTTTTCTTCTTGTTTGTACAGACGTAGATTTTCCAGCAGTAACACCTGTCCTGCCTGCAGGTTTTCCGACTGTTTCACGGCATCTTCGCCCATGCAGTCTTCAGCAAATTTTACCTCACGACCCAACAAATCTGCCAGATGTTTTGCTACAGGTTTCAGGCTAAAGTCTGCAGGGGTAAGGTGAGGCTTCTTTTCCATGTCTTTCAGTGGGCGTCCCCAATGACTCATCAGTACGACGCTACCGCCATCATTCAAAACTTTATTGATCGTAGGCAGGGCAGCTCTGATTCTTGTGTCGTCGGTAATCTTGCCGTCTTTTACGGGTACGTTGAAATCCACCCGGATCAATGCTTTTTTTCCGGAGAAATTATAATTGCTAAAAATGCTCATGATCTGCGTTTTAATAAAAAAGCGAAACGCCACCCGGAGGCAGCGTTTCTATTGAAAACTGAAATTACTTGGAAATCAAACCGGCAAAGTACTTAACGGTACGCACCAACTGGCTTACATAGCTCATTTCGTTATCGTACCAGCTTACTGTTTTCACCATTTGCTTGTCGCCCACGGTGATCACTTTAGTTTGTGTAGCGTCAAACAGAGATCCGTAAGAAATGCCGATAATATCGCTGGAAACAATCTCATCCTCGTTATATCCAAAGCTTTCGTTTGCCGCAGCTTTCATTGCAGCGTTCACCTCTTCAATACTTGTTTTCTTACCCAGCGTGGTCACCAACTCTGTCAGCGAACCGGTTACGGTCGGAACCCTCTGTGCCACACCGTCCAATTTGCCTTTCAGCTCGGGGAGCACAAGGCCGATGGCTTTAGCTGCACCGGTACTGTTCGGTACAATGTTTTCTGCGGCTGCACGGGCACGGCGGAGGTCGCCTTTAGCATGGGGCGCATCCAGGGTATTCTGATCATTGGTGTAAGCGTGTATTGTGGTCATCAAACCCGCCTCGATGCCAAAACTGTCATTGAGCACTTTTGCCATCGGAGCAAGGCAGTTGGTAGTGCAAGACGCGCAGGAGATAATGGTTTCGCTTCCGTCGAGGATGTTGTGGTTTACATTGAATACTACTGTTTTAAGATCGCCAGTAGCGGGTGCAGAGATCACAACGCGCTTAGCACCGGCTGTGATGTGTGCCTGTGCTTTGTCGGCATCGGTAAAAAATCCGGTACACTCCAGCACCACATCTACACCGTGGTTTCCCCAGGGTATCTGAGCAGGGTCTTTCTGAGCATAGATCTTAATGGGTTGACCATTAACGGAAATAGAATCGTCAGTATGCTTTACCTCTGCATTAAAACGGCCCTGTGCTGTATCGTATTTCAACAGGTGAGCGAGAACATTGGGCTTGGTAAGATCGTTGATGGCTACAACCTCAATACCTTCCATGTTGTAGATCTGACGGAAAGCAAGACGACCGATACGTCCGAAACCATTAATGGCAACTTTTACTGTACTCATTTTATGGAGTTGTTTTAATTATGATTTTTAAAAAGTGGGGCAAAGTTAGTTGGCGGTAATTTAAAAACCAAAGTGCGTGTTTAAGACAATGCCAAAGCAGCGCGCTACGTTTTCCGGTTTTGAAAAAATAGCTTTGCTCAGAAAATAGGCTCCCCATGTCAGCTTCAGAAGATCGCGACATACATATTGCGCCCCGCTACCGGTGGATCGAGAACGGACACATTTTTCTATGGCTGATCAAAGACACTTGCTGGGCCATGGTCTGGCGGCCAGGCGGAATATTTATGATCGTTCCTACAATTTCTGTAGCCCTATACATCTTATGGAAGTCGCGGCATATTCGTGCAGAATTGTTTCACAATATTGCAGTTGTACTGTGGATCAGTGCAAACTCGGTGTGGATGATCGGCGAATTTTATGAAAGGGAAACCCGGCCCTGGGCCGTGGCTCTGTTCGTGACCGGATTGCTGCTGCTGCTGGTTTATTATCTGTTCTTCTTTGCCAGAGACCGCCGTGGCAGGCAGGATTATGCGCTTCATACCCAAGACGTCAATCCAAACTGAGACCGGGGTTGTTTTGCTCGTTTGCTCGTTTTTCCAGTTTGTCCACTTGCTGCACTGACTTCGATCCTTGTTCCACTTCTATCTGCCGGGTCGTTACGGCATATTCGTCAGGATGAATTTCTTCGCCAAATTGCAGCGCATAGGCTTTTGTAAACTCAGCACCGAAGTACAGAATAATGGAGGAGTAGTAGGTCCATAGCAACAGAATGACCAGCGAACCCGCCGCGCCATAGGTGCTGCCCACGTTGCTCTTACTGATGTAAAACGAAATGCCTGATTTACCGAGCATAAACAATACTGCGGTCACTACCGATCCCGCAATAACGTCCTTCCAGCGGATGCGTGCGTCTGGCAACACCCGGAAGACCACCGCAAAAATGAGTGTGGTCACCGCAATGGTGACGAGCTGATTGACGATATAAAAAATGATGACGGCCACATCGGGAAATCGTTCCTGAAGCTGTGAGAAAAAGCCGTCGATAATGCTCGATAATGCCAATGATACCAATAGGATGAACCCCAAGCTGATAATAACCGAAAACGAAAGAAATCTGTTTTGCAGCATTTTTAGCCAACCTTTTTTCGGTTTGGGCTTGATGCGCCAAATGGTATTGATAGAATCCTGAATTTCTGCAAATACCGTTGTAGCGCCCACCAACAGGGTAACGATGCCAATGGCCGCCGCCAGAGTACCCTTTCCACTCAACGATGCGTTTCGGATGATTTGCTGGAGTTGTGCTGCAGTATCATTTCCCATAAATCCGGATAACGATCTGTAAATCTGCCCTTCCACTGCTTCTCGACCTAAAAAAATTCCGCAAAGCGAAATGATCAGCAGTAAAAGCGGAGCCATGGAAAAAACGGTGTAGTAGGCCAGGGCTCCACTCAGCTTGGTGATTTTATCGTCAACAAATCCTGAAAAGGAAGCCTTTAATACGAACCAGATGCCCTTCAGGCTGATTTTTTTTCGCATGCGCCGCACATTTGCCTATCGCTACAAAAAAATTTTACCAACAAAATAACGGGAGCAACCGATAATCAATTCTTCTTTGGCTTCTCACGATATCCCTGCACCACTTTGTAGATAAAGTAGATGGCCAGTACTACAAGGCCAATTTTAAGGGAAATGCTATAATCTGGTGTACTGAAAAGAAAAAGCATAAAGGTTTAGTTTTTCCAGAAGTATGCTTTTGTCTAATAAATAACTGCTTTATCTATCAGTACTTTACGGGGGCTTAGTGTGTATCGTGCAGCCACGTATTCATGTAGGCGGGATCGAGCTGAAAATAGGTAGCCTCGCGTTCTACCACAGCGTTGTTGATAAAGTAAATGGCCGGAACGGCATCTCCCGCCATACTTTGAAACGCTTCTGCACCGCGAAATAATACATGCGGAACATCCTTCGATCGGGTCTCTTTAAAAAAATCATCGAGACGGTCCGGACTGCCGTTCAAGACAAAAAAGATGGGCAGTTCAGGATGTTGACGATGAATAATCTGCAGCAAAAGCGCAGCTTTTCTGCAATGCGGACAGCTAAGGCTCATAAAAGACACAATATGTTTGCCTTTTCTTAGGTCGGTTGTCGGCGTCAGGTTGCCGGCAGTAGCTTTATCATATAGCGGGTTCAGGTCTATAGTCCTCGATACTACCTCTGGATGAGCCTCACGCGATAGTGGAAAAGCCAAAAATGGTACGACAAGAGCTGCCATGGTGACGAAGCCTGCTATCGCGCCCGACTGACGGTAGGGTTTTATATCGTAAAGTTTTTTGAGCAGGAAGGTGAAGACCATCAATACCAAATTTTTACCGATAGCGGCAAGAGGTGTCATCACAAAAGATGCTCCGAAGCAACCACAGTTTCCCGTGTTTCCCTGCCGGACGATGAGCAAAATCAAATAAACGGTAAAGAGTGCCAGTAAAGCCTGAACTGCAGGGTAGGTGAAGGATTTCAGGAAAAGGTGCAGCAGCAGGAACATCCCCAACAGCAGTTCGAACCCTATAAAAAGCCTCGCAGTTATCGAAGCAAGTCTCATGTTTTGTACGCCAGCATCCATTATATTCCAAACAAACGGAGGAAAATCCAGCAGCTTGGTAATGCCGGAAAATAAAAATACCGCGGCCGTGGTCAGCAGCAGTATAAGTCCGGTGGTGCGTTGAAGGGCTGAGCGTTTTTTAACGGGTGATGCTTGTACTTCCATGGTAAAACAAAGGACAAAAGTACAGCCCGGCGCCTTAGTATATTTTACAGGTTTCTTCTGTGGTTACATTTCCTGTTTGGTAGGTACCCGAGTTGGCCTCGCAGGCAGACGTAGCTTTCTTTTTTGTATCCCTGATTTCATATTCCCTCACCGAAGAGTCGGGCAGACCCGGTTCGCCGCTGTATTTTATGGTGCAACGACAGATGTAATCGCGGGTGCAGGAACTTAAAATGGTAGCGCATACAAAGGAAGCGGCCAACAACATCGGGAAACGGAGTTTCATCAACCAGAAGTATTTGAACGGTTGAAGATAGCAGTAAAAATCAAAAAGTCAAAGCCTGTGCCTTTCGCAATAAGTAAAACCCTGACCGCCGGCCATCGCTTTATGTTTTCATTTTCACAGAACTTCGTACTTTGACCGTCCATGGCAGAGCATATCTTCCCCTTGCTACAGAAAGATCATTTTCAAAATCTGGAACTGCTGGCCCGGCAAGCCGTTGAAGGTTTCATCATCGGCCTGCACAAAAGCCCTTTTCATGGTTTTTCGGTAGAGTTTGCCGAGCACCGACTTTATAATCAGGGCGATGCCCTGCGTCATATCGATTGGCGTGTGTATGGTCGTACAGACAAATTGTTCGTGAAGCGGTTTGAAGAGGAGACTAATTTGCGCTGCTGCCTGGTGGTGGACACCTCCGCTTCCATGTTTTTTCCCCGTTCGGGCGGTGGCATCAGCAAACTGCAATTTGCTACGCTGGCGGCGGCAAGTATTATCTCTTTGTTGAAGCGTCAGCTCGACGCAGCAGCTCTGGCGCTTTTCGACGAGCAGCTCAACTATTTTTCTTCGTGCCGTTCTACTTCCAGCCACTACCGGCTGCTGATTCAGGAGTTGGAACGCGTATTGTCACTTACGCCTGAACAGAGGCCCACCCATGCTGCCTCCGCGCTTCATCAGATTGCCGAACAGATGCATAAGCGTTCGCTTGTCGTGATCTTTAGCGACATGATGGACGATACCGCTGCACCCGAGGAGCTTTTTTCTGCCTTGCAACATCTCCGGTATAACAAGCACGAGGTCATTCTTTTTCATATCGTGGAAGGCCGGCAGGAGCTGAAATTTGAGTTTGAGAACCGCCCTTATGAGTTTGTGGATATGGAAACCGGGGAGAAACTGAAAGTGCAGCCTCAGCAGGTGAGGGACCACTATTTGGAGCGGATGGCGGACTATCAGCAGATGATAGAAAACCGGTGCCATCAGTATAATATAGACAGGGTAGTGGTTGATCTTTCCCAACCCGTAGATCAGGTACTGTATTCCTTTTTGGTAAAGAGAAATAAAATGCTGTGATGCAATTTTATTTTACTACCTTTGCCACCCGTTTTTAAGCTCTGTATCATTCATTTTGGTTCAAAGCTGAAAAGTTCTTTGTAAAGTTTTGATGTTCATTCGATTTTTGCGGATGATACAATAACCAGGGAGGATCTAAAATGAAACATAACCGGGAGTTCGAAATAGCCTGGCAGGGTTTAAAGCCCGGAGTTCATACTTTCCAGTATGAAATAGACGACCGTTTCATGAAGGCTCATGGCGAAGAGGAAGATGACGTGAAATCTTTGTCGGCACAGGTGAAGGTAACCTTTGATAAAAAGACGAACTTTTTTCTGCTGCATTTCGACATTGGGGGTTATGCCATAGTAGCCTGCGATCGCTGTGGAGATGATTTCCGGCTGCAGTTGTGGGACGAGTTCGATTTGTTGATCAAGCTGGCCGGTGAAGATTCGGAAGAGCTTGATGAAGAAAGCGACGTAGTCTTCATACCCCGCAGCGAAACGGTGATAGACCTTAGCAACTGGCTCTATGAGTTCGTAATGCTGAGCATACCACTGCAGAGGATTCATCCGGACAGTGCAGAAGGTAAAGCTGGCTGCAACCCGGAAGCGTTGCGGCTGCTTGGAGAACTGGAGCCCGAAGACAAACCAGCACACGATGTATGGAAGGGTCTTGAGGCGCTGAAGGGAAAAAGCAGTACAAAAAAATGATTAAGACTTTGAACGTCGTTGATGACGTTCTGTAACAATAACATAACAACAAAAAAAATCGTAAAAGATGCCTAATCCGAAACGACGCCACTCACAACAACGCGGTGCCAAGCGCCGTACACACTATAAGGCTGTAGCTGCGACATGGAGCATCGATCCTATAACAGGAGAGAGTCATCTGCGTCATCGCGCTCATTGGGTAGAAGGAAAGCTTTACTATCGCGGAAAGGTAGTAATGGACAAGAATCCGGCTACTGCAGAGGGTGAACAAAATCAGTAATCAGCGTAGAACAATATTCCACAATTAATGAAGATAGGGCTTGACATCATGGGCGGCGATTTTGCGCCTGCCGAGGCTATCAGGGGTGTTCAACAATTCTTCGAAGAATCGAAAAATACACAGGTACAGCTTTTGCTTATTGGCAATCGCGAAGCCTCCGCGCCTTATCTTCCATTAATTGATGCGTACAGCAGCCGGTTCACCTTTGTGGAAACTACAGAGGTGATCGGTATGCACGAACATCCTACTAAAGCACTCAAGGAAAAGCCCAACTCAAGCATTGCCGTGGGTTTTGGCCTGTTGGCCGCCGGTAAGGCCGATGCCTTCATCAGCGCAGGTAACACCGGAGCCATGATGGTCGGTTCCATGTATTCAGTAAAGACCATTGAGGGCATCCTTCGCCCTACCATCATCTCTCCAATTCCACGCACGGATGGCGGATATAATCTTTTGCTGGATGCCGGTGCCAACGCCGACTGTAAACCGGAACATCTGGTTCAGTTTGCACAGTTAGGTTCCCTGTACGTCAACCGCGTATGGGGCATCGATAATCCACGCATCGGATTGCTGAACCTTGGCGAAGAAGAAGGGAAAGGAAATTTGTTGGCACAGGCCACTTATCCTTTACTCAAAGAGAACAAGCAAATCAACTTTATTGGGAATGTGGAAGGTCGCGATATCTTCCTTCCCAAAGCAGACGTAATTGTTTGTGAGGGCTTTACCGGAAATGTAGCGCTAAAGATGGCCGAGTCGGTGTATCATATTTTCACCGAACGCGGTATTCAGGATGAGTTTCTCAATCATTTCAACTTTGAGATCTACGGCGGCACACCCATTTTGGGCATCAACAGCCCGGTGGTAATCGGTCATGGCATATCGCATGCTATGGCTTTCAAAAATATGATCCAGGAGGCCAGCCGTATCGTAGATGCTGATCTTCCCAATGTTTTCAAGTCGCATTTCGCACAACAGGCTACCGTTTAAGTAATCGTTTTTCCCGCTGGCACGTCTTTACTTACTGTATAATCAGTAGCTTGCAAGTCATTTCATGAAGAATATTTATTGCCTGAGTGGTCTGGGCGCTGACCAGCGGATATTTGTCAGAACAGAAATTGAAGGGGCCCGGCTTATACATCTTCCCTGGGTAGCCTTCGACAAACACGATGAGATGGCCTGCTATGCACAAAAGATGGCGGCTCAGATTGATGAGGAAAACCCACTGATCCTCGGCCTTTCGTTCGGAGGAATGCTCGCTACCGAAATTGCTTTGCAGCGGCCCGTCAGGCATGTTTTTTTGGTGTCGAGTGCCAAAGGTAAGCACGAACTGCCAGACGTTAACGGCACGATCAAATACCTCATTCAGCACGACCTTATACCCTACGGCCTTTTTACCCAACCCAACAAAATACTATACAACCAGTTTGGCGCCGATACTCCCGGGGCAAAAGAAATGCTCAATAACATTATGAAGGATACCGACCCTGATTTTCTCGGCTGGGCCTTCAAAGCCATTCTCAACTGGCAGAATGCCCGGGTTCCTTCAAACATTACTCATATCCACGGTACTGCCGACAAAGTGCTGAAGCCCGCCTTTATCACCGCCGACTATTGGCTCAACGGTGGTACGCACATGATGATTTATAATCGCGCCCCGGAGGTCAATCGTTTGCTCTCAGACACCTTGCAGCGCCTTTCATGATCTTTGCAAAAAATATCCACACACCGATCGGCGACATGCTGGCTGCATGCACTGCCGAAGGGGTTTGTCTCTTCGATTTTATACATAGAAAGATGATGGACCGGATGGTGGAAAGAGTCAAAACACATTTGGGAACGGAGTTCACCTACACGGACCATCCCCATTTATCCGCGCTTGAACATCAGATGGCCGCATACTTTTCTGGAGAACGGCGAGACTTCGATCTTCCTCTGGTATGGAGCGGTACGCCCTTTCAGCAGAGGGTGTGGCAGGCACTGCTCGAAATTCCTTACGGCACCACGCGTTCTTATAAACAACAGTCAGGCATACTTGGCGACGAAAAAGCAATACGGGCAGTTGCTAAAGCCAACGGCGAAAACGGCATTGCGATCATTGTTCCTTGCCATCGTGTGATCGGTACCCATGGTTCGCTGGTAGGATATGGCGGCGGACTTCACCGAAAAAAATGGCTGTTGCAGCACGAGGCAAAAGTTTTGGGCAACGCGCAGCAAGCTTCTCTGTTCGATATGCCGGAACATGAATGTTAAAGTGGCTGAACCACCTGCAAATAGTTGTTTTACGACTATCTTTTTCTTTAAATTTGTAAAGACTACCTGAGCCGGGTTATCGCTTCGAACACTTTAGGTTTTCGCAGAGGAAAGTCCGGACAGCCCAGAGCAGCGCACCACCTAACGGGTGGGGGACGTGCAAACGTCTACAGAGAGTGCCACAGAAAATAACCGCCTGCATTTATTGGAGGTAAGGGTGAAAATGTAGAGTAAGAGCCTACACGGTAGTTTGGTAACAAAATATCGGGGTAAACCTTGCGCGCTGAAATGTCAAATAGGCAATCGTCTCCGGCAACGGAGTAAGGGCGGCTCGCCTGAAGATTGTGGGTTGACAGCTAGAGCCAGTCAGCAATGGCTGGCCGAGATAAATGATAACCGCCCGGGACCATACGGGTTACAGAATCCGGCTTACAGGCTTGTGTAGTTGTTTTGGTTAAATGATGCGAGCGCCTGGTATCGTCCCCGGCGCTCTTTTTTTGTTTCCGCTCTTTTTTTGCATCGTCTTGCTATTGCGCGTCGCCATCCTTTAACTTTGCGCCCCTATGTTAGTTTCCCTGCAAAATGTGTCATTTTTCTTTGGCGCCCGACCTATTATTGAAGAGGCCAGTTGGCAAATCGGTACAGGTGAACGTATCGGTCTGGTAGGCCACAATGGCGCAGGAAAATCCACGATTCTCAGAATGATCACCGGACAATATTCGGTGGACAGCGGGAGTATTTCGAAGCCTAAGGATGTGACCATAGGATTCTTTAATCAGGATCTGCTGAGCTTTTCTTCCTCAGAGAGCATTCTGAAAGTGGGTATGCAAGCCTTTGAAAAAGCGCATGAAGTGGAAAAGGAAATGGAGCGGCTAATTAAAGAGCTGGAGTCGAAACCCGATGATGCCAAACTATTGGATGACTACAGCCATGCACTGCACGATTTTGAGGTAGCTGGCGGCTACGAAATGGAGCACCGCTCGGCAGAGGTGCTGGAAGGACTTGGATTTACTACCGAAGACTTGCAGCGTCCTTATGATCAGTTTTCGGGCGGATGGCGTATGCGGGTGTTGCTGGCAAAAATGATGCTGCAGGCTCCGGATCTACTGCTGCTCGATGAGCCGACCAACCACCTCGATCTTCCCTCTATCGAATGGCTCGAACGCTATCTTATCGGTTATCCCGGCAGCGTGGTCATCGTATCGCACGACCGTTATTTTTTAGACCGGATGGTGACCAAGATTGTGGAAGTGTGGCAGCGCGATCTGGTACAATACAGTGGTAATTATTCCTTTTTCCTGCAAGAGAAGGAAGAACGTATGGTACTGCAGCAACGCGCCTACGAAAACCAGCAGGATTATATCCGCCAGCAAGAGCGCTTTATCGAGCGGTTCCGCGCAAAAGCGACCAAGGCCGCACAAGCGCAAAGTGCCATTAAACGGCTGGATAAGCTCGACCGGATCGAAGCACCAGACGCCACTGTGCCCGTGATGAACATCAATTTTGATATTGCTGTGCAACCGGGCAAGATTATTTCTACCCTGAAAGACATCTCCAAAAGCTTCGGCAAAAATTCCATACTCGAGCATGCAGATGCTGAAATATTACGGGGCGATAAAATTGCACTAATTGGCGCCAACGGAAAGGGAAAATCCACGCTCCTCCGGATTTTTGCCGGTCGCGAAACCTTTGAAGGTGAGCGTAAGGAAGGTCATAATGTGGAAGAAAGCTTTTATGCACAGCACCAGCTCGAAGCCCTCAATATTGACAATGAAATATTGGAGGAAATGAAGCAGGCGGGAACGGGAAAGCCGGAATTGGAATTGCGGCAGCTCCTCGGTTGTTTTCTTTTTAGCGGCGACGATGTGTTTAAGAAAATTAAAGTATTGAGTGGGGGCGAAAAGGCAAGGGTAGCGCTGGCAAAAGTAATCGCTGCGAAGGGCAACTTCCTGATGCTCGATGAGCCTACCAACCACCTGGATATGCAGAGTGTGGAAATGCTGATCGAAGCGCTGAACAAATATGCCGGTACACTGATCCTGGTATCGCACGACCGTTATTTCATTTCAAAAACTGCCAATAAAATATGGTGGATCGAAGATCATAAGATCAAAGAGTTTGCCGGTGGCTATGATGAATGGAATGTGTGGATGCAGGAACGGCAGAAAAAGGCGGCGGCTGCGCAGGAAGTAGCAAAGCCCGCCCCGGTAAAGGCTCCCCCTGTGGAACAAAAGCAGGTTAATAGCAACGAGCTGCAGCAATGGAAAAAAGAACTGCAATCGAAAACCAGGGCCTTGCAAAAGGTTGAGAAAGAGCTCGAACAGATAAAGGCTGACATAGCTGCACTCGAACAGCAATTGGGTGACCCGGCAATCTATGCTGACAAAGACAAGTTTAAAAAACTGGACGAGCAATATAAAAAGCTAAGTCCGGGCGCTAAAAGCAAAGAAGACGAATACGAACAACTACTGGAGCAGGTGATGGAGCTGGAAGAACGCGTACAATAAACTATAAGATGTTGGGATATTGCACAAGCAATTAGAAAGATATACCTTACCCAAAAAAAATAAATGAAGAAACTGCTTATTTCCCTTTCGTTACTTGTACCATTCTTTGTTCATGCACAGTTGAAGGTGGTGGCACAAGGACCGCTTTTTGAAGAACCAGAGAGCGGCATTGGCCGCGTAATGATGTTGAAGAATGGCAACACTGCTTATGTGAGGGTGACTGCAAAAGATGGTATTGACATCCGCCTGTACGATCCTCAACACAAACAGATCGCAGTAAAAAACATCGACCCTGATTATGGAAAACTAAAGGCCATGTCGGTGGAAGCATTGTACGACATCAATGGCGAACTGAATCTTTTTATCTCTGAAATTGAAGATAAGATTCCCTCGTTATACCGGCTTCGGATAGATGAGACAACAGGTGTGCTGAAAGAAATGAAAACCGTTGCTACTTTGAAAAAAGTCAATATGGGGCAGGGCTATGCCATTGCGTTTGGCGGTATTCAGCCTCCTGGCTTTTTGGTGCGCCGCGACCCAAATTCGGAAAACTACGCAGTGGTTCGCTATAATACCTTCGTAAGTGAGTCCGGTGAACGTGTAGAGCTCATACAGTATAATGCCGACGGTTCAGAAGCTTCACGCACTTTTCTTTCATCGCCCGAGGGTAAATACAAATACACTCAAATCCTCGACTATGTAGTGATTGGCACTACAGTGCACGCGCTGATTTATTCCTACAATACGGAAAAGTCGGGGGGAAGCGCCAACGAATTACTACTGGCAACCGTAAAAGACGGAAAGGCAACCTACGCCAATGTGGGCCAGTCGTTTAAAAACAGGATCAACGATGGTCTGCTCCGGTATAATCCCGTGACGAAGAATTTGATATTCCTGACCCTTGAAATGGGCGAAACAAAAAAATCAGGATGGAATAAAGTAACAACTTTCTATTCTGTACAGTTCAGCGTTATTGATCCGGAAAATCCGATGATCAATACCAGCGTGGACTTCAGCAATTCTTCTGTTTCTGAAAAGTATCGCAAGATTTTTAAAAATCCGAAAGAGTCATTTACCGGACTGCCGCAACAAATGTACATCAATCCCGACGGCAGCTTCACTGTGCTGATGGAAGAAACGGAACAAATGTATCGTCAGACAAAGTACGGTTCGAGCCCGTCCGGCGTATTGCTGGGTAGTGTGGCTTTGATCACGTTCAATGAAGATGGTAGTGAGCGAAACTCCGTCTTGATCCCTAAATCGCAGGCTACTAATGCAGGAGCTTTTGGCAATGGTGCGCAATATGCTATGTTGGAGCGCTTATATATCGCAAACCGCGACAATGCTGCGGCCCGACTCGCATCCGGTAATCAGTTTAAAAGTCTGGTTTACCTGAGCGGCAAAGAGAAATCTTATGTGATGCTGAACGACATTCGGGAGAATGAGAGCAACTTAACCAGAGGTAAGATCACCACGATCAGCGGCGTAGGCGATTGTGAAGCATGGGTTTATGACCTGTCAACCACAAAATCCGAAACGATGCCGGTGCCGGAAAGAAAAGCATTGTTCCCTGGTAGGAGTGCTAAAGACCGCAATCTTGGCCTCTTCATCATGTCTGATTTCACCGGTCACAATGGCGAATATGCTACGGTAAAGCTTGAGAAAGGTGAAGGAGTGAGGGTGATCTGGTTTAGTGAGTCATAATGAGATAACTTGAAAGGAAAATATCAAAGGCTGGCATCGCGTCGGCCTTTGTTGTTTATGGGAAAATAGATGATTGGGTTGACATCCGTCGGTAGATGAACCCAACCGAACGAATAAGCTGCCAGGCCAGGCTCTTTAATATGCTGAAATGATTTGTATATTAGAGTTGGCAATGCCCCACATCGAGCTTTCGAGCCGATTATCTGTGTTTAGAAATGAGCAGATTGCAAAACCAGGTGCATTGACGATACCCCCTCAATAACGTTTACCGTCCCGCCCTTTTTTATCAGAACCTGAGATCACCAAACTTGCATATGAAAATGACAAGATTTTTTTTAGCAACAGCACTTCTTGCTGCTACACAATGTTTCGCCGGGCCAACAGAAGACATGTGGGAGTCTTTTAAAACACATGATGTGAGCAGGCTAAGGTCAGCTATTGAAGCCGGTGCAGATGTAAATGCGCTGGATAAGAACGGGTCGCCGGCGCTCAATTCGGCAGTGATATGGCAGGATATGACTCAGATGCTGATTGAAGCCAAGGCCAATGTTAATGAAGCAGGAAAGATTGACATGACCCCATTGATGACTGCGGCTATGATGAGTTCGCCGGAAAGTATGAAAGCGTTGCTGGATGCCGGAGCGAACCCCAACTTTAAGATGAAGAACGGAATGAGTGTTTTACACTACGCCACATGGAGGAGCAATTGTGCAGAATGTGTTCAGTTACTTATTGATAAAGGTGCTGACGTAAATCTGAAAGACAATAACGGAGAAACTCCAATCACCATCATGATGACAGCGAGTACCGCAGCCAACCGCGCGGCTACCGTCAGCTATACCACAAACGCCTACAAGGCAGCAGGTATTACCGTGATGCCGGATAAGTATATGAATCCTAAGGAAAGTGACTGGAGTGAACCTGCCGAAATCATTGAATTGTTGATTAAGGCGAAAGCCGATGTCAATGCTGCGAATGCTGTGGGTACCACTCCTTTAATTACCGCTGCGTTTTTTAACAAGGCTTCTCTGATCAAAACGCTGATTGAAGCCGGAGCTAACGTTAACCAATCGGACAAAATGGGTGTTTCCCCCATCATGTATGCGGCTACTAATAACAGTCGGGAGGCGATTGACCTCTTGCTAAGTGCCGGCGTGGACATTAACAAGACATTTGTGTGGTATGATGCCAGGCTGAAAGGCAATATGAAGGATTTTACGCTACTGGCTATGGCCGCAACGAAGAATGATGTATCCCTGGTGAAATATCTGATTGGTAAAGGTGCAGACTGTACCATTGCTACACATGGCACTTTTCCGGTTGCTACCACTGGAGGCGTATGCCTGGCTATTGTTAAAAACAAGTACCCCATCAATTATGCAACAGAGAGCGGAAATCTCGAACTTGTTCAGGCAATTGTTGAGGGTTGTAATCTCAGTACCAGTTCGTTCACCTGGCAGCAATTCAACGTTGAAGTAATGAAAGGCACCGGATGTCATGCCTCAGGGAAGTTCACCCGCGCCTCGGATTATGCAAAGAAACTTGGCCATAAAGAAATTGCGGAATACCTGAAGGAAAACAAATTGTGATCGTGAAAAAGTTTTGGGTATCGCAGGTGGGCGCGTCTGCCATTCCTTAGACTTTCCTTTAGACCGTAATGCAGCTTTTCCAAAAAAGTAACGAGTGGAGCCGAAGTTTTGGGCTTTGTTAATGAGGTCAAAAATGGTTGGTGGCTTCCTACAGGTTCTTGCCTGTTACAGACCCGTGCTTCTTTGCAAATCTATCTATGCTTCGAGAGGCTTAAATTGATGGGTTTCAAATGCCGATGCGGTTTATTCTTTATCCACCGCCATTACTGTGCGCAGGTGCAGCCGCTTGGCGGCATACATCACTTTGTAGATGCTTTCTGCGTTGGCTTTACGATCGGGATTAATGACCACAGTAGGTTCTGCATCTTCCGACTTCGATACGATGGCGCTTATGGCATTTTGTAGCGAATCGGGCTGCGTGGCTTTGGTTCCCACATACATATTTTGAAGCGAGTCTATAGAAACCACTACCGTCTGTTTTGCCTTCGTGTCGCTTTGTCCTTTGGGTGTCATCACCTTTATAACGTTGGGGTTGGCGAGGGTTGAAATGATCAGAAAGAACAACAGCAGAATGAACAGAATGTCATTCAGCGCAGAAGTATGCGTCTCAGGCTTTTCCCGTAAATGTTTTCTAAAGTTCATGTGTGCCTTTCAAAGTTGGTCGATGCATGGTTTACTACGGGATTATTTTGCGGGTTCCTGCAAAATGTCCAGAAACTCCACAGAGGCGGCTTCCATCCTGTTTACCTGCTTATTGATCTGCGCATTGAAATAATTGTAGGCAATATAGGCCAGCAAACCAATGATCAGTCCTACGGCAGAGGTGACCATCTTAGTGTAGATCCCACCTGCAATATTCTCCAGCGAAAAACCCTGATGCTGTATGTTGAAAAACAGGATAATCATGCCCGCAATAGTTCCCAGAAAGCCAAACATGGGTGCGATGCCAGCCAGGGTTGACAAAATGGAAAGATTCTTTTCGAGTTGATATACCTCCAGTTTGCCGGCGCTTTCCATAGACTTTTCAATATGATCTACGGGTTTGCCAATGCGGCTGATGCCTTTCTCGATAATGCGCGCTACGGGGCTCGGGGTGCTCCTTGCCATTGCCCTCGCTCCGTTAAGATTACCGCCGGTTATCAGCTCGCGGATGCGCAACATAAAAGTGCTGTCCAGTTGTGAAGCCTTGCGTATCACCAGCAGGCGCTCAACAAACACATACACGAGGATCAGCGAACAAAGCAGCAGGGGTATCATCAGCACGCCGCCTTCTTTCAGTAAGTAAAAAAGTGAGATCGACTCGCTTGCTTTTTCTGTTCCGCCAGCCGGGCTCAAAGCCGTGTCGGCCTGCAGCATTAGACTAAGAAGTAAACTCATTGTGGGTAGAGACAGTTGAGACGTAATAATACAGTTTTTACTTTAGAGCTTATAGCGCACAGATACTTTTCAATCAATTTTAGCAAAATGCTAACCCCAAGGCAAAAAAACGCCGGAATACCGTTTAAAGTATTCCGGCTCAAAAAAATATTTCCTTTTAACCGATAGATACCAGCTCAATGTCGAAAATAAGGTCTTGTCCCGCAAGCGGATGGTTAGCATCCAGCAGTACGGTTTCGTCTCGCAGTTCCGCTATCACTACCGGAAACACATTTCCCATATTATCACTCATGTGCAGCTCCATTCCCACTTCCGGGGTCATTTCTGCCGGAAATTCTGACTTCGGATATTCCATCATCATATCGTCGTTGCGGTGTCCGTACGCCTCGTCCACAGGGATGTTCACCGTCTTGATTTCGCCCGGTTGCATACCCGTCATTGCATCATCAAAACCTTTGATCACCTGTCCGCTTCCTACGGTAAACTCCAGCGGGTCGCGACCTTCGGAACTGTCGAAAGTGGAACCGTCTGTCAGCTTTCCGTGGTAGTGTACGCGCACCGTATCACCGTTCTTTACTTGTTGCATGTTAATCGTTTTATTGATTCGAATAGGCGGGCAAGTTAAGCCTAATAATCTACATGGCGGGTTATCTTTGGTGAATTTTAAGGAAAGCCCGATATGAGATTGTTCTTGCCTGCTTTTGTGTTTTGTTGCTTTTTAAATGCTTTCATTTCCTGTGCCGACGCGCGGCAGCCGCATCCGCCTCTGGTAAGAGAACATAAGGAAATTTTGCCCGGTGCCTATGCGCTCAGAGAATATCTTCCGATGCTGAAAGGCAAAAAAGTGGCCCTGTTGATCAATCAGACCGCAAGGATCGGGTCGGTGTCCCTGCTTGATACCTTGCTTCAGCTTCATGTGGATGTGCGGACAGTCTTTGTGCCGGAACATGGCTTCAGAGGCACCGCCGATGCCGGCGCACACATCAGCAACACAAAAGACGAAAAGACCGGTGTGCCCATCATATCGCTGTACGGAAATAACAAAAAGCCCGGTGCAGCGCAACTAAGTGAAATAGATATTGTGGTTTACGACCTGCAGGATGTGGGTACGCGGTTTTACACCTATATCTCTACTCTGGAGTACATGATGGAAGCCTGTGCCGCATCGCAGAAACAATTACTTATCCTCGATCGTCCTAATCCCAACGGACATTATGTTGATGGCCCGGTGCTGGAAAATAAATACCGTTCGTTCGTAGGCATGCAGCGTATACCCGTGGTGTACGGGATGACGGTGGGAGAATATGCAAAGATGCTGATGGGGGAGGGGTGGGTACCCGAAGCCCGGGGACTTGACCTTAAGCTGATCAAATGCAGCAATTATGATCATAGCGTTCATTATAGTCTGCCGGTGGCCCCTTCTCCCAACCTGAAAAACATGACGGCTGTTTATCTCTATCCTTCGCTTTGCTTTTTTGAAGGTACTGTGGTGAGTGTGGGAAGAGGAACGGACAAACCTTTTCAGCAATGGGGACATCCCAAGTTTGCTTCACGTACCGATTACTATTTTATCCCGCAGACCACCACCGGCGCTTCCCACCCACTTTATGAACACGAACGGTGCTTTGGCAGGCTAATCGCTACTGAGCCGAACGCTGCGCTGGAGTGGTGCAATGATCGGCTGCAACTGAAGCCCTTGCTGGAAGCCTATGCCTGGTGCACCGACAAAGAGCATTTTTTTAATGCCTTTTTTGAGAAACTTTCCGGCAACGATTTATTACGCGATATGATTGTCTCCGGCAGATCGGAAGAAGATATCCGCAAATCATGGGCAGCAGATATTGATGCTTTCAAAAAAATAAGAAGGAAATACCTTCTATACAAAGACTTTGAATAAGCGACCGGCTTTTTGTGAATGCTAAAATATTTTACAGCGATTACCTAATTTTCTGCGCAAGGGAAGTGCTTTGAGCACAGCTGCGCTAAATGATTTTCATGCAACAGATTTTTGTTTCGCTTTATCAATTTCTTGCCCGCAAAAAAAAGCTGTGCTGGAGTTTGTTCTTCGGGAGTTTTGCCTTGTGGATTTTTCTGTCGCTGCAGGTAAAGCTCAAGGAAGATATCAGCAGCATGTTGCCCGATAGCAAGGCCATCAGGGCAATGAATGATGTAATCAGTCATACGCAGGCGGGAGAACAGATCATTTTTCTCATGTCGCTGAAAGATAGTACTGCGGCGCAGCCCGACAGTCTGATCCGTGCAGCGCAGAGTTTGAATGATGTTGTATTTGCCAAAGAAAAAGCATGGATTGACACGGTTACTACACAAGTAGGCGGAGGGCAGGAAGAGTCGCTGGTTTCTATTTTTCAGGACAACATGCCGCTTTTTCTTACCGAACAAGACTTCCGGAAGCTCGACAGCCTTACTCATCCGGAAGTGATGCGCAGCACGCTGGAGCAAAACAAGAAGCTGTTGCTTTCGCCGGCAAGCGTAGTGATGAAACAGTTTGTTGCGCAGGACCCGATCGGTATGTCAAATCTGGTATGGAAGAAGCTTAGCGCCCTGCAGTTTGATCCCAGCTATGAGTTGTATGAAGGTTATCTCTTTAAGAACAATCAAAAGCAGCTTACTTTCTTTGTAAAGCCCAGGTTCAAAGCCTCGGAAACCGGAAAGAACAGCCATTTTTTTGCGGCGCTCGATGAAGATCTTGAAGATTGGAAAACGCAGCATCCCGGCATTCATATCGTGTACTTTGGTGGGCCGGCTGTCGCTGCGGGCAATGCTGCCCAGCTTCGCACAGACACTATAGTTACACTGTCCGCAACCGTCATCCTGCTGCTGGCACTTACGTACTATTTTTTCAGAAGGAAGCGCACGCCTTTATTGTTACTGGTGCCGGTGTTGTACGGGGGGGCTATGGGGATGGCAATGGTTTACCTGATACAAGGCTCTGTATCGGTGATAGCGCTTGGTGCAGGCGCCATCATTCTCGGAATAGCCATCGACTTTTCCATACATTTTCTATCGCATGCACGCCACGCCAAAGACATACCCAGTACAATAGCCGAACTGGCGCATCCGCTTACCATTGGCAGCTTCACGACTATTGCCGCTTTTCTGTCGCTGCGCTTTGTACATACGCCTATTTTGCAGGACCTCGGCTTGTTCGCAGCGGGAAGTCTGCTGGGTGCGGCGCTGTGTACGCTTATTTTCCTTCCTCATTTTCCGGTAGGTGTGCAGCATGGTGACGAGCGTGCCACGGTTTTTGACCGGATAGGACGCTGGCATCCTGAAAAGAACAAATGGCTGGTGCTGGGCATTTTTCTGCTCACGCCGGTGATGCTGTATTTTGCGGGCGATGTACAGTTCGACAGTGATCTGATGCATCTCAACTACCTTTCGCCAAAACTACAGCAGGCGCAGGATGAAGTGAGTGAGGCTAATGCAATGGCTTTGAGCTCGGTCTTTGTTGTAGCAAAAGGTAACAGTGAAGAGGAAGCTATGGAACGCCTTGAAACGGTGCAACCCGATCTGCAGGGACTTACCGAAAAAGGCTGGGTAAAGTCGGCCTCCAACCCTGTTAGCCTACTGCCATCGGAAGCTGAGCAGAGACGGAGAATAGACCGCTGGAAAAAATACTGGTCGTCCGGGCGAAGGCAGCGCGTAGTAGCTACCGTCAACGAAATAGCACCTGCACTGGGCTTCAATCCCGAAGCGTTCGGAGCATTTACCGACCGTCTGCAACGAGACTACACTACGTTGGACAGCTCATCCACAGAAATACTCAAATCATTTTTCCCCGGCGGTTTTTCTGCCGACACAGGCAGCCATTATGCTATCGCAGCATTGCGGGTACCACAGGAATCGCGACAAATGGTGTTTGAACATTTGTCATCGTCTCAACAAGTCACCGTGACGGACCGGCAGCAGGGCGCTTTGCAACTGGTAGAGATTCTCAACAAAGACTTTAACAGCATTGCCCTCTGGTCTTCGCTTATCGTGTTTTTTGCTTTATTGGTAGGGTATGGGCGCTTTGAGCTGGCGATCATGGCGTTTTTACCCATGATCGTTTCCTGGATCTGGATATTAGGTCTGATGGCATTGATGGGGTTGAAGTTCAATATCGTCAACATCATTATTTCCTCGCTCATTTTTGGATTAGGCGATGACTACGCCATCTTTACCATGGACGGACTGATAGAAAAGTACAAGACCGGAAGCAATAAATTATTGTCAGTCCGTGCGGCAGTGTATGTGTCTGTTGCAACGGTCATCATTGGCTTAGGGGTTCTGCTGCTGGCAAAACATCCTGCACTTAAGTCTATCGCCTTTATCTCCGTGACTGGTCTGCTTTGTGTATTGTTCATTTCACAAACCCTGCAACCCTTTCTGTTCAACTGGTTTATTCAAAACCGCGCGCACAAAAAATTTCTTCCGTTCACGATCTGGAGTTTTGCAAAATCTGTTTTTGCTTTCTCCTATTTCTTCCTCGGCTCCATGGTCCTTTCTATCGCAGGCCTGATCCTTACCCATCTGCCCTTTGCCCGCGAAAAAGGAAAGCTGCTGTTTCACCGATTGCTCAGCGCCTATACCTGGAGCATGATGCACATTATGCGCAATGTGAAGACCAGAGTTTTAGGAAGAGATCGTGCTGACTTCGGCCGTCCTGCAGTGTATATCGCCAATCACTCATCCTTTCTCGACATTCTTTGCACTACCATGCTGCATCCGCGGCTGGTATTGCTTACCAATAGATGGGTGTGGCGGTCGCCGGTGTTTGGTGCGGTGGTGCGCATGGCAGAGTACTATCCTGTTGCTGACGGTGCTGAAGATAGCCTGGAGCCGCTGCAGGATCTTGTGAATCGCGGCTATTCTATCGTCGTTTTCCCTGAGGGTACACGCTCGCTGACGGACAAAATTCACCGATTTCACAAAGGCGCATTTTATATCTCGGAGAAGTTGCAACTGGATATTGTGCCACTATTGTTGCACGGCATACATTATACCATGCAGAAAGGAGACTGGCTGCTCAAAGATGGCACATCGAGTGTGCATATTTACCCACGCCTATCCTGGAACGATAAACGCTTTGGTAATCACTACAGCGAACGTGCAAAAAACATGGCTCGGTTCATGCGGCAGGAACTGGACCATATCAAAGAAAGGGAAGAGACTCCGCAGTATTTCCGCGAGCAATTACTCAGGTCATATACTTATAAGGGTCCCGGACTGGAGTGGTACTGCCGGATCAAAACCCGTCTTGAGGACAATTACGAGCCCTTTCATCAACTGTTGCCCCGCGATGGCTTTTTTTACGACCTGGGCTGCGGCTATGGATTTATGAGTTATATGCTCCACTGGGCAGCGCCGGGTAGAGTCTTTAGGGGTGTGGATTATGATGAAGAAAAGATCGAAACCGCACAACATAATTTTTTGCGCGACGAGGGCATTGATTTCGAAGCTGCAGACCTTACCCAATACACATTGCTTTCATGCGATGGAATCATCATCAGCGACGTGTTGCATTATCTGCTCCCCGCGCAGCAAAGCGATGTGCTGGAGCGCAGTTTTGAAGCGCTACGCCCCGGCGGGATGCTGATTATTCGCGATGGTGTTTCCGAGTTGCAGAAAAGAATTGAAGGGACGAAAAGAACGGAGCTGTGGAGTACGCGTATCCTGAAGTTCAACAAAACCCAAAATGAACTGCATTTTATCAGCAAAGCGTTTATCGAAGCCTTTGCCGAAAAGCACGAAATGAGCGTCGAGGTTCGGGATTTTGCCCGCTATACCGCCAACCTTACGTTCATACTCAGAAAGAAATAGAAAATGAGTACTACTGATAACTCCATACTTGGATTGAAGATGCCCACCGACCCACGCTGGGTGGATCTGGCGTCGATCTCGCTGGAGGAGATACTGACCGATCATGCGTTTTGTGAACAGAAAGCGGCGACACAATGCATTTCGCTGATACAGCGTTACCCGGAAAAGATTGAGCTTGTCAATGCGCTTTCACCCATTGTTACCGAAGAATGGGGGCACTTCCGCATGGTGTGGGCGGAGATGAAAAAGCGCGGTTTTGAGCTTGGGCATCAGCGCAGGGACGACTATGTGAATCTTTTATTGCAGCGCGAACCCAAAGGGATTTCTTCCGAGGAGAAACTGCTTCATAAGCTCATGATCTGCGCGCTGATTGAAGCCCGCAGTTGTGAACGCTTTCGCCTATTGTCGGAAGGACTGGAAGAGGAGGCGCTTAGAAAATTCTACTACAAGTTTATGGTGTCGGAGGCCGGTCACTACCGCATGTTCATTGACCTTGCAGAGAAATATTTTGGTGAGGAGAAGACCCGTGCCGCGTGGAAGCGCTGGCTCGAAACAGAAGCGGAAGTATTGCAACTGCTGGCACCGCGAGGCGACCGTATGCATTGACAAGACTGAACAACCGGCCACCACAATTCCCTGCAATTTTTTATATTAGTAAGGCGACCCGTAAGTGGGTTGTCCGATCATTTTGTCGTCCTTCTTTTATCTATGCGGAAAAAACTGTTTCTGATATCTGCGTTGTTGCTGTGTTTCGCTCCTGCCGGTTGGGCGCAGCAGACCGAGATATCTGCAGCCGATAGTATTGATCGGTTGCCCGCCGATACCCTGTAGGTAAAAGCCTGGATATCGCTGGGCGCAAAATACCAGAATAAGAATTATCCGCTCAGTGAACGTTTTGCAGACAGTGCTGTAAGAACCGCACTGCGTATCGGCGACCAGAGCGGAGCCGCAAAAGCCTATTCACTGCTGGGAAAGGCAGCCTCCAACCAAAGTAAATACAGTGTTGCAGAAAGTTGTCTGAAACTATCGCTGCAGTACTACGACTCTGTGGGTGATGAGCGCAATGCTGCGCAGGTGCTCAACAGTCTCAGCGTCATCAAAAGAGACCAGTCGCTATTGGACGAGTCAATGAATTATCTCTTTAAATCACTCAGCATCAGCGAGCGGATCCGCGATAGCGCAGGTATTGCCAACGCCTTTACGAACATTGCGGTGGTATATGCCATCAAGCAGGACCTGGATAAGGCGGAAAACTACTTCAAAAAAGCGCTGGAACTCTGGCAGTTGCTCGACCAACAGGGAAATGTGCATACCGTATTACTCAATTTGGGCGGACTGTTGGTAGAAAGCGGCAAATATCAGGAGGCACTGGCCAGGCTTAATCGCGCACGGATTTACTTTGAACAACATGGGCCTAAAACCGAGCTAGGTCGTACCTACTATGTATTGGGGAACATTTATCTGCTTACCGGTGCGTTGGATAAAAGCGAAGAAAGCTATCTGATCTCTATGCGTGTCTTTGAAGAAATAGGGCAGAAGATGCGCGCCACGGGCTGTTTACTAAGGCTCAGCAGTGTGGCTCAGAAAAGAGGCAATACGGACAAAGCAATATCCTACGCCAATGAAGCCTACCGCCGGAATATGGAACTGGGGATAGGAAATATGGCCTTGCGCAGTCTTACCCAACTCTCAGACCTCTACGAGCAGAAAAAAGACTATAAGAACGCGCTACTCTATTACAAATCGTACAAGCAACTACAAGACAGTATCAGCAATAAGGAGCGCGATGCGCAGATTGCCGAACTGGAAGCAAAGTATCAGAACGAAGTGAAGGAAAGACAACTCGCCGCTACAAGGTCGGAAGTAGAGGTGCAGGCGCTGAAGTTGCGACGGCAGGTCGTGCAGCAACGTATTCTCATCGGTCTGGCAGCGGGTAGCCTGCTCATCATTTTCCTGCTGGTCTATCAATTTCGCATCAAATCGCGCAACAATGCAGTGCTCCGGGATAAAAATGATTTGATACAACGCTCGCTGGCCGACAAAGAAGTGTTGCTGAGTGAAATTCATCACCGTGTAAAAAACAATCTCCAGTTCATCAGCAGCATGCTCAACCTGCAGGCAAGACATCTCAAAGATCAGGAAGCACTCAATGTGCTGCGCGAGAGTAAACTCAGGATCAACAGCATGGCGCTGGTACACCAGAAATTGTATCAGGAAGACAACCTTACCGGTGTGAACATGCAGGACTATCTGAACAATCTCCTGGAGAGCCTCAGGCACTCGTATCAGGTTCCGCTCGATAAACTAAAGATGGAAACCCGCATCGAGCCGCTGCAGCTCGATATTGATACGGCCATGCCCATTGGCCTGTTAGTCAATGAAGGAGTGACCAATGCGCTGAAATATGCTTTTGAGCCCGGGGAAGAGGGAACCATTTCCATTCAACTCTCCCGGGTGGAGCAACATCTGCTACTTGAAATTTCCGACACTGGCAAAGGAATATCGGATGTTATGATCGGCGAACAAGTGGAAAAATTTGGTTTCCGCCTTATGCATTCGCTTGCGGAAAAGCTGGGGGGCGGACTCGAGATTCGCCGGCAGCAGGGCGTGGCCATCCGTGTGGTCATTACCAGGTTTAAAGAAGTATGAGTATGACGGACGAAAAAATAACGGTACTTATAGTCGAAGACGAGCCGATCATAGCGGCCGACCTGACGTACCTGCTACAGGATTTTGGTTATCATCCATTGCCGGCTGTGCGCAATGCCCCAGATGCCTTGCTGATGCTCCGCACCCTTGTGCCCGATTTTATGCTGCTTGACCTTACGCTCGAAGGCGATCAGGACGGTATAGCACTCGCCGAACAGATCAATAAACTTTACAACCTGCCGATCATCTTCCTCACCGCACATCATGACCGTTCGACCATAGACCGTATCAAAGCCACGCAGCCCAGCGCCTACCTTGTGAAACCTATTAATGAACACAACCTGCAAACCAGTATTGAACTGGCTTTGTACAACCATTCGCATCAGCGCCTTCAGCAGAGACGTGCGGCTGAAATCAGCGACGACTATGTGAGTGGCAAGCACTTTTTTATCAAAGTAAAAAACCAGCTTCGCAAGGTGTTGCTGGAGGATATTCTGGCCTTGGAAGCCCAGGATAACTATAGTTTTGTACACACTTCCAGACATAAATATCTCATCAGCTCTACGCTCAAAACCCTGGAGCAAAAACTCTCTCCCGATACGTTTATCCGTGTCCACCGCTCGTTTATGGTCAATATCAAGTCCATAGAAGGTATTGAAGACGATACGATCATTTTACCCGGGTTACAGATTCCTATCGGCAAGACCTACCGCGACGATTTTATGAAGCGTATAGACCTGCTCTAAACTGCCTACCCTTCGATTTCCGACGTTTACCAGTTTTCTAACACCGTTTACCCAAAAGCCGGCCGGGTGCCCGTGTATTCAGTACATCTTTGACCTATTGTTCACCCAAAAGCAGTTTTATGAACGCTCTGAAATCTACAACTATTGCGCTGGCAGCCAGCCTACTTACGGGTAGTGCCTCCTTAGCCCAGACATCTTCCGCCTATGTGCATCATGCACTTCCGGGTACCATCACTTCAAGCAAAACTATCTTAGATACCGCAGTGCTCAATGGTAATTCCACGCTGCAATTACTCGCCACCCACAACATAAACGCAGGCAGCGGCGCCGGCGTGCTGGTTGATAAGAAAATGGGCTTCCGCTTTCAGAGTTACAAATGGTATCTCTTTCATCAGGACCTCACCAGTTTTACACCCAACACCCATTACAACATTTTCATTCCCGGCACAGACGTAGAAGCATGGAAACACACTACAGCCGCCGCAAACATTTCCGGCAACTATACCATCATTGACGATGCGCGGCTGAATGGAAAGCCGAATGAGCTCTTTTTTGTAAGCGACGTGCTGGGCAACTACAACACCAAAATACTGGGAGTGTTTTATCTCACAGCTTCCCAAAAATGGTGTATCTACAACCAGCACAATGTTGATGCTATGGATCAGAACCTGGAATTCAATATCATAGTACCAAAACCTGCAGCCGGATTTGCTACCGCCGTACACACGGCTGACGCCAACAACACCTCCAACCACTTTACGTACATCAATCACCCCGATCTCAACAACAATCCTAATGCTATCATATTTCTCACCCAGGTGTGGAACCCCGGCGGCATCAATCCGGGAACCTATAACAACCACAACGTAGGGGTGCAATACGATACGAACAATCACTATTGGCGCATCGTAAACGAAGACCTTGCCAATATACCCATCGGCGCGTCCTTCAACATGATGATCTTTAAGAACAACAACAGCACATCTGTTCAAAAACTAGCGGCAGACGCCATGAAGATGGGCGCAAATCCTGTGACAACCGGTGCTCCAATACATTTTTCACTCGGTGCTTCCGTATCCGGCAAGGTGCAGATCAGTGTTTGTGACCTATCGGGCAAGCTGCTGCTCCGTAGGGAAATTCTGAAAACACAGACCGAGCAACCTGTTAGTTTGCCCTCCGATGGTATGGCACCCGGCGCGTATCTGATCCAGGTAAGCCATGAGGGTAAGATGGCGGCTTCAACATTAATCATACAATAACATGATGGCTTTTCTGCAATTACTGCTGCAGCTTGCAATACTTGTTGTTACCCTGATCACCTTCCGGAAATTGGACCAGCTTCTCAGGAAGATTAAGTAACGCTGGAAACCGCTTTTTCTCATGTTTAGGATTACCATGTCGCAGGTCCCGTGTCGCTTGATGCGGGACTGCTTCATGCTGATGGATCCCTGATCTTCTCATTATTCGGTTACTTTTTTAAGAAGGCCATGAACGTATTCCCCAATCCTGCTGCGCTGCATGAACCCATTACGCTGACGCTCGGCAGGGACATCAGCGGAATTGTACAAGTGGATGTGTTTTCCTCCGCCGGCGATCCGGTGTATCATGAGGCTTTCTTCAAAGCAACAGAGGTTTATCAGCACACCATAGTGCTGCGTCAGCTCTCTAAGGGGCTCTATGTTTTGCAGGTCACAAACGGCGGCTACCGCGCGCTTCAAAAGCTTATCCTCGGATAGTGCCCATACGGCCCTATCATTTTTTATTGGCTGTTACAGAAATAGTAGCTATTATTGGTGTCTGAATAACGACTGCAATAGTGTCAATAGTATGCGCGCCAATTCTTTTATCGCTAATCCCGAAGCCGTAGTCATGTATGTGGACATGAATAGCTTTTTTGCGAGCTGTGAGCAGCAGGATCGCGAAGAGCTGCGTGGCAAGCCGATTGGGGTGTGTCCCTTCGCAAGTCCCACCGCCTGCGTCATTGCACCTTCCATAGAGGCGAAACAGTTTGGTGTAAAAACCGGTATGCGGCTTAACGAATGCAAAACGCTTTGTCCCGATATCATAGCCGTTTCCGCCCGTCCTTATCGTTATCGCTGGTACCATATCGAAATTATGAAAGTGCTTAACAGCTACTGCGACGATGTAATGGCCAGGAGTATCGACGAGGCGGTGATGAACTTCACGAGTTATAAGCTGGTGTACAAAGATTTTTTTGCCCTGGCAAGGCAGATAAAGGATGACATCAGAAAGACCTGCGGCGACTTTATAAAATGTTCGATCGGCATCGCTCCCAATTCATTTCTCGCCAAACTGGGTACGGAGCTGCAAAAGCCCGACGGTTTGGTGCGCATCACTTCAGAGAATATTGATGAACATCTTAGCCAATTGAGGCTTACAGACCTTCCGGGGATTGCCCGGAACAATGAGCGAAAACTCAACCTTATTGGTATCCGGAACCCGCTGGAAATGAGATATGCGTCTCCTGCTATTTTAAGAAAAGCATTTGGTGGAATAGTGGGTAACTACTGGTACTCGCGGCTCAACTTTATGGAGGTGGATCTTTATGAAAACAGTTACCGGGCTATGAGTGCCACCCGTGCCGTGTCGCGCGATCAGCGGTCAAATCCAAAGGCCTTGGAAGGCTTGTTCGTTTCCTTGTGCACCCGTCTGGAACAACGCATGGTGAAGCAGAAGGTTTTTTGCCGCGAGGTTAGCTTTTATGTGAAATACAACGACTTCACCCGCTGGGATACGGTCATAAAATTTGGCATTCCCGTACAGGATGCCTCAGACCTCCGCAAGGCTATTGTTTCCAGGATCAATAGTTTTGAACAGCAGCACAACACTTTGATATTTAATGATAAAACACTACATATCGGATTGTTTATTTCAAAGTTTATCCGGTCGTCGGATGTTGCTTATACTTTGTTTGACAACACTATGCGGCGCGACAAATTGCGCTGGGTGATGTACGATATCAAAGATCGTTTTGGCAGAGATGTCGTCAGAAAGGCATCGGAGGTGATAGCGCCCAAAGAGATGACAGATGCCATTGGTTTTGGGTCAGTAAAGGATATGTATGGCAGTCTGGTGGATAAAGAGGGCAATACATACAAAGAGGTGATTAATAAATATTTGTTGGAGGAATAGTTTATGGTCAATCAGTCGGCAGACAATCGTTTTGACAAGGGCAGGGGAGCGCAGTATAATCCGCCGAGTCGGTTTTTGCAGAGCACTTATGTTCAGGAGCACACCGAGTCTATTGACGACTGGGAGAAGGAAGTGCGCAAGACCGAGTACATTTTCGATGACAGTAAAACGCTGGTTAATAAAGTCACCAGTCCGGATGTTGGTATGTTGTATTCTGCCAATCCCTATCAGGGTTGCGAGCACGGCTGCGTGTACTGCTATGCAAGAAACACGCATGAATACTGGGGATATAGCGCTGGAATTGATTTTGAAAGCAAGATCGTGGTCAAGAAGAATGCCCCATCTCTGCTAAAAAAAATGTTTGAATCAAAAAGCTGGGAACCTGCAGTCCTGTCGCTCTCGGGCAATACAGACTGTTATCAACCCATAGAGCGCAGGATGAAAATAACGCGAAAGCTGCTGGAAATATGCCTGGAATACCGGAATCCTGTGGGTATCATTACCAAGAATGCCCTGGTACTGCGCGATATGGATGTAATTCAGGAGCTCAACAAAATGAATCTTGTCAGGGTCTTTAGTTCCATTACTTCTACGGATGAGGATATCCGCCGGGTGCTGGAGCCGCGTACAGCTTCCTATCAGTCGCGGTTTAAGGTTCTGGAGACATTTTCGAAGCAGGGTATTCCTACAGGCGTAATGAACGCACCGCTGATACCTGGGCTAAACGATATGCATATGCACGATGTGCTCAAAGCAGCCGCCGCGGCGGGCGCCCAGTGGGCTGGCTATACCGTAGTGCGGCTGAATGGTGCCATTGGAGATATTTTTAAGGATTGGCTGTACAAGGCATTTCCCGACCGGGCGGACAAGGTTTGGAATCAGATCAGTGCGCTGCATGGCGGTAAGGTGAATGACAGCAGATTTGGAAACAGAATGGTGGGCGATGGAAAGCTGGGTGAATTGATAAAAGCTCAGTTCGACCTCTATTGCCGCAAATTCGGACTCAATCAGTCGGAAATGCAATGGAACACGAAGGACTTCAGAAGAATCCGAAATAATCAGCTACCCTTGTTCTGACCCGGGCTCAGCTCCGTAACATTTTTACTACTTCTTCGTGGGTCATAAACTGTTTCGGACCTTTTAAAATTCCGATATACAGGCTGTAAGTTTTCTTTTCTTCGTTGAAGTACATGGTTCCGATCTGCTCGCCGCGCTTCACTTCCTTGTTTACCTGCTCCGGATTTCCCTTTACATCCTGATAGAGATAATAAACACCGTTGGCTTCCACCACTACATTGAAGTTGGAAACCATGCGAATGATGCCGTTGCAAACCGAATACACCTTTTCCTCGGGCGAGGTGAAGTGTACCTTAGGCTCTTTCTCCACAATCTTTTCGTTGGCTACATAGCTTTCCATTTTTCCCTGTATTACCGGAATATTGCTGCTCATTTGAGCAGAGACCACTACGTTAAAAGCTGTGCAGCACAACAAACTAAATATCCGTTTCATTGCCAATTTTTCAACAAGATAGAAAAAGCGCCGAAGTATTAGCTTTTGTCCACGGAATATTTGCCCGGGCCGACAAACAACAGGCCGAAGAATACAAAGGCAAGTTCGATGGCATGAGAAGCCTCCGACAGTTCCTGACCCCGGTGAAAATGACTTAGTGCAGCCATGACCATTGTAAAACAGAGCAACAAGCAGGCAGGACGGAAAGCGAGCCCCAGCAGGAGCAGCAAACCGCCTACAGCCTCGGTAGCTGCAGCCATAAATCCCCAGAACGTTGGGTAGGCATGCACGCCGATATTTCCCATAGCACCGCCCACTCTTTCCCATAGCGCCGGGCCGCCGGTTAGTTTTGGATAGCCGTGGGTAATCATCATTACACCCAGACCCAGCCTCATGACTAATAGCCCAAAATTGCTGTATTTCGAAAGTGCGGAAAACAAAGCCATGCTGGAAGAATTTTACCTGAAATAAGGAAAACTGCGGCGTTCTGCAAAATGAAAAAATTTGTATGAGGAAGCTCTGATGGCGCGATGCCGAGAAGGTTGTCACGAGTCAGTTTCCGGGTCCTGGCATTTGTCACTGCTTTGGGTGCTACAACCAGCATCAGGCTAATTTGTGACGACAGACACCAATTTTGTAAACCCGTCGATGCATTTTCGCACGATAAAAGACTCCTATGAATGGCTATACCTTCCTTCAGCGTTTCATAAAAAATCTTTTGGCGGCGTTGCTGTTGCTCATGGCCATGAATGCCTTTGGCGGCGGGTATTATGGCATGGACGGCGCTAAAGACGTGCCCCTCGAATGGCTCGAAGGCAGCCCATTTAAGAGTTATTTTGTTCCTTCTTTATTGTTGTTTACCGTGGTAGGCGGGTCTTGTTTTGTGGCGGCTGTGCTGGTCTTTCTCATGCATCCCAAAGCACAAAGGTTTTCTATCCTTGCGGCGCTCATCCTCCTTGGCTGGATCGGTGTACAGGTGGCTTATATAGGATTTGCCTCCTGGCTGCAACCCACGGTGGCCATAGCCGCTGCCGTGATGCTGTTGCTCTCATTTTTGCTTCCAAAAAATGTAGCTGCGTCGTAGAACGTCAGGCCATGCGGGCAATTTCCTCACGGTCTCTGATGCGGTCGAGAATGGGTGCTTCAAAGGAGGCCGAGGCATCGATATATTGAACCGGTGCATCTCCTCAAATGGTCCAGCGGCCATTATCCAACTGCATTTTGAAATTTGAATTGTATCGATGGTCGTTTAGTATCTGTACCACATAGCTCTGTTCATTAGGTATCGGGTGATAATGACAAATAAGCTGACGCTCTCCGATGACGATGGTGTGAATGAACTTAGGCAGCATATACAGTTGTACTTTAACGCAATATAGATAGCATATTCCGATTAAAGCGAGTTGTGTATAAAAAATCTAAAAATTTAACCTTGACAGGGGGATAAAACCTCCTGTATGGCGACCGATTCGGCAGACTTTGCGGGGTGGAGTGAGGGTTCGGGAAGGTTACGCATCGTACTAGCGGCATAAGGCCACTACTCCGGAAAGATCCTCAACCTTGAGAGTCTCGACACAGAATTTATAATCAGCACGTTCATAGATCTCCCGCCTCTTACCGTACAATTCTCTGATGCGCGCTGCAGGACTGATTACACCATTTTTCAGGAGTGGCCGGTCCGAAAGATGATCTTTGAGATTTTCCAGAATGGTTTCTACCGAGGCTTCCAGATAAACCAGATAGCCGTTTTGCCGCATCAGGTCGTAGTTGCCGGGATTCAGGGGTGTGCCGCCCCCGCAGCTTACGATCAGGGGTTCTTTGTTTCGTTCCACAATTTCTTTCAGCGCCTTGGCTTCCAGGGTCCGGAAACCCTGTTCCCCCTGTTCGGAAAATATTTGGGATACTGTTTTGTTTTGCTGTCGCTCTACGTATTCATCTACGTCCAGAAAATTCATCTTGTACGCCGTGCTCATTTTTCTTCCCCACGCGGTTTTGCCCGCTCCCGACATTCCTACCAGAAAGAGAATTCTGCTCATTTATTGATGGTTTACAAATTTCCAGATCATCAGCAGGGCCATATTTACCGCTACTTCTTTATTCCTTACTCTATCATACGGAAAATGAAATGCTTTGGTTTTGTGGGTGTCGCCATTCGTAATGGCCATCCATACCGTACCCACGGGCACTCCTTCCTCTCCGCCCGGGCTGAGCAGTCCGGTTATGCCAAATCCAATATCCGACTTCATGCTTCGTTGGGCACCCAGGGCCATCTGCAGCGCAACCGCTTCATTTACCGCTCCCTCTTGCTCCAGCAATGCATGCTCTACGCCGAGCAGTTGCTCCTTTACCTCATATTGATAACAAATAATTCCGCCCTGAAAATATTTAGATGAGCCAATCACCTGTGTCAGGCGGTGACCCAGATATCCACCGGTACAGCTTTCGGCAAGCGCAACAGTTTGCCCCAGACTAGTCAGCTTTCTGCCCACTATTTCTTCCATGGGCAGGTCTTCCAGCGCCACTACATATTCTTCCAGCCTGTTAGCAATCTCTTCCTGCCGCATGTCCACTTCACGGATAAGCTGCATCTCGTCTTTCCCTCTACCGGTGAGTCTGAGTTTTACCATCCAAAACCCGGGCAAATAGGCCAGCCGGATATGCTCAGGTAGGGCGCTTTCTATATCTTTTATCTTTTCTGCCAGAAAGCTTTCGCCAAGTCCTGCTGTAATTACGGAACGATGCACCATTGCGTCGCTGGTAAAGCGCTGACGTAGTCGTGGTATCACCTCGTCTTCTACAATACCCATCATCTCATGGGGCACACCCGGCAGGGAAATAATCATTTTTCCTTCCTTTTCAAAAAGCATTCCCGGGGCTGTTCCGCTTTTGTTAAACAATACCGTACAGGATTCCGGCACCTCCGCCTGCCTGAGGTTTACCTCCAGCAGCGGCAGATTTCTCCTTTCAAAAATTGAGCGGACATGCAACTGCACGCGTTCGTCAACCACCATTTTGCCGCCAAAGTATTGTGCTAACAAGGGTTTGGTAATATCGTCGGCAGTGGGGCCAAGCCCACCGGTGATGATAACAATTTCGCTGCGGCTCAGTTCTGCATCGAGCGCCGCTACAATATCGGCTTTGTTGTCGCCCACAGCCACACGCCTTACGATGTCTATGCCTAAGGGGTTAAGCTGTTGCGCTATCCAGGCGGAATTGGTATCTATGGTTTGCCCTATCAGCAATTCGTCTCCGATTGTGATGATAGAGGCTTTAGTATTGGCCATCTGTTTCTGTTTTGTTTAAAAATAGGGTAGCAATATCTGCTTCAGCGAATCGGGCAGGGGAACCTTCTTTTTCTCTTTGCTGTCATAAAAAACAAGAGTGGTTACGCCCTTATTGAGCAGTTGGCCCTGCTCATTGTAGAGTTCGGAATGAAAATGGATCTTGGGTCCGGTGGGTAATTCTTTGACTATGGTTTTAACGGTAATGAGGTCGTCATAGAGCGCAGGCCGGAGGTATTGTATATTGAGTTCTGTCACCGGCATCATGATGCCTGATTCTTCGAGCTGTCTGTAGGTTACCCCAAGCGTCCGAAAGGCTTCAGCTCTCCCGGATTCATAATAAAGGGCATAATAACCGTAATATAAAAAACCCATCTGATCTGTCTCTCCATAGCGCACTCTGATCTTTGTTTCCGAAACGTACATGTCAAGTCCTTAGATTCTGCAAAATAAGCAATGACACATTCTCTTTTTGTATTTTGAAAAAAATGGAATGCTAAAGTACGCTGGAATAACCGACCCGAAAGCTTGCACCGCCGGCAATAGATCTAATGGCCGTGATGCCTTTTGAGCACACCGCCGGCCGCTTCCTTGATGGTATGGGTAAAGACAAAGGCCCTTGGATCAATATGTTCGATCACGCGTTTGAGTTTTCGTACTTCCAGCCGGGTAATGACGGTAAAAACGATATCGCAGTCGTGGCTTACTTCAAAGCTTTCCTTCATGAACCCGCGTTCTCCTTTGTAAATCGTAATGCCGCGCCCCATTTCCAGCGCCAGCTTTTGTTTGATGTCTTCGCTTTTTCCTGAGATGATGGTGACGCCGGTGTATTCTTCAATGCCTTCTACAATGTAGTCGATGGTGCGTGTGGCCACATAGTAGGTAAGCATGGCATAGAATGCTTTTTCAAGACCAAAGGCCAGTGCAGCAATGAGAAAGATGGCCGCATTCAATGCCATAATGATCTCACTCATCGTAAAGCCTACTTTGCGCCAGGTGTACAGAGCGAGCACTTCTATACCGTCTATAGAACATCCGCCACGCATACCCAAACCGATGCCGAGACCCAGAAAGAACCCGCCGAAAATGGATACCAGTATCAGGCTGCTCCAACCCTGCGTAACATTAGGGTAGGGAAAATACTGTAGGCAGATGCCCAGCAGAACGATGCTCAGAAAAGTTTTCCAGGCAAATTTTTTATTGACCAGAAAGCTACCCATCAAAATGAAGGGTATGTTGGCGACCACAATAGTAATGCTCAGCGGCCAGTGGTAAAACTCATGGAGCAAAAGGCTGAGGCCGGTGACGCCGCCATCGAGAAAATGATTGGGGATAAACAAACTGCGAAGGGCAAAGCCCGCGGAGAGCACACCCAGCAAAGTATAAATCAGGTCTTCTACGTTGTGCGGAAGGGATAGTCTTTTCAACATTATGATTTGGATTGCTTCAGCTTCGATTTTATGGTGGCCAGGTGCTGGTCTTTTTTATGTTTACGCAGGGCTATGGCCGTGTCGGTAAAATAGTGGTGGTTCTCCAAAAATCTCACCTGCAGGCTATTCCATTCATCTTCGGTATTGAGCATGCCATAAACCGAAAGTTCGGCAAAGAGCTTATCGCCAATGGTAAAAAAGTCGTCACGACCCAAATAGTCAAGATCGGCATCCGCAATAATCTGTTCCAGTTTGTTTGTTGGCGTTTGCGGGATGCGTGTGGCCATAATCATGCCGCAAATGCGTTCTATTTGCTCAGGAGTATAGTCAAAATCCGGAAGATACTGCCGGGCTATATCGCAGGAAATCTTTTCGTGTTCCTTTTGCTGGATCAGAAATCCCGAATCATGAAATAAAGCCGCTGTAAGCAGCAGCTTAAGGTCTTCTCCCTTAACCTTTTCCTCGGCCGCTAGCAATCTTGATGACTGATACACATCTTTGATATGCTCCACACTGTGGTAGGAGAGATGCCTGGGTAACTCTTTCCGGAGTTTTTTAAGAATGAAGGTTTTTGCTTCTCGAAACTGCATAAGCCTATGTTAAAGCGAAAATAGTTTTAAAATCCAGCAACCGGTACATGCTGAGGCATACTATCCGACAAAATACATTTTAAGGGCCCCTTTATTTTTTGCTTCTATTTCCCCGCGGTAAAGGCAGGTAAAACGGTCTTTGATCATCTGATAGGTAGTTTCAGAAATATTGATCTTGCCGGGATCGCTGTTTTGCTCCATGCGGGCTGCGGTATTCACCGTGTCGCCCCAAATATCGTAGGCAAATTTCTTTACGCCTACGATGCCTGCTACCACCGATCCGGAATGGATACCCACCCGAATCCTGAAAGTGTTCTCGCCATAGACGGCAAAGCGATCTTCCATAAACTTTACAATTTCTATTGCCGCCGAAACGCATTTTGCCGCATGGTCTTCATCGGGCTGGGGCAGGCCGCAAACCGCAAGATACGCATCGCCGATGGTTTTGATTTTTTCTATGTTGTAGTGACTGATGATACCATCGAAGGCTTTGAAGCAGGCATCAAGCTCGTTGACCAGTTCCTTAGGGCTCATACTTTCACCGGCATCCGTAAAGTTTACGAAATCGGCAAATAGTACCGTCACGTTGTCGAACAGCCGTGCTTCTGAAAAGCCTTTTTCCCTGAGCTCATTGGCCACATTCTCCGGCAGGATGTTCCGGAGCAGTTCGTCAGACTTTTCTTTTTCGATTTTAAGCTCATCGTGCTGCCGTCTTATTTCTTCTTTCTGGCGCACTACCTCGCCTGTACGTTCCGCCACTTCAGCTTCAAGCCGTTCATTTTGCTTTTCCAATATTTGCTTCTTCTCCTGTTCTACGGCAAGTTTTTCTTCGGAGAGTTGTTGGATGGATGTTATTTGCCGGGTAAGTTGCTGCTGTGTAAGACCATTGCGGCGACCCAAAATGATAACTGCAGCCAAAGGGTAGGAGAAAGAAATGAAAGTGATGAAGTATTCTACACTGCTTGCAAAAATGCTGGCGGACTTCACACCCCGTTCAATAACTGCGGCCACAATGATGGCAATAAAATCAATAACCAGCAGTACAATCGGGGTGAGGCATACCCAAAGAATCACGCGGGCCTCCCACCTTTTTTGACCTATGCCGGCCAGCAGCAGATACAGTACATAAATGCAGGTGTACCCATACAACGCAACAAATACTATAGCCAGGACAATGGGAATGGGCTCGCCGGAAACATACCAATAGCGATACCGAACGGCTGGAATGAGGCACACTAAAAAGGTGAGCAGGATAACGAGGAGCGGTATTTTTGATTTTTCCTTATCCTTGAGCACTTTATACAGGAAAATGGACAACATCTCGAAAGCGATGATGTTAAAGAAACTATCGAGGTCAGTAAATGTGTCGGTCTGAAAACTTTCCCATACACAGGAAAGGGCCACTAAAAAGCAAAACAGGGAAAAGTACAAGTTTTCTTTTTTCTCCCGGAAGTACATAAATAATAGTCCATAGACAATACCGAGTGCCAGAAAATAAAATCCGGTGCCGAAGGTTTGCCGGTTGTCCGCCTCTGTTTCTTCGTGCCGCGCTATCGCTCGTTCCAGCGATTCTACGATTAGTGTCAGTTCAAAAGCCCTTGCCTGTTTTGAAGGCACATAGGTGACCTGGAGATGCAGGGAACTGTCAGCATCCGGCAATGCTATATATCCGCTCTTGGTGTGCGTAAAAAACTTTCGGGCCTTTCCCTTGTATAATTTCCCCGTAGCGATCACCGGTTGTCCATCGGCCATTACAGCCATCGACCCGCTAAGCTCGTAACGCAGCGCCAGTCTGTCTCCCAGGCCGAGAGTGTCTGTACGAAAATCTGCCGAAAGCACAACTGTATCCGGCAAAAAGCTTTCGAACAAGGTATCCGGCTGGCGCGAATAGGCGTTGAGCGTTTTGCCGTGCCGGTCGGCCATATGCACCTGCCAGTTGAGGTTTCGCAATAAATTAAACGTCGAACTGGTGCTCGTCTGTACCGTTTGTACCGCCACCCTGGGTCGAACCTTGGTACTGTCTGCCGCCAGGCACAGATGGGTGGTAAGCACCAATAGCGCAAACAAAATAGTCTTAATAGCGGGCCATGACTGCCGGGGTATGCTCATTACGGTCGTTATTGAAAAAAAAGATTGTTGTGCGGTTTTTCGTCCGTTAAACTAAATAAAATATCCCTGATGAACTTATTTTTTGACCCTTTGCATGCGCCGCTCAACAAAGCCTGCTCAAAGGCTGGCACAAAGTTGTTGGGCTATAGGAAAACAACTGGACGAATACAGGTGATTAATGAGATTGCTGATGAAACTTGCAATAGTGACGATCGCTCTGGTATGCAATCATTTACTGGGCTGGACATACAACAGGTCAAACGAAAATCATACTCCGCATCAGGACTCGGTAATCGTGCCGGCGAGTCACCGCTATGCCCACCTTACGCCACTCAAATGGCTTTTTCTTGGAAAAAATTACCGGCGTGAGTGGTCGGAACCTGTGCGAATGCCGGTCTTCCACCTCAACAGTACCATGGGCGGCTTTACCATTGAAAAACTTGGGGGTGGTCAGCAGACCCGAAGTCTCCATATCACTAATCGCGACGGCTCTGAATGGGTACTTCGAACCGTAGATAAGATTGTGACCGGTGCTTTGCCCGGTTCCGTACAGGGAACCTTTGTGGAAGCTATCGTGCAGGATCAGATTTCTGCTGCGTATCCCTATGCCATCCTCACCGTACATGATCTCTGTGCAGCGGTGTCCATACCCGCTCCGGTCGCGCAACTTTACTATGTTCCTGACGATCCGGCGCTCGGAAAGTACAGACCGGTGATGGCCCATAGTGTGTGTATGCTGATGTCTGAAAATATTAATGGCAAGGACCTGCATACCGAATCAACCGACTCCGTACGGTATTGCATCGATTCTTCCTGTCATTTTAAACTCATGCAAAAACGTTTGCTTACTGCGCGTCTTTTCGATATGCTGGTGGCCGACTGGGATCGACACAAAGGACAGTGGGACTGGGTTTTTGCAGACTCTGGCGCTACAAAATATATTTACCCGGTTCCGCAAGACCGCGATCAGGCCTACTTCCTTTCTACGGGTTTGCTTACCCGCATTGTGCGGCTCTTCGCCATGAAACATTTGGTAGGCTTTAGGAAGCATCCCGACCATCTTAAAAAGCTCAATCATAAGGTGCACGACTTCGACCGCTTTTTTCTCAACGAACTCGACAGACAGGAATGGGCATCCGGAATCCGGACTTTTCAGGCAGGGCTTACGGACGGTGTGATTGAAAAAGCCATTCATCGTTTGCCGCCTGAAATATTTGCCATTAGCGGCCGTGAAATTATTGATAAACTGAAGAGTAGGCGCGATGAAATGCTTAAGGGTGGACTCAAGTACTACGACTATCTCGCCAAAGAAGTAACCATAGATGCCGCAGCCGAGCCGGAACAAATTTTTATCAGCAAATCTCCTGATCGTATTTCTGTGAGGATCATGCGCATGAGCGACGGTGTATCGGTTTATGAAAGAGACTTTGTGGAGGGAGAAACCAAAAGAATCATTCTGCGTGATGTGCGTGCCGACGACCAGGTGTTTAGCACCGGCAAAAGCGACATTGCGCTGATCATCAGGAAGTCCGCATCTTAGTTCACCGCAGTTTTGAATCGTTTTGTCTCATTGATTTCGAAGTATGGCAGGCGAAGACCACTTTTACAGCGCAAGCATATATGGGTTTTCATAGGGCAAGGATGTACTATTTCTATAGTGCATAAAATTGTGAGATAATAGAGTGCGGTGAGAGCCGCGCTTTATTTTTTGGATTGCAGCAATAACTTTTCAAATTTCTTAAGCTCCTCAACTTCTTTTGGATGTAGCGCTCCTTCCGATTCCAGCCGGGTTTGCAAATACAGCACTCGTTTGTGCTGAGGGTATTGAGAAAGTATTTTTACCAGAAGGTCTTTTGCAGAAGTATCCTTTGGCTTTTCTACCTCAACCGGAAGCTCAGATTTGAAACGGTTGGGCATTTTCCGTGCTATAGCTTCCAGAGTGGCCAGCCGCGCTACCGAAAATCCTGGTATTCCGGATGCTTTTTTATGCAAGGCCAAAATCTGTTTTTTGGTAAGAAACCCGCGTCTGTTGTATTGCTGATAGAGACTGATGAGCAAAGAAGACAAGGGGTAGGCCAGAAGGCTGTCTTCCAACACCTCATTCAGAACATCTACTGCGGGCTTTTTGTCTTTCACAAATGCAAAACTAATGAACTACGCCGAGGGCGTATTTCGCCCCTGCAATTGTCGCATACCTCACCGCCATCTGCCGCTGCGCACTGCTATATTTGTTACTCACAAAAGCGATATACTATGCAGCAGATCACTCCCTTCCTATGGTTCGACAGCAACGCCGAGCAGGCGGTTGATTTCTACCTCTCTGCTTTTCCTGAGGGAAAAAAACTCGAACGAATGACCGGCCCTGACGGGAAAGTAATAACACAGGCTTTTTCCATAAGGGGGACAAACTTTACGGCTATGAATGGCGGCCCGCATGTGCGTTTCAATGAATCGATTTCTTTTGTTGTAAGCTGTAAGGATCAACAGGAAGTAGATTACTATTGGGAAAAGCTGGGCGAAGGAGGACGGTATTCGATGTGTGGTTGGCTTACTGACCGGTTTGGCATTTCGTGGCAGATCACTCCGGATATTATTCCGCAGGTGTACCTCGGCGACCCTGAAGCGGCTAAGCGAACATTTGATGCCATGATGCAGATGCAAAAACTCGACATCTCTGCATTGCAGGCGGCCTATGATGGCAAATGAACGTGAAGGCGCAGCGCGAACGACTCTATTTTCGTTCGACTCTTTTTGCCAATAAAAAAATGGGACCGTTCTGAAGAGCGGCCCCATGTCTGAAAAAGTTTACCGGCTAATGTGCAGGTGCTGCCGCATCTGAGGCTGCTTTGGCTGCAACAGTTCCCTTAATGTGCAGCACCATAGTGGGTTGCTGTGCATTGGAAGTAATGGTCACGCTTTTTTGGATTGTTCCCGGGCGGCCCGCTGTGCTGTACGTAACATGGATCTTGGCCTTCTTGCCCGGCATGATGGGCTCCTTGGGCCATTGGGGTACCGTACAGCCGCAGGAACCAATTGCATTGCTGATAATGATCGGTTCTTTTCCTACGTTCTTGAAAACGAAGTCCGTTTCTGCAGATGGACCTTCCGGTACTTCACCGAAGTCGTGGGTTTCTTCTTCGAATTGAAATTTACCGGCATTCTTGTTGGTTTGTTCTGTTGCCGGTGTTTGTTTGTCCTGCGCCTGAGCAGTGCCGTAGAGCGAGAGACAGAAGAAGGCAATGAAAAGTTTTTTCATGCATTTTGTTTTTAAGTGGTTAAAAAAAGTCGTTCAGTTTATCTTAAAACTGGCATTCCATGCCGGTTATCTAATTGTATGCTTTGGTCGCTGCAGCGGTTATCGCAGTCGGTCTCGAAAATGCCGGCCACGATATCACCCGTCTTGCTGCCCGTAATGTAGTCAAAAAAGTCGCCGGCCGTCACTTTGCTCGTATCGTTCAATACTATGGTTTCGCCGGTGGTGGTCCGCCTTATGGTAATTTGTTTCACCGGTGCATCGCAGTTGCCGGTATTAAAGCGTTTGTAGTGAACCGCTCCCGACTGGTCGGGCTGCAGCAGACTGCAGTGGGCAAAGGTGCTGGCCTTACCATCGCAGTTCAGCGTTTGTACGATACAGATTTCCAAAGGGCAGGTGGTATTGTTACAAATTTCTTCTTTGCTATGCACGGTGGACGGCTGAGGTTCAGGATTTTTTGACACAACAGAAATTGTGGTTTCGGCGGGCTGTTCTTCGACGCTTCGGGCAAGTTCGGCCTGCGGCTCCCTGGTAGGAATAGACGGTGGTGCCGCCACTTGCGTTGGTGCGGCAGCAGGCTGGCTGCGTTCGGCAGGGGCAATGCGGGTTATGTCGGTATCGGTTTTTTGGAAATTGAACTGTCGCAAACTATAGTAGCCGGCAAGGAGCAGCAGGAAGCTGGCCGCTATCTTATAATAGACATTCAACCTATATCTGTGTTTGCTTCTGGTGTCTATCCTTTGTTTTACTTTTTGATAGGCCGCATGGGTGTGAATGGCCCTGGGCAGATTCGAAGCGCTGAGATGCCAGATCATCTGAAGCTGTTCGTAATAATGCTGGTTAGCGGGGATAGAAAGCCAGGTTTCCACATTCTTGGCTTGCTCGGCAGAAAGCTCCTGGTTGAAGTAGCTTAACAGCATTCCGTCGTCTATGAAAAATGTATTGCTCATAGCCTTATTTTTTTACCTGGATGAATAGCAAAAGGATAGCGGGGAGATAATCCGAGAGCCGCGAGCGCAATATCTTCAGCGCCTTGCTCATTTGTGCTTCTACTGTTTTTTGTGCAATGCCTAGTTTCTCAGCGATTTCCCTATATTTCATTCCTTCGTTTCTGCTCAGATGGAAGATGGTTCTACACTGTTCCGGTAAATCATTAAGTGCGGCTCTTATTGCCTCCTGAAGCTGCTTTTCGTCGGCGGTATGCCTCGGTGCTACACTTTCAATTTGGTCATCTTCAAACGGACTGTTTCTTTTCCTTTGCTTCAGTAGGTTCACAGATTCATTGAACACGGCCGCGTAGAGATAGGCCTGATTGATCTTCCACAAACCCTCCGGCCCTTTTCTTTCCCACACTCTGCAAAAAATTTCCTGCACAATTTCTTCGGCAAGCGCTACGCTTTGTACTGTAGAATAGGCGTAGCGAACAAGGGGCTCATAGTATGTGCCAAAAAGCTCCTTAAACTTCAATTCTGCCGCAGAAATGGAAAGTCCGTCTCCGGGCTGTGATTCGTGCATGAGCGGGTATTGCAGATCGATGATAAAAGTAGCAGACAATTTATCGCTTTCCCGTAAAACAACTGTAGCGGCTTTTACCCTTAGTTATTACAAAAACATTTTTTTGAAAACATTTTGACTACGGCTTGCTTTGGTTCGGTTTCCCGCTTTATCTTTGCCGCCCTGGCAGGTCTTGCACGACCAGCTCCTGCTGAACTCCCCCAGGACAGGAATGTAGCAAGGGTAGGCGGTTGTAGCGGTGCGATGTGAGTAACCTGTCAGTTTTTTTATGTGCGCAGGGTGGCAGAGATGGTAATTTTTTGCAGATCCGACACTGATTATTTTCTCCACAAAGGATTCATACTTCCGCAAAAATCCCCTTAAAATTTTCCGTCGCTGCACATCAGGAACTAATTTTACACAAGAAGAAAAAGCAACAAAATGAAGTTTTTTATTGATACTGCCAATCTCGATCAGATACGTGAAGCCCAGGACCTGGGTATTCTCGACGGTGTTACTACCAATCCTTCGCTGATGGCGAAAGAGGGCATCAAAGGCCGGGATGCAATTTTTGAACACTATAAGACCATCTGCGAAATGGTGGATGGACCCGTCAGTGCAGAGGTGTTGGGTACTACCTTCGATGAGATTGTGTCTGAAGGAAAGGAACTGGCAAAAATCCACGAGCATATTGTAGTAAAGGTGCCGATGATCAAAGAGGGTATCAAAGCGATCAAATGGTTTACCGACAACGATATTAAGACCAATTGTACGCTGGTATTTTCTGCAGGGCAGGCTATTCTGGCCGCCAAGGCAGGAGCAACATTTGTGTCGCCGTTTTTGGGTCGTATTGATGATAGCAACTGGGACGGTGTTCAACTGATTGAAGAGATTGTAGGCATCTATAATGCACAGGGCTATATGACCGAAGTGCTGGCTGCATCTATCCGTACGCCCCTACACATTGTGCGCTGCGCAGCAGCCGGGGCTGACGTTTGTACCTGCCCATTGCCCTCTATTCTTGGATTGCTGAAGCATCCGCTCACGGATCTTGGTCTGCAGCAGTTTCTGAAAGATGCAGCTACGATGAAGTAAAACACGAAGTGGAAAAAATATTAAGCCGGGAGGTTCGCTTCCCGGCTTTGTTATGCTCCATAGGCACACGGCCACCGCAGGGGTCGATGGCATGATTCTGTAGTATTTGTCCGTGATATTCACTGTTAAAACAAAACTACTTATGAAACTTTCAAGAGTATTGCTGCTGGCGGGTGCTGCGGTTGCCGTAGGTTTATTGCTTACCCAAACTGAAAAAGGTAATGAATTGCGCAGAAACATTGCGGATCGTTCCGGAGATCTTGCCCGCAGACTAAGAAAACTCCGCGATCAGTCTGAAGATTATGCGGAAGACTTCATGGACGATGCAGAGCAGGTAGCCCGCAAAGCACGTAAGCATGCTAACGGACAAATGGCCTGATGCGACATTATGGAAGTAGGGTAGAAGCCTTCTCTTAGCGGAAGGCTTTTTCGTGCTCTGGCTGAGGGGGCAATAGCCGGGGTCGGCACGTAGAATCTGACTAACTTTAAGCCCGGTATGAAATGGCTCATCGGTATCAGTTGTGTTTTCCTCTCGTTTTTTTCTTCGGCACAGTTGGCGGGTTGGAAGGCCGCGGCATCCTTACCGATGCAGGCAACGTTTATGACGGTAGATGAACTGGGGAATGTTTACGTGGTGAAAGGCGACAACGATCTGGTCCGGTACAATGAATCCGGAGACAGCACAGGATTTTTCAGGAGTGTGCAAAATGGTGCAATCGGTTATGTTGATGCTACGAATCCTTTGCGGCTGGTAGTATATTATCCCGCCTATTCGAAGCTGGTGTTGCTGGATCGTATGCTGGCGGCAAAGAACGAACTAGACCTGAGAAACCTGAACATTCCAAATGTACCCGTGGTGGCAACAAGCGCCGACGGCAATATCTGGATCTATGATGTTTTCAATGCCCGGCTAAAGAAGATCAATGCGCAACTGGAAATTGTTTCTGAAACGAATGACATGCGACTTGAAGCCCAGTCGGTGCCCATGCCCTCCTGCCTGGTGGAGCGCGACTGGAAAGTCTTTCTGGCAGATACGGCGAGGGGCATCTTTACTTTCGACAGGTATGGTAACTACCTGAATACACTGGCGCTTCGCGGTGTAAAGCAAATGCAGGTATTGGGCTCACAAATTATTTATTATCGCGATGACAGCCTTTTCAGTTGGGACCTGAAGACGATCAGATCGCAAGTCTTACCCATCCCGGCTACACAGATGCCGATCATTAACGCGGCTTGGGTACGCAACACGCTGTATGTGCTCTATGCGGACCGCCTGGTGTGGTACAAGCCTGATGAACGCTGAACGTGTGGGACTAAGATAGCATATGCTCTATTTGCCGAAAGCAATCATCGGGTTGAATTCCTTCCCAAAGCACTTCGTACAGACAAGTGGCCAGCGGCAAGTCAATGATATATTCGCGCGACATAGCCTGCATTCCTCTTGAAGCATAATAGCCTTCTGCTACCATGTTCATCTCCAGCATGGCGGATTTTACGGAGTATCCTTTGCCGAGCATGGCACCGAAGGTTCTGTTGCGGCTGTGCAGGGAGTAGCAGGTCACCAGGAGATCGCCGAGATAGGCGCTGGTATGAAAATCGGGTAGAATGTTGGAGGGATGTACCTTCTGAAAGTGTGCATGGAGATAGTGGTACATTTCGCGATAGCAGTTAGTAATATATACACTCAGAAAGTTATCGCCATAACCTAAGGTGTGGGCCATGCCTGCTCCGATGGCATAGATGTTTTTTAGCACCGCAGCAAACTGTGCGCCCCAGATGTCGTGGTTGTAAGTAGTGTGGATGTAATGGGTACGAAATATTTCGGCTACTGAGCCTGCAAGTGACTCGTTGAGTCCGGAAAAAGTCAGGTAACTCAGGCGTTCTTCGGCCACTTCCTCGGCATGGCATGGGCCTGTGATGGCAACGTATTGCATGGCGTCGTAGCCCATATGCTGCGTAAGGTAGTCGTTGAGTAACAAATTGCAGTCGGGAAGAATGCCCTTGATCGCCGATACAATTTTTTTGCCCTGCCAGAATGTTTTTTCTACACTTTCTATGACCCCCTGCGCATAAGCAGAGGGAACCGCAAATACGATGATGTCGCAGGCCCGCAGCACAGCCTCGAGATCATCTGTAGGTGCTATCTTGTCTTCTGCAAACGTCACCGAAGTGAGATAGTTGGGATTATGGTTTCGCTCAATGAGATAATCAACAGACGCACGGTTATGTACCCACCAGTGGATGGATTGACCGTTGTCGGTAAGGATTTTGGCCAGTGCGGTGCCCCAGCTTCCGTTGCCTATGATTCCAATTTTTCCTGTAGTCGGTAAAGTCAATTCAATATTGTTTTTGATCCGGGTATCGTGATCGGGCTACATCGTCGTGCGCTCCGGGCTGTTTACTTGTCGGTTTGCGTGTCGAACAGGCGCTCTTTTTTTACCACCTGCACCTTGCTGTTGTCTTTCAACGTGCGGGCTATGGCTCCGTAGGGGGCGGTCACCACCTCTTCGCCATCGTTGAGGCCCGAAACGATCTGAATGAACAAATTGTCCTGTACACCGGTCTTCACATCGCGAACCTTTACTTTTTTAGTGGCCGCATCATATACGAAAACAACCTGGCGTACATCATCCAGATTAGCCGACTTTTTCTTCAAACTATCGGGGTAATCCCTTGTAGTCACCGCATTGACGGGAACAGAAAGGGTATTTCTTTCACGCCGGGTTTGTATTTCCACACTGGCAGACATGCCTGGTTTAAACGGGAATCTGTTGGGGTGCTGTGCGAGCAGGTCTTCATAGCTCTGAGGCAATATGAGTATATGCACGGTGTAGTTGGTCACCTGGTCGGTGCTGACCTGTGCCAGTCCGGTGGCCTTACTGCTTACGCTGATTTTGGAAACCACGCCGGTAAATTTACGGTTGCGGTAAGCATCGGCTTCGATCACTGTGGTGTCTCCCAGCTTTACTTTGGCAATATCCGTTTCGCTCACGTCCACACGCACTTCTATCCTTCCGAGGTCGGCTATGGTCAGCATTTCCGTACCAGCCATTTGTGCGGTACCTACCACACGCTCGCCCAGTTTTACATTCAGTGCAGAGATCACTCCGGAGGTGGGTGCAATAATGGTGGTTTTTCTCAGGTTTTCCCTTGCCTGACTGAGGCCGGCCGATGCTCCCTGCACCGAAAAACTTCCGCCGGAAACATTTGCCTGAGCTGCTTCGTAGGCAGCTTTTGCGCTGAGGTAGGCACTTTCCGATTGTTCGAATTCGAGTGCTGAGATTACCTTGTCTTCAAAGAGTTTTTTATTCCGCTTGTAGTTTGCGGCAGCCTGATCGTAACTGGCCTTCGACTGCGCAACCATTTCCCGGGAGTTGGCTACCCGTGCGCGGCTCTCCTGCACTGTTGCCTCAGCCTGGTTTACGATCGAGCTGTAGATGGCCGGGTTGATCCTCACGAGCAACTGACCCTTGCGTACGCTGTCGCCTTCTTCCACCGTCAGTTCTATAATTTCACCGCTCACCTCAGGACTTATTTTTACTTCTGTCTCTGGGTATATTTTCCCGCTTGCTGTTACCGTCTCTGTGATGGTGTGCTTATCCGCTTTTTCGACAGCTACTTTCGTTCCATGATCACTGCTGCTTTTACCAACGATTATCAGTATGGTCAGCAAGGTTACCGACCCGCCAATAATCCACCAAAGGGTCTTCTTTTTCATTTGCGTTTATGCGTTGTGTTCGTAATGTTTTCGCTTATCAGCAGTCTATTTTACCATACTGCCCTCATCGGCATGTTGCAACGGCGCAACAAAGATGAGCTTTCCCTCTTTATTTTCCGCCATCAGTATCATGCCCTGACTTTCAATGCCGCGCATTTTGCGTGGGGCCAGGTTAGCCACAACCGTCACCTGTGTTCCCACAATATCTTCCGGCGAAAAATGCTGGGCGATGCCGGAAACGATGCAGCGTTTCTCCGTCCCCATATCCACTTCGAGTTTCAGCAGCTTATCCGCTTTGGCCACTTTCTCGGCGGCAGTGATCGTGCCTACCCGCAATTCTACTTTTGCAAAATCGTCGTATTGTATTTCGGGCAGCGCAGGAGAAGCTTTCGCTGCTGTCGGACTTTCTACAGCCGCAGCAGGCGCCATTCCGCCAGTTTTAAGATTGCTATGTAGTTTTTCTACCTGCTGGGCCACTTCGGTATCCTCAATTTTCCGGAAGAGTATCTGTGGTTCACGCAGCGGGTAATTTACCTTGAGCAGATCTATTTTTCCTGCATGCTCCCAGTCCAGCATGCGCTCTACTACCTTCATCATGCCGCACATTTTCTGTGCTGTAAAGGGGAGGAAGGGATTGATAAGTATGGCCAGATTTGCGCAAAGCTGCAGCGATAAATGGATACAGTTGTCGATACGCTGCTGCTGCTCCGGATTTTCAGCGACGGACTTCACAAGATTCCAGGGTTCATTGACCTGCAGATATTTATTGCCTTTTGCAGAGAGCGCCATGATTTCATTCAGCGCATCGCGAAACTTGTATTCTTCGATAGATTTTTCTACCCTTTCTTTGGTCCACTGAATATCCGAGATCAGCGCACGGTCTGTATCATTGAGTGCCTGGTCGTGCAAAGCAGGGACACGTCCGCCACAGAGTTTGTGCATCATCACAAAGGCACGGTTGACGAAGTTTCCGAAATTTCCGGAAAGTTCGCTGTTGACGCGGGTTTGAAAATCCTTCCACGTAAAGTCATTGTCCTTAGTTTCCGGAGCGTTCGCGCAGAGTACATACCGAAGCTGATCCTGCTGGTCCGGAAAATCATTGAGATATTCATGTACCCATACCGCCCAGTTTCTGGACGTGGAGACCTTTTCTCCTTCAATGTTCAGAAACTCATTTGCGGGCACATTATCCGGCAAAACGAAGCCACCATGTGCCTTGAGCATGGCCGGAAAAATGATGCAGTGAAAAACAATATTGTCCTTACCGATGAAGTGTATTAGCCTTGTATCTTCTTTTTGCCAGTAATCGCTCCAAAGGGGCGTAAGTTCTTTGGTAGCGCTGATATATCCGATCGGTGCGTCGAACCATACATACAACACTTTGCCCTTAGCTTCGGGTAGCGGTACGGGTACACCCCAGCTACTATCGCGGGTCATTGCACGCGGGTGCAGCCCACTGTCGAGCCAGCTTTTACACTGACCATATACATTGGTTTTCCAACTGTCCTTCTTTCCTTCTACGATCCATTCCTTCAGCCAGGTTTCATATTCGTTCAGTGGAAAGAACCAGTGCTTCGTACTTTTCTTCACGGGTGCGGCATTGCTCAGCGCGCTGCGTGGGTTGATCAGTTGTTCGGGCGAAAGGGAAGTCCCACATTTTTCACATTGATCTCCATAGGCATTTTCGTTGCCGCAAACCGGGCAGGTACCAAGGATATAACGATCAGCAAGAAACATTCCTTTTTCCTCGTCGAAGTATTGTTCGCTGGTACGCTCTTCAAAGAGATTTTTGTCGTAAAGATTTTTAAAAAATGCCTGTGAGGTTTCGTGGTGTATAGCCGCTGAAGTGCGTGAATAAATATCGAAGGATATTCCAATCTGCGCGAAACTTTCTTTGATGAGGGCGTGGTACTTGTCCACAATCTCCTGAGGCGTGACACCCTCCTTCATAGCGCGGATGGTAATGGGAACCCCATGCTCATCGCTGCCACAAACGAATTTTACATCCCTTTTCCGGGCTCGCTGATAACGAACATAAATATCCGCTGGCAGATAGCAACCAGCAAGGTGCCCAATATGTACGGGCCCATTCGCATAGGGTAGTGCGGCTGTAATCAGGTATCGCTTAAAGTCCATTCTGAATCGTCTTGTGATATGAGGCTGCAAGATAATCCAATACAACGAAACGAAGGGGTACTATAGGCCAACAGCGAGCTTCAGCGCATCCACCGTCTTGCGGTCGTTGCCGATGAACAGGTTTCCTGATAGTCGAACCACAGGCCGTTTCAAAAAAGTATAGTGTTGCAGCAGTAGCGCCCGGTAGTCTTGCTCGGTAAGTTGCTTTTCGGAAAGATTTTGATCCTTCCAGAGGGTAGCCCTTTTATTCACCAGCCCTTCATAACTGCCGCACTGTGCCGCCAGTTCGTCTATCTCTTTTTCTGCAAGCGGGTTAGATTTTATATCGCGTAGCTGCCATGCTATAGCCGAACCGGAAACTTCCCGCAATATCTTTCTACACGTATCGCAGGTGGAAAGGTAAATGAACTGAGCCTCCATCTTCAATTATTTGGTAGCAGGGCGAAAACTTGCCACACTGCTAAATCCATTTTCGTTGAAACGAAGTTGCAGAAGGGTATCGGTAAGTTTCAGGACTTCCATTTTGATTTTTGCTCCGGCGCCTTTTTTATCTAACTCATCAAGCATCAGATTTCCCTCATCATCGAAATACCAGTTCACCGTATCGGGGTCCGAATCGAAGGAAGTCGCTACCAGAGAGTCTGCATAGAAATCCATCCAGGTGTTCTGTACGGCGTGTTCCTGCAGGGCTACAAAACTATCGAGCTGAATCTTGAGCAAAACCCTAAGACTGTCCATGTTTCGGGCACCATACAATATTTCGTTTGCAGCAGCATCCGTGCTCTTCCCGACGGTATCGAAAAAAATGCGTGATTCGGAGATCTGCTTTTTCAGCTCTTCGTTTTCCACCGTCACAGCTTGCCACTTTTTGGTGAGTATGTCTTTTTTAGATTCTTTACAGGAAAGAACAGTCAGTAGGGGAAGCGCTAAAAAGAGTAGTTTTTTCACGAAAAGGCTATTTATAGATCAGGCGGAAATAACTTTTCCATTCGAGGGTTGTGAACAGATAATCTTCGAGCTTTTTGAAATTGTCCTGATCGGTTACATGACCATACACTTTTTTCAGAAAGGAATACCGCATGGATTCAGGTCCCAGCTCTTTGGTAAGAAAGTAAACCTGACGGGTAGTAAAGCAGTTAGACTTTGCCAGCTTCAGCAGGTAGTCAATCTTACTATCGTCATCTTCCTTTCCACGAACAGATTGGTACATTTTGTCGAATGCTACGGCGTCGGTGGGTTCGGGGCAATTTTCATTGATATGCGCCTTTTGTGCAGGGCTACTGCTTCCAAAGTCCAATTGTGGGGCAGCAGCCGGTGCTACTGTTCTTGGTGTAGGCACTGATACGGTGTTCACGGGTTCGGATACTTCAGGTGCCGATGTTTCTTCTTCGTACGTCGCTGCTTCCTGAGGGTTTTCAGCTTCTGCCGGCGGCTCATTCAGGTTTTGTTGCGGTGGTTCGTTTTCGGGTGCGGTCTCCGCCACGGGTACATTATTTAGCGGTTCCTCCTCTGCTGCGTTCGTGGTTTCGATGCTCGCATCGGTTTCTGTAGCCGGCATCACCGGCTCCGGGGCGCTTTGCGTTACCTGTTCTTCAACTGCTGGTTCCGTAGCAATGTTTACACCAGCCTCTGTGGCAGTGGGTGCGGTATGCTCATTGTCCAGCACAACATCATTCAAAAAGCCCGGGTCATTACCGCTGGTTTGTGCGCCTTGCTCCGTAGCAGAAATAGCGGTAGCAGCAAGGTTTTCGGGTAGATGATCCATGCCGCCCGGCGTAAGAAAGAATTTCTGCTGGATATCGTACAGCGCATAGGCATTATTGTTTTTCGCCAGCATAAATCCGCGGTGACTGTTTTTCGGAACCAGGATCTGATAGGTTTGCGGAGGGTATTCGTTTTGCTGGTACAGGATCTGAAGGTTTACCGGGCCAGGACCCAATTCCGGAATAATGTAATAATTCTTGCTGTAGCGCGGCAGCATCTCGCCTTCCAGCTTTACATAAAAAGGTGTCTGTTTGTCGCCTTGTATGTACACATAAGACCAGTCCTGAGCATGCAGGGGCAGGGAAGCACATAAGGTAAGAGCAACGGTAACTATTTTGAAGAATTTCATTTCGAAAAGAAAATTGCGGAAAAGATTTTTATTCAAGTTCAATAAGGATGGCTCCTTTTTCTACGGCGGTGCGTTCATTTACCCGAATGCTTTTCACCGTAGCCGGACCATTAGCTTTTAGGACGTTCTCCATCTTCATCGCCTCAAGAATCAGCAGCCCATCGCCTTTTTGAATGCTCTGACCCGGCTCTACCAATACTTTCAGTATCATGCCGGGCATGGGGGCTTTCACAGGCTCAGCCTTTTGTGCGGATTTGAGATCCAAACCCATTTTACTCAACAAAAGATCAATTTCTTCGCTGATGGCTACAGAATGAAGCTGTCCGTCCACGCGGATCTGCAATACTTTGGCTGCGCGATCAATTTTTTCTACGGAGGCCGTAAAGCTTTTTCCGTTAAAGAGCACGCTTATCAAACCATTCGGTTGCTGTTGTATGTCCAGCGAAACCGGGCTGTTGTCGATAAGCCATGTACCCTTCTCTGAAGATACGGTCATGGTCTTTTGATCATTTACAGTGGCCTGTAGCATGAAGAATCATCTAATTTTAGGCTGCAAAAATAGTCATTTGCGTGGGACCTGATAAAAAATAGCGGGAATACTGCAAAACGGGGGATATCTGCGCTCCCGAATTAATTTACTTTCGCAAGCTCAGCATTGTTCATGAAAAATTTCCTCCTCATCGGCGCAGGCATTCTCGCTATCGCGGGTAGTTCATGCAGCTCTTCGCGCAAGTCCGCTGGTGCCGAACACAAAACGCTCAATACCGTGGTGGTATCGGCAAATAATCCTTACGACTTGTATCGAGCGGCTGAGCCCCGGTATTGGGATATCACGCATACTACAGTGGCTCTTACGTTCGATCTGACGGAAAGAACAGCCTCAGGCAGTGCCTGGATAAAGCTGCATCCCTATTTCTATGCTACGGACAGTCTGGTTCTCGATGCCCAAAGCATGCAGATAGATAGTGTTTGTCTTGTCGAAGATGGAAGAAAGACCCCCCTCAGGTTTGACAATCAGGATGATCGCCTCACGGTGCACTTTCAACGTACTTATACCCGCACCGAAGAGCCCGAGATTTTCATCAAGTACCTTGCCCAACCGTATGCCACACCGGCAGGCGGCAGCAGGGCTATTACGGAGGACCGAGGACTGTATTTTATCAACACCCGCAACGAGGTGCCGGGCAAGCCCGTGCAGATATGGACTCAGGGCGAAACACAATCGAATTCACATTGGATGCCGACGCTTGATCAGCCGAATGAAAGAATGACTTTTCAGGTAGAACTTACCGTTCCCGACAGTTTTAAAACACTGAGCAATGGTACACTTTTACGCCGAGAAGTGGCCGGAAAGGATCTTCGTCGTGATGTATGGGCCATTGATCAACCGATACAACCCTACGCAGCCATGTTTGCGATAGGAAATTTCTCCGTGGTAGAAGATCAGTCGTGGAAGGGTGTGAAAGTAAACTATTATGTGGAGCCTGAATACGCCCCTTACGCGAAGCTGATGTTCCGGAATACACCGGAGATGATTGCCCATTTTTCAGAGCTAACCGGTGTGCCTTATCCCTGGAAAAAGTACGGTCAGGTGGTTGTGCGGGATTATGTTTCCGGCGCTATGGAAAATACAAGCGCCAGCCTTTTTGGTGAATTTGTGAACCAGAATGCAAGGGAGATAGCGGATCGAAGCAATGAAGACGTGGTCTCGCACGAGCTTTTCCATCAGTGGTTTGGCGACTATGTTACGGCAGAGTCATGGAGCAACCTTACGGTCAATGAGTCTTTTGCAAATTACGGAGAGCAGCTTTGGCGTTTATACAAGTACGGCCGGGCCTCAAAAGATGAGCTGGCCTACAACGATCTTTCCAAATACCTCAATCAGTCGGAGTATAATGACGAACCGCTTGTGCGCTTTCATTATGGCAACAGGGAAGAAATGTTCGACCGCATATCCTATGAAAAAGGTGGTGCAGTGCTCAACTATCTCAATGGTTTGTTGGGTGATGAGGCCTTTGCTAAAGCCATGAATATCTACCTCACCCAAAATGCCCTGCAACCCGCGGAAGCGCACCACTGGCGAATGGCGGTAGAGCAAGCATCGGGCAAAGACTGGAACTGGTTTTTTAACCAATGGTATTTCCGCGGCGGGCATCCCACACTCGATCTGCAATATCTCTATGACGATGCAAAGGCACTCATGACGGTGAATGTAGTGCAACAGACTTCCGACAGTGGCACATCCTATGTGCTTCCGTTGAAAGCTGCTCTTGTTTATGGCAATCAGGTGCGGGAGATAGACTGGACGGTTGATAAAAAGCGGAAAAGCTTTACCTACAGTTATCAGAATGGGCAGCGGCCAGTGTTCCTGCCGGACTACCGGCATTGGCTGGTGGGGGTGATTAAAGAAAAGAAATCGACCGCCGACTGGCTGATACAGATGAATGTTAGCCGGGACTATGTGAACAAACGGCGGGCGGTGTCGAGCGCTATGCTGGCTCTTGCGGACAGTAACGCGCAGCAAATCATTACGCATGCCCTGAGTGATTCGCTTTATGCAATTCGGGTTCATGCGCTACAATTATTGGCTCGCCTGCCGGAAAAAAACGGCCTACGAAAGGTCTATGACCGGAAGGTGAGCGAGCTTGCCCTTCTTGACCCCGACCACCGCGTGCGTGCTGCTGCTATAGATGTGGTGGGCGCCTGGAAACTCACCGGCATGAAGACAGAACTGGAACAGGCATTGCAGGACAGCTCTTACATGATAGCTGGTGCCGCGCTTGAGGCACTTGGCCAATTTGATAGAAAAGAAGCCTACCGGGCTGCAAAAACAATCATGCAAGGCGACCCCAAAAGCGATCTGCAGACGGTGGCCTGGAACATGGTGGCCGAACGCGGTATGAGCGAAGACCTGAGTTTGTTTTCTTCACTCGCCGATCACAAATACGGCAGGATGAAGATAGCACTGGCTGATAACCTCAGGATTTATGCCCTGCATACGGACGACCTGGAAGCGGCGGAGAAAGCCCTTTTGCTCATCAAAAAGATGGCCGCCACCGAGAGCATCAAATCTTACCGGCTTGCGATCGGCTCAACCGTTGTGGGCGTGTACACAGAGGCAAAAAGGAAAATGAAAGCGGATGATGATAATGCTGCGCTGGTCCACGATAAAGAACTTGCCGCACTCGCGGGAAAATATCTGGAAGAAATTATGGCTGCAGAGCCCGATCCGGAAAATCTTACCCGGTACAAGGGTATGATGAGCCCATAGAAAGCGGTCTCAACTAAATAGCTGGTTCCTGCACCGGATGTCTGCGTATGTTCAGGATCACCATTTTTGAGGTGGGTGTGTTGCTTTTATCGGCAGTGCTGTTGATAGGCACCAGCACATTTGTCTCCGGAAAGTACGTGGCCGTGCATCGTTCAGGGATGTTAAAAGGCACGACAATAAATTTTTTTGCGACACGCTCTACTCCCTCAAAGTAGTTGTACAGATCTACCAGGTCGCCACTGGCAAGAGCCTCGCGCTTCATGTCCGCTTCGTTCATAAAGATCACACGGCGCTCATTATAGACGCCCCGGTATCTGTCGTGCAATCCGTATATGGTGGTGTTGAATTGATCGTGGCTGCGGATCGTCATCATCATATATTCATCCTGTGCCAGTTCGGTGATCGTTACCGCTGCTGTATTGAAGTGTGCTTTTCCGCTGAGAGTATGATACCGTCCTTCCCGAGCACCATTGGGGAGATAAAAGCCGCCGGGCTGCCGGACTTTATTGTTGTAGTCCTGAAAGCCGGGTATCGTCAGTTCAATATCATTACGAATGTAGTCGTAGTGCTGCTGGTACAAATCCCAGTTGATCGGGACGTCAGGCCTCAGTGTTGCCTTTGCCAACCGACATACGATTACGGGTTCGCTCAACAACTGTTCAGAAACCGGCTTTAGGTTTCCCTTAGACATCTGCACCACGCCCATTGAATTTTCGCAGGAAATGAACTGCACCTGATTGTTGACGACATCTTTGTCGCTTCGGCCCAGCGTGGGCAGAATAATAGCTTCCTCGCCGGTGATTAAGTGACTTCGGTTCAATTTGGTGGAAACCTGTACCGTTAGCCTGCAGCGGCGAAGCGCCTCTGCTGTGTATTGTGTGTCTGGCGTAGCCGATAAAAAATTTCCGCCCATACCGAAAAATATCTTTGCCTTGCCCTCGTGCATGGCGTGTATGGCTTCAACGGTATCATATCCCCATTTTCGGGGCGGCTCAAATCCATATACAGACTGAAGCCGATCCAGAAATGCTGCAGACGGCTTTTCATAAATGCCCATTGTACGGTCGCCCTGCACATTGCTATGCCCCCTAACCGGACAAGTACCGGCGCCGGGCTTGCCTATGCTGCCTTTAAGCAAAAGCAGGTTTACGACCTCCTTTATGGTATCCACAGCATTCTTATGCTGCGTAAGTCCCATGGCCCAGCAGGCAATGATCTTGTTTTTATTTTTCAGGATCGCGGCTACTTCGCTAATTTGTTCCAGCTTGATGCCCGACGCTCCTACCAGCCTTTTCAAATCCTGTTTCCGGAGGTGACTGATAAAGTCCTCATATCCCGTTGTGTGTTCTGCAATAAAGCTACCATCAAAAACACTGCCCGGTTCCCTGTCTTCCTCGGCTAACAGCAGCAGTTCAAGGGCCTGAAGCAGGGCCATATCGCCATTAAGCCGTACTTGCAGAAAAATATCTGTGAGCGACGCGCTGATGCCTAATGCGCCCTTTACGGTCTGCGGATTTCTGAAGCCCAGCAGGCCCGTTTCAGGCAACGGATTGACAGAAATGATCACTGCACCTTTTTCTTTAGCTTTTTGCAGTGCGGTGAGCATTCTCGGGTGGTTGGTGCCCGGGTTTTGACCAAGGATGATGATCACTTCCGCTTTGAAGAAGTCTTCGAGTGTTACGGATCCCTTACCAATGCCAAGGCTTTCTGTGAGCGCTACACCGGAGGATTCATGACACATGTTTGAGCAGTCCGGCAGATTGTTAGTGCCGTAAGCCCGTACAAATAACTGGTAGAGATAGGCAGCTTCGTTGCTCGTGCGACCGGAAGTGTAAAAAATCGCCTCGTCCGGGTCTGGTAAAGAATTCAGAGCCTTGCCTATTTTTTGAAATGCATCATCCCAGCTTATGGGTTCGTAGTGTGTGGCGCCTTTGGGTAAATACATCGGCTGCGCTATTCTGCCTTTCTTGCCGATCTCATAATCTGTAAGGTCAGCAAGACTGGCTACGGAGTTTTTTGCAAAAAATTCGGGCGTAAGCATTTTCGTCGTAGCCTCCTCTGCAATGGCTTTTGCTCCGTTTTCGCAGTATTCTGCAATGCCCGATCGTTCGTCGTCCGGGTCAGGCCAGGCACAACCGGGGCAGTCATAACCATCTTTTTGATTTAGGGCAAAAAGCGCTTTCAATCCCCTGGCCATATTCATAGCACCAAAGACATGACGTGCGGAGGAGAGCACTGCAGGAATACCTGCCGCTACGGTTGATGGCTTCGTGAGCCTGAGTCCGGTGAAGATCTCCGGGTTTTCCGCATTAGGTATTTTCTGCTCCTCACTCATAAAGTCTGGATATTTTTTTAGGTCCGCCAAACCCGTTTCACCCATAGAAAAGATCAGTTCATCAAAAGAATGTTCACACTCCTCTGCAGTATATTGAAGGCTATCTCTGCCATCAGGTTTTCTTTGTCCAGTGTGGGATTTACCTCCGTTACTTCAAAGCAACAAATTTTATGGTTTTGCATCAGGGAGGCCAGCATATCTTCGGCTTCCCGTTCGCGCAGGCCGTTGCTTACCGGTGTTCCCGTACCTCTTGAGATAGAACTGTCGAGGCAGTCCACATCGAAGGAAACATAGATATCGTCGCAGTTGCTGAGATGCATCAGCGTCTGTCGAACCACATTTTCCACACCTTTGCGTCTTACCTCCTGTACCGGAATTACTTTGATGTTCGACTTTTTGATGATGTGCTCTTCTTCTTTTTCGTAGTCGCGTAGGGCAATGAACACGATATCTTCAGGTCTTATTTTGGGAGAGATCTTACCGATGTTCTTAAGCTGATTCCAAAGGTTGATGGTTTTCTCATCCGGGTGGTGTACCTGATTTTCTTTGTTGTCTTCCGCCAGGGCTGTAGCCAGCGGCATGCCGTGCATATTGCCCGAGGGGGTAGTGTAGGGCGAGTGGAGATCGGCATGTGCATCAATCCATACCACACCCAATCTGTTTTTGGGTTTGGCCATTCTGATACCGGCTATTGTACCACCGGCGGTGCTATGGTCGCCCGCCAGTATGAGTGGAAAAAGGCCGGACCTTAAAGTGTCGCTCACACTTTTGGCTACACGTTCATACATTGTCAGCACGCCATGTATTCTTTTAGCATAAGGCGATTGTACCGGTTCGTAAAGCAGTTTGTTTTCTGTTTCTACCTGTTCTGTAGGAAAGTTTACAAAAAAGCTGCTCATAAAGTCGAGTGCAGCGATCTGAATGGCATCTATGCCGAGGCTTGCACCGCGGGTGCCGGCACCGATCTCAGACTTTACTTCTATAATTTTCAGGTTGCGCATAGCTCTTCAAAGATAAAGCACAATCCGTGAAGCCTAAAACGGATAGCCCACGGCTATGTTCAGCACTACATCGCTAATGCCCCAGCTTCCGTTGAAGGGGCCGGTCCACCCGCCGTAATCGTAAATGCTGTTGTAGGGTCGTTTTATAGGGAAGGCGCCATCGAACCGGATGATGAAAAAGCCAGCGAGATCGAATCGAACCCCCGCGCCTGTGCTTAGGGCTACATCATTCCAAAGATTGCTCAGGTGAAATGCCCCGCCCGGATAGGCCGACGATTCCTTCATAAGCCAGATATTGCCGGCATCTGCAAACAGAGCGCCCCGCATTTTTATTCCACCGGAGAAAAGTTGAATGACATCAAAGCGATACTCTCCGTTAAGCTCCAGCTTGAGATCGCCGGTACGGTCAATAAAACTGTTTGTGTTCTGATCATCCGGATTGTAATAGCTTCCGGGCCCGAGTGTGCGGATGCGCCAGCCTCGTATGCTGTATGCGCCGCCTACAAAGTATTGTTTGATGTAAGGCAGGGTGTTGGATTGGTTGTAGGGAATACCCACACCTCCATAGAACCGGAAGGCGATCTGAGCGTGACGGCGGTTGATATACCTCCGAGCATCAAAATCGATACGGAGGTACTGAGAGAAGTTGAACTTGTTGATGCCTGTGTTCGACAACAGGCCTACAAGGCCACCGGCTTCTTCCAGGGCTATCCGGGCATAGCTGTAGCTTCCGCCGTGCTTATCCAGTTGGTTCGAGTAAGTGAAGGAAATATTCTCGCCCTCAATAAAGGTCTCGCGATAGCTGTTTTTCAAAAAGTCGTTGCCCTCCAGTCTTCGTTGAAAAGAATCGGAGACATTGGGCAGACGGATAATGTTCATGAAAGCGGGTGAAAGCTCCCAGTTGTTGGTGCTTGTTTCCCGCCAGTTGTAAGTAAAATTGGCTACCGTGTTCGTGAGGGTAAAATAGTTCACCCGGTCGAGCAGACTGGTGCCAAAGCCAATTACGGTTCTGGGAATATTTCTCTTCGTAAACTTTCCTCCAAAGGGTGCCAGAAACTTGGGGAAGTCTACACTCGCATTGAGGGCATAGGTTTTGGTCAGCAAACTGAAATGTTGAAAAAAATTGTCTCCCACGTCGGTGTTATACGTGCTTTCCAGTCCAACGCTTGCCGATACCGTGAGAAGGTTTGCGCCTTTGGCCAGGTTAAAATCCCTGAAGGAAACGGTGGGCATCCCGCCCAGCACATAGGTGGTACCGGTGGATAGTTCAACCGACCAGGTAATGTCAAATTTTTTAGAAGGGCTCATAATGATGTAGGCGTTCAGATACCTTCGGCTGGTGTCATCGGTGCGTGTACTGTCGTTGACTAAAAAAATCCTTATGGTCTGAAAAACGCCCAACTGATTGAGCTTATTTATGGTGGCGTCATAGTCGGTTTGACTGAAGGGTTTATCGTGCTCAAAGAAAATATGCTTCAACAATACTTTCTCTTTCACAAATCGTCGGTGGTATCGAAAGGTAACATCATTGATCTCGGATTGTAAAAGTGTGGAATCCCTGATATCGGAACGGTCGTTGAAGTCCGGAAACACCAGTATTTTGTTGATTGCGTACCGCTTATAAACGACGTCTTTATTATCCGACCGGATGACAATCTTTACATCAAGCGTTGGGTTTTCGGACTTTTTTTGTGCGGTCAGAAAGTTAATTGCAGTTTCGAAGGGGTTATATACGTTCCGTACAAGATCCTTATTAAAGGTATCCAGCGAAAAGTCAACAATATTTTCCTGTGTAAAACGGTAGTATCCATGCTCCCGCAAAACATTGGCCAGGCGGCTTCTTTCCTGTTCCAGCAAGCTCATGGCAAACGGTTGCCCATCTTTTAAGTTCGACTCCTCCATGTTTCTGCGTACAATGGTGGCAATGGTACTATCATCTGCATCTATTGTCACCTTGCCAATCAGAAAGTTGGTGCCGGTGTTGATATCGTAGGTTACGGAGGCCTTTTTGTCTTTGTAAGTTACAGTGTCGGTGACATTGGGGTAGAAATAACCCTGATTAAAGAGATAGCTTTTGATGTTGGTAACCGACCGTCGTACCTGAGTGCTGTCGAAGACCACCGGCGCTTCTATCAGCTTGTTTTTCTCAACGGCTTCACTGTCGTTTTTGTACTTATCATAACGCAGGTTATAGGCCCACACTTTGTACGGAAACTGATTGAGCAAAAGGTAGGTGTTGGGCTTTTGAGCAATGAGTCTGTTGATATTGTCTTTAAGTTCGCCCCTTCGGGTAATGCCTTTATTGGTTTGAAGCTTTACGTTATTGCTGCGCAGAAGGTACTCGTCATTCGACAGATGTTTTGTAGCGTCGCAGCCGGCAACGATAATAGTCAAGATCAAAAGGATACAGAGTGAAAATTGAGTTGCCGCGCTCCTTAAACCCATGTGCAAGATTAGACAATTAATATAGCTTTGTGCACGATGTTGTCAAAAGCACAAATTAAATACATTCGTTCGTTATCGCTGCAAAAGTACCGTAAAGAGCACAATGTATTTATGGTAGAAGGCGACAAGCTGGCAAAGGAATGGCTGAGGTCCTCCCAGGCTATTACGCATATCGTTGCTACGCAATCCTGGCTGGTAGAAAATGCTGCGCTTGTCGGGCGCCACACCGAAGCCGCAACGCTGGTTGCAGACGAGTCTTCGCTGATGCAGATTTCTTCTTTCAAAACACCCAACCATGTACTTCTGGTGGTTCAGCAAACCCCGGCACCAGCCGCATTGCCGGAAGCAGGGTGGATGATCGTTCTCGAACAGATTCAGGACCCAGGCAATCTGGGCACCATTATCCGTATTGCCGACTGGTTTGGGATACCCAATGTTGTGTGTTCGCCAGATTGTGCAGAAGCCTTTAGCCCTAAGGTGATCCAAGCCGCTATGGGAGGTCATTTGCGTGTACAGATGCACACTGTGGAATTGGAGGTTTTTCTTCCAATGCTTTCCATTATAAAGCTGGCTGCCGTGCTGAAGGGCAAAAGCGTGTATGAACAATCGCCCATTGCACAGGCTGCTTTGCTCATTGGTAACGAGTCGAGAGGGTTGTCGGAAAAATTGATTCGGCTTGCGGACGAGCCTATCACCATTCCGCGACGGGGCGGTGCGGAGTCGCTCAATGCGGCGGTATCCGCGGGTATTCTATGTTCGCATCTGATGGGTGGGCTCTAATGCAATAGTTTATTGACCCTCCTGTTGACGTTCCATGAGGGGATTCTGAGTTGTACAGGTTTTAAATCCTATTCCTTCCCGCTTAGCCATTTTCATCATGCTCAATGGCGTGTAGCGCTGGTCTATTCAAATGGAACCGGACAACGAAAAGCCTTGCCATTACAAGGCCTACAGCGGCGCCGAGCAGTCCGCCGCAGGTAACATCAAGCGGAAAGTGCACTCCTACATACACTTGTGCATAAGCTACAGACAGGGCCCAGAGGAGTGCTGCAGGCCTTATCCATTTAGCAAGAAATCCCAGAGTGCCGGCCATAAAAGTGGCGAGCGCAAAATGATTGGCGGCGTGGGAAGAAGGAAAACTTAGCCCGCTGCCGCAGGGTACGATGATATGCACCAGACCGGCAAGCTGCGGATTGTTGCAAGGACGCAGGCGTCCGAACATGGGCTTTAACAGATGTGCACTCAACTGATCACTCAGCGCGAAGGTGGTAAGAAAGAACAAACACCAAAGGGCTCCGCGCCATCCAAAATTTTTAAGCATAAATACCAGCAGAAACAGGTAGAGCGGAGCCCAGGTCCACTGATTGCGTAGATAGGGTACTACAGCATCCAGAAATTTGGTGTGCCACATGGTATTCAGATAATACCAGGCGGTGTAGTCTATGTAAACAAAAATCTCGTGGAGCTTCTCGTACATCCTTATTTTTTGAAGGTCATGATCATCCTCGGCGAATCGAATGGATGATAAGGGTTCAACGCATAGTCGCCATAGGTCCCGATGAGCGACAAACCGGCTTCGCGAAACATCCGTACAAAATCCGAAAGTGAAAAGGCAGCCACACGCTCCCGATAGTTGCGCAGTTTATTTTCCGAGTCTCTGAAACTGATGTCTTTAACGATATGACCATCCTCCAATCGTTTTTTTATCTGGAATTCATAGTCACCCCGACGGACAGTGGATTCAGGTTGCATTCTGGCGAGCGTGTATTCGCGGTTCAGGTAGTCAATGACCAAAAGGCCGCCCTTTTTTAACGATAGTCCGAATGCTTTTGCAGCCATCAGATGATCGCGTTGCGCCGCGAAGTATCCAAAACTGGTAAAGAAATTAAAAGCGTAGTCGAAGTAATTGATGTAGAAAGGGAATCGCATGTCGTGCACCAGAAACTGCAGATTTTTGCCTTCAGATTTTTTCGCCTTCTCTATGCTTTCATACGAAAGGTCGATGCCTGTGACGTCAAAACCCCGGCTGGCAAGCTGAACGGCATAGCGACCCTCGCCACAGGCTATATCTACCATTTTACTGCCGGGCGGCGGCTGTAAATAATCAATAAGCTGATCTACAAAAGCCTGTGCTTCGAATTCGTCGCGGTGTTCGTACAATATGTGATAATAAGGCGAGCCGAACCAACTCTCAAACCAATCTACTTGTTCCTGTTGCATACGCTGCCTGCAAAAATAGCAAGCAATTCCATTGGGTTGGCCAGTTTAGTTTGAGTAAATAGGTTGCGACTTGTATCTTGAAGGCAAATATGCTCAGCGAGAAAGTATATTTCGCAATTTCAGCCGTTATGCGCCGATTATTTTTACTCATAAGTTTATTGTCCACCGGACTTAATATCCGGGCAGAGGATAAAAAATCATGGGATGTAAATCATCCCGGAGGACCTTTACAAGATGTTTCTTTCTTAGCGAACGAGGGAACCTGGATGAACCTCGATCTCTCTCCTGATGGAAAGACCATTGTCTTCGATCTTTTGGGAGATATTTACCGGTTGCCTCTGGAAGGCGGAAAAGCGCAGCCCCTGCGCACCGGCCTTGCCATGGAGGTGCAGCCTCGTTTTAGCCCTGATGGTAAAAGTATTCTCTTTACTTCCGATGCCGGCGGCGGCGACAATATCTGGATCATGGATGCGGACGGTGCAAATGCGCGTCAGGTGACCCGGGAATCCTTCAGATTGCTGAACAATGCTGCCTGGATGCCGGACGGCCAGTATTTTGTTGCCCGCAAGCATTTTACTTCCGGCAGGTCGCTCGGAGCCGGTGAGATATGGATGTATCATATCAGCGGAGGCAAGGGGTTACAACTTACCACACGAAAAAATGATCAGCAGGATGTTAACGAACCCGTTGTCTCGCCGGATGGACGTTATGTTTATTTCAGTGAAGACATGTATGGCGGCGGTTATTTTCAATATAACAAAGACCCAAACCAACAGATCTTTATGATCCGGCGGTTTGACAGAAAAAAGGGAGTTGTAGAGAATGTAACCGGAGGTCCCGGAAGCGCTTTTCGCCCGCAACTTTCTCACTCCGGAAAGATCCTTGCTTTTGTTCGTCGGGTTCGTACTCAAACGGTTTTGTTCCTTCGCGATCTCGAAACCGGAGAAGAATGGCCGGTATGCGATCAGCTCAGCAAAGATCAGCAGGAAGCCTGGACTATTTTCGGTGTTTTTACGGGCTTTGCCTGGACGCCAGACGACCGGAATATCATTATCTGGAGTAATGGTAAGCTGAATAAGATTGATGTAAGCAGGGCAAATGCCGTGTCAGACATTCCCTTTACGGTAGAAGTACAGACGGAAATAGCTGAAGCCGTGCGTTTCCGGCAACACTTTGATACTGATAGCTTTGATGTGCGGGTCATTCGTCAGGCCGTAACCTCACCAGACGGCAGTATGCTCGTTTTTCACGCGTTGGGACATCTTTACAAAATGAACCTGCCCTCGGGCAAGCCGGAACGACTGACGCAATTGACCGACTATGAGTTTGAACCTTCATTTTCTACAGACGGACGGCAGTTGGTTTTCACCACATGGAATGACAACACCACCGGCGCGCTCTACACCCTTGCTTTGTCGGGAAAAAGTAAACCCATACGCATCACACAAAAAAAAGGGATCTATCGTACTCCGGTCTTTTCACCAGATGGCGGACAGATTGCCTTTGTGAAAGAGGAAGGAAATAATGTTTTGGGCCCTTCCGGGACATCAAGGCCCGGCATCTACCTTATCCCGGTATCGGGCGGCGACGAACACTTTGTGACAGCGTCCGGAGAGTTGCCTTCGTTCAGCAAAGATGGCCATAGGCTCTACTTTCAGTCGGGTGACGGGATGAACCGGAATTATTCCAGTTGCCGGACTGATGGGTTGGATGAGCGGGTGCATATAAAAAGCACCTACGGTAGTCAGTTTCGACTTTCGCCCGACGAGCGCTGGATAGCTTTTATTGATCTCCACAATGTGTACATCGCCAGCTTTCCTCAAACCGGCAAAACCATTGATCTTGGTAGTGCTACAGAAGATTTTCCGGTAAAGAAGGTCTCGCGCGATGCCGGGCTAAATCTGCACTGGAATGGCGATTCGCGTAAGCTACATTACACCCTGGGGAATCAATATTTCACAATCGATCTTACCCAGAGTTTCCCTTTTGTAGCCGGCGTTCCTGATAGTGTTTTCAAAATACCGGATCAGGGTTTGCCGATTTCTATACGGGTGAAAAATGATCGTCCAAACGGAATCATTGCTTTCACCCATGCACGCATTCTGACCATGAAGGGAAATGAAGTAATAGAGAACGGCACCCTGATCACCGATGGTAATCACATTATAGCCGTTAGCCCGACCGGAACAATCACGGTTCCGCCAACAGCAAGGGTGATGGATATGACCGGGAAGACGATAATGCCCGGGTTAATTGATGCTCACGCCCATGCCAATCATTTTCGCACAGGCATTACGCCACAAAAGCATTGGCCATACTTTGCCGCACTGGCTTATGGTGTGACCACGCTACACGATCCTTCTGCAAATTCAGAAATGGTCTTTGCACAGAGTGAATTGATAAAATCCGGTCAGATGACTGGCCCCCGTGTATTCTCAACAGGCACTATTCTGTATGGTGCAGATGGCGATTTTAAAGCGGTGATCAATGATACTAATGATGCGGCCAGTGCCCTAAGACGCACCAGAGCGTTCGGAGCATTTTCTGTGAAAAGTTATAATCAACCCCGCCGCGAACAGCGACAGCAGATCATGTACGCCGCACGCCGCCTCAATATGGAAGTGGTGCCCGAAGGCGGTTCTTTTTTCTTTCATAATCTAAGCATGATCCTCGACGGACACACCACAATAGAGCATAATCTGCCCATAGCCACCCTTTACGACGATGTGGTGCAGCTCTGGAAGCGCTCCGCGACAGCATACACGCCCACACTCATCGTTTCTTACGGTGCCGTGAGCGGAGAATACTACTGGTATCAACATACTAACGTCTGGGAAAACAGTAAGCTGCTTCGCTTTACCCCGAGAAATGTAATTGATACCCGCAGCCGCCACCGTACCATGCTGCCCGAAGAAGAATATGTACAAGGATATATGCAGGTAGCGCGCAGCATCAAAAAGCTGAACGATGCGGGTGTGACCATCAACATGGGAGCGCATGGACAGATACAGGGCATAGGCGCGCACTGGGAAATGTGGATGCTACAACAAGGCGGCATGTCAAACTTTGATGTGCTGCGCACCGCAACGATAAATCCTGCCACGGCCCTGGGCCTCGATAGTTCAATCGGTTCCCTCGAAATTGGAAAGCTTGCAGATCTGATCATACTCGAAAACAATCCGCTTGAGGATATCAGAAATACCAGCTCTGTATTGTACACGATGATCAACGGACATTTGTATGAAGCAGCCACGATGAAAGAGCTCACCGGCAGTCGATCCACGGGCCCGGTATTTTACTGGCAAACCATGAAGCATGCGGGTGAATTTCTCTGGATGCAGGATATGTCGGGTGGGCAACAGAGCATTCATTGTGTGTGCGGACACGAATAAAAGAGATTATGAAGATAGCAACCTATAATGTGAATGGTATCAATGGCAGATTGCCGGTTTTGCTGCGCTGGTTACAGGAGGCACAGCCTGATATTGTTTGTTTACAGGAGCTCAAAGCACCCCAGGAAAAATTTCCATTACAGGCCATAGAAGCGGCTGGTTACCGGGCGATCTGGCAGGGACAAAAAAGCTGGAATGGGGTAGCCATATTGTCGAAAGGAACTGACCTTACCGAAGTTCGCAGATCATTGCCAGGGGACGATGAAGACCTGAATAGCAGATACCTTGAGGCAGAGGCAGGAACACTGGTGGTGGCTTGCTTGTATCTGCCGAATGGCAATCCTGCCCCGGGACCAAAATTTGATTATAAGCTCCGATGGATGGAAAGATTTCTTGCTCATGCGCAAGGGTTGATCCGTAGTGAACGGCCAACGGTACTCGCCGGTGATTTCAATATCATCCCTACAGCAGAAGACGTCTATAAGCCCGAGCGTTGGGTGGACGATGCCTTATTCCGGCCCGAAAGCCGGGAGGTGTACCAGAAGCTTATGCATCAGGGCTGGACAGATGCTTTGCGTACACTCTATCCCACAGAGACAATCTACACTTTTTGGGATTATTTCAGAAATGCCTTTGAACGCAATGCAGGTCTTCGTATTGATCACTTTATGCTCAGTACTGCACTCGGTCATCGTCTTTCGTCGGCTGGTGTGGACCGGTTTGTAAGAGGGTGGGAGAAAACCAGTGACCATGCGCCTGTATGGATTGACCTAAAAGACTGAACGGGCAAATATGAATTTGTCTTCTTTTCCCGCAAAGGGGGTCAGTCTTTTAGACTCTGGCCAAACTGAAGAAGGTAACCGTTATTATCATAGATCCCGAATTCGCGCATTTCCCAATCGAAATTTTCCGGAGCATAGCAAACTTTTGCTTTATCCTTTACCAATTGCCACAGGGAGTCCACATCATCGGTGTTGAAGTAAATACTTCCTGTAAATACCGGCTTTTCAAAAGGGGTATGCTCGTTGGGCCTTGCAAGCATAAGGTGCACCTCATCTCTGTAGAGCGATGCCCAGCCCCAGTCTTCGTTTTTTTCTCCCAACGTGAAACCGAGTGTGTTGACCCAAAAGTCTATGGTTTCGTCAAGCTTGTCGGTCCAAAACATGGGCCGCTGCAAGGTTAGTTTCATAGCTGTGCTGTTGTATTGAGTTTCGGACTGTCTTTAAAATACTCAAGGTACCAATCGGTCTGGTGGTGGTCTATCCTGGAAGAATCAATGACATGCGTTGGATCTAACTTATGGTACAATAATTCCAACGAAGCGAAATCCCGTTGGCTGATTACTTTGAACCCATTCCTGATCAGCAAGGCTGCAGCAACTCCCGCACCGATCTGATACTTCTTATTTTCTCCAAAACGGTTGCCATCATAGATTACCTGACTACCGCAGGCTCCGCTTATGTCCATCATCACCGCCAGCTCTATCTTTTCATTTTGAGCCAGATGCAGCATACTGTGGGCTGCTTCAATAATTCCGTCGGTCCAGTCTATACCTGATTCCGAAAGCATTTTAGCCTTTCCATCCAGCACATCGAAGCCATCGCCACCATGCAGGTCGCACATTTCTCTCGGGGCGCCAAAGGCAGCTTCTTCCGGACAAAAACGAACAATCCTTGCTGTGGCATAGCCCAGTAGTCTGAGGGCGGAAGGATACGTGCCATTGGCTGTGCCGTCGTAGCCGCAGGTAACCCCGGCGAGACAGGCACTCATGAGAATACGCAGAGGATCTTCGGTTGTAGGTATGCGCAGTTGTCTTAGGTATGCAATGTCTGTCATGGTGAGTGCTGTTTCTGGAAAAATAAATAGAAATAATGGAATAAGGGCCTCACACTACGGTCGGTGGCTTCAGGAACTAACGCTTATCTTTGCGGCCAATTTTAAAAATAATGAAACCAGGATTACGTCGTTTTTTAGTTTTCAATCGTCTCTATATTGCCATAGCTCTGATCGCTCTGGGGTTTTGGCTGGGTTTTGCCGTTACCTGGTGGATAGCATGGCTACCTTTTCTCATCGCCATACTCATGATCGTGGCACATCTTATGGTGGGGCCAATGACCTTGATTCAGGGATATATTGATGAGGGTGATATGGAAGGGGCGCAAAAACTGATGGATCGGGTGAAGTATCCTAACCTGCTGTATAAGCCCATCCGATCGTCCTACTACATGCTTCGCGCCAATATGAGCACCATGACCGACGACCTCGATAAGGCCGAGGCCGACTTGCGCAAGGGGCTCGAAGCCGGCATGCCTGAAAAGGAGTATGAGGGCACCGCCTACCTTCAACTTGGTGCAATAGCTTTTAAAAAGGGAAACACCAAAGAAGCCTACGAGCATTTGCGAAAAGCCGTAAAAATTGGTCTTCCCGACAAGGACAGCGAAGCTACCGCCTACCTGCAGTTGTCAGGCATCTGCATGCAGCGACGCGATTTTCGCGGTGCCAAAAATTATTTTACCAAGGCAAAAAGCTGCAAGAGTAAGAATGAACAGATTGTCTCGCAGATCAACGAGATGAGTAAGTACATGGCCAGAATTCCCCGATAGCGCTGGGCTAAGGCCGGGCCGCATCGTTTATCCGAAACCGGATGATATTTCCCGGGTCAAATAATATTTTTTACAAACGAAGAAGCAGATCGTTGGTGGATCTGCTTCTTCGTTTGTGTCAGCTTGTCAATGCATGGCTTCACTCATGTCCACTTTCTTATTCTTTTTTCCTTTGACCAAAAGGATGAAGGGGATGCAGAACAAAAACATCAGGCCGACGTAGAGAAATACATCCATGTAGGAGAGAATGGAAGCCTGTTTGGTTACCATATAGTCCAGGGATTTATAGGCACTTTGCAAGGCTACATCGGGAGACATCCCCTTGGTCATATAACTCTGTTGCAGAGCCTGCACTCTTTGTTGCACAGGCGCAGCATTTACATTGAGCTTGCTGACCAGGTCGCTGCGATGCACCATGTTTTCGTGCGCCATAAAAGTTGTGATGCACGCTACACCAAACGATCCTCCTAATTGTCGCATCATGCCGGTAAAGGAAGCACCTTTGCCAATGTCCGCGCCCTTAAGTGTGGAGAGTGATAGGGTGGTAATGGGAATGAAGAGCATACCCATGCCTATTCCTCTTACAATCAGCGGCCAGAAAAAAGCCTCCTTTCCTGTGTCGGGTGTAAGAATTTTGTAGCCCCAGAAGCTATACACAAAAAAAAGGAACATCCCCGCCGCAACAAGATATTGCTGGGGAACACCTTTTTGCAGGATGCGTCCTATAATCGGCATCATGAAGGCTGTGGTGAGCGCCGCCGGTATCATCAACATGCCGGATTCCTGGGCGGTCCAGCCGAGGGTAGCCTGTGTGTAGAGCGGAATGACAAATGTGCTGCCGTAGAGCCCGAAACCAAGGATGAAAGATAAAATTGTTCCCACACGCAGATTGCCGTTGCGCAATACCCTGAGATCTACAATTGGATTCCGGTAGGTTAGTTCCCGCCATATGAAAAAGAAGATGCCGAAAACGGCGAATACTGTGAGCAAAATGATGAGTCCGCTGCTGAACCAATCGTCTTCCTGACCCTTCTCTAATATATACTGAAGCGACCCGACCGCTATGGCAAGGAGCGCAATACCGCCCCAGTCAATGTCTTTCCGGCTGGTTTTCTCTGCATATTTCGGGCTTCGTACAAACTGCAGGGTAAGCAAGGTGGCAATAATGCCGATGGGTATGTTGATGTAAAAGATGTAAGGCCACGAAAAATGATCCACAATATAGCCTCCGAGTGGCGGGCCAAGAGTGGGTCCGATAATGACGCCCAGTCCGTAGATGGCTTGTGCCATGCCTCGCTTCTCCGGTGGGTAGCTTTCGGTGATGATGGTTTGCGATGTAACCAGGAGCGCTCCGCCGCCAAGGCCTTGTATGAACCGGAACAGGACGAGCTCCCAGATATTGGAAGCATTACCGCATAAAAAAGAGGAAACAGTAAAAATGATGATCGAAGCAGCAAAGTAGTTGCGCCGCCCAAACTGCTGCGACAACCAGCTTGTCATCGGTACGATGATTACATTGGCAATGGCATAGGCCGTAATCACCCATCCGATCTCGGTGAGCGTTGCCCCGAGGTTGCCCCGCATATCATTTAGCGCCACGTTTACGATAGTGGTATCAACAATTTCCAGTAGCGCGCAAAAAATCGCCGTTATCGTGACGATGGCCCGTCGGAAACCATATTCAACCAAAGAATTTTGATCAGTCATGTTCAGGTAGTGAGTTGTTACTGCAGTGCGCTTTTCTGAAGAGACGCCCGAATTTCTATACGAGGCTGTTGCCAGCAAAAAGGCACACTAAAAAGATTTTTAGTCAGGGGTTTAGTCAATATGCACATCCACATCTACGTTCATCCCCGGCCGCAGCATGGCAATATCCTGATCTTTCGGGTCGGTGAATTCGATTTTTACCGGCAGTCTCTGAACCACTTTTACGAAGTTGCCGCTGGCATTGTCCGGTGGAAGCAATGAAAAGCGGGCTCCGGTGGCAGGCGCAAAAGACACCACTTTGCCCTCAAAATCGTGACCCGGAAATGCATCAACATGAATAATTACTTTCTGTCCGGCCCGCATCTTTTCCATCTGGGTTTCTTTGAAATTGGCCGTCACCCATATGTTCTTGTCAATAACGATGCTGAACAATGACTGCCCCGCATTCACGAACTGCCCCGGCTGCATATTAATTTTTGAAACCACACCATCTTCCGGTGCAGTAATCACTGCATAGGAAAGGTTCAGTTGGGCGTTCTCAACGTCTGCTTTGCGCTGCTCAATGGTGGCCTGGGCAACACTGATTTGCTGCGAGGTGGCATTGCTCTGCGAAGCGGCAGCACTGGTCTGCCGGGTGGCAGCATTTCTCTGCTCCTGAAGAATTTGCAGTTGCTTCTCTGCAGTCTGCCTGGCTGCCAGCGCCTGCTCGTATTGTTGCTGGGTGATAGAGTGATCTTTGATGAGGTTGGCATACCGCTCATAGTCCTGGTTAGCTCTCCAAAGGTTCACCTTTGCCGCTTCTATCTGGGCCTGCACCGTAGAGACGTTGGCCTGAGAAGTGGATATGTTTGCTTTTGAAGCGCTGGTGGTGGCCTGTGCTACATCCAGCCCGCTCTGTGCAGCGAGCAGCGCAGCCTTTGCCTGGTCGAGCCGGATCTTCAGATCGCGGTCATCAAGCACTATCAGGGTGTCTCCTTTTTTCACGCGCTGGTTATCGTGTACGTACACCGCAGCCACATAGCCCGGCACCCGTGGAATGACGGGGCTTATGTTGGCATCGATCTGGGCATCATCTGTTTCTTCATGATGCAGTGAATGGATGAATTTTGTGACGCCGAAAGTTCCGCCTACGATGATCAGTATTGCAAGAATGATCGGAAATATTTTCCGTTTTTTCGGAGCTTCAGATTCGGGCACTTCAGTGGTTTTCTTTGTTTGTGATTCCATCTTGTCTGGTTCATTAATTGTTTTGGTTAATACTTTTCCTGCTGTGGGGTTTGCAAAACACCGCTTACCTGCTGCAGTTTTCTATAGGCTACCACGGCGTCTGCCTGTGCGTAGGCATAGTTGAGTTGTGCCTGCAGTTGGGCGAGGTCGGCGTCGAGCAGGTCTGTTGTTGTGGCCAGTGCATTGTCGTATTTGTTCTTCACAATACGGTAGTTTTCCTTCGCCTGTTCTACGGCACTACGATAAACATCAATTTTCTTCTGGCTGCTCAGATAGCTTTGGTAGGCCTGCGCCACCTGAAGGCGTATCTCGTCGTTCAGGATGTTTTGACTAATCTCAAGCTGGTTTTGTTTTGCCTTTGCCTGGGTAACCCTGGCTCCGGTTTTCCAGAGTGACGACGGACTATATTTCAGCCCCAGGCCCAGGTTTACTGCGTTGGTTATGGTAATGAAATTCGGAATGTTTGCAGCCACGTATCCACCCGTCACGGCAAGAGACGGAAAGTATTCGCCTTTAGCCGCCCGTACACCGGCGTCAGCAGCTTTTTTGCGGTAGTCAAGCGCCAGCGCATCTTTTCGGCTTTCTAATGCCTGAGCTTCCCAGTCGGCATAGCTGCGCGCATCTGCCAACCGAGTAAAGGCCAAAGAATCAGGTATGAGCAATGTTTCTTGCGGAAGCCCCAGCATAAGGTCCATATTGATATTGGTGAGTTTCCAATTGTTTTCGGCATCCAGCAGGGTTAGTTCTACGTTCGATTGCTGGAGTTGTGCCTTCAGCAAATCATTTCTCGCCAGCAATCCATTTTTTTCCAGGCTTGAAAAATCGCTGACTCTTTGCTGCGACTGTTTCAGGTTTTCGCGTACCAGTTGCAGTGCTGCCTGAGCTTTGTAGAGATTACTGTAGGCGGCAATTGTATTGGCGATCACGGCATCCCTGTCGCTCTCTCCATCTAATTCCGCTGCTTTTTGCAGATAACGTGCCGATTCAATACCATTTTGTATGCGAAAGCCGCCGAACAGCGGAAGGGATACGTTTGCCATAGCATAGGCTGCCTGATCAACCGAAACGGAAGAGCTGGTATTAGGTTCGCCTTCTGTACTGCTTCCATTTCCGGAGTTGTTTTGCTGGCTGGATCCAAGTTTGAGTTTTAGATCCACATTAGGCTGGTTGAGGCGCAGGTAAGAACCAGAAATACTGGCGTCGGGCAATCGTCGCTCCCGTGCTTCTCTGAGCGCAGCGCTGGCTTCAAGTATTTTTGCCCGGCTGAGCTTGAGTTGATTGCTGTTTTGGAGGCTTAATTCTATGGCCTCATTCAGCGAGAGAGGTCTTGTTGTTTGTGCTGCTCCAAAGAAGGGCAGCGACAGCAAGGCAGCGAGGATAATAGCGGGTGACTTTATTTTATTGCTCATAAGTAAGTATTGCTTTAAACAGTGTTTTCAGGTGCACACTTAGTTTTTTACGAATTAGTTTTTCAAAATCATCGTCGGGCATATCCACCAGATTGTTGAGTTCACGGTAGTAGTGTTGGGTCGAAATGAGCTGGTTTACGGTGCCAATCATAGTCACCATCATCAGGGGTATATCAATATTTTTCTTGAAGACACCTTTTTTTTGTCCGTCCTGAATCAGTTTTTTGATAAATCCCTGGTTTTTCTTTTTCGTCTGACGGATGAGCCCGCCAATATGGGTGTCATCTTTGGTAGAGATTTGTTCCCGCACCATTATTTTATGAAAATGCTGAAACCGCACCATCCGGTCGACGTAGTTGTCTATAAGTTTAAAGACCTTATCCAGAGGCTGTAGATCCTCGTTCTCTACTATCGCAGTCACCTGATCTATGGCATATTGGGTACGCATTTCAAAAACAGCTTCCAGTAGCTTTTCTTTTGAACCAAAATAGTAGGAGATCATAGCAATATTTACGCCAGCGGTCTGCGCTATGTCGCGGACGGACGTTCCCACATAGCCTTCCGTAGCAAAGAGCCGCTCCGCCACCTCCAGGATATGATTTCGTTTATCGCTTGCCGCCGCAGATCTTTTCTCTTCCATGGCTGCAAAATTAAACAGTCGTTTAAAACTAAACAAACGTTTAATTAATTTTATTTTTTTCATCTATAGCCTGCGGTTTATGAAGGGCTTGCCCGCTGGCAATTTGGGCTGTAGGGAGGAGGGTGTAAGGAGTTTCTACGCGCAAAAGAGCTGCGCTGAGCCACGCCGCCGAAAACAGTTCCTGCTTTCACCTCAATTTGTATCTTTACCGCCCGATTTTGAAATATCGATTGTTCATTAATCTGACCAATTATGTCCACCTGGTTTCGACGAATTAAAAAAGGAATACAAACATCTACTACGGAGAAGAAGGAAGCACCGGATGGACTTTGGCACAAATGCCCTGAGTGTAAGACCACCTACACTGTTAAAGAGCTGAAAGACAATATGTTTGTTTGTCTTAAATGCAATTTTCATAACCGCATTAATAGCCGGGAATACTTTGAAATACTTTTTGACGAAGGGGCGTGCACCTTGCTTTTTGAAGAAATAGCGCCGGTGGACAAGCTTGGTTTTGTGGATATCAAGCCCTACGACCGAAGGCTGCAGGAAGCACAGGAAGGTACTGGCCTGAAGGATGCCATGACCGTGGCTGTAGGCGATGTGGCCGGTAAGCCGCTTGTTGTCGCCTGCATGAACTTCAATTTTATTGGCGGTTCGATGGGCAGTGTGGTAGGGGAGAAAATCAGCCGGGGCATTGACTATGCCATTGAGCACAAAATGCCGTTTATGATCATTTCCAAATCCGGTGGTGCACGGATGATGGAAAGCGCGTTTTCGCTGATGCAGATGGCTAAGACATCCGCCAAACTCACTCGTCTTGCAGCCGCACGGCTCCCGTATATTTCGCTCATGACCGATCCCACTACCGGTGGTGTTACCGCCAGCTATGCCATGCTCGGCGATATCAACATTGCAGAGCCTAAGGCATTGATAGGATTCGCAGGTCCAAGGGTGATCAAGGAGACCATTAAGAAAGATCTGCCCCAAGGTTTTCAGCGTTCAGAGTTCTTACTCGATCACGGATTTCTGGATTTTATAGTAGATCGAAAAGATTTAAAGGAAAAGATCGCTCAGGTGGTGGAGTGGTTCATGAAGCAACCCGCCTGACATTTATTAAGGCACAAACCGATACGGCCCTTTGCGACAGGCTAATGTTTATATCAAAAACCGTCCGGCTACCTTTGAGTATGCTATCGAAGACCGGCTTACTGCGGGCATGGTACTTACCGGTTCCGAGATTAAGTCGATTCGCAACGGCAAAGTTAGCTTCAACGACAGCTATTGCTTTTTTAGTGATGGAGCGCTGTGGGTGAAGAGCCTGCATATTTCCGAATATGTGAATGCCGGATATGCGGGCCACGATCCTACCCGCGAGCGAAAGCTATTGCTCAATCGCAGAGAGCTCAGAAAGTGGGAACAAAAACTCAAAGAAAAAGGTTATACCATTGTCCCCCTTGCTGTATTTATCAACGAAAATGGCTTTGCGAAAATGGAAATAGGCCTTGGCCGCGGGAAAAAACTCCACGATAAACGGGCCTCAATAAAGGGACGCGAAGCCGACAGAGAAATCAAACGACACCTGAACCGGTATTAAGGCACTTACGATACTTCTTCCGTAAACAAAATACCATGATGATGCAATTCTGTCATCACCGGTTTATATACGGATGGCATGTTAGGAATCACCACACCTGCAGGCCGCGTTACCTTTCCGTTCAGTACCATCCTTGCCAGCACGCCCATAGGCAGTCCTACCGTTTTGGCCATAGCAGAATATTCCCTGTTTTCCCCTTTCAGTACCATGGTGCTGGTCAACTTGATTTTTCGCTCACGATGCATGTATTCAACTTCGTGCTGCATCACCACCATGTCTTTATCCGAAGGCTGCATGGACCAGCGTTCCAGGAGCAAATCGAGCAACAGGGCAGCAGAGTTGGGCCTTATCGCCGGTAGGTGTTTTTCGCTAAAGAGCCCAAGCCAGGACAGCATTTGCATGATTTTATCGTCGGGCGCTACCTTTAATAATCCGGCAACATGCTGCTCAAGGCTACCGCTGCCATCAAACCCTGTTCTGGCGGTGAGCCATGAGGCATAGGTTTGAAGCGAGGAAGTCTCGTCATCTTCGCGGGTAAGCCCCAATTCTATGATGGCCTGCCAACCCTTACAAAAATCCGGGTGACGGAGCGTTGCCCTCAGAAAAGTCTTTATCTCGGGTACGTCGTAAAGATCAAGGTAACGCAGAGAGTCACGATTAGGATAATAGGCCAGAGACCCCAGGCCATCAACCTTAATTTTTTTATTGTTCTGGAAGATCTCCTCGTAAGGTATTTCCAGTTTTTTGCCGTTGCTGAGGTAGTGTGCCCCGCCCAGACCGGCAGTAATAATGTTCTTAGGATTCCAGCTAAACTTGTAGTGCCAGGGATTATCATCGCTTTCCGGTGCGATCAGTCCGCCGCAATAAGACTTAAAAGAAGTGATGGAGGCTGCCACCCTTTGCGTACTGTGGATGATCTGATTGGCCGTCATGTGATCGATACCCGGGTCGAGACCCATTTCACACATAAACATCAGCCCCGCTGCTTTCACCGCCGCATCCATCTCCCGCATTTCCTCAGAAATATACGATGAGGTAATCAGATTCTTGCCCAACTGAAGACAGTCTTTTGCCAGATGAATATGAAGATGGGGTGGCATTAACGACAAAACGATGTCGGCCTCAGCAACAAGGGGCTGCCTTTCGGAGGCATTAGTAATGTCTATAACTGCAGGCCGGGCGAAGGGACTTCCCTTAATCTTCTCTTCTATTGCCTGCGCACTCCCATCCGCTACAATTACGCTCCACTTGTTGCGCGATGCATGCGACAGTAGGTAATGGATCAGATAAGTGGACGACTTACCTGCCCCGGCAACCAATATTGTTTGCATACTTTTGAAAAAGTAAGGTGAAAACGGTCAATGAGGGGCAAAAGTAAATCGAAACCCTCCTTTATTACAAAAAAAAGTGCTATTTATATTTTTCGCATAACAAATAAAATATCTAAATGTCATCCATCTGGAAGCAAAAAGACTTTGACGCTGAGGCTGTAAATGCGCTTTGCTCAGGAACTATGGCAGAGTGGCTAGGTATTCAGTTTACGGGTCGTACCGAACGAACGCTCGAAGCGACCATGCCCGTAAATGAACGTTCGCAACAGCCTTATGGTTTACTCCACGGCGGGGCATCCGCAGCACTGTTAGAAACACTGGGAAGTGTGGCTTCGTCGCTTTGTATTGATCCGGAAACTCAAATTTGTGTCGGTATGGAAATCAATTGCAACCATTTGCGCGGCAAGAAGGATGGCTGGGTGCGTGGTGTGGCCGAACCGCTGCACCTGGGCTCTACATCGCATGTGTGGGAAATAAAGATACGCGACGAATCCGGCCGGCTGGTTTGTGCGGGAAGGCTTACCGTAGCGGTGCTGAAAAAGAGAAAGACAGGTGAAAGTTGATCGGAATCTCATTGACTATGGCGGGCAACCTTAACCTTTTACCAGTCATGCACTTGGCTTCATTCTGTTAACTTTGCGCCATGCGATTTTTTAGGCGAGTGCTCAAAGTAACCGGCATTGTGGTGGCTGTCCTTTTGTTGTTGATCATCGTCTTCGCAGTTTACATCTGGAGAGTGTCTGACATCAGGCCGCCCGTGGTGGCCGATACATCGGCCTTTGCCTTACAAAAGCAACATGTAGAGGGCTCGCTTTACCGCATCGGTGACAACTGGATACGAAAAAATGCCTGGGGTATGTATGAAATGTATGTGTCGGGGGCTGCCTTCGAACGCGGGGTGAAAGAGGGTGTTCTTTCGCAAGATGAGATTATAGCTCAGGAAGCTGCATTCACCAGCGAGATCAAGAGAATGGTTCCCTCACCCGGCTATCTTAAGTTTCTGAAATACGTGGTTGGATTTATGAACCGCGACTTGCCGGAGCATGTCAAAGAAGAGTATAAAGAAGAAATCTATGGCATTTCTCATGCCGCAGCCGACAGCTTTAGTTGGATCGGTAATAATTACGCACGGCTGCTCAACTATCATGCGGCTCACGATATAGGGCATGCTTTGCAAAACATGATGCTGGTAGGCTGCACCAGTTTTGGTGCCTGGGGCGACAAGACCGAAGATGGGTCTATGCTCATCGGTCGAAATTTTGATTTTTGGGTGGGCGACAAATTTGCTGAAAATAAAATTCTGTGTTTTGAAAAGCCCTCCGCGGGCTACGCTTTTGCATCGGTTACCTGGGGCGGTTTCATTGGCGTAGTGAGCGGCATGAACGAAAAAGGACTTACCGTCACGATCAATGCCGCAAGATCTGATATCCCCTTGGGCGCCGCCACTCCTGTCTCGCTGGTGGCAAGAGAAGTTTTGCAGTATGCTTCCAATCTCAAAGAGGCACTGGCGATCGCTGAAAGCAGAGAAATGTTTGTCTCAGAAAGCTTTCTTGTAGCAAGTGCTGCGGACAAAAAAGCTGTTGTGATAGAAAAGACACCCAAACAACTGGCAGTTTATGACCCCGGATCCGATCATATCCAATGCACCAACCATTACCAGAGCAAATTGCTACTGCACCAGAAGCTAAATTCTGAGCAGATGAAGAAAAGTGCTTCGGTCTATCGCTATCAGCGGCTACAGGAACTCATGACTCAGCAATATCCACTCACCCCGCAAAAGATGGCCACCATCTTGAGAGACCGTCGGGGTATAGGCGGCAAGGATATCGGCAACGGAAATGAAAAAGCCGTAAACCAGTTGATAGCGCATCATTCGGTAATCTTTGAGCCCGACAGCCTGCGATTTTGGGTGAGCACCGCGCCCTGGCAGCTTGGTCCTTACATTTGCTACGACTTAAAAAAAGTTTTCGGAATAAACGGTTTGCAGCACGACAGCGAAATAGCAACCGTGAACAGGACCATCGGTGCCGACAGTTTTTTATACAGCAAAGAATATCGCAGTTTTCTGGAATTCAGAAAAAATAAACTTGCCTTACTGTTTCATCAGGCTGTAGATACCTCCGCTGTAGTCCGCAGCAATCCACATTTCTATGATGCCTATCGCATAGCCGGCGACTATTGCTATGAAAAGAAGTGGTACCCGGCGGCTATAGATTATTATCGCAAAGCGCTTAGTCTTGAAGTGGCAACACAGGATGAACGGAATGCTATTTCCGGGAAAATAGTCCAGTGTCAAAAACAATTAAAGGATTAGATTAGCGACCGTTTTCTTTGCAAAATTTCCCGACGATGTCTGCGCCTGAATTTGAAGACCGGCTAAAGGAGCATAAGGCTTGTGTACTGATTCCTACATACAATAATGCGGGTAGCCTTGCGGCTGTATTATACAAGGTGCTGGAATATGCCCGTGAGGTTTTGGTAGTAAACGATGGTTCAACAGATGCTACCGCAGAAGTGCTCAGACAGTTTCCGCAGGTGCACGTACTGACCTATTCACCCAATGCTGGTAAAGGAAGGGCGCTGCAAAAAGGCTTCAAAGAAGCGGCCCGATTAGGCTTCGACTATGCCATCACTATGGATAGCGACGGACAACATTATCCGAAGGACATAAAGGTTTTTCTGGACCAGCTCGACCATACGCCCGGGGCGCTGCTGATCGGGGCGCGTAATATGGATCAGGAGAATGTACCTACAAAAAGTTCTTTTGGTAACCGTTTCTCCAACTTCTGGTTTTGGGTGAATACCGGCATCCGGCTTCCCGATACACAATCGGGCTATCGGGGCTATCCACTCAAAAAGCTCGTGCGCAAATATTGGTTTACCTCCAAATACGAGTTTGAGATTGAAGTGATCGTTCGTGCTTCATGGAGCGGAATACCTGTACTCAGTGTACCCGTGTCCGTTTATTATCCTAATCCGGAAGACCGGGTTTCGCATTTTCGCCCGTTCAAAGACTTTACTCGTATCAGCCTGCTCAATACCGTGCTGGTGCTTATAGCCTTGCTTTGGATTAAGCCGCGCGACTTTGTGAAAATGCTGCTGAAAAAAGAAGGTTGGAAGACAATGTGGAAGATGCTTTTTGTTAATCCTCAGGAAAGTAATCATGAAAAAGCGGCCTCTGTGGGTTTCGGGTTTTTTATGGGCATAGTTCCGGTTTGGGGTTTTCAGCTCGCAATCGGCATTCCTGCATCGATATTTTTTCGACTCAACAAGGCCTTATTCCTCCTGGCCGCAAACATCAGCATTTTTCCGTTCACCCCTTTTTGGTGGATGGCCAGCCTGGCTACTGGCAAATGGTTGCTGGGCTACAAAACCTGGTCGTTGGAATGGAAGACACTGACGCTGGAGCGAGTGACACAGGAAGGACTGGCCTTCTTTTTAGGCGGCGCCGCTCTATCTGTCGCTATGGGTGTGGCAGGCTATGTCGTGACGCGCGTTGCTTTGGGACTTTTTCGAAAGAAGCCTGCTACGGTTCGCTGATTATTTTCGGGCAATGCACTCCAGATGCACACCTTCCCAAAGCGGGTCTTCTGAGATGTAGCGCTCTATTTCGAAATTCCGGAAGTTTTGTTTGTTCATGATCTCTGTGAGTTGTTCAAGCGTCATATAGCAGGTTTCCCAGCGTTTGTCCAACACGGCTTTCACCGGGCGGGGAAGAAAGGGGTAGGCCACTTCCGCCAGTCTTCGTTTGGCGTTTTTTCGGGGCTCAATATCTACAACGGAGAAAAAGCAAACGCCACCTTCACGAAGCAATTCGAACATTTTACCCGCTACGTGGCTATCGAAGACAGTGTGCTCGCCCAGCACACCGATTGAGTATATGAAGTCGAATTTGCGTCCTCCAAACTCATGATCATAAAAGTTGCCGGAAACCAATTCCACCCGTATGTTGGCGAGCCGTTCTGCCCCGAAGGGAGTCCTGGCTTCCCGAAGCATTTCAGGAGAAACATCTATCCCCATAATGGAGCGCGCATTGTGTAGGGCGTGGAAATATCGGCCAGTTCCGCATCCGATATCGAGTATCGAAATAGGGCGTTGGAAGGCTGATGTGAGGGCGCTGATTTTGCCCGCTATATGCGTATAGGCGGGGGTGTGAATGAACTGTTCATCGTAGCGACGGTAATTTAGGCTCATATCGGCGTTGTACACCGCGGCGTTTTCGCGCAGCGACTGCTGCAGTAAACTATTTGATTTCATGGCGTTGCTGTGAGTGTGCACAAAATAGCAAGCCTGCTTTTTTTCTAATCCGGCACAAAAAATCATTAACCAATCGAAAACAAAAAACCGCTCCTGTTACGGGGCGGTTCTGAAAAGTAAAAGTAAGAGGCAGGTCTATCCAAGATAGCCTTTCAGTGCATTGCTGTATCGCGCTTTCTGTAGTCGTTTGATAGCGCGCTCTTTGATCTGACGAATACGCTCTTTGGTGAGATCATATTTGTCGCCAATCTCTTCAATTGTAGGCCCATCATCGCCTTCGAGGCCGAAATATGCAGCAAGAATTTCCGCTTCCCGCACGCTCAGCGACTTCAATATTCTGCGGATTTCGTTGCGCAGAGAGTCTTTCATCACATCATCATCCGTGTCGCTGCTTCCTTCCAAAAGGTCTCCCATAGCCACATCCTCAGCCTCATGTACCGGCGCGTCGAGCGAAGTGTGGCGGGTATTGCTGGTAAAAATGTTGGTGATTTCTGTTTCACTCATTTCCAATATCTCAGCAAGCTCTTCGGTAGAAGGTTCGCGCTCATGTTCCTGTTCGAATGCGATATAGGCTTTGTTGGCTTTATTGTACGTGCCTATTTTATTTTGCGGAAGACGAACAAGGCGTCCCTGTTCCGCAAGTGCCTGCAGGATGGACTGACGAATCCACCATACGGCGTAGGAGATAAACTTAAAACCTTTTGTTTCGTCAAAACGCTGAGCAGCTTTGATCAGGCCAAGGTTTCCTTCATTGATTAGATCGCTCAGAGACAAGCCCTGATGCTGATATTGCTTGGCCACAGATACCACAAAACGCAGATTGGCTTTTACCAGCTTTTCCAAAGCGCGTTGGTCGCCCATATGGATACGTTGTGCAAGCGTAGTTTCTTCTTCCGGCGTGATCATCGAAATTTTCGAGATCTCCTGCAGATATTTTTCTACGGCTTGTGAATCGCGGTTAGTAATCTGGGTGGCAATTTTTAACTGCCTCATAAAAATTAAAATTTAGAGATTGAAGAACAAAATATTAAAAGACGCCGAATAAGAGAAAATTGTTAGATAATTTTTTGGTCAAATCCGACATTTTTCTTAACCGCAAAAAACGTTCCCGTATCAGGCAAACTTTTTATGTCCGACGCGTTATTGATACACCCTAACAAACGCAAAGCGGTCGGAGATAGTATTTTCAGGGACTATGGATTTTGATGATGGACAAATAGTATGTCTTTAAACATTCTTTTTGTGTCATGACAGCCTGCAAAAGTAGCTTCAATATGTCAAAATTGCTACCTTTGCCCGCTCGTTTGCCAAGCTTTAACATTTTATGCAAAAAGATTTATATCAACATCCCGATTATTATCTGCTCGATGAACTGCTGACCGATGAACACAAACTTATTCGTGAAGCGGTACGTTCTTTTGTAAAAAAGGAGATCTCGCCGATCATTGAAGAGCAGGCTCAGGCGGCTACATTTCCGTCTCAGATTATCAAAGGGTTGGGGGAACTCGGCTGCTTTGGTCCTTTCATTCCTCAGGAATATGGGGGTGCCGGCCTTGATTATATTTCTTACGGAATTATGATGCAGGAACTGGAAAGAGGGGATTCGGGTGTTCGTTCTACAGCTTCAGTTCAGGGTTCGCTCGTGATGTTTCCGATCTATAAGTTCGGCAGTGAAGAGCAAAAGAAGAAGTACTTACCCCGCCTGGCTTCTGGCGAATGGATGGGCTGTTTCGGACTCACTGAGCCTAACCATGGCTCAAATCCGGCAGGAATGGAGACCCGGTTTACAGACGCCGGCGACCATGTGGTGCTGAACGGTGCAAAAATGTGGATTTCGAATGCCCCATTTGCACAAATTGCAGTAGTGTGGGCAAAGAATGATGCAGGTGAAATTCAGGGTTTGATCGTGGAACGGGGCATGGAAGGATTCTCTACGCCCGAAACACATGGCAAATGGTCTCTGCGCGCTTCAGCAACGGGCGAGTTAGTGTTTGACAACGTAAAGGTTCCTAAAGAAAATATCCTACCGGGTGTAAAGGGTCTGAAAGGTCCGTTGAGCTGCCTGTCGAGCGCCCGCTATGGCATTGCCTGGGGTGCGTTGGGCTGTGCTATGGATTGCTATGACACCGCTCTGAGGTATTCCCTTCAGCGTGTGCAGTTCGACAGACCTATCGGTGGCTTTCAATTGCAGCAGAAGAAACTGGCAGAAATGATCACAGAGATCACCAAAGGCCAGTTGCTGGTCTGGAGGCTGGGTGTACTGCGCGATCAGGATCGTGCTACTCCGGCGCAGATATCCATGGCTAAAAGAAATAGTTGCGAAATAGCGCTGGATATAGCAAGAAACGCCCGACAGATGCTGGGAGGAATGGGCATTACGGGCGAGTTCAGCATTATGCGCCACATGATGAACCTGGAATCTGTGATCACTTATGAAGGTACACACGATATCCACCTGCTCATAACAGGCATGGATGTTACCGGCATCAACGCTTTTAAATAGATTATCACCAAAAGAAAAAAATAGACACCGGTCCTGCAAACCGGTGCTTTTTTTATGCTCTTGTCTCTCCCTCGTCCCGACGGGTCAGCCAGGCTTCCAATCGCTCTTTTTCATTGAGCGACACAGACACATCAATCTTCCAATGCTCGTGCTTGTCGAGCCGGAGAAGGTATTGGTAGTCGCATTCATAAAGCGGCTGATTTTCTTTGTCAAAATATTTCCAGTGCACTTTAACCTTGCATATGCGGTCGGTCCAAAATCTTTTACTCCAGATTTCGGGCCGTGCATGCACGATGCCGTAATGTTTGTAATAGCTCGTTCCCTGATTGAAAAAACCTTCCAGCTTACTCAATTCTGTAAAGACCGTTACCGACTCTTCCGAAATGAAACTGACGGGAACATTATGGTGATGAACCATTGATTTGGTCTCGAAGTTTTCAAGCGCTCTGGCATAAGACTCAAAAAACTCATTCACTTTTTGAAAAGCGTTGTCAGTCATTAGATGCTTCGTTTGGAGGGCAAAAGTAATTATTCGGCCTATGGGATAGCCGTTGTGTACAAAAAAATAAAGCAATATCGACGGGAGTCTGCTCTGAGCCTGTGTACTGCCTTTAATGACGAATGTTGATGGCTTTTTGAGCGCTTTGAATGCCCGGGATGAGAACTGTTTCTTCGATAAAACGGTTGTCGAGTAGATACCGTTCGATCTGGTACATTTTATCGCGCAGTTGCCGGTAGAGTTCCGCATTTTCAGGCTCGCCCTCTGGGGTAACGGCTACGTTATTGAGCCTCGTCAGGTGCGTGCGGGCAAAGTCGTGCGATTCGATCAAAAAAGAAACATGAAGGCCGTGGTTAGCCTGACAGTTGTGGTTACAATTCAGGCAGTCGTGCTTCTCTTCCTGTTTCTCCGCCAGCGAAAATATATAGGGGATGGTTGAACCTATCTTCTGCTGCTGATACTGCCTGAGATGCTTGGTGAAGTTGATGCACAATACCGTGTAAATCTCCGTTACCGATGGTTGGTCGATTTCCCGGGCCCGGAGCTGCAGAGCAATATCTCCCGCTTCATCACAGAGCGTACACAGGGGCTTGTAATAGCTCTCCTGCAACATGAGCGCTACATCTCCGAGAGACCTCGTCTTATCGATATCAATGTCAGGAACAATCATGGTTAGCGCGGCAAATAAGCCAAAAACTTCTTCGGCGGCGCTGACCTTCGTCAGTGAAATTTGTGACAAAAATCACCGATCGGAATTTTTAAAACGACAAATCTATACTTTCATAGCATGAAGCCGCTCCTCCTTTTACATGGCGCTATGGGTTCTGCTACTCAGTTTCAACCCTTAATGCATGCATTGTCTGACTCTTTTGTGTTCCATGCCTTCAATTTTCCCGGCCACGGCGGTGTTCCGGTGGGCGAAAATAAATTTTCTATAGAGGGCTTTGCCCACGCATTGCTCCGGTATATGGACGAAAACAACCTGCATCAGGCTGATATTTTTGGCTACAGCATGGGGGGCTATGTAGCGACCTGGCTCGCCGCCCATCATCCGGATCGGGTAGGGAAGTTAGCAACGCTCGCTACAAAATTTCATTGGGATGCGGCCACGGCAGCCAAGGAGATCGGAATGCTCAACCCGGAACGGATACAGGAAAAACTTCCGGCATTTGCCCACACCCTTGCGGGCCGGCACGCTCCGGGAGACTGGAAGAAGTTATTAGGACAGACCGCGGAACTGCTACAGTCTCTTGGTAACGATCGGGCTATGAAGCCAGAAGATTTCCAGAGCATAACACATAAAATGCTGATCATGCTCGGAGATAGAGATCGCATGGTGACCCGAGAGGAAACCATGGCCACCTACGATTTACTCAGGCAGGGTTCGCTGTGTATTTTGCCGGATACAGCACATCCGCTGGAGCAGGCAGACATTTCACTGCTGGCGATAATGCTTCGACATCATTTCAACGGATAGATAGATCGAGGCCGAAAAGCAGGTTGTCGTAATAGCGTCCTGATGCGTCTTTTACAAAGCGACTTTGCCTGCCTTCTTCTGAAAAGCCGAAACTGGTATAAAGGCGAATCGCAGCATCGTTGCCCGCCAGTACCTGTAGCCATAGTTTTTCCAGTTGTGTATGTTCTTTGGCCCAGCGTAGGCCGGCGGCTACCAGTGCCTTTCCCAGACCTTTACTTCTATATTCCTGCAGTATGCCCATGCCCACAAGCCCGGTATGTCTGAGTCGCTTCCTTTTGCCTCCGGTAATATCGAGATTGCCGACTATTTCGTCATTGTGCGTGGCTACCAATAACAGTGAATGTTCGTCCTCAATAAAGCTGTTGATGAATTCGCGTCCCTGCCGGATGTCCGGAGCAAACTCATCTGCCTCCATTACCATATAGTCGCCTTCATTCACATAATTTTTGACACAACGGATAAGTCCGGCAGCATCCTGCAGTACCGCCTCCCGGATAATCAATCGCGACTCATCACGAAGCGTGACAGTGAAGCTGTTTATTTTCCGGTCAGTAAGTTCATGTACCATATCTATTGGATAAACGGAAAGAAATTGAATTTAGTTTTCTCGAAAATGATAATAATTATGCCGGACAACGGCATACGCAAGCCGTAGGGCGAACCCAACAGAAGTTTATTGAAAACGAGGAAGTGTTACGATTGAAACTTATCCTGATATAGCTCTAAAGCAGTTCGGTATCCTATGCATTGCTGCTCCGCCTGCCGGTCGATAAATGCAGCTGCAAAAATGATGAATATCACTACATTTGTGCCTTTGAGATAAATCTATATGCTCTGTGGTTTTTAGTTCCGCCATATTCTTATTTTACTTTCTGCCAATCATATTTATCTTTTATTTTCTGACCCAGGGAAAGCTGGTGTTGCAAAATATTGTGCTGTTTTTTGCAAGCTGCGTGTTTTATTTCTGGGGAGAAAAGCAATACACCGTTTTGGTGCTCGCTTCCGTACTCTTCAACTATGTGATGGGTGTAGTGGTGGACCGGTCGAGGGTGCCGTTCAAGACATTTGCCCTGGCCCTGGCCATAGGGGTCAATCTCGCAATTCTTTTCTGGTACAAGTACCTGGGCTTTTTTATCAATACTTTGGGTGGCTTTGCCAGTGCTGCCTGGCATGATCGCGCCCGCGGAATACACTTGCCTCTCGGCATTTCATTTTTCACTTTTCATGGACTTACCTATCTCATTGATATCTACCGGAAGGACGCAAAAGTGTCCTACAATCCGCTGAATGTGGGACTCTATACTTTGTTTTTTCCGCAGTTGGTCGCTGGTCCCATTGTTCGTTATAAGGATATTGATCAGCAGTTGAGAAAGCGAACGGTGACGGGGGAAAGGCTTTACGAGGGATCGCGGAGATTTATCATTGGATTTGCAAAGAAGCTGTTGATAGCCAATACTGCGGGCGAAATAGCAGACAGCATTTATGGATTGCCTCCGCATTACCTGCACGCGTCCATACTCTGGCTGGCAGCTCTGAGCTATGCCCTGCAAATCTATTTCGATTTCTCGGGCTATTCTGATATGGCCATCGGCTTGGCAAAACTTTTTGGTTTTGATTTTCTGGAGAACTTCAATTTTCCCTACGCGGCCAGTTCTATCAAAGACTTCTGGCGTCGCTGGCACATCAGTCTCAGCACCTTTTTTCGCGACTATGTTTATATCCCGTTGGGGGGCAATAAGAAAGGTAAATTTCGAACTTATCTTAATCTATTGATTGTTTTCTTCCTTACCGGCATTTGGCATGGCGCAAGCTGGAACTTCGTGCTTTGGGGACTTTTTCATGGGGCGTTTCTTATTGTGGAACGTATCGGTTTTGGCAATGTTCTGGAGCGTCTTCCCCGGTTGCTGCGGCATGGCTACACTTTGTTTGTGGTGCTTGTGGGCTGGGTGTTGTTTAGGATTGAGGATTTCGGGCTGCTGAAGATGATGCTTGCCAAAATGTTTGTGTTCGATGCTACTGTCAACGCGCAGATATACTCTGTGGCCTATTTTCTAAACAACTATGATATTTTCATACTCATCGCCGGTGTGTTCTTCTCCTGGCCCTGGTTCGGCAAAGGCCCGGCGACGCCCCGCCGATATGGAATGGCCTGGAAGCTGGGGGCCGATCTCTCTTATTTATTGCTTTTTTTAGTTAGCCTTACGGTCATGTCTTCTTCAACATTTAACCCATTTATTTACTTTAGATTTTGAGAAGCACGATTCAGTACGGCATTGCATTTCTGCTGTTTTTCGCAGCGCTTTTCCCGTTGTTGTACAAGGGGGTATCGAGGGTGTTTCAACACCATGCTGAGCTATTTGTTACGCTCAAGTCGGTTAAGCCCACTAGTATAAGCCTTTTGTACGCAAGTAAAAGTCAGCATCTGAGTCCGGCCCAGATGAGCCAGCTTTTTTTCAATTCTACTCAGTTTTTCAGCAATATCGTTCTGCAAATTCCGCAGCCTTCGCAAACAGAAAATATGCAGTTGCGATTTTCTGGTGGTGACAACCTTGTAACCATTGAGAAAGTAGGGCTCAATATTATTAAACCCGGGCGTAGAGACACCTTGATGATATGGCCCGGCCGTTGCTTCAGCGAGCTTATCTCAGAGTCGCAGGATATAGCGCTCCTTAAATATAATAAGGCATTTAGTCAATTTCAGATAAAGGGTAACGACCCCTACATACAGATTTCAGATAGTGTACACGCAGCGGTAGAGCGCTACTATGCCCGCACAAGTATTACGGACTACAAATCGCTACTCACCTCCTTGATTATAGTCATTTTCTTAGGAGCAATCCTGATCTACTTACTCCGGCGCCGCCTTTCGTCGCAATATCTTAATAAAGCTTCCCAAAGCGGAGGAGTGTTGGTCTGCGGTTTTCTTGCGGTGATATTCGGAGTTTTCGTGAATAACAACTTCGGCTATTTTTCAGATCTGGAGGTGAACGAGAATCGAAAGGCCGCGGTTAAGCCCGAGCTAAGCAGCGAGAATTTTTTCGATTTTCCGGATCTGCTCACCAATTATTGTAAAGACAATTTTTCGTTTCGCAACTATCTGTTTTTTGCCAACTCCTACATCCGGATGAAGATTTTTAATGCTAGTCCGTTGCGTCAGGAGATTATTGCGGGAAAAAATGGATGGATGTTCTATAACGATGCTGGAAGTATAGAAGACACAAGGGGACTCTCTGCAATTTCGCCGAACGAGCTCATGGGCGTAAGTAAAAATATGTCTGAGCGGCAACGTTGGCTCGCCGGCAAGAACATTAAGTTTTATGTTATTATCCCTCCTAATAAGGATCGTATCTACCCGGAATATCTGCCGGATGGCTATACGCTTACCGGCAACAGAGAACAGTGTCGGCTGGATATGTACAAGATGTTTCTTGCTGAAAGTATTGGTATGCACGTCATTGACCCCACAGAGGCATTAATAGCTGCGAAGAAAAAACGAGAGCTTTACTTCAAGACCGATACACATTGGAATGCTTATGGCGGGTTTATCGGATATACCTGTCTGATGAAGGAAATAGAAAAAGATTTTCCGGATCTGCATGCGATCAGTGAGCGCGATATAGAGCTAAAGACTTCAGAAGTTGAAGAAGGAGATATCGCCCAAATGGTGGGTTTACAAAGAATTTATAAGAGGAAAGAATTTTTGATACACTTTAAGGACACTACTAAACGATTATTTCCTCCAACAAGTTCGGAGCTGGTGCTACGATTTAAAAACCCCGATAGCACTGGTAAGAAGCTCAAGCTGCTTATGTTTCGCGATTCTTACGCAAACTATCTGATACCTTACCTCAATACGCATGTTAAAGAGGCGGTTTATCTGTGGACCTATGATTTTCTCGATGAGTTTATTGAACAGGAAAAGCCAGACATCGTCATTTTCGAATGTCTTCAACGCTTTGCTCTGCCCGCATTGCTGACGCCAAACTCTGCCGCACTTCAATAAATATTATGCGGAAAAATCCATTCCGAAATCATGCACGCCAAGGTTCAGGTTAGGGTTGTAACAGGGATCGTGGTCAATATAGCGTTGCCACTTCTCCTTAAATAATGCGATCTCCTTAACGTGGCGATTCCACGACTCTTTGCTTTGATGCGGATGACCCCGTGTAGCGGACTCGTAGTGGTAAAGTTCTACGTCGGGAAGATAAACGTTGTAGTATCCTGCATCCAAAAACTTAAGACAGAGATCCACATCATTGTATTCCACTTCAAAGCTTTCGTCCATGCCCCCGACCTGTTCATAAATCTCCCGGCGAAAGATCATGCAAGCGGCGGTCACCGCAGAAAAATTATTGACAGTCTGCACGTAATTAAAATAACCCGGCTCATCTTTAAACAGGTTTACAAAAGCATGGCCTGCCACTCCTCCCAATCCGATGATAACGCCTGCGTGCTGTATATGGTCATCGGGATAGAGCAGTTTTACGCCCACGGCGGCTGTTTGCGGCAATTGCGCATAAGAAACCATCCTGGTCAGCCAATCGCGCTGAATGATTTCCACATCATTATTGAGAAACAGAATATAGTCGCCGGTGCTGTGGCTTACGCCCAGGTTCATCAGGCGGGCAAAGTTGAACGGAAATTTCGCTTCTACATAAAGAAAACGTGCTCCAAGTTTCTGTTCATAATACTTCACCAACTCAAAAAACTCACTGCTCTTGCTGTTATTATCGAGAAGAATAATTTCAAAATCCTGATAGCTGGTTTTTTCAATGATGGAGTCAATGGTGTTTTTGAGCAGCTTGACCTGATCTTTGGTTGGGATGATAATGCTCACCTTGCCCGGACGGTCTATTTCGTAACTGATCCGATAACCCCGAAGGCCCGACAAATAGGAAACATTTCCCCTAAGGTTTCTTCGTATCAACGCTTCTTCCAGCGCTTTTTTGGCGGCGATGTAAGCATAAGGTTTCACTTCCTCGCTCTGTGCAGCCGACTTGCTGTGGATGCGCCAGTGATACAACACTTTGGGTATATGTCCTATCTCCTGCGTTTCCTCAGTAGCACGTAGCAACAGGTCGTAGTCCTGACTGCCCTCAAAGCCAAGACGGAAGCCGCCGATGCGGTCAACAATTTCTTTTTTGATCACCACCACATGACCGAGGTAGTTTCTCGACAGCAAATTATGCGGCGACCAGTCGGGCTTGAAGTGCGGCACACTGTGATGTCCTGCTTCATTGATCTTATCCTCATCAGAGTAAATGATTTTGTCGGACGGATGTGCATTGATATGCTTCACTACCTCAAAAAGACAGTTGGGGGTAATCAGATCGTCATGATCCATCAACAGCACATACTCTCCTTTGGCCATTTGAAGTGCTGAGTTCGAAGAGGCGGAAATATGACCATTCTCCGTACGAAAGGCCACTTCAATTCTTGGATCTTTTGATGCATAGACCTGTAACAACCGGCGAATTTTCGGGTTGGGAGAACAATCATCGGCAATACACAATTGCCAGTGGGGATAAGACTGGCTGATCACCGATTCGATAGCCTGTTTTAAAAATTTTGCGGGCGGATCGAATACCGGCATCACAATGCTGATGAGTGGCTGATGCGTCAGCTTTTCAAACTGCTCGTCGAAGTCGTCCTGCAGCTTTTCGGGGTCAAGTTTGTTTAATATCCAGTCTTGATACGTCTCAATGTTCTCCGTGTCTCTTTCATCAAGATATTGAATACGCACTGGGCGCAGTTCTGTTGCCAGATAGGCCATCCTAAAGAGCCGGGTGAACATTTTGCGTACAATGACTAAACCCGGACGACTGGTAGCAAAGGCGAGGAACTTAAGCACGCGCTTCAGGGCGCTTGTCTTTCCCGTTTGCTTTTTAAAGAAGATCTTCTTAATCTTTTTGATCTTTTTGCCCAGTCGGAAATACCAACGCGATTCTATTTGTACTACCCGTCGTTGTAACTCACCTGCCAGTTCATTGAGCGCTTTTACCTCGTCTTTTGAGTGGTCGAGCAGGCTGAATGATGCTGACAGCTTACTCTGAAGGGCGCGAATTTCATTTTGAGGAAGGTGCTGGCTTTCGGTTACCATACTGATCACGTCGTCGAGTATGGAGGCAAAGGCAGCTTTGTGTTTGCCGAGCAGTGTCTTGTACTGTGGGTCGTCAGGATACAACAATGGGGTGGTTTCCTCGTCTGATGTGCCGGAAGCATAAATCAACCGGCCATTTTTTTTCTGCAAGTCAATCAATCGTATGCCAAAATCCCAAAGGGCAAAGTTGCCTGTCAATGCTTCGTCCAGTCCACCAGCTATTCGCCAGTCCTCTCTGCCAAATGCAAGATTATCTATGGCGAGCATGGAGGTAAGCAATTGCCGGAGCGTAAGATTGTTGTCCTTCCTTGTCGCCTTTACTGCTGGTGCGGGGCAGGCAGTTGCAAAAGCACATTCGCCCGTTGTAACAGCTCCAAGGATATCGGCCAGATCGTATTCCTGAATAAGGTTGTCCATTACAACATATCGGCCATGACTATCGCGCAGCAGGTTGTTAATGGCCTTACTGAAGCCATGAAGTGTAGAGATGACCTGGGCATGGGCACATTTTGTCTCCAGCTCCTGCAACGCGGCTTTTGCCGGTTCGTCATAACAAACGATGTAAAATTCGGGCGAAGCTGAAAAATAGTCTGTAAACTCCTGGATCTTGTTTAAGGTTTTGGCTGCAGTAGCTCGGCTGCAGAGCAGTATAACACTGAGCTCAGGGCCAAACAGCCATTTGTCGCTGATCCATTTAAACGACTTTTTTCTAAGCAAGTTTATTTCTTCTTCTGCTGCAAAAAGTGCCTCATCCGCAAGGCTTTTGGAGACCAGCTTTTCGTAGCGGCTTTCGACCGCCAGAGACATTTGGTCCTTTTCATAGAGTGAGATGGAATCTTTAATTCTTATTACGTTACTCAGGGGCAGACTTCTATAGATAATTCCCGGAATCCGATGTAATTGTTGTTGGTTGATGACTATCGTAGCCGACGGACGCTCTTCTGAAAGGGAAAGAATGTCTTCCGCAAAAACAGCGGGCACAGTGTCGTCGTAGAGCATTAGAAAAACCCCGTCAGGATATTTCTCAGCCAGCTCAGCACCCCAAAAAAAGTCGTAGCTTACTGCCATACCCCATAACTTGCCGTTGGCAAACCCTTCTTCTATAGCCAGCGAAAGACGGAGTCCAAGCTCTTGCTTTTTTAGTTCCCACGCGCCCTGAAGAAACTGGTTTTGGAGATATAGTAAGGTGTCGTTGACAAAATAGTTATTGGGCAGATTGATCTCATCCGAAATACGGCAGAATTCATCAGGGACAACGCATGCTTCAGACAGAGAGCGACCCAGCCTGAGCGCATCTCCCAGATGTTGTGCAACGATAAATACCGGATGTGTGCCAATATGAAAATGGCGGGTTGCTAAAACAGGTTTTGATATAGCTTGCATATTTCTTCTGCGGTTCCTTTACGCACAATTTTCCCGTCTTCTAATAACACGGCGGTATTGCAAATTTTCAAAACCTCGTCCGGGAAATGGGACACGAAAATAATTGATTTTCCAAAGTTCTTTATTTCAAATATTTTATGCATGCACTTTTTTTGAAACCCCTGATCGCCGACAGCAAGCACTTCGTCGATGATGAGGATGTCACAATCATTTGCCAGCGATATGCTAAACGCAAGCCTTGCCGTCATTCCTGCTGAATACGTCTTCACCGGCATGCGCAGCACCGTATCCGATAGTTCTGAAAAAGCCTGAATCCGCTCTATATCTTCCGGGGTCCGGGAATGTCCATAAAGCGAAAGCAATAGGCTAATATTTTCGTAACCGGTCAGTTCCAGTTCCAAACCCGCACCGATGGCCAGGATAGGGGCTATGCTTGCATTGACTTTCACTTGTCCGATATGAGGCTTGATGATGCCCGCCATGGTGCGCAGCAAGGTGCTTTTGCCAGATCCGTTTCGCCCCAGAATTCCAAGGCATTCCCCCTCATGCAATTGCAGCGACACATCTTTGAGAATAGCCTTGTGGGAAAAGGGGTTTTTTCGCTGGGTGATCAAGTCCTTCATAGAAAAAACACCGATCGTGTTTTGCCAGAACGATACCGTTACATGTTCCGCCGAGATCAAATTTCGCGTGCTCAAGATAAAAGTCAGATGGTGGAGATAAATTGATTTTTCAACCGGTTAAAGACCAGCAATCCCACGATCAGCGATGCACCGCTTAACACGCCGCATTGTACCCAGATCTCTCTTGCCGGTAGTGACGATTCGTAAAGGATGGTCCGGAAACAACGGATGAATTGGTAAATCGGGTTAATGGTGATGACCAGCTTAAACTTTTCAGGTATAAGCTTTTCGGGATAGGCTATCGGCGTGAGGTAAAAAAGTGCCGGCAGCAGGGTGTTCCACAGTATGCCAATATCACGGAAGAATACATTCAATGCGGACAAGCACAAGATCACCCCCAAAGAGAAAGCAGCAAAAAGCAGAGCGGCGGGGATCAGTGCAAATAGCTGAATACTGTAGGTAATACCGAACCAGTACATCACAATGAGAAAAACGAAAATGGTCAGCAAAAAATTGAAGAGCTCGCTCATTAGTTCAGAGAACGGAAAGAGAATGACGGGCAATTTCACCGATTTAATAAGGCCTGCAGAATTGACGATGGCCGCTATGCTCTGAGCCGTGACGTTAGAGAAAAAGAACCAGCCTATAAGTCCGGATGTGGCGTACAAAACATAATTTTTTGTGGACGAAAACTGCGAACTAAAAACCACGATGAATATGAGCAGGTAAAGTAATGGCTTGATGAAGCCCCAGAAAAATCCAATGATTGAGTTTTTATACCGGAGAATTACATTTCGCTTGCTCAAGGCGTAAAGCTTCGTAATAGTTTGCATGTAGTGTCAGTATCTCCTATTTTGCGGATGTGACCGGTTCCGGAAGTCGTAACATGAACTTACATATTAACGCAAGATTCCTAACGCAATCGTTTTCAGGAGTACAAAGGTATGGGTTAGAAATAAGCAGGCAAATCCGGAGGCTGTGTCCCGAAGCTGTTTTTGTAGCACCGCAGGGCCCCATTCATAAAGAAATGGCACGCGAACTTGATGTGCGGATTGTGGGCCGGGGTAGGGGGTATGTCTGGGAGCAGGTCTTTCTTCCACACTATCTGAGCCAGGTGGGTCACCCTCCACTTTTTTGTCCGGGAAACATGGCTCCGTTTCGTTACCGCAACTGTTTTGTAACGATACATGATCTGGCTTATCTCTTTGCTCCAGAAACGCTCAGTCAATCGTTCAGGCGCGCCTACAGATTTTTTATTCCGCGCATTTATCGAAGCGCCCGGCATGTTTTTGCCGTAAGCCAGACCGTTGCCGGAGAATTACAGCAACACTTCGGCAGCGGCACTCCGGTCAGCGTTACCTACAATGGCATCTCTGAAAATCTGGCCGGCGGCAACCGGCAACATCCTAAAGAAAAGATTCTGCTTACGGTAGGTTCTGCCAATAAGCGAAAGAACCACGAGCGCCTCATCAGCGCATTTGCACAAAGCGCACTAAACACAGAATACCGTCTTGTAATCATCGGTGGTCAGCATAAGATTTTTCGCGAAGGCGACAATATCTTTCCAGCAGGTGTGGAGATGTATCAAGGCCTCAGCAACGAAGAGTTAATGAGCTGGTATCAGCGGGCTGAGCTGTTCGTTTCGCTTTCTACCTATGAGGGTTTCGGCATTCCGGTTTTAGAAGGACTGTATTTCGGTTGTAATGTCTTATGCGCTGATATTCCAGTTTATAGAGAACTTTTTGAGGATTGTGTCTATTTTTGTCCTCCGGAGGATACCGCCGAAATAATAAAATCTATGGAAACTGTAACCGGAAGCTCGCGTCTGAATACCTGCCCGGAACATCTCTTTGAACAATACAATTTTGAACGGTCTGCCCGTCATATTCTTGACAGCATTTCTGCTACGCTTGCGAGCGCCGGTGAACTATGAAAATTGCTATCGTACACGAGTGGTTCCGGATGAACGCCGGCTCTGAAAAGGTGGTGGGTGCCTTGATACAAGACCACCGCGAGGACGAAGTGGAGGTCTTTGCGCTTTTCGAAAAGATGACGGAAGAAGATCGTAAAGAAGTATTGCACGGACTAAAGCCCCGTACTTCGCTACTGCAGCACCTGCCCGGAGTGTATAAATATTACCGCTATCTGCTACCACTCATGCCTTTGTTTATCCGCATGTTCCGGGTGGCAGGATACGATCTCATTTTATCTTCATCACATGCTGTGGCCAAAGGGTTCCGGAGAGATAAGTCAATTCCGCATATCTGTTACTGTCACACTCCGATGCGCTATGCCTGGGATTTGTACGAGGACTATGCCCTCGGGAAGGGATGGCTTAAGTCGTGGCTATATGGTGTGGTCGTTCGCCGGATTCGCCGCTGGGATTATCGCTCCGCAAAGAATGTGGATTTTTTTGTTGCCAATTCTGAAAACGTGCGGAGAAGAATTGCGAGCAACTATGGCCGGGATGCCAAAGTGATCTATCCGCCGGTAAGAGTAGATCGTTTTGTGCTGGCGCCGGTGCCAAGAAAAGATAGGTATCTGTGTGTAGGCCGGTTTGTACCCTACAAAAAAGTGGACATCATTGTGAAGGCCTTCAAGGGCATGCCCGATAAAAAGCTTTTGCTGGTAGGGGATGGCTATGATGCTACTACTATTTCCGGTTTGTTGCAGCATGTGCCCAACGTTACATGGCTGGGATACAAGAATGATGATGAACTGATTCGTTTGATGCAACAATCGAAGGCCTGCATCTTTGCTGCCAAAGAAGATTTCGGAATTATGTGTGTGGAGGCTCAGGCTTGTGGCACGCCGGTGCTTGCCTATAAGTATGGGGGTCATCTCGAAACGGTGATCGATGGCGAAACGGGCTATCTGTTTGAAGAACAATCGGCAGAAAGCATTCAGGAAGCATTATGTCGTTTTGAGGCAAATCCGCTTACCGATCATCAGCGTATCCGAAAGAATGCCGAAAGATTTTCGTCGGCGCGTTTTCATGCGGAGATGAATGCTTTTATTGCCGAATGTATCAGTTACCACCAAAGAGGATTTGTGGCCCATGAGAGCATCTACAGTGTTTAATGATTTTTTCGGGAAGCTCTTTATCCTTTCTTTTTTTCTTCCGCTCAATCTACAGGTAGTGGCTCTGATGGTAGCAATACTGTGGTTTTCATCTGTTAATATTGTTGAGGAGGGGTGGGAAGGTTCTGTTGTGCTACTCAAGAAGTCCTGGCCTTTGATAACGCTCTATGTCCTTTATCTTTCAGCTTTGTTTTATACGGCCGCACCAGACCTTCCGGTGTTGTACAAACAACTGGAGTATAAGTTAAGTCTTGGTGCCATGCCCCTTGTTATGGTGCTGCTGGGTCAACAAGGATTATTCCAACTGCGCCGTCAACTGATCTGGTTTGTACCGGCATGTATAGCAATTTGCCTCATCGGCAATGCAGCTTTTTTCATTGAAAACCGTCATATGGTCAGATGGTCGCATGTAGCTTACCGTCAGTATTTCGACCATATCACCGGTCTGCATCCCACCTATATGGGCATGTACCTCGTGTTTGCCGTAGGTCTGTTGATGACCAGCAGGCAATGGGGCGGACCCAGGTTTTTGTGGCTAAGGCTTTTGTTGTACTTCAGCCTATTTCTCTTTCTGTTCGCTCTTCTTCCCAAGACCGCCGTACTCGCACTTGTTGCCGTTTTAGGCCTTTTGTTTTCGCGCAAGTGCTACTGGCCGGAGTTTCTTCCCGTGGCCGGCGCCTTGTTTGCTGCAGCCTTGCTCGCCTATGGGTTCGTTCCCTTCGTCGGGCAACGCATTCACGAAGTCGGCGTTCTGAACGTGGGTCTTTCTGGCGTTAGCGTCAATGACAACTCTATGATTATGAGGCAATTGATCTGGAACGTTGATTTGGCGGTTTTGAAGGAACACTGGCTCTGGGGTGTGGGGCCGGCAGCAGTCTGGACCCGACTTGCAGAACACTACTTTTTAACGAGCCTGATTCTGCGTTTTCCTCTGCAAACTTACGATACGCACAATCAGTATCTAGACCTCTGGCTCTCCTTCGGGATTTTTGGATTCCTGATCAGCTTACTGGTATTTTTCTATTTGATCTTCCGATCGCTTAAACAAAAGGATGCGCTCTTTCAGAGTTTTCTGGTGATCGTGTTCCTTACTTTCTTTACAGAGAATGTGCTTTCCATGCAGCGTGGTGTGTTGTTTTATGCAGTACTTTCTGCGTTGCTTTTGTTGACCCAGGACAACGATAAGCAAGGAGCGCTTCAGTAAATGTCCGGTAAAAGAACTACGCTCGTTGGTGTTTTTTCTATTTATAAAGCTGGTCTAGGCTAAGGCGTACCATATCTCCCATCGATTTGCAACTGCGAAACATTTTATCCTTGTAGTGCTGCTCCAGTTCTTCGCCAAGTTGCAACACTTTCTCCGGCGATGAAATGGAGTCGTTGCTCATATTGTGCAGCAGGGCATTCAATTGCTTTCTTGCCGCCTTGCTTCTTCGTATCAACAACGATTTTTCTTCCTGCTGATATTGATCAATGTTATCGGAGGAAAGTAGCTGCTGTACTAATTGAACCAGCGGATAATTTTCTTTAAAAAACTGCGGCAGATAAAGATTTCGCCTGCCTTCGTAACTCTGTTGGTCAAAATCTATAGCGCGTATCCGGAACTGTACTTCCTCAAAGTCGGGCGTGATGTCGAACACGTAATTATAGGAACGCATATCGCCGAGGAGTCGCACAAAAGAACGGTAGTTGAATTTTACAAGTTCCTTTGCAATACGCACCCGGTTAAACTCCGGATTGGAAAGGTAGGATTTGATAAATTGATCGCCGGGTATTCCTGCAATGTGTTCCTCGACAAGCGTAGCAAAATGTACAAAATAGTTAATCCGCGAGGGCGATAAAATGTGCTCCAGCTCCAGGCCATAAATTCTGGAGGCATCCACCTTTTTTATGTAGAAATAGTCATAATTATCGTTGAAGTTGTTCACGATCTTTATACGGAACGGGTTTGAGTTGCCGAAGGTGCAGTAGTCCACTTTTTCAACGTGCAGATGTTGATGCGCGCGGCTTTGGCCTTCTGTTTTTAGTATCGCATAGATCTGCTTCAGCCCCTCGTGTATATGAGCCGTGTCGGTAGGGTTATACAAGGCAGTTTCCCAAAGCGTGTCCTGACCTTTCTTGTCATAAACCGGTATCGCGGTAGTGAAGTGCGTCAGGTCTTCGTAACGAACGGGCAACTCAATGTGCCGGCCATAATATTTGAGGTATTGCCACAAACTTTCATTTACCGGAAAGAAGGGCTTTTTTCTGGAGATATGCTGTTGCTGCGGCTGGTTCGGACCGTACATAGAACTTATTTACGTAACCCTATTTTATGACCGCGTGTGGCGAAATAAAGAATGTAAAGATAGCAGGGCAGCAAAATGGAATACCCCATTTGTTTTGAATCCATAGCATCCGAAAGCACGCCATACAAGGGTGTAAGCACCGCGCCGCCTACAATGCCCATGATGAGAAAAGCACTGCCCGTCTTTGTAAACTTTCCCAGTCCATCAATAGACAAGGGAAAAATAGCCGGCCACATGACAGAATTGGAAAAACCCAGAAGCGCAAAGCAAATCACTGCCAAAGTGCCGCTGGTGAAAATTGCCATGAATACCAAAAAAATACTTAACACTGAAGCGTAAATAAGCGCCCGGGTTTGTGATATCAATTTAGGAATGGCGAAAATACTGAGAACGTATCCTGCCAACAGTCCGTATCCCGTGTATGTCGCGAAATCCTTTGCTGTTTCTAAGGGATACCCCAGCGCTACGCCGAAGCTGCTAAACGTGTCATAACTGATCACTTCTGCACCGACATAAACAAATATGCCTATCGCCCCCAAAAACAGGTATGGGTATTGAAAAATGGATTTTCTCGTGTCCACCTTCTCTGCCGTTGCCTCGTCTGTTTCACTAATCTCAGGAAGGTGCATGAAATAAAATACAACAGCGAGTACCGCAAGGCTAATGGCGATGATGATGTAGGGTACAATAACTCTTTCAGCCAGTTGGTCTAACTCGCTGCTACGCTCTGCAGCATTGAGTGTCAGCAATCTGGCTTTGAGCGCATCTACATTTTTAAGCGTTATGCTGCCCAGAATGAGCACGGCAAGAATGCCGGCAATCTTATTGCAGATACCCATAATGGCAATGCGCCGGGCCGCGCTTTCTATGGGGCCTAACACGGCTACATAGGGGTTTGATGCAGTCTGGAGCAAGGCCAATCCGGAACCGATGACAAAAAGCCCCGTCAGAAACCAGGAGTAATTTCGGGTCTGAGCGGCCGGAATGAAAATAATCGCACCCACCGCCATGGTCAGTAACCCGACAGACATGCCGTTTTTGAAGCCCGTTTTTTTCAACACAAAAGACGATGGGATCGCCATGAAAAAATATGCTGCAAAAAAAGCTGTTGCCACAAAATAAGATTGGGTGTCGGTAAGCTCACAAGCAATTTTCAGGTAGGGTATCAACTGTGTATTGGCCCAGGTAATAAATCCGAAAATGAAAAACAAAATGCCGATTAAGAATATTGCTGTGGTGTAATTCCGCGAATGTCTGGACATGTACAGTGTTTGAGGCTAAAGCACTAATTTACATTTTTTAAGTAAAGAGCAAAGACTATGGAAACGGGCGCACTGGCTTTGGGTATAGACATCGGCGGCACCAACACTTCTTTTGGTATTGTGAGCCGTCGCGGACAGATTTTGGCACAAGGTAGCATGAAGACTTTAGGACATCCTACTGCGCATGATTTTGTGCGCTATCTGGCTTTGGAACTGAGCACATTGATGGATGAAGTGGGTAGAGACAAAATACTGGGTATTGGTGTCGGAGCGCCGAATGCCAACTTCTATACCGGAGAAATTGCCTATGCTGCCAATCTGCCCTGGGAGGGGGTAATACCGCTGGCAAAGCTTATTGCAGATGTGCTGCATCAAAAGGTTGTGATCACCAACGATGCCAATGCAGCGGCTTTGGGCGAGATGATGTATGGTGCAGCTAAAGGCATGCGCGACTTTGTGATGATAACACTCGGCACCGGTGTGGGCAGTGGCGTAGTGGCCAATGGTCAGCTAATTTATGGCCACGATGGCTTTGCCGGAGAAATAGGACATATTATCGCCGTTCGCGGAGGCCGTTCCTGCGGATGTGGCCGTAAGGGCTGTCTGGAAACCTATACTTCTGCCACTGGTATTGTGCGCACGGCAGCAGAGTGGCTGAAACAAACAGACACCGAGTCTTTGCTTCGCCATGTGCCGCAGCTTTCCGCCCGGGCTATTCACGAGGCAGCGGAGCAGGGAGACACTATGGCTCGCGAACTTTTTGAATACACCGGCAATATTCTGGGACAGGCACTGGCAGATGTAGCGGCCATCACCTCGCCCGAAGCCTTCGTGTTTTTTGGCGGCCTTGCTAAAGCAGGTAATCTGATTCTCGAGCCTACGCGCCGATCGCTGGAAGACAATCTTCTACGGGTGTTTAAAGACAAAATCAAGCTTTTACCGTCTGCCCTCGCTGACGCAGACGCGGCTATTTTGGGGGCGAGTGCTTTAGTCTGGTGAAATTGTACGAGTGGAAAAAAGGTTGCTTTAGTGAGAATGCGCTAATTTGTATGAAAAAGTCAGGATGTTAAGAGGCGTTGAAAAATGGATTACCTATCTGGTGCTGGCCGCGGTTGTGATACTCGGTGTGGTGCTGCTTTCCTTACAGATTGAAACGGCAACAGACCTCAGGCAGAGCCTTTCTCACGCGCGCGGTTCCGCCACATCGTCCTATATCATGGGTTTGCATCATGCATCGGTGAAGGCCTATGTCCTTACGTTTTTTGCTTTGTGTCTGCTCGTAATGGGCATCCATCTCCTGTTAAAAAATATTGATCGCGCCTATGAAATAGCTGAGGTGAAGGAGAAAGTGCGCTACCACCTGAAAGGAACCACACCTGGCATTGTACTGGTAATTCTCGGTACGTTTATCCTTGCCTTTTCTGCCTATCGAAATGCCCATCTGGAAACCTTGTCGTCTTCACAGCTACTAAGCTTGTCGCGGCAAAATAACACCCATACTCAGCCGGAGCGTCACGCGCCTTCGAGAGCACTTACTCATTCTGACACAGAGGGCAAGTTGAATACTTCAACTCCCGTTTTTGATGAAGCTGATAAGCATCAGACGACTACTAAGCCATTTGTCCCAAAGACCACACCTGCACCACATGTGCCACAGCAGGCTAAGCGAATGGAAAAGAAGAAGACAAATGCCCGTAGAGCTGCCTCGCTTACTCAGGCGCCTGAGGCCTCAGGTAGGCCTGTGTCTGCCCGGGAACTGGGTTGGGCAAAGAAGTTTCAGCGGCAGGTAGTGATCTACGGTTACCTCCCTACGGCACAGGAAGAACGCAGGTATTCGGACATTATGAAGCGTAAGCCGGCAGCTTTTCAATCGGATGATACGGGTATGACCTGGGCCTTTCGCTATTTGCAAAAGACAAAAAATGGCTACAAGCCTGCACCTGGCGAGCTGGTGAAATATGAATCCATCGTTCGGCGGAATGTTACTGTCACGGCGCAGGTACAAACTCAAACCCGCGATCTTTAGTTACGGCGACTTATAACGGATACGATAGATCACATTTGCAAAGTCGTCCGAAACGAGTAGAGAGCCATCTTTTAACACCAGCAGATCTACGGGTCGTCCCCATGCCTTACCATCTTTTAGCCATCCCTCCGCAAACACTTTATAGTTATACTTTCCATTTTCCTGCGTTACCAGGGTTATCCTGTAACCGATAGGTTGGCTACGATTCCAGGATCCGTGCTCGGCGATAAATATCTGATTTTTGTACGCTGCAGGAAACTGGGTTCCTGTATAGAAGCGCATGCCCAATGCCGCCACATGTGGGCCAAGGGTGATGACAGGCGGGGTGAATTCCGAACAGGCGTGCAGATTACCGTATTCTTTATCCTTTATCGTGCCTGCATGGCAATAGGGAAATCCAAAGTTCAGGCCTGGTGCCGGCGCTTTATTCAGTTCGTCGGGAGGAATATTGTCTCCCATATTATCCCGTCCGTTTTCTGTAAACCAGAGTTCGCCGTTTTCAGGATTCCAGTCGAAACCCACCGTATTTCGGATGCCTTTGGCGAATACCTCAAAGCCACTGCCATCAGCATTCATTCTTGTAATTGATGCATAACGTTCGTCTCCGGGCGTTTCACAGATATTACAGGGTGCACCTACCGGCACATAGAGTTTATCGTCCGGTCCGAAGGCAATAAACTTCCAGCCATGGTGCTTGTCGTCAGGAAAGTTACTGCTGATCAGTATGGGCTCCGGTGGATCAGCAAGATGGTTTTCAATATCGTCGAGCCGCCACACCTTATCCACCTCAGCCACATACAAGGCACCTTTGTGCCAGGCTACACCATTGGGCATGTTTCGGTCGCGCATAAGTACATATTTCCGGTCTGCTACACCATCGCCGTCTTCGTCTCTCAACGCATATACTTTATCTCCCGAACGGTTGCCGACAAACACAGTCCCCCCGGCGCCAAGCGATAAGGAACGCGCATTTTCCACACTATCGGCAAATATGGATATCTCAAAACCGGGTGGAAGTTTAATGTCTTTGAGCAAAGGGTTCTTAGTTTTCTGCAGCGCCGCATTTTTGCAGGATGCATGGCTGCACAAGGCAAGAATGGCAACCAACATACCCGTTCGTGTGAGGTTCATAAATTACGATTTAGTTTTACTTCCAGAAAGATGATGCCTGCGGAAATTGAGGGCTGATCAACGCCTGTTTTATAGCAAAATAAGTCCCGATTTCCAGAAATAGCCGGTAGATAGTATTTTTGAAAAAATCTTCCCGGATTTGAAGACGCTGCTGGATAAACATCAACTCAACATAACGCTTCAGCGACTTGCTCACGAATTTGTTGAAAATCACATCAATTTTTCTGAATCGGCCATTATCGGTTTGCAACCCAGAGGGGTCTGGTTTTCCGATCGTATGGCCAGCCTTATCAATGCTATAGCCGGCGGAAATGTGCCTTACGGAAAACTGGATATTACATTCTATCGGGATGATATTCATTCTGGTGAAATCCACGTGCCGGCGCAAACGGATATCTCATTTAGCGTAGAAGGCAGGAATGTGGTGCTGATTGACGATGTGTTGCATACGGGCCGAACCGTAAGGGCCGCTATGGACGCTTTAATTGATTTTGGCCGACCGAAAACTGTGGAACTGATGGTGTTGATCGACCGCCATTATAGCCGGGAACTACCGGTGCAACCCGACTATGTGGGCCGCACTATTGATACCATCATCACGCAACGGGTGAAAGTGAACTGGGAAGAAAAGGATGGTATTGACGAAGTAATACTGATTGACTAACAAATATTGTTCATTAATTAAAAGGTAATCCGGAGTAGCACAAAAAATGTCACTTTCTGTAAAACATCTGCTTGGCATTAAAGAACTTAACGTTCAGGATATCGAAAAGATCTTTCGCACCGCCGATAATTTCAAGCAGGTTTTACAGCGTCCGATCAAAAAGGTTCCCAGCCTTCGCGATACAACGATTGCCAATGTGTTTTTTGAAAATTCCACCCGAACAAGAATATCCTTTGAGCTGGCTGAAAAAAGACTAAGCGCCGACACCATCAATTTCTCAGCGTCGGGTTCTTCCGTATCCAAGGGTGAAACACTGGTGGACACAGTCAATAATATACTGGCTATGAAGGTGGATATGGTGGTAATGCGGCATTCGGCAAGCGGCGCGCCCTGGTTTCTTGCGCGACATATAGACGCCAGCATTGTTAATGCGGGAGATGGCACCAATGAGCATCCTACACAGGCACTCCTCGATGCCTATTCCATACGCGAGCAGTTAGGTACGCTTTCCGGAAAACGGATCGCGATCATTGGTGATATCATGCATTCGCGTGTGGCGCTCAGCAATATTTTTTGCCTTCAAAAGCTGGGCGCGGAAATCATGGTTGCCGGGCCGCCCACGCTGATACCCAAACATATCAGAGATCAGGGGGTGAAGATCAGTTACGATGTTCGCAAAGCGCTCGAATGGGCGGAGGTTGCCAATGTGTTACGTATTCAGCTCGAACGGCAAAGCAAACCTCTGTTTTCCACGCTGCGGGAATATGCTCTGTACTACGGTATCAACAAATCCATGCTCGATGGTCTCCAAAAGGAAATGATCATTATGCACCCCGGTCCCATCAATCGGGGAGTAGAACTGAGCTCAGATGCAGCAGACTCAGGCCAATCCATTATCCTTGAACAGGTGCAGAATGGAGTGGCAGTACGGATGGCGGTGCTCTACCTTTTGTCGGGCAAAGCGGAATCGGTGGAAGCCGGCTAAAGCCGCACGGGGAAAGGGTTTCATTAGATAGGTCTTCACGCTTAAAGGCCAGTTGCCCAAAATTTCGTAGCTTTGCAAAAAAATAAGTGATGTCTGAAACTAAGTGTAAACTATTTGAAACAAAGCTAACTACCGGTCAACTCATCTGTATCAACAAGATGATTGCCGAAAAGAGGTTGGCCTTGTCCAAAGACAACATCATTTTAGACTTTACAAAGGGCCGTACCGCAAACGTAAAAGAGCTCTTTGTAAATGAAGCTACCGATATCATCCGCTTCTTAAAAGATTTTCGGTACGGGTCCGTTTACGAAGCCGCCTGCTAAAGCCACCGTTTAGGAAAGATAATTCACCATAAGCTCCATATTATATTCCAAAGCGAGATTCACGGATTCCATTCCCGCTATGTCTTTTTGATAAAGTCCCTGATTTTGCATCAGTTCCAGTCCCCGCATCAGTGACCCAAGGTACTGATCAAAGGTCATGGTAACGCTGTATTTCTGTTCGTGGATCTTTTTGACAAGTTCGGTTTTCATGAGGATTGGCTTTTTGGGAATGCTAAACAAAAACAGGAGTAGGTATCTTTTTCTTTTATTCTTTGCTTTAACCGCTGCTTAACAAGGCCGGCGAACATCCGCGTGCCGTATAGCTGGTAGAGGGCGGTTTCCCATATAAGAAATCATAATCCATATCCGGCGCAAAAAAATGAGGCACTGCAAACAGCGCCTCTGATCTCCATTTTTTTGATTTCAAAACGGATTCTTCTCCCTATAACAGTAAGGTTTAGTGCGTCGGTAAAGTTTGCATGATACCGGATTCTATCTGTTCGGATGAGCGGCTATTAACGAGCAGATAGCAAATCATTAACCAACGCATAACAAAACGCAGTGCGGTTGTGGTCTGTGAAGTATTTTTGCAGCCATAAGCAAAACTTTTTCATCATGCCGTCATTCGATATTGTTTCAAAAGTTGACCTGCAAACGCTCGACAATGCTGTAAATGTAGCCCGCAAGGAAATTGAGAACCGCTACGATTTTAAAGGTAGCCATGTCTCCGTTGATCTGAACAAAAAGGACATGCGCATCGATCTGGAAGTGGATAGCGAAATGAAGCTAAAGCAAGTGGAAGAAGTACTGCTTACAAAAGCCATGCGTCAGGGCCTTGAGGGCGATGCCTTCGATCTTTCCGGAGAATTTCAGTCTTCCGGGAAGTATATCAGGAAATCTGTGCCTGTGAAGAACGGAATTGACCGGGAGATGAGTAAAAAGATCGTGAAGCTGATAAAAGATAGCGGAGAGAAGGTGCAGGCTGCGATTATGGATGATATCATTCGGGTTACCGGAAAAAAGATCGATGATTTGCAGGCTGTCATTCAGCTTTGTCGCAGTGCTAACCTGGGTATTCCGCTGCAATTTACCAACATGAAATCTTAAGGCAAGGAAATGGGCCTGCGGCGAGTGCTGCAGTGCATTGAAATCCACATTTGTGAACAGTTTCTAGACCTCCCGCTGGCCTATATTCGTTACCTTTGCATACATTTTAGCGAATTCCGTTTATGGATCAAAACAATAAGGATCTCAACCCACAAGAGCCGGCAGGTGAACCCAACAGGATTATTCAGGTAAACATAGAAGAACAGATGAAGACCGCCTACATTGACTATTCAATGTCGGTGATCGTGGGCAGGGCATTACCCGATGTGCGCGATGGATTGAAACCGGTGCACCGGCGGGTGTTGTTTGCCATGCATGAGCTCGGCAATACCTTCAACAAACCTTACAAAAAATGCGCCCGTATTGTGGGTGAGGTACTCGGTAAGTACCACCCCCATGGAGATGCTGCCGTATATGACGCCATGGTGCGTATGGCCCAACCCTGGAGCATGCGTTACATGATGATTGACGGACAGGGTAACTATGGGTCGCAGGACGGCGATGGTCCCGCCGCCATGCGTTATACCGAAGCGCGGATGCAACGCCTTGGCGAGGCAATGATGGAGGATATCGAAAAGGAAACCGTTGACTTTTCGCTCAACTTCGACGATTCTCTTCAGGAACCTACTGTACTTCCCAGCCGTATTCCCAATCTGTTGGTAAACGGGTCTTCGGGCATCGCCGTGGGCATGGCTACGAATATGCTGCCGCACAACCTCAGCGAGGTAGTGGATGGCTGTATCGCTTATATTGACGACCGAGAGATTACGATCGACGACCTGATGAAGCTGGTCAAAGCACCGGATTTCCCTACGGGCGGTATTATCTTCGGCATAGAAGGAGTAAAGGCTGCCATGCATACCGGCCGTGGCAGGGTAGTCCTTCGCGGAAAGGTGACGGTGGAAACAACGAAGTCCGGCAAAGAACAAATCATCATTACGGAAGTGCCGTATCAGGTGAGCCGCGATGCGCTTGCTGAAAAGATAGGCAGCCTGGTCAACAATAAAATTATTGAAGGCATCACACACGTTGCCAACGAATCCAATAAAGAAGGAACGCGAATTGTGGTAGAGCTTCGCCGCGATGCGGTGGCGCAGGTCATCATCAATCAGCTCTACAAATACAGCGAACTTCAGACCTCCTATGGAATTAATAATGTTGCCCTGGTCAATGGCCGTCCCCGCACACTTAATCTAAAGGACCTTATTTCTGAGTTTATTTCCTTCCGTCATGAAGTGGTGGTTCGCAGAACGCAATACGAATTGCGCGAAGCAGAAAAGCGTGCGCATATACTGGAAGGGTATCTGATAGCGCTCGACCACCTTGACGCGGTCATTTCTCTGATACGCAATTCTGCAAATCCTGAGGCTGCGAAGACCGGGCTCATGGAACAGTTTGGCATGACTGAGATTCAGGCAAAGGCAGTGTTGGAGCTTCGTTTGCAAAGGCTCACCGGCATGGAACGCGACAAAATCCGCGAAGAACATGCTGAGATCATGAGAACGATTGCCCATCTGAAAGAGATACTGGCCAATGAAGGTCTGCGTTATCAAATCATCAAAGATGAGCTGCAGGATGTAAAAAAGAAATTTGGCGACGAAAGGAAATCTGAAATTCAATACCTGGCAAATGAGATGCGTATTGAAGACCTTATCGAGGAAGAAGATGTGGTCATCACCGTCTCTCACCTGGGATATATCAAGCGCACCTCGGCTGCGGAGTATCGGTCACAGCGGCGGGGTGGTCGCGGTGCTATGGGTGGACGCACCCGGGATGAAGATTTCATTGAACACCTGTTCATAGCCTCTACCCACCACACCTTGTTGTTTTTTACAGAGAAGGGCCGCTGCTATTGGCTCAAAGTGTATGAAATACCCGAAGCAGACAAAAACGCCAAGGGCCGCGCGATACAAAATCTGATACAAATCCCTTCATACGATAAGATACGTACCATCATTGACGTACCTCAACTGGAGGAAAAGGAATACGTGCAAAACCACTGTGTGGTGCTCTGTACCAAGCAGGGTATTATCAAAAAAACCTCCCTTGAAGACTTTAGCCGCCCCCGGCAAAACGGCGTCAATGCTATTACCATCCAGGAAGGCGACCAGTTGCTGGATGTATCCCTGACGGATGGTACCAGCTTTGTAATGATGGCTGTGAAGTCGGGTAGGGCTATTACCTTCCCCGAAGATAAAGTGCGCATTACCGGAAGAGGCGCCATTGGCGTATTTGGTATTGAGCTGGATGAGAAAAATGATGAAGTGATCGGAATGGTCTGTGTGCCGAAAAAGGATATGAAGCACAAACAGGTTCTGGTTGTTTCTGAGAAAGGGCTCGGAAAGAGAACGCCACTGCTGGAACCGGTTACCGAGGAACAGAGCGCCGAGCTGTCGAATATTATTGAGCTTACTGACGAGGAGGGACACCCTTCAAAATATCAGCTTACGTACCGGATCACCAATCGTGGGGGCAAGGGCGTGCGCACCATCAACATTACCGAGAAGACCGGCGCTTTGGTGGGTCTGCTGGCTGTAGAGGTCAATGATGATCTGATGATCACCTGCAAGTCCGGACTAACGATCCGTATGCGTGTAGAAGACATTCGTGAAGCAGGGCGTGCTACCCAAGGTGTAAAACTGATCAATCTTGATGACGGCGATGAAATAGCTGCTATCGCAAGGATTGAAGAGCAGGAAGTAGAAGGAGATGACGATAAGGAAGCTGCCGGCGTAATAGATATTAATCCCGCGCCTGAAGCCTGATGACTTGCGCGTCAAAATTTCGTTATAATCTCCCGCGCCGTTTCTGTGGGAGATTATTTTTTTACAACTTTACATTTAATCAAGAACCAATAGTATTTACTCAATGAAAAAAGTCGTTCTAATAGCCGCTGGCATCTTAACGATGACCGGTGCTTTTGCGCAAAAATCTCAGATTCGTTCTGCCAAGAACTATCTGGGCGAAAAAAACTTTGATAAGGCCAGAGCCGCCATTGAACAAGCTATAAACGACGAATCCAAAGACGACCCTTATGCATGGTATGTGCGTGGTACCATTTTTCTGGCCATGCAACAAGAACCTGCCAACAATGATAAAGACTACTATTTCGAAGCCGGAAAGTCGTTCAAAAAGGCGGTAGAGCTTAAATCTGACTATGAAAAGGAAGATATGAATCGAAAGCTCTACTCGGTGGCGCTTTACAGTTTTAATAATGGTATTGGGGCGTATAATGCACAGAACTACGATAAAGCATACGCCAATTTTTCCAATGTAGTAGAGATACACGATCTCGAAGCTGGTAAAAGGTTTACCGGCAAAGAGTGGATTAATTTCGACACTGTATCCCGACAGGCCCGGCTTTATCAGGGGTATAGTGCCTACTATGGCAATAAGTATGATGAAGCGCTGCCTGTATTGGAGCAGTTGAAAAATGACCCTGTCGTTAGCTCTCCCAACGTTTACCTGATGATTGCGGATATATACGATTCAAAGAAAGATGAAGGCAAGCTTCTTTCTACACTTGCCGAAGGAAGGAAAGCCTATCCCAATGAAAAAGTACTGTTGAACCGCGAGTTGAACGTTTATATCTCCACGAAGCGGACGGAAGAACTGGTGAACAAACTGCAGGAGGCCATTAAGCAAAACCCGACAGATGCCAATCTGCTGTTTACCCTTGGTATAGCATACGATAATATGGCTAATCCGAAAAATGGCGACAACGACCTCCCCAAACCAGCTAATTATGGAGAACTCTTTTCAAAGGCAGAAGAGACTTATCTGAACACACTGAAGATGGAGGACAAAGCGGATTATAACTACAACCTCGGTGCGCTTTACTTTAACCGCGCGGTAATGCTGAATGATCAGATGAACGCCATCACCGGGACTTCGGGCGAAGACCTGAAAAAATACGATGCGCTAAAAGTGGAACGCGATCAGTGGTTTGATAAGGCACTACCTTATTTTGAGAAAACGGTCAGCACTATGGAGCCCAACGCCTCAACGCTGAAAGGCGACGACAAAAAGACTTATCAGGCTGCCCTTATAGCAGCTAAAGAAATCTACGCTCGTCAAAACAAAATGGATAAGGCCGGCGAATACAAGAAAAAGCTCGAAGCGGTAAACTAATTCTTCAACCATTATTCGAGAGTTTTTCAGGGATAGCCACGCACAACTGTTGTGGCTATTCTGCTTCCGCCAGCCGGATATACAAAACATCCTCCGCAAAATCATTAACATTCATCACTGCTGGTAAACTTTTTTATAGATTACCTTCGCAAAAATTTTCTAAGAACTTGGCTTCTGTACAAAAATTACAATTAGTAAAATTCGCACCCCGCAACGGCGTAGGATTTTTCGATACTTTAAAATCGCGGATTGACGAGTATTTCAAAACAAACGAGATAGAAATGCATGGAAATGCTTCCATGAAATGGAAATCTGTTGCCATCGTTTCGATGTATGCATTGCCCTATGCTGCGCTGGTGGCAGGCCTTGGCGCCGGCAGCCTGCTTGTCTTCTACGGTTTGTGGATTTTGATGGGCATAGGTATGGTCGGGATCGGTTGTTCCATTATGCACGATTCTAATCACGACTCCTATTCCGGCAGTAAGGGTCTCAACAAATATCTCGGTAAAATCATCATCTTCGTAGGAGGATACGATGTTACCTGGAGGTTGCAGCACAACGTATTGCATCATACCTACACAAACATAGACGGGCTGGATCATGATATTGATGCGGGCATCCTACTTCGTTTTTCTCCTCATCAGGAGCGTAAAGGCTTTCACCGCTATCAGCATCTTTACGCCTGGTTGCTCTACGGGCTGCTCACCTTCCAATGGGCTACCATCAAAGATTTCAGACAAGTCCGCGACTATCATAAACTAGATATTCTGAAGAAAGAGAAGCTGACGCTTACGCAAGCGCTTCTTCAGGTTACCCTGTATAAGATCATTTACTACGCATTTATTCTGGTCCTACCCATGTTGTTTGCCGGAGCCGCATGGTATCATGTGCTCCTTGGTTTCTTCGTCATGCACTTTGTTGCCGGGCTGTCGTTATCGGCCATTTTTCAGTTAGCCCACGTTATGGGCGACTGTGAGTTTCCGATGCCAAATGATACGCGTAAGATGGAGAATAACTGGGCTATTCATCAAATGCTGAATACTGCCAATTTTGCTCCGAACAACCGCGTGTTGGGCTGGTTCATTGGTGGCCTCAATCATCAGGTAGAACACCATCTTTTCCCCTATATCTGCCATGTACACTACAAAAGTATTGCTGGCATTGTAAAAGATACCGCCAGGGAGTATGGTGTTCCTTATTACGAACAACCCACATTTTTTGCGGCACTGAAAGAACATACGAGGATGCTCAAAGAACTAGGTAGAGCATAGCGTGTCAAATGTTAATATTTTGAGGAAGACCGGAATTTCACCGGTCTTTTTCTATATTTAGTAGTTCTCTTCACAAAAAAATGGTGTTATGCAAAACCTGATTTTAAGCTCAGCACCGGGCAACAACTGGCTTCCGTTTCTCTTTATCCTCATAGGTCTTGCTGTGTTGGCTAAAGGTGGACAATTGGCATTTCATTTTTTAAAAGCCAAATGGAAAAATCGCATTCATCATACGCATGAATAGAAAGCTGCCGGTAGGGGCATCCTCATTGTTTTGAATGAAGTAGCGGGCTGGTATGAAAATAGTAGCTGCTCATCCAAACATCAGGATGGAAACAACGATTCAATCATTAGGTTTCAAGGCGGGTAGCTCCCTCGAAGATTTTGTCAGAAACAAGCTATCCCGTCTCGATCGTAAACAATCCGGCATAGTCCGCGCAACGGTCACCTTATTCGAAGGCCCTGAAAGCCAGACCGATAACAAGCATTGTGAAATAAGGCTCGAAATGCCGGGGGCAGATCCCTTTGTGAAGCGCAACCATTCGAGTTGGGAACAGGCTATTGTGGATGTGGTAGATACACTCGACACACAATTACGCCGCAGCCGCGAAAAGCACTCGGATCATCGGCCATAAGCAGGCTTGTTCTCTACAATAAGCAACAGGCAGTCATTAGGCTGATGATCATAACGAAGGGTAAGAAATGGATATTTTCGTGACAAGGCATCCCGTAATTCTCTTTCTGCCGGCCATTGATTATGGATCTGTATTTTCAGAGCTGTGCCGGCATCGAATCTTTCGGAATCTGTAGCTATTTTATATTCCACGGTTGCTACCGCCTGTTCTAAGGTCATGTGCAAAGAAACAAAAAGATCAGACCTTGCCCGGACTGATCTTTTTGTTTTTGATCATCGTAATAAGCTATCGCTGTGTGGCCGTGAAGACAACATCCGTGCTGTACGTGCCCGCCGGATAAGCGAAGCCAGGATTGGCTTTATAGCGAATAGAAAAGGTTTGGTCGCCTCCGTTATCTCCGTTGATAATAAGGGTGGCATTGGATGCGCTCAGGGCTTTGTAGCTGTAAGCCGAAAAGCCATAGCCTAAATATCCTCCTGTGTTATTGTTAGGAACGGAAAGGGATAGAACTGAAACCGGCATAGTGGACGTGCTGGTCGTATTCCCGTCGCTTACGGTAAAGAAGCTTCCGCTGGCCTTTACAGACACATTGAAGTTTTTGTTGGAACGCACTCTTAGTTGCTGGGTGCTGCTGGTTACGCCACTGGCAAAATTGCTAACTGAGGTGAAGGGAAGTGTTACGGTACTTCCGGTACTCGAACTGGCCGCCACAAAGGTGATCTCAAGTGCATTGCTCATGGCAAGCTGAACGGTTTGCTGTGCGTCTTCCGTAGCATTGCTGCTCGTCACCTGAGCTCGTCCTGCCGCGGCGAACGCGAGCAATGCGGAGATGATAATAATGCGTTTCATGATGTTGGTGATAAATGATAACGCAAAGATTTGAAAATTGTGGTTCGCGAAGCAAGAAGCCGCGGGCCTTAACGCCGGTTTTACACCTGATTAACAACCCAATAACACGAAGACTTTCGTCGCATTTACTGTGGTGTGAGGTTATGAAAATCGAAGATTTTAGATCGATTTCGGATCATGTTTTTGGTTGGGCTACGGGTTTGAAAACAGCACTGCCGGCACAACACACCGGCAGCCACAGGTAATTCTTTAACCCTTTTCAGCAAGGAGCTAAGTAAGAAACATAGGTCTTAATTAACGGCCACCAGGGAGGTAAGCGGATGCCTTAAGTGCTCATAGGCCATCATATCTACCTTTACTGACCCAACCGAGATAGGACTTTCAGCCCGAAGCGGTATATGATTGGCATCGTCGGTCACCCACAAGGTCATATTTTCTCCACCCTCTTCAAAAATCGATCCTTTAATGAGCATGGGTTTCAGGCGAATAACCTTGAACTTTCCGTATCTGGTTTTCACCACTTCCTTTCCTTCGTAGCGGATATATGTGTTGTACACTTCGCCATCAAGGAAAATCGGGATAGATATTTTGTCACCGGGCCGATAGGCGTTATAGTCTATATTTCGCGCATAGTACACCGCGTTGATCACATCCATCACATTGTGCGACAGCCGGTAAGTTTTCTGGTTGGCGTAAGCGGTATTGTTGGTCCGGTTGAACCATACATCTTCGGTATGCTTAAAATCGCCTTCGCTGATAGACCTCCGAAAACGCAACGAGTGAAACTCATTCATATCAAAATAGCTCTCGTAGCGGTCGCGCACTTTGAAGATCCAGTCGTAGCGATGATTAGTAGTGCCCTCCGCAATCACATGGTAGGCAGCAGTATTGTTTAGCATCTCCACGTTGGTGCGAAATACAGCGGTTCCCGCATTTACATAAAGCCCTATTACATTATAGAATACGGTAAAGGTGATCTTTTCGCCATCCTGAAAAGCCGGCACGGATTGGTAGGTATGCTGAGCACGTGACCAACCACTTAGAGACAAAATAGGAAAAAGGAGAAACAGAAATTTTCTTGGAGAGGAGCATTGAAACATCTTGCTGCACGTTTTTATCATGTTCACGAATGCGGCAAAGGTAGTACAATACATAAACAGAATTTTTTTAACGATGCTAAAGAATTCCAAATGTTATGCCAGAATGTAGAGCCAGGTGTCCAGAGTTTTTGGAAGCTGCTGACAGTTTGGCAAGCTTGCTGGCCATGGAACATAAGTTGCAGACCTCGGAATAACAATCAAAGTCTGTCAGATATGCAAGAGAAAGGCACTATTTCCATCCACACCGAGAACATTTTTCCGATCATCAAAAAGTTTCTGTATTCAGATCATGAAATCTTTTTACGCGAGTTGGTATCCAATGCGGTAGATGCCACGCAGAAAATAAAAAGGCTTTCCAGCCTCGGTCAGTTTAACGGCGAACTCGGCGAACTGATGATTGATGTAGCAGTAGATAAGGATGCGCGCACAATAACGGTGTCGGACAAAGGCATCGGAATGACAGCCGAAGAGATCAAAAAGTATATCAACCAGATTGCTTTTTCCGGCGCTACCGAGTTTATGGAGAAGTTTAAGGAGGCCAATGATGCTAATGAAATCATCGGGCGTTTCGGACTTGGCTTCTACTCGGCATTTATGGTGGCCGACAAAGTAGAGATTCAAACATTATCGTATCAGCAGGGAGCTGAGGCTGCAAGATGGATTTGCGATGGCAGTACGGAGTTTGAAATAAGCGAAGGAAACAGGCTGCAGCGAGGCACGGACATTATTCTTTATATCAACGAAGAAAACAGCGAATTCCTCGAAGAATATCGTTTACAACAAATTCTTGACAAATACTGCCGATTCCTTCCGGTTCCCGTTCGTTTTGGCACCAAATCCAAATCGGTGCAGGACGGGGAAGACGAAGAGGGCAAGCCTAAATATAAGTCTGTTGAAGTAGATAATATTGTCAACAATACTACTCCGCTTTGGACCAAAACACCCACTGATCTGAAGGACGAAGATTACCTCTCTTTCTACCGGGAGCTTTATCCCATGGCCGAAGATCCTTTGTTCTGGATACATCTCAATGTCGACTACCCCTTCAATCTCACTGGAATTCTGTATTTCCCGAGGGTAAAGAACGAGCTTGAATTGCAGCGGAACAAGATTCAGTTATACTCCCGTCAGGTGTTCATTACCGACGAGGTGAAAGATATCGTTCCTGAGTTTTTGATGTTGCTGCACGGTGTCATTGACAGTCCGGATATTCCGCTCAACGTATCAAGAAGTTTTCTGCAGGCCGATAGCAATGTAAAAAAGATCAACAGCTACATCACCCGCAAGGTGGCCGATAAACTGAATGAGCTCTTCAAGAACGACCGTAAGGCCTACGAAGAGAAGTGGAATGATATAGGTCTGTTTGTGAAGTATGGCATGATCAGCGATGAAAAGTTTGACGAGAAGGCGCGCGATTTTGCCTTGCTGAAAAATACCAAGGGAGAGTTTTTTACTCTCGAAGAGTACAAAGAAAAAGTAAAGGACAACCAGACCGATAAAGAAGGAAACCTGGTTTATCTATATGCTTCAGAAGTAGCGAAGCAAGACAGTTTTATTCAGGCCGCAGAAAAGAAAGGGTATGACGTACTGGTGATGGACGGCCCGTTGGATACACACTTTATTGGCCACGTAGAGCGTAAAGCCGAAAAGCTGACCCTGAAGCGTGTAGATGCAGATGTACCTGCCAAACTCATAGAAAAGGAAGGAAAAATTGAAGACGTGCTCACCGAAGAGCAGCGTAACGCCATCAAAGATGTCTTTAGCAAGGCAGTGAACAAGCCGAATATGCAGGTGGAATTAGAGCCTCATCAGGCCGATGAAATGGCGGTGACGGTAACCATGGACGAGTTTATGCGCCGGATGAAAGACATGGCTAAAATGGGTGGACCTTACAGTTTTTATGGCTCCATGCCCGACAACTACAAAGTGGTGGTGAACAGTAACCACAAATTGATTTCTAAAATACTCGACACGCCGGACGAAGCACAGAAAGAGCAATTGGCCCGGCAGGCTTTCGATCTTGCCTTGCTTTCACAGGGCATGCTTACCGGCAGCGATCTCACTGCCTTCGTAAGCCGTAGCATGGAATTGATCTGATTCTGATCATCCGTAACAAACGGGTTTATTGGTCCGTCTCGCCCCGACTCTGGCGAGACGGCCATTTTTTAACCAAATGACTTAGGCTGTACCTGTGACCCGATTTTTCAATTGAAAATTTTCACCAGACCTATAAACACAATGATGAGCCCTATGGAAGTTAGGCCAAATAAGAACGGGCCAAATGTGCCTGAAGAATAGGAGCCTGTCAGGGTTAAGATGCAACTGAGCAACAACAACACAGCGCCTATAAAAACAAAGATCAGTCCACTCGTTGTCTTTGCGGAATTACGCAGTTTCTTTACCTCAGCCATTAACTTCTCCACCAGAAATTCATCCTGATAACGATCGTGAAGAGACGCTCTGATCTTATCGTCCGATAGCCCTTTCCGAAGCATTTCAGGAAGGTCAGCCTGCGAAGCAAATGGTTCTGTAATAGCTTTTGCCGACATATGACATGAGTTTTCAGGCAATAAGATAATGAAATTATTCCACAGGTGAGACGATCAAAACAGGCTGGCTTGCTTCATGGTCTGTTGCCAAACCGTCTGTGCCCTCGGGGAAAGGCTACAAACCTGTGTAGCTTCATGTCGGGGAGCTACTACTATCTGTGTGCCGTCGCTATGGCGCTGAAAAAGTTCTGTCACCAGTTGAGGGCAGTTATTATCCTTAGAGAGATGGGAGAGAACGAGGTATTGAAGCTTTTCGGCGTTACTCTTTAAAAAAAGTTCAAGCGCCTGATTGTTGGACAGGTGGCCTTTGTCGCCGGCGATACGCTTCTTAAGGTGCCAGGGGTAGCGGCCACGTTCCAGCATCAGGTCGTCGTAGTTCGCTTCCAGATAAGCCGCATCGCACGCCAGGAAATGCTGTTCTACCTGCGGACACACAGCGCCAATATCTGTGAAGACGCCAACACGCAAACCTGCCGCATGTATGACAAAGCTATGAGGGTCTATAGCATCATGATTTTTACTAAAGGCCTGAACCGTAAGGCTACCCACCGAAATACAATCTGTAGTTGAAAAATAACGAACCAACCGTTCATCTATTCTTAAACGGCTGCACCTGTGGGTAGGCTCCGTAAAATAAACAGGTATCTGATATTTCTGGGTGAGTACCTCCACACCCTTAATATGATCCGTATGCTCGTGAGAAATGAAGACTGCCCGGACAGACTGCAGGGATAGTCCGCGTAAACGCATTCTCTTTTCTGTTTCTCGGCACGAGATGCCTGCATCAATCAATACAGCATCTTTTCCATCGCCCACATAGTAGCAATTGCCGTTACTCCCTGATGCTATGGAACAGGTGTAGAGCATTATGGATCTCGTTCGATGGTGAATTCGTTAAGGGTGTGTTCCTGGCTTTCCTGTACAAGCACTTCAGACACTACAGCCTGAGGAGGGCCCTGTCTGCACCAGGCTATCAGTTCATCCAATGCCGTTTGAGCTCCGGTAGCATACAGACTTACCGATCCGTCGGGGTTATTGCGTACCCAGCCCTGCAGCCGCAAAGTGTCGGCTTGCTGCTTGGCTGACTTACGAAACCATACGCCCTGCACTTTTCCTTTTATGTTGATTTCAACCGCTGCCATTCTTCTCAGTTACTTGCTACTTCATCATGCGTTTAGTCTGCGGGGGCGCAGATGTCAAAATTTGCTGTTCGATAGGTTCAGCAATGGCTGTTGCAAATCTTTGTCGGATACTATGGCTTGGTCGAGCGGAATTTTCCAGTCTATCTGAAGGGCAGGGTCGTTATACAACACACCACCTTCGTCTTCTTTGCTGTAAAAATCGTCACATTTGTAAAAGACCTCTGCCGTGTCGCTGAGCACGGAGTAGCCATGAGCAAATCCTTTGGGTATCAGAAACTGGCGTTTGTTTTCTGCAGATAATTCTACACCAAACCATTGTCCAAAAGTTTTACTGTTCCTGCGAATGTCCACCACCACGTCCCAGATGGTACCCTCCAGCGCGCGGATGAGCTTGGTTTGAGCCGTGGGCGGATTTTGGAAGTGTAGTCCCCTCAATACATATTTACTCGATCGGGCCTGATTATCCTGCACAAAGTCAATATGTACGCCCGTCGCAGATGCAAAAGCTTTTTTATTATAGCTTTCATAGAAATATCCACGATCGTCATGAAACACCCGTGGTTCAATAATCAGCAGTCCCTCAATGGGGGTAGTTACGATGTTCATATTCAGATACGTGAAGCCTCAAGCGCCTCAAGAAAGTTCGTTGAAATATAATCCAGTTCTTCTTTGGTGAATTCCGTGTGAATAGGCAGAGATAACACTCTTTCCTGAAGTTCATCGGTAACCGGAAGCCGGAAGGCCCCGCCGCCCAATGATTTGAACATGTTTTGTTTATGGCTCGGTACTGGGTAATACAGCATAGAGGGAATTCCTTTCTCCGCCAGCAGGCCGATCAACTTGTCGCGGTTTACCCCGCTGAGCTGAAGGGTGTATTGATGAAACACATGTCGGGAGTAAGGAGCGCGGTAGGGTGTAGTGAGGGAGGCATGACCCGAAAAAGCCTGATCGTAATGATCGGCCACCTTTCTCCGTGCATCGCAATACTCGTCGAGATGCCTGAGCTTAATGCGCAAGATAGCCGCCTGTATGGCGTCGAGCCGGCTGTTGCATCCTACCATTTCGTGGTAATAGCGCACATTCTGACCATGGTTCGCGATCATGCGGAGCTTTTCAGCCAGGGCATCATCGTTGGTAAACATTGCGCCACCATCGCCGTAACATCCCAGATTTTTGGATGGAAAGAACGAAGTAGTGCCAACAACCCCCATGGAGCCGGTCTTCTTTTTTGTTCCATCAGAAAAGGTATAGTCGCCGCCAATGGCCTGAGCATTGTCTTCGATCACCGCTATTCCATGCTCGGCCGCAAGAGCCAGTATGGGTTCCATATCAGCAGCCTGTCCGTAAAGATGAACCGGTATGATGGCTTTTGTTTTTTTCGTGATCGCCTTTTTCAGGCTTTCAATGTTCATGGTGTAAGTGTCCGCATCTACATCCACAAAAACGGGCGTCAGTCGCAGCAGGGCCACTACTTCCACCGTAGCTATATAAGTGAAAGAAGGGGTAATCACTTCGTCGCCGGGTTGCAACCCCAAAGCCATCAGCGCAATCTGCAATGCATCGGTACCGTTGGCACAGGGTATCACGTGGCGCACGCCGTTGTAGTCTGCAAGTTCGCGGGAAAATGCGCTCACATCCGGACCGCCGATAAAGGCTGTTGAATCTAGTACATTCTGGATGGCAGCATCCACCTCAGGCTTGATTTTTTCATACTGCCTTTTCAAATCTACCATCTGTATTTTATGCATGGTATCTTACTGGTTTTAACGGCTGCAAACCTACAAATTGCCGCTTCATTTTCATCATTTTTATTGACCCCTGGCTATTTTCACCGCAGTGTAATTTCCACATGGTTTTTACCCCGCTACTATTTCCTGCTTATCTTTACGCTTTCAGATGATATGAAGTTAAAAACAGTGGCCCTGGTGGCTTGCCTGTTGTCAGGATCCTGGGCACATGCGCAGGATGAGCTTTTCGGCACCCCGAAGAGAGAGGCTAAAAAGGGTTTTGTTATCAGTCTTGCCGGTAATTTGGATTTTCCCGGCGGCGATATGGCCCGTCGCTTTGGCACCAGCTACCGGGTAGGGCCGTCCGTTTTCTACAAGACCAGAAGCAACTGGCTGTTGGGTGTGAAGGCCGATTTTATACTGGGGAATAAGGTCGAAGAGCCGGGTTTTCTTCAAAACATTCGGACAAGTGAGGGTACCCTGATCACGACAGAAGGATTTCGGAAACCGATTGAGACTTATGAACGTGGGTATGCTATCGGGCTGCAGTTCGGAAAAACAATAAATTTCTCAAAAACGAATCCGGACAATGGTTTGCAGCTCATCACTTCTGCCGGTTTTATTCAGCACAAAATTCATATTGTTACCCGCAACGCAGGAACGATTCCTCAATTGCAGGGTGACTATAAGAAGGGTTATGATCGTTTGGCCAACGGCATGTATGTAGAGCAATATGCCGGCTATGTGTATTATGCTAACAATGGTCTGGTCAATTTCACGGTTGGCCTCGATGTGCTGGCAGGGTTTACACAGGGCCGCAGAGACTATCTTTTTGATGTTGGCCGCCCCGGAAACGACAAGCGCTTCGACCTTCTTTTCGGCATTCGGGGTGCCTGGTTCATTCCCATTTTCAGAAGGAAGTCTGAGGAAATATTTTTTGAATAGCGTTAACTCACACTGAAATATTCGGCCAGCAACCTGAAAAAGGCTTGCACAGATTCTGTATCCTCCTGCCAGCCGAACTGTGTGCTGACAGAATTGTTGATCCAGATGATTGCTTCCTCTTCAGCGTCGAAAGTGTTGAGTTCCTGCATCACGGCTTCGTAGGCTTCCACGTTATTGGCAAAAAGCTCTGAGATATACTGATATTTGTCGTTGATGCCAACCAGTTGCCTGATGTCTGTACCCGCATATCGTCGCGCTGGCTGAAAAACAGGCATGACCGGAGGTGGGAGCAGCACGTCTTCTACCGGCAAAGCATTACTGTTTTTGGTGTCTGAAACCTTTGAAGGTTCCTCAGTTGCAGGCTCCATTATCGCACTCATAGGAGCAGGCCGGGGCTCCGACTTTGAAACGACGGACGGTTGCATCGTTATGGCTTCATTAAAGCCTACTTTCTGTCTCCATTCCAGCAGGTCTGCATACATCACCCTGGTATAATCCATCATCAGGTCTATCTCTATGACGGTGGGCTGGGGGATTCTGTTGAGTTCTCTAATCTTTTCGAGCAGACTGTTGATCCTTTCCATAAGTACAGTGAGGCTTTGTACAAACCTAATGAAAAATCCAGAGGCAGACTTTGGCCATACCGTCCCACCGACGTTCATTTTCAGAATACTTTAACCGATGTAGGACCGTCACTGACCGAAATTATCGGGCGGGCTTCCCGCAGAGCATGTAGTTTTGCAGCGTCAAAAAGCATTTCAGCATGGCAAGAGGCGGACAAACTGTTGATGTACCTAAAGCAAAACTCACGCGTGAAAGCCTTCGAGAAGGCCTGACCATTTTCCGGTATCTTCGGCCTTACCGTACCCGGTTTCTGTTAGGTCTGCTCTTTATTTCACTTTCTGCGGGAAGTACCATGGCCTTTCCCTATTTGCTTGGCGAAATGATCAATAGTGCCACGGGCAATCCTTCGGCTTCCACGCTTCATTTCTCGCCGGGCCTTATCGCTGTCATCATGATTGCGTTACTCACCCTGCAGATGCTGTTTTCATTTATGCGTGTCTATCTTTTTACTTCGGTGGGTGAAAATGCCGTAGCTGATATGCGCAAGGATATTTACAGGCACCTGATTATGATGCCCATGGACTTCTTTGCACAAAGAAGGGTAGGGGAACTGAGTTCGCGCATCAGTGCAGATATCACCCAGATACAGGATGCGGTGTCTGTAATGCTGGCCGAACTGCTCCGCGGTGTCCTCACTATGGTCATCGGGGTGGGTATGATCCTGTATCTGTCCGTAAAGCTTACGCTCGTGATGCTTTCCGTCATACCGATCGTCATCATCATCGCATTGATCTTCAGCCGAACGATACGAAAGTACAGCCGCATGGCGCAGGATCAGCTTGCCGACTCGGGCACCATTGTGCAGGAAACACTTCAGGGCATCAGCAATGTGAAGGCTTTCAATAATGAATGGTATGAAATAGGACGATACACCAAAAGTGTGACCGATGTTGTGCGGCTGGCGGTGCGCAATGGACGGGTGCGTGGCATGTTCATCTCCTTTATGATCTTTAGTGTATTTGGGGCTATAGTGCTGGTAGTTTGGTACGCCATGACCATGAACATGGAGGTGGGCAATCTCATGAAGTTTGTGATTTTTACTGCATTTGTGGGGGGCACAATGGCGGGCTTTGCAGATATCTATAGTCAACTGCAAAAAACTATTGGCGCCACACAAAGGGTCAGAGAAATATTGAAGGAGTCTACAGAAACCGTAACTGTAGCCGACGAAATGCTGCAACCAGAGTACCGCCTGCAGGGAAAAGTGCAACTTCGTGATGTTTCATTTTACTATCCATCAAGACCGGAAGTGCAGGTGCTGAAACATTTGAATATCGAAGCAGCGCCCGGGCAGCAGATTGCTGTGGTTGGCCCGAGCGGAGCAGGCAAAAGCACCCTCGTTTCCCTTCTGCTCCGGTTTTACGATCCACAATCGGGGAGTATATTGTTCGACGGAAGAGCAGCCGATGAATTTCCGCTAAGCCAGCTCCGCAGGCAGATGGCCTTAGTGCCGCAGGACGTATTGCTGTTTGGTGGCAGCATCTTCGAAAATATTGCCTACGGTAAGCCTGATGCCACTCGGGAGGAAGTAGAAGAAGCAGCCAGAAAGGCCAATGCGCACGAGTTCATCCAACGATTTCCGGAGGGCTACGAAACGGTGGTAGGCGAGCGTGGCGTAAAGCTTTCGGGTGGTCAGAGACAACGTATTGCAATAGCCCGTGCCATACTCAAAGATCCTGCTATATTAATTCTGGATGAGGCTACCAGTTCGCTGGATTCTGAATCCGAAGCCCTGGTGCAGGAAGCCTTATTTAACCTGATGAAGAACCGCACTTCTTTCGTCATTGCGCACCGGCTTTCTACCATACGCAATGCCGATCAGATATTGGTGCTGGAACATGGGGCGATACGGGAAAAAGGTACCCATTTTGAATTGCTTGAACTTGAGAATGGATTGTACAAAAGCCTGAGCAAGTTGCAATTTGAGGTGTAATGCTATCGGCTCGTTAACAAGGCCCGAATTTTTCATGGTCTGATTTCGTAGGGCTTATTTCGGCTCCCTCAGACTGGCTATAGCATGAAACGATTTCAAACCTTTTACAGTATTCTTCGTCATCTTCCGCATATTCTACTTTGCACAGTGCAGCTCATCTTAATAGAAGAACAATGAATTTCCCTCATTCAGATCAACGAGGTTTTGTTCTTACTCCAGCTTCAGTATAAGCGTACGGCCGTCTAACCGCTTTATCTGGCGGTTGCGTCTTTTGTCGTTGTTGGTATTGATCACCTCAGTACTATGGCGCAGTAAAACCTGCATTTCCATATCCCGTTCCAGACTGTTGGCGCTGATCAGAATTTTATAGGCGATAGTATCTTTTGGCAGCAGCAGCAGGTAGGCCTCTTCATTTATACTTACATTGATTCTCAGCCGCCCGGAATGGGTCATGATTTTGCTGCTAAATGTCTGGCAATCTGATAGCTGGTTTTGCTGCAGTCCTGCTATATAATAGATGCTGTCGGTGGGATTGACGAGAAAAAAAACTTTACAATTGTTGTCGTTTTGCCTGCCACCATACAATTTCAACTGCGCATGCGCCAGGGTCGGAGCAAGCACTGCAACAATACTATAAAGCAGACCAAGAAACGAACGGAAGTACATGGCGGGCCTTGTTGACCAACAAAATACAAAAGCGCTGCAAAACCTTCGTTGCTTATTTTCGCGGTTGTCTATGATCATCATTGCAGAGGCGCAACTTGAGGCGCTGGCCACTCACTATATCGGAAACCGTGCAGCAGGGGAGGAGTTGTCCCTGACGAAAGAGCTTGTAGATCTTTCGGAAGAGCGGGTAAAGAGTTTGTTGCAGGGTTATTTTCTCAACAGTCTTCCCGAAGCGGAAGCCTACAATTTCTGGCATCCTTCAGACCTTGCGCTCAACGAGGTCCGTCATTATGCACGGCAGATATTTGATGCGCCCGAAGATTTGTTGCGACACAGCATCAGCATTGCGCGCAATCTTTTTGAAGCAACAGATCTTCCAAATATCAAAAGCGGAGAATTGCACGTCGCATTCTTTCGGGGATTGAAAGCAGATCAGCATGTAGTTCAGGCTATTGGTATCTATAAAACCGAAGTGAAAGAAAACTTTCTGAAGATTGAAGAAAAAGATAAGCGCTACTATTTCCATGCCGATGAGGGCATCCATCCGTCAAAGCCTGATAAAGCCTGCCTTATACTGCAGCTCGATGAAGACAATGGGTACAGGGTGCTGGTGACTGACCGCACGAATAAAGGGGGCGAGGCTCAGTTCTGGAAAGATAAGTTTCTTAAACTCCGTGCAGCGTCCGACGAGTTTCATGCTACACAGGATTACATGAGCATGTATAAATCTTATGTAGTAGAACAGATACCCGGAGAATTTGAAGTGTCGCGGGTAGAACAAATCGATCTGCTCAACAAATCGGTAAACTATTTTAAAAAGAACGAACAGTTCAGCCGAAATGAATTCGAGGAAGAAGTCCTCCAGATCCCGGAGGTAATTGAGTCTTTCCGAAAATACGAGAAGCAGTATGCGGATGAGCGGGACATCAGCTTTGACGAAGCCTTCGGAATATCCGGCAATGCGGTCAGGAAGCAATCAAGAATATACAAGAGTGTCCTGAAGCTGGATAAGAACTTTCATGTGTACATCCATGGCAATAAAGACCTGATCGAAAAGGGTTATGATGCCGGAATGGGCATGCACTTTTATAAGATCTATTTCGAGGAAGAAAATTAGCGCGGAAAAAAGCAGAAGCACCGCCGTGAGGGGCAGTGCTCTGGTAAAAAAATCAAAGGATAAAAATAACTACTGATTCGCTTCGCGCATGGCTTCCTGCTGCATCTGCTGGTTGGCTGTGATGGCAAATTCCACACGGCGATTGCAAGCCCTTCCTTCTTCTGTATCATTCGTACACTTTGGTGCCGACTCACCATAGCCATAGGTGGTCATCCGAGAGCGTGAGATACCCTGCGCCGCCAGGTAATCGGCTACGGCCATGGCCCTTCGCTCCGAAAGTCGCTGATTGTAGGCTTCTGAACCTTTGCTGTCCGTATGACCGTAAATTTTCAGATCAGTCTCGTTATATTTTTTCAGTACACTCACCAGTTGGTTGAGGGCATTGTAGGCATTACCATTAAGTGTAGCCTGGTCGTAACCGAACAACACTTTTTCATTGAAGTTGACTACAATTCCTTCACCTACGCGCTCTACTTCAGCTCCTGGCACCGTTTGCTCTATCTCTTTTGCCTGCTTATCCATGTGCCTGCCGATGATGGCACCTCCTGCACCACCTACTACGGTACCAATCACGGCACCGAGGGCGGGATTATTGCCCGCAACTTTTCCAATTACTCCACCGGCTACCGCGCCACCGGCAGCGCCGATCACCGCTCCTTTTTCCGTATTGTTCATGCGCTTGTAGGTGGAGCATCCTGTCGTTAATGTTCCGATGGCCAGTCCTAATGCCATTATTGTTCTTATTCTCTTCATTGCAATAAGTTTCGGTTCTTGTCAATCTTAAAAAAAGTTGTTCCACACGGGCTGTACCGCCATTTACTTTTTGTTAAAGTGAAGGATGAGTGCAGGCAGGTGGCTGAAAAACAAAGGGATGGATGTTGCCTTGCTTTCTTATCGGCATTGATTATCTTGCTGAAAACGCAGATCAATGAAAAAAACCGCACTTTGCACCCTTTTTGTATTAACCGGATGGATGGGTCGTGCGCAGGAAAGTGCCACCCGCAGCGTCGAGCCTTTTCCAAAGAATAATGTCAAAATCAACTTGTTTGCCCTGGCACTCCGCAGTTTTTCCTTCCAGTATGAACGTTCACTATCTCCAAAAACCTCTGTCGCCTTAGGGTTTCGCTTTATGCCGAAGGGGTCGATTCCGTTTCAGTCCACTGTGCGAAATGCTATGGAGACCGATAAGGGAGACACCACGGATGCCGGCCTCGATTTTGTCAACAATGCTAAGGTGAGTAGCTGGGCGATCACTCCCGAATTTCGCTATTACTTTGGAAAGAAACCCAATAATGGATTTTACATCGCACCGTTTGTTCGTATTGCCGGCTACAATATTGACTGGTATTATAAGTACAAAAAAAGTGATGGCACCTACAAGCCTGTGGATCTGAAAGGGCGCACTACGGCATTTTCCGGCGGCTTTTTGCTCGGAGCGCAATGGCATTTCGGAAGTCATGTCTCGCTCGATTGGTGGATTCTCGGACCGCAATATGCAAGCTACAATCTGAGTCTTGAAGCTTCGGGCGACTTTACCGACCTTACAACGGAAGATAAGCTTAGCCTTGAGGAAACCATTGAGAGCATAGGCTTCAGCGGTAATAAGTTTAACGCCACAGTGACCAACACGTCTGTGAAGGCTGAAAACAAAATCTCGCTGCCCGGTTTGCGTACAGGCTTGTGTCTTGGATTTACGTTTTAAGCGGTACAGTTGTGGCGAATGATCTAATCTGATTTCGTCTTCTATGCGATGGAGAGCCGCAAAATATCTGTCGCCGCTGCTGATCTTTCTGGCCGCGGCGCATAGCTTTAGCACCACGGGCATTTGGGTGTGGCTACCCGTGGTCTATGCGTTTGTACTCATTCCGTTGGCCGAGCTTTTTTGGAGACCTGACGAAAGAAATCCGGATGCTGCTGAAGAGGCCGTCCTCAGAAAAGATCGGGTATATGATGTATGGCTTTATCTGGTGGTTCCGCTTCAGTATTTGTTGCTGTTCCGCTTTTTACACAGCATGCAGCAGTCGGATATAAGCCCGGTCAACATTCTGGGACGTGTGCTCACAATGGGGCTTTTGTGCGGCATCTTTGGGATCAACGTGGCGCATGAATTGGGTCACCGCCGCAGTGGTTTCGAGCGTCTCCTCGCAAAGTCATTACTGCTTACTTCGATGTACATGCATTTTTACATCGAACATAATCGCGGACATCACAAATATGTAGGCACTCCTCAGGATCCGAGTTCTGCTCCGCTGCACCAATCACTGTATCGATTCTGGTGGAGAAGTATTACGGGAGTTTATCGAAAAGCATGGACCATTGCATCGGCGGAACAAAAAAGAAAAGGCCGGCGCTGGTATCAAAATGAAATGTTGCACTATCAGCTCGTTCAGGTGCTCTTTCTTGTCTCTATTGTGTTGGTATTTGGCAGATTCGTTGCTGTCTGCTTTTTGTTTGCCGCCCTCATCGGAATTTTATTGCTGGAAACGGTGAACTACATTGAACACTACGGGCTCAGAAGGAGGGAAACCCGTGATGGATCTTACGAACGTGCTTTGCCCGAACATAGCTGGAACAGCAATCACATTCTGGGCAGGATCATGTTGTTTGAACTGAGTCGTCACAGTGACCATCATTATCTCGCCAGCAAAAAATATCAGACCCTCCGGCATCATGCCCATGCGCCGCAACTTCCTGCAGGCTATCCGGGAAGCATGTTACTGGCTATGCTTCCACCGCTTTGGTTCTATATCATGAACAGGCGCATTGAGCGCTACCGAAATGAAGGACTGATCGGAAGTACTATGCCAACGCCGGATGAACTGTATTGAAAGGAATTTTTTTAGTTCTGCTTTTCAGGAAGGCAATGACTTCTTCATCGCTCCGGAATCTGCTGCCAATATCTACGTAATGCCGCGCCAACAGGTCGTAACGTTTGCGCATCAGCCAGAAGAACACATGCAGAAAGTGAATGCCATCAAACACGATAGCTTTATTATCGATGTATTTCTGCAGCGTTTGCTGAAAGTACACGGGATGGTCTGTCCAGTGCATGGTTTGCTTTTCATGGTGGCTGATATGGTATCCATCGTTCCAGCACTTCACATTGTATTGGGTATTGATGCAGGTAATGCTGTTGCGATAATCATTACCCGGGTCTGCCGGATCAATAAACGCATGTTGCGCCCAGTTTCCCATCATGGCGATCAACCGATAGAGAAAAAAGGGTATGATAAATACCCAGAGTGTAGCCATAAAATTGACAAAACTCATCCCTACGCAAAAGAAGATAAAAAGCAGTTCGCCGCGTACTGAGCGATATAGAAGCCTTTTCCGTTTTTTACGAAAGAAATAAGCAGCCAGGTGATAAATGCCCGTAAACAGAAATACACCGAAATAGATACCAAAGTCGCGCAAAGAATCGCGCTGGAACGGCATGGTGCTGCTTTCATCATCCTCCAGATTATTTTCGGCATGGTGCATCCCTACGTGGTGAGTGTAATAGGTCTCAGGCGAATGACCAAAAAATGGAGCGATGATCCAGGGGAGATAGTGATTCAGCCCATTGTATTCGCGTTTAAAAAATGCACGGTGGCTGGTACAATGAAGCATAAGGCCAAAGGGACCTTTATAGACGAAGTTGTTGAAGTATGCATAAGCGGCGGCTATTACCCACCAAACCCAGCCCTGGATAAAAGGCATATACAGCAAGATGCCCAGCGGTACCAGCGTCAAAGAAATCTTAGCGGTGAGCCAGGCAAAAGGTAAGTCCCTTTCATCCTTAATGAACCGCAGAAAAAAACGGTCGATGGCGGTAAAATGATCCGGCTTTTTGTAGATGGGATCGTTGATAATTGTTAACTGCTTCATTTAGTTGCTATAACTGCGCTTTGCTTTGCCCAAGATACAATTATTATACCTCCTGACCTGCAAATTAAGGGAACTACAGGGAAACTGCGGGCAAAAATGAACCGTGTTTTGCAGGCTCTTCACTGACCGGTCTGTCTCTGGCAGAGATGTCCGGTACAAGGATAAAAAAAAGTCCCACAGCAACTGCGGGACCTTGATCTGATTCCATTCAGAAATGCCTCAGAGATGCTGCTGAATTTTCTTTTCGAAAACATTTTTTGGCGCAGCGCCTACCTGCTTATCTACCACCTGACCATTCTTGATGAACAGTACGGCAGGTATAGAAGTAATGCCGTAATTAATGGAAAGTTGTGGGTTTTCGTCCACGTTAACTTTACCAACTTTTATCTTTCCTTCGTACTCCTTAGCCAGTGTCTCTATAGTAGGACCAATTGCAAGACATGGGCCGCACCAGGGTGCCCAAAAGTCAATTACAGATAACTGATCTGTTTGTAACACTTCTGCCTCAAAATTTGCATCTGTGAATACCGCTGCCATTTTATACGCTATTTAATAGTTTTGAAATAATGAGCGGTAAAGTTACACGCAATATCCGATAGGCCGCAAATAGCACCATAGATTAGAGAAATAGCTTTTCCACAGCATGGGGATAGCACCGGGTTAAAAGCAGCAGGGTGCAAAAAATGTTCTAAAGTTCCCGTGCCGGGTCCCAGAAAATCTGATCGAAATGCAGCACCTTGTCTTCTGCCACGTCCACGCCTTCCTGCTGCAGCAGTTCCTGCATTTGGGCAGGATAGGCAAAATGGTGTTTGCCGGTCAGCATGCCCACACGATTGACAACGCGGTGTGCGGGAACAGGCGGCTTAGCCTGATGACTTGCATTCATGGCGTATCCCACTAATCTTGCACCGGTCTTAGCCCCAAGTGCGGCAGCAATAGCGCCGTAACTGCTCACTCTGCCCGGAGGAATCAGGCGCACAATGTCGTAGATGGCTTCGTAAATGCTGTCATCAGCTTTTTCATGATGCGCTCTTCGTTGCTCTAACAAACGAGACCGTTTTGGCGCCGGCACGTTCGCATAGTCATAAGGACAATGCAAACATCCGTTGCCGCAGCAATATCCCCGTTTCAGCAGATAATGTTCGGTCATTACATACCTGCCATCCGGCAAAACGTAATAGTCTTCATCCTTTTTCAACTGCTTCATCTTCCATTTTCTTTTTCTTCTCCGGCACCACGATGGGATGCTCTGGCAGGGAGAAAGAAATAAAATAAATCGTTCGTCCTTCGGCAAGGTGCATCTCTTCGTAAAATGTTCTGATGGCCAGTGCACCGGTAGCCTTGCCCTGACCGTAGAGGTCTGCAATATCTTCGTGCACAAAGCAGCCTTGCTCCGCCAGGGTCTCTTTTGTGAAGTCATACAGTTCGCGGGAGTCTGTTTTCAGGTTGATCTTTGCTCCCGGAGGTAAAATTTGCTGGTACAGCTTCAGAAATCGGGCGTGGGTTAATCTGTTTTTGGCCTTGGAAGCACGCAGGAACGGATCCGGAAATATGATCCATATCTCTTCCACTTCGCCGGACTCAAAATAATCCGTAACCTTTCCGATTTGTGTTCTCAGAAAACCAACATTATTTAATTGTTCTTTTAAAGCTGTTTTTGCCCCAATGTAAATCCTGTTTCCCTTGATGTCTACGCCAATGAAGTTACGATCCTTATGCTGACGGCCCAGGTTTGTGCTATATTCCCCCTTACCGCAGGCAAGCTCCAGGGTGATGGGGTGGGTGTTGCCAAAGAATTCGCTCCATTTTCCCTTCATTCCTTCCGGGTTCTGCAACACATTTGCATAGGTCTTTATCGCCTCAAAGCGCACTAACTTTTTTTGCCCCATAGGCCGGCAAAGATATTTGATATGGCACACTTTCTATGCTAAATGATCCTGGGAGTAAGGCGTAGCGCCGCCGCCCCGAGTTGCGGAACGCCGGTGATCCGGATCCGGGCTTTTTGTTCGGGCCCGGACAGACATTCGCAGAATAGTTTCCAGGCTATTCCGGCGTCCATCACAACGGTGCTGAGTGGCGCTACTTCGGTGGAATGCCGCAGCACCCAGCCTTCATCGGTTTTGTTTACATGCCATTCATCATCATGGCCATCTCTAATTCGAATACATACACTCGTACCGGTTACAGCATCGATGTTTTTGAGTGCACCCGGCAACAAGCACATCACTGTTTCGAAAAAGGGATGCGAATATTCCCGGATCATGAGCCCATTGTCCTGAAATGTATCCCTAATGAGCTGCTGATACATCCAGCGTTTGGCATACATCACGGCCTGCAGATACCAGTTTCTGGCAATCTCTTCTCCCGCATCCGGCAAGGGCAGTATTGACGGCTGCCAGGGATCAAGGTCACTCAATAGTACATTCAGCTCGCGGCAGCTATTAGTGTTCATGGTTTGCAGGACCCGCGGGTGCATTTCCCGGGTTGCGCTGAGCCAGTGATCCTCTCCCTGTTGCCGATGGCTGTGCGTTGCAGAGCTTCGTCCGGACGGCTCCAATCCCGATAGCATCTTCATCGTGTCAAACAACCAAAGGCTAAGAATTTGCTGTACCGTTCTTCCGTGATGTGCTGTTGGTCTCATAAAATCCTCTTCGGTCCTCTGCTCACAGAAATCAATGAAATGTTCATCAAGTCTGGAAAGCAAGTGCAAAACAGGAATGGGTGTAACATGATGTATCATCTTGCCGGGGATTTTATAGTGAAATGGAAGTGGCTTCAATTCTTTGCAATACGGTCAGATTGGCGGGTGCGTAGGCCCGTTCGTGGGGAAGCCTAAGGTTTGACCGTTGATCGGTTTTGAGCATTTGCTGTTGTTCGCGAACGTAGTCGGAAATATTTTCGATCGCCAGGATCCATTCTTCGTTATACTGCCTGAGCAGGTCTCCCTTCAGTCCGATCTTGGCCGCGAAACGGTCGGTCTTCTTTCCCAATAGGTCGTAGTAGTGTTCCCAGCTCAGGTAGGCTTCTATGTTTTGCTCTGGTACCTCGTGCTGTTCGCTTACCCATAGCGTACTTTTTGTGAGCAACTCGTCAAATCCCGAGCGACGCATTCTGATAGCCAGTACATTTTCCTGATTTTGTTTTTGTGCCCACCCTGAGTAATGCATCATCCAGAGAAAGCTGGGCTTGATCCAGGTTCTTCGTTCAAAATCATATTCCGCGCCGCCAAAGCGTTGATGGGCCACCGCCCAAGCTGCTATCTCCGGCTTAAATGCCTGATAAACAATGATAGATTCCTTGTCGTATTGGGCGATTATAAATTTGCCCCGCGAGGGAATATGCTCTTCATGTTCTTCATAGCGCTCTAACTCAAGCATACATTATCTTTGATCCGGACTACGTGCTACAAATCTGTGCCATTTGCATGAAGCAAACCCGGCAGAAGCACAGCAAAATTTTGAAACAGATCATGGAGACTACCGTACCAATGCATACCGCTGTTGAGGAAAACCACCGGATTCTTGCGGCGGCCCATGTGTCCTTTGCCAGCATTGAGGATGCAGAAGAAATGTTTGTCATTGCCAAAGAGCGCATGATTGAAGTGAATGATTGGCAAAAGCATGTGGAAGGTGCAGAGCTCTCTCTTGTCAATGGGCGCAATGAGCGCCTTCACCGGCCCGCGCACCAGCATGATCATCTGCTGTTCAACGACCGCAGCAGATGTTATATCACACATATCCGCTATGACGATTTTCCGGATGAACAAAGAGAAAAGTTTGCCATCATCATGGGAAAAGCGCCTGAGGAATTTCCGGATGCTACCCTGGATTTTATGGTGCAGCGCAGCATGGATCGGGTAGAAGTGCAGATTACTCAAAGCGGTGGGGGTTGCTCCATAGGCGATATTGCCTGGCAACAGCTCTGCCAATATATTTTGAGATGATTGCCTGGTAGGCAAGCCTTTGTGTCAACCTGCTACTTCGATTTGTCCGGCTGTGCGAAAGCCTATGACCGGCCTTTCCTGAAGACGGAAGGCCTGCTCCTTTTGATTGATGACTTCTGAAAGCGTCATCGGCCTTGCAATCAGGCACTTTGACCCGAGCTGATGACTGAGGCGTTGCGCTTTTTCCACTGTTAGCTTATTGAATTCATAACTGGCAATCAGGCGCCCCTTTCTCATCAGGGCTTTATCTACCTGATGGACCTGATTGTTGAAGGTGCACACAATCTGCACGTTCAAAAAATCAGAAAGCAATCCATCTGAAAGGTTGAGCAGATTGCTCACAGCAGCATCCGATCCGGCCTGTCGCTGCATGACGATATGCTCTGCATCTTCAATAACCAATACACAATTTGGGTTGTCAATAAGAAGCCTTATCAATTCAGGATTAGCAATTTGCGATGCCATATCGGGAGGAATGAATAAGACTCTTTTTTTAATTTTTCCGATCAGATACCGGAGGTAGGTGGTCTTGCCGGTGCCGGGCAGGCCGTGGAGCAAAACGATGCCTTTGTCATCCTTTTTATTCAGGCGCCGGATGATGGTCTGATGAATATCCGGAAAATCGTCGTTATAAAAATGTTGCAGATTCAGCCGCGTTCTTTTCACTTCCATTTTTGAAAGCTCAAGGCCATAGTCTCCACGGGTGATCAGGTTGATCTCCTGCGGCTTATTACGGTGAAGGCCACGCAGGCCTAACACCCGTTTCATGATCTGTTGTAACAAGGGCGCCTCAGGATCATTGTGATAAAATTCGCAATATCCGTCGCCGATCTCAATGACCAAATCCGACAACAGCAGCACGGATTCCTCCTTTTCCGTTTGCTTTTTCTTTCTACCCACGGCAGCGTAATGATATTCCTGTAGTAAATGCGCCGCAAACTCATCTTTGATGACGCGATACACTTTTTCGTGGTCAACCTGCCGCACAATGGTAATGCTGGGAAGCTGATGAAAATGATAAAGAAAAAATGACTTACTGTCGATAAAATGCCTGGTAAACAGGTCTCCTTTAAAATCTATTTCTCGTGGCAACGGACTCGTATTCATGGATCACAACTTTTCTAACTCACAGGGAAGGGAATCTTCCTGGATGGATAACACAACAGACTACAAAACAGGTTGTGAACTAAAATGGGGCTTACAAAGGTAGCAGCACCTATGGTAAGCCCCAAAAGCAGCTTGAAAATAAATAGTAGTAATGCGACTTAGAGCGGATCGAGCATCCTGTTCTCATATTGGGTCCAGTCTATATCTTTTCCCATTGTTCCGCGAAACCTTTTCATCATCGATTCCCGGTCGGTGATAGAGACAAAGTTATTAACGGCGGCGGGACGAGGATCAATCAACGGATTGAGTCTGGCATACACTTTTAAGGAATCCACCACAAAGGGAATGTGATAGATGGGGGTAGCAAAGCGCCTCCGAGTGAAGCCTCTGAGCATAAATGACTGAAAAGGATCAGTGGCCAAAGCCAGTGTTTTAAAACCTTTTTCCTTCGCCAGCAGATAGGAGTAATAGACGTTTTCGGTACTATGCCTCGCGAGGGTGTCGTAGAAAATATGTTCGGCGGGAATGCCCAGTTGCTGCGCATACAAACCCATGATAACTGCCTCTTTATAAGGCGAATAAACTGCTGCACCGGAATAAATGATGTTCCTTGTGTACCCGTTTTTATAAAGGACGTAAGACCAAAGTACACGGGCTTTCATCACCGAGTCCCAGTGTCCGTTCTTGAAAGGCAGGCCGGGTACAATTACTGCATCGAAGGCCTTCATTTTTGAGGCACGTGTCAGTGCATTTTGGGGTCCGCGGCGTGGCGTAATGCAGCCGGATAGCCAGAGAAATAAAGTGCTCATCAACAAAACGCCTGTTAAGAATCTGATCTTTTTGTTCACGGAAATAGATTTTTTACCTGATCATCAAACAATATTTGTTTGCAAAGGTTGATTATGCCCGACAAAAAGTTGGTGCCAGTCAGCACAAATATCTCATTTTTAACATTATGCCTTTCAGTCCGTGGCCTTGTTTCTGATGTTCTCTGCAAGGCGAATTGTAGGTCGTGGTGCGGTAACTTGTTGCTTCTGAGGACACACAGGCCTGATGCCTAGGTGAGACGGGAAAAAGTAAAAAGCAGATCAGCAGTAAGAAGACAGGCATGGCCTGCACCAGCAAAAGAATCGCGCCAGTGCTTACTGATATGGCTTTACGATATTTTTAAGTTCGTTGAGCTTGAGCAAGGCCTCCACCGGTGTCAGCGTGTTGATGTCGGTCACTTCGAGCACCCGCTGTATATTCCTCAGATCGTCAGTAAGACCATCGAAGATGTTGAGCTGCAGTCCGGTCGGCTTTTCAATTTTCTTCACGCGCTGCGCCGTGCTGCTGTCGCTTCCATGTTTTTCTTCCAGCAAGCTCAGTATCTCTTCTGCGCGATTTAGCAGTTGCCGCGGCATTCCTGCCATGCGGGCCACCTGTATCCCGAAGCTATGACGGCTTCCTCCCGGCTCCAGTTTTCTGAGAAAGATGACTTTGTTTCCCGTCTCTTTGTGCGTGATATGATAGTTTCGAACCCGGTCAAGCATTTGTTCGAGTTCATTCAGTTCATGATAGTGTGTGGCAAAAAGCGTCTTGGGTTGGGCGGGACTCTGCTGCAGATATTCTACAATAGACCAGGCCAGCGAGATACCGTCGTAAGTGCTGGTACCTCGGCCGATCTCATCGAGAAGCACCAGGCTACGGTCGCTGATGTTGTTAATAATGCTGGCGGTCTCATTCATTTCTACCATAAAGGTGCTTTCGCCGCCGCTTAGATTATCAGATGCTCCTACACGGGTAAAAATCTTATCGGTAAGCCCAATATCCGCACTTTCTGCCGGCACAAAACTGCCCATATGCGCCATCAGGGTGATGATAGCTGTCTGCCGGAGCAAGGCGCTCTTACCACTCATGTTCGGACCGGTAAGAATAATGATCTGCTGGGTTTCTTTGTCGAGCCGGATGTCGTTGGCAACATAGGTTTCGCCTACGGGCAATTGCTGTTCGATCACCGGATGACGACCCTGCCTTATGTCCAGCTCGGGAGTGTCTAATATTCTTGGTCTGCGATAGTTATACTGTTTTGCGTTATGGGCAAAGCAGAGCAGGCAGTCGAGTTGGGCTATGATGTGTGCATTGGTCTGAATGGTGGCAATGAAGGGCTCTACAGCAGCCAGTAGTTGCTGAAATATGTCTGCCTCAATGCTCAGTATTTTTTCCTCAGCGCCCAGTATTTTTTCTTCGTACTCCTTTAGTTCCGGGGTGACGTAGCGCTCTGCATTCGTCAGCGTCTGCTTGCGGACCCAATCTGCAGGCACTTTGTCTTTGTGCGCGTGGGTCACTTCGAGGTAGTAACCAAACACATTATTGTAGGCGATTTTCAGTGAGGTGATGCCTGTGTTTTGTGCCTCTTGTTGCTGTATTTTCAACAGATAGTCTTTGCCGCTGCGGGAGATCATGCGCAGCTCATCAAGCTCGCTATGAATGCCCTGCCGGATGATGTTGCCCTTATGGCTGTGGACGGGTGCATCTTCCACAATAACGGACTGAATACGCTGCTGTAACTCTGTGAGCGGCTGCAAACCTTGTAACAGCCGGCACAAGGGCGGATAATCGGTAGCAAGACAAATGGCATGAATCTGCTCCATAAACTGCAGACTTGCTGCCAGTTGCAATACCTCTCTGGGATTAGCTTTCTTCAGGGGAATTTTTCCGATCAACCTTTCTACATCGCCGATTTGCTTTATCAGTTGCACGAGCCTGTGGTTCAGATCCTGTTCCCTGATCAGGTATTCCGTCAGGTCCAGTCTCGCGTCAATGCGAGCCAGATCGTACAAAGGAAAGATCAGCCATCGCTTCAGCAGGCGCGCGCCCATGGGTGTGCAGGTATGGTCGAGGGCCTGCAAGAGGCAGAATCCTTGTTCCTGCGCGGTGTTGATTAGCTCCAGATTACGGATCGTAAACCGGTCCATCCACAGGAAGTCGTTAGCTACAATGCGCTGCATACCACTAATATGCTGGAGGTTGGGATGCTCTGTGTCTTTGAGATAATGGAGCGCCACACCGGCTGCAATAGTCGCAGCCTTCATGTCTTCTATGCCATATCCCTTCAGCGACTGAGTTTGAAAATGCGCCAGCAATGTATCGTAGCAATACTGCTCCTGAAAGATCCATTCTTCCAGTGCAAAGCAGTACGTTTTATTGTCAAAAAGCTCGCGAAATTTCTTTTGCTGCGACTTGGAAAGAATAATTTCAGACGGCTGAAGACTCTGCAGCAATTTATCCATATAGTCGTTGCTGCCCTGAGCTACAAAAAACTCTCCCGTGGTGATGTCCAGAAAAGCGATTCCCGATTGAGGATCGGATAGAAAAATCGCTGCGAGATAGTTATTCGACTTGTTTTCCAGCAATTTATCGGAAGTGGCTACTCCTGGTGTGACCAGCTCAGTAACGCCTCGTTTTACGATGCCCTTTGCCGCTTTTGGGTCTTCGAGCTGATCGCAAATAGCCACCCGATAGCCCGCCTTTACCAGTTTGTGCAGGTAGGTATCGAGCGCGTGATGCGGAAAGCCGGCAAGCTCTACGGACGATGCTGATCCGTTGGCGCGTTTGGTAAGCGTAATACCCAGCACCCGCGATGCAATCAAAGCATCTTCGGAAAAGGTTTCGTAAAAATCCCCCACACGAAACAATAAAACAGCATCAGGATACCTTGCTTTGATCTCCTTATGCTGCTTCATGAGCGGTGTTTCTGCCACAGTTTTCGCCATCGCGGCTAAGTTAAAGCAAGCCGATAGGTTTGAGAAGTGCAGGGAAGCAGTTGTGGGTGTAATGTTGATAATTACTTGTTTGCCGGATGGGAAAGGTCTATCAGGTTTCCCTTCTATTCTTTGATAAATTTCTCAGTGAACATTGCCCCATCCTGAGTAATAACATTCATCAAATACACTCCTTTCTCTACCTCCCACTGGTCTGAGCGTCCCGCCCAGGCCCATCATTTACAAGCGTCCGCTTGCGCTACTAATGAAATAGCACTTATTCATCCTAAGACAAAATACCGTTTAGGCATTTAGTTCCGGATCAAAAAATCCTTGCTGATCTCAAACCCATAACCACCTTCCCAACGGATGCTTTGCCATTCGGAAGTAGGGTAGATGGTTTCGGTCAGACCTTCAGAGCTGATGCTGAGCGGCAAGGTGAAATTGCTTACCACATTTTTAAAGCGATAGAAGAGCTTCTTCTTTTTGATGTAGTAGTCAAATTGCGGAATGTCAGTTGTTCGGAGATACTGATTAAATAACGGAGCAAAATTGTAACCGGCAAAGCGACTGAAATAATCTTCTACCTCTTTGCTCGTAACAATTTTGTGGTAAAAGTCTTTGTTGAGACCGCGCAGCAACTGACGGAATTTTTCATCATCGTTCATGATGGTGCGCACCATGTGGATGACTGCCGAACCTTTATCGTATTCATCGCCGGAGCCTTCATTGTTTACGCCGTAAATTCCAATCACCGGACGATCGTTCTGAATGCCTTTCCACTGACCGCGGGTATATTCATAGGCTTTTTCCTTGCCAAAGGCACATTCGGCAAACAAAGCTTCAGTGTAGGTGGTCAATCCTTCATGCAGCCAGTTGTCGGCAATATCTTGGGCGGTAATATTGTTGCCAAACCATTCATGACCGCTTTCGTGGATGATGATAAAGTCGAACAATAAGCCAACGCCCGTGCCGCTGCGATCCATGCCGAGATAGCCCATTTTGAATTGATTGCCGTATGCGATTGCGCTCTGATGCTCCATACCGAGATAGGGCGCTTCAACCAGTTTGTAGCCATCTTCATAAAAAGGATAAGGTCCCATCCAGTATTCAAAACAATGTAGCATTTGCCTGACTACGGCAAACTGCTTTCTGGCTGCCTCTTCATGATAGCGTAATGCATAAAAAGAAAGATCTAGTTTTCCTTTTTCACCCATTAAGGTATCCCTCCAACTAACATAATCACCGATGTAAAAAGTAGCGTTGTAGGTGTTGATTGGGTTGCGAACAGTATATTTCGAGGATGTCAAAATAAATGAATCTTCAATGGTACTATGCCAGTAGCCGTCCTCTCCATTAAGACAACCATTACTAACGATACATGATGCATCCGTGTCTGTAACTTCTATACGCATTCCCCTGTCCGGCTCATCGCCCTGATAATCCTTGCAAGGCCACCAGCAACTTGCTCCTAATCCCTGACAGGCTACTGCAATCCACGGATGTCCTAAAGAGTCTTTGGTCCAGATAAAGCCGCCATCCCAGGGTGGGCGTCTTGCTATGCGCGGACTGCCATGATAATATGCGGTAAATTGAAGCAATGAATCTTGCAGACTACGAAAGGGATATTTCAGCCAATAGACATTATTTTCTCTTGCAAAATCAACTTTCTTTCCAGCCAGCAAAACACTGTCGAGTACCATCGGTTCCTGCAAATCAAGTTGTAAGGTGTCGGTTGGGGCAGCGATAATTTTAGCCCTGATTTCATTGCTGCCACTGATGCTCTTGTTTGCCGTATCGTACGAAACTCTAAGGTTATAATGCTGTACATCCCACCAACTTCTTCCTCTACCGTTGCTGCCACGCAGCGTATCCTGACGACTAAAGGCCGGGTCTGTGGGTGGGCTAAAAGCAAATGTGGTATTCGCCATTAACGAATACCACAAGGTTACTATGAGGAAAATAAATTTCTTCATTCTTTCATTTCTTCAACTTAATTATGTTGATGACCATCGCCGGAGGAATGACCTGCGCCACCTTTTTCCATCCGGATAGATGGGGTTTCCAGATTTACCACTTCTACATCGAAAATCAGCACCGAATTGGCGGGAATGGCCGGAGAGGGGCTCTGCGCGCCATAGGCAAGGTAAGAAGGTATAAACAGCGTACCCTTTGCACCTTTATTGAAATAGGTCAGCCCTTCGTCCCAACCTTTGATGACATGGCCTGAGCCCAGCAAAAACTGAAAAGGCTCCACATGTCCGAACTTAGGATCAACATTCGAGTCGAATACATTACCATCCAGCGTTTTGCCGGTGTAGTTAACCGAAATATTCTGATCCTTTTGCGCCATTTCGCCAAGACCCAGTGTACCTATTTTATAATACATACCGCTTGGAGTCTTCACCGCTTTGATGTTATTACGTTTCAGGTAGTCTTGTATCAGCGAATCGTCTATAGCTACCTGCCTGCCGGCACGCTCCTGCATTTCTCTCTTCACTTCTTCCTGCGATTTTACGGATACCATGCTCACTTCATATTCTATCATATCGCCGTCCTTCATCCAGGGCAGTAGTTGCTGACCGGTTTTTCTAAGCGAGTCAATAGACACACGGAAAACCGCACTATCACCGGGGCTCATCATCATAAATCCTTCTACAGGGTCGCCGTTGAAGCTGGCCGCAGGGACATTGAACGGAACCGGATTGTTGTTATTCAGCACACGGGAATTAAACAAGGTGCTGTCGCCTACGTGCGTATGGATGTGCATCTCTACCGCGTCGCCCACTTGCGGCGTTTTAACGCCGGGTTGATCCACTACGATCTTGTATTCCAGTCCGTTGGGGGTAAGCTTATATCCGGGGGCCGGACGTTGGCTTTTGCTTTCTTTCCCCGCTTTTGTTTCGGTGGTTTTAGACTTCGATTTTGTTTGCGCTAAAGCCGGGTAGGCACATAATGTGGCTGCGGCCGCAAACAGAACTATCTTTTTCATCAATTTTACGATTTCTGTTTTTTCAGTTACTGTACAGGTGTTTGCATGCCCGCTTGTGGCTGGCTCGGTGCATCTTCTATTTTCAATACTTCAATATCGAACATCAGACAAGCGTCTGCAGGTATAGCCGGCGATGGACTTTGCGCACCGTAGGCAAGGGTAGAGGGTATAAATAATTTGGCCTTAGTGCCTTTATTCAATTGCAACAAAGCATCGTCCCAACCCCGTATTACACTGCCTTGTCCTACTGCAAACGTAAATGGCTCGGGATGTCCCATGGAAGGGTCTGTGTTCGAGTCGAATACCTTTCCGTCAAGCGTACGTCCGGTATAGCTTACGGTAACCACCTGTCCATTTTTTACTGGTTCGCCAGTACCTTGCTTTTCAATGGTATAATAGACGCCCGAAGTCGTTTTTTGCGGATGCAGGTTGTTTTGCGTAAAGTATTCCTGAAGTGTTTGTTCGTCTTTTACTTTTTGATCGGCGGCATGCTGCTCCATTTCCTTCTTTACAGCTTCCTGCGATTTTACAGAGACCATTGAAACATGATATTCCAGGAATTTGCCCGACTTCATAAATTCAGGAAGCTGCTGCATGCCCGGTTGCTTCTTCAGGGAATCAATAGATACCAGTACAATGGCACTATCGCCCGCTGAAAGTTTAGTCAGTGCTTCCACAAAGTCGCCTTTGAAGGCAGGTGCCGGCAGCGGTATCTGTATCGGCATGTTGTTATTGAGCTTGTAGGTATCAAATACAGTAGTGTCGGTCTTATCGTCCTTGTAAATGGCCACCATGCTCATCTCCACGATGTCGCCCGCCTTAGCCGCTGGCCCTTCTTTGTCTCTTACGATCTTGTATTGTACTCCGTTTTCTGTTTTTTTGTAACCACCGCCCGTGTTGCAGGCATTCAGACTCAGCATAGCAGCGCCCAGCAGCGCGATGGGAATGATCCGTTTTATCATGTTTTGAAATTATCGGGGGTGAATATCGGACAAAATTTCTTTAAATCGTGCTACAGTTTCGCTAAATGATAAATTGGATCGTCCGCCGGAAGCATTAAAGTGACCTCCGCCGCTAAAGTGCTCACGTGCGAAGCTGCTCACGTCAAAATCTCCCTTACTGCGAAAGGACATTTTTACCTCGTCGGCGCGTTCAGTAATCAAGGTAGAAAAACGTATTCCTTTTATACTCAGTGGATAATTTACCAGGCCCTCGGTATCGCCGGTGGTGGTGTCAAAAAGCTTTAGGTCTTGGCGCGAGAGGGCTATAAGTCCGGCGTTGTACTTCCCGAAAATTTCCATACGCTCCAGCAGGATATAGCCCAGAAACTGCATGCGTTTCAGCGACCATGAGTCGTTGATATATTCATGAATTACGGCGTGTTCCAATCCCTTGTCTTTGAGGTCGGCAACCATGCGGTGAGTGCTTGCCGTGGTAGAGTTGAACCGGAAAGAACCTGTGTCCGTAAGCACACCGGTATAGAGGCAGGCACCGATTACAGGATCTATCAGCTCATGGTCACCACAAAGGTTGATGAAGTCATAAATCATTTCGCAGGTACTGCTTCGGTCCGGGTCACTCATACCGTAGTCCCACTGCGCTGCCGGCAGCAAATGATGGTCAATTAGAATTTTGGGTGCCGCAGCCCGTTGCAGTTGTAAGGTCATGTACTTGGTACGGCTGTAGTCATTGAAGTCCACACAAAAGATCAGTTCTGCATTGCTCAGCGCTTCTTCAGATTTTTTGGATTCTGCTTCGAAGTTCAACAGGTGTTCAAATCCAGGCATCCAGGTAAGAAAATCAGGCACTTCACTGGGCGATACAGCGGTTACACTATGTCCCTTCTTTACAAGGTAATGGTACAGCCCCAGCATGCTACCAATGGCATCGCCATCGGGCTTGTGGTGTGTGGTGATAAATATTTTTTGCGGGGATTGTAAAAGCGGAAGCGCTTCGTGGATTGCTTTCATAAAACTGTTGGGCAAATATACATACAGTGCGGAGTTTAAACCGGCGACGATTTGTGCATAGGCGCTGACGGAAAGAAACAAAGCGAGCTTCGATGTCACTGCTGATCAATTGAAGGAAAGAACTTGTTAATATTTTATGGGTTTAAAGCTATTTTAGCAGATGAGAATTGATAATGTGAGTTCCGTAGCTTGACGGGACTTTCTGAACGATTCCTGTTTAATGATTCAAATCAACACGCGTGATGACACCACGAACCTTTTTTACCCTGGTACTTAAAATCATGGGCATTTACCTGGTCGTATCTTCCGTCTCTTTGGTGCCCTCACTGTTTTCCACATTACTCCTATTCCGTGACCCGGATGGTCAGGAAAAAGGGGCCGAAATTTTGATCGTCATTGCTATCCTGGTTTTGGTGTTAAGTGTATATTACGTGATTCTTCGATTGTGTCTGTTTAAGACAGATTGGATTATTGACAAACTTTCACTCGACAAACAATTTGCTGAAGAAAAATTTGAGATTAACATTCATCGCTCAACAGTACTGACAATTGCGATCGTGGTAATCGGCGGACTTATGTTTGTTGAGTCCTTGCCGAATTTTTGCCTACAGGTTTATTACTACATCGGTCAAAAACAAACTTTCGGGCGCTTCGGAGAAAATCCGGTGACTGGCGGGATGATCTATGAGGGAATAAAAGTACTGATCAGCTATGGATTGATGACCAACAGCCGCTTTGCCGTAAACTTTATTGAGAAGCAACGGAAGAAAAAATAACATTGTTCAGCGGGATATCCTGTGGGGCAGTTGTTTAGAATGTATGCTGCATTGGCCACTAAACTGAATCTGATGCAGCGCCGACCCGTGTAGTTGATCCAACTTTTTTCTTTCCAAGGCTAATTCGTTTTCCCTACTTTTGCGCCGTCAAAAACAAAGTCAATGTCCAATCGCACATTTACCATGATCAAACCGGATGCAGTACGCAACGGTCATATCGGTAACATCCTTCAAATGATCAATGCTGCAGGTTTTCGCATCATTGCCATGAAATACCTGAAGATCAGCAAGCAGCAGGCAGAGAAATTTTATGAGGTGCACAGCGAGCGTCCTTTTTACGGCGAGCTCACAGAGTTTATGAGCAGTGGTCCTATTGTAGCGGCGATTCTGGAAAAGGATAATGCAGTTGCAGACTTCCGTACACTGATCGGTGCCACCAATCCCGCGCAGGCTGAAGAAGGTACCATCCGTAAAAAATACGCAACCTCATTAGGCGAAAATGCCGTGCATGGTTCCGATAGCGATGAAAATGCAGCCATCGAAGGCAATTTCTTTTTTAGCGGGCTGGAACGTTTCTAACTGCTCGTTTTCAACTCTTACTAACCTGCCCGCCCTTCCCTGGCGGGCAGTTTTATTCAGGCATTGATCATATGGCTTAGCGAAATGTTTTTATTCCTAAGGTCTATGCCGCCCTCCAGAAAAGATTTCAGATTGGCAAGGTAGAAGGTCCAGCCCGAGAGGCAACCGAGGTGATAGCTAACCTTTCCTTGTTCGTCCGTAGGTATATTTTCCTGGGTGAGCATCAGAATTTGTTCGCCCAGCACTTCGCCAATGTCAATGGTGACAATCCCTCCCGCGGTAAATGAAAACTGTAGTTTGTCGGTTTCGTTGGCTGCCAGCACTTCACCTTTTTCAAACATGTTATCGTCGTGGCCATGCCATAGCCAGTGGTAGGTGTCACCGCGATGGATATGTAGAAACTTTTCGCGCCGGGTACCATTGGTACGCTTAAAGCGGGCGCTGCGTACCAGCCATTGTTCCAGTTGCTCCGGTATTGTCCAGGCATCGTATATCGAAGCTGCCTCGGCCCTGATGTTTATTTTAAGCGTAAACCTGCTCCAGTCGTAGTCTGCCATAGGAAATCACTTTGCTTACCCCTCCCCAAAAATTTGTGCCAGACGTTTCTATGCGCGGAGGTAGCCCCGGCGCTCGAGCCAGGCCATAAACGCCAGCAGTAAAAAGGGCAGGGGACTGCAGCAGAACAGACGGACCAGCCTTACCTGATCGAGTACAATATCGGGAAAGAGATGCCAGGTTTGCTGCATCCAACCTACAACAATCAGCAGGGCGAGTACAGCGAGATATAATTTATTCCAGATCCGACGGAGAAGGGTGATCGGATGCTTTTTCCAGGCGATGCTGCCGGTGATGGCTATGGGCAGCAGCAGCAGCAAATGTCCGAGTTGTCTGGCTTCGGGCCGCACAATTTTACCCATGCCCTCGCTAAAGAGCTGATAGTCTATACCCGCTATGATGATGATCAGCACCATAGCAACCAGATATCTAAAGCTGCTGTTCATGGACCGGCTTTTTAGTGTAGCGCATCCATCCGTAAAAAACGAAGGCGTACACAATAAGGGTGAAGAGATATTTGTGTGCGAAGTGTGCTGTGGAAATATCATGTTGATACAATACTGCCAGAGCTGAACAACGGATAATGTTGAGCAGAATAATGACGCTGATGCCCAGGGCTGCGAAGCCCGCCATGCGCTTCCCATCGGACGGAAGCAGGAGGATAAAGCCAAGATAAAGCGCTATAAGTTCCAGACCATTACAAGCGTCTGCCACACTTACTGAGGGAAGGTGATTGATGAGAATCGAATTTCCCTGAAGGGTGACATCTGCGAAAAAAAGTTGCAGCAACCTCAGCGTGCCGGCCAGCACCGTGCGGGTAAGTAATGCATCGGGCTGACCCCAGGGTTGCAACACAAGGTGATACAATGCCTGCCAGCCTACGAACAGGAGCAACGCTCGGGTGAGGAAACGGGAGGCACGGCGCCCTTGCTTCCCGGAGAGATTGGTGGTTTGAACATTCATGGAGGGTAATTTATTACGGACAGACTTTTCAGACTGCACCTGTAATACAAACCTCAGGAATTATAAACCCGACAGAAAATGAGGGCCGGTGGTTAACGATTTAATAACCTCCGCCGAAAACTAAAGAACGAACTAAACGAGTTCCTTAAGCTTTGCTATCACCTCGTCGGCCTCAGCCAGGGTGTTGTGTCTCGAAAAGGAAAACCTGATAGGAACCATATTTTCTGACTGGCCGTTATACAAGGCTTTGATGACATGGCTCACCGAGCTGGCACCGCTGCTGCAGGCGCTGCCTCCGCTCACACATATCCCGGCCATATCAAGATTGAACATAAGCATTTCGCTTTTTTCATTTCGGGGAAACGATACGTTGAGCACGGTATAAAGGCTGCTGCCGTCCGCGTCGCCATTGCAGCGCACGCCTTCAAAATGGTCGGTGATCTGCTTGCACAGATAGCTTTTCAGTTCGGCTATTTTTTTACTGTCCTCTTCATAGCGTTGCATGGCCAGTTCAAGAGCGCGTGCAAAACCCACAATGCCATACAGGTTTTCAGTACCAGCACGCATATTTCTTTCCTGGGCGCCACCGTTCAGCAGCGGTTTGATGCTGATACTTTCATGGATATACAGCATTCCCACGCCCTTCGGGCCATGAAACTTATGACCGGCAGCAGATACAAAGTGTACTTTTATGGTCTGCAGATCAATAGGATAATGACCAATAGTCTGCACCATATCGCTGTGGAAGATGGCCCCATATTTTTCACAGAGCTCGCTCACCGCCTTTACCTTGAGCAGATTGCCGATCTCATTGTTTGCATGCATCAGCGTGACGAGTGTCTTTTCGTTTCCTGCAAGCAGTTCTTCAAGATGATTAAGGTCAATATGTCCCTTATCTGTAAGACGCAGATAGCTTACCTGAGCCGTTCCTTTTTGGGCAATGCTTTCAATAGTATGCAGGGTGGCGTGATGCTCTATCGGCGAACTAATGATGTGCCTGCACCCGAGATCGTTTACCGCAGCATGAATGGCGGTATTGCTGCTTTCCGTTCCTCCGGAGGTAAAGAACACCTCGCCGGGTGCGCAGTTGAGTATCCGCGCTACCGATTTTCTGGCACTTTCGATGGCCATCTTGGTTTCGCGACCATAAGAGTAAATCGAGGAAGGATTCCCGAATTTTTCGGTGAGGTATGGCATCATGGCATCTAAAACCTCAGGGTCGAGAGATGTGGTGGCGGCATTATCGAAGTAGATCCGGCGCATGGCAGCGTATAATTTAGGGGGGCAAAAATAAACAAGAAAATTTAAGGTGCAGATGACAAAGGTTTGTGAGGCAAGGCAAATGGGTAAGTAGTTAAACCCAATAATTAGTTCACTACCGGCTGCTTCATCATACCCGTACTTTCCTGCAGGAAACCCTTCACTGATCCAGGGCAATGATTGACTTTCGATAAAAAAAGCCTCCGTCACAGAGGCTTTAAATCATTTGATGCTGTTTGTTATTTCTTCATGTAGAGCACATCCTTTACCAGCTTCACCGTGCGGGGAACATCGGGTAGATAAGCCGCTACAAGGTTGGGGGCGTAGTGCATGTTGGCATCGGCAGAACAAATCCTGCGAATGGGTGCATCAAGATAATCGAATGCATCTTTCTGAACGCGATAGCTTATCTCGGAAGATACCGAAGCAAAAGGCCACTGTTCCTCTACAATCACCAGTCTGTTTGTTTTCTTCACCGAATTGATGATCGTTTCGGCATCGAGCGGACGAATGGTGCGCAAGTCAATCACCTCTGCGCTGATACCTTCTTTTGAAAGCTCGTCGGCAGCAGCGAGGGCCACCTTCATCATTTTGTTGAAGGAGACGATGGTTACATCAGTGCCTTCTCTCTTAATATCTGCCTTACCAATCGGTATAATGTATTCTTCTTCCGGCACTTCACCCACATCGCCATACATCACTTCGCTTTCCATAAATACAACAGGGTTTTCATCGCGAATAGCTGCTTTGAGCAGGCCCTTTGCATCATAAGGATTGGATACCGATATCACTTTTAGTCCGGGAATGTTAGCATACCAGCTTTCAAAAGCCTGAGAGTGCTGCGCCCCGAGCTGACCAGCGGAGCCGTTGGGTCCACGAAAAACGATGGGGCAGGTGAACTGTCCCGCGCTCATTGACAGCATTTTAGCGGCATGGTTCAGGATCTGATCAAGGGCCAGCACGGCGAAGTTCCAGGTCATAAACTCTACTACAGGCCGGGCGCCATTAGTAGCAGCACCCACACCTATGGCGGCAAAGCCCAGCTCAGCTATCGGTGTGTCAATGATACGCCGGTCTCCAAACTCTTCCAGCATTCCCTGGCTCACCTTATAAGCGCCATTATATTGCGCTACTTCTTCACCCATCAGGAATACGCGTTCGTCGCGCCTCATTTCTTCTTCCATGGCCTCGCGCAGCGCCTGACGGAATGGTATCGTTCGCATGAAATCCGGTTAATTTTTTGAAGGCTCAAAGATAATTTACTGTCCTTACAGACAAAAATTCATTTTAGGCGTGGGCTTCACTCAGCTCGTGTTCCAACTCACCAAGATAGCGTTCAGCATCGAGAGCCGCCATACAGCCACTGCCCGCAGCGGTGACGGCCTGCCGATAATTTTTATCCTGCACATCGCCGCAGGCAAAAATGCCCTCAATATTTGTTTTGGAAGTGCCGGGTTTCGTTAACAGATATCCTGCCTCATCCATTTCGAGCCATCCCTTGAATATTTTCGAATTAGGCTCGTGTCCGATTGCAACAAAGAAAGCTTTCACTTCGATCTCCGTTAGCGCATTTGTCTGGTTATTACGAATCCTTACACCCGTCACTTTCTGATCGCCCAGCACTTCGTCGGTTTCCGAGTTCCAGTGAATGGTAATGTTACCTGTCTTTTTTACCCGGTCCTGCATTACCTTACTGGCCTTCATTCCATCCTCTCCCTTACGCACGATCATGTGTACGTTCGAACAAAGCTTGGAAAGATAGAGGGCTTCTTCGCAGGCCGTATCTCCTGCACCTACTATAGCCACATCCTGACCTTTAAAGAAAAAGCCATCGCATACCGCACAGGCAGATACGCCGTGTCCATTTAATTTTTGTTCGGAAGGAATATTCAGCCATTTTGCTGAGGCTCCGGTAGCAATGATAACCGATGATGCATCGATCCATTTTTCCTCGTCGATCTCTACCTTGAAAGGACGGTTGCTAAAGTCCACTTTTGTAGCCAGGCCCCAGCGGATATCTGCACCCATGCGTTGGGCCTGCTTTTCGAAATCCACCATCATTTGCGGGCCCATAATTCCTTCAGGATAGCCCGGATAATTCTCTACCTCTGTGGTAATTGTAAGCTGTCCTCCGGGTTGCAATCCCTGATACAATACGGGTTGTAAACCTGCACGCGAAGCATAGATAGCTGCGGTATAGCCCGCCGGGCCTGAGCCGATGATCAGGCACTGGACTTTTTCGTTCTCAGTCATTTATTCCCTTTATTTAAGTCTGTAAAAATGCAAAAGAAAAGCCGGAGCAGCAAAAGCCTGACATCTTTCCTTTCCACCGGCTATCAACAACATAGGCTCTGCAATATCCATGCGGAACAGGCTATTGTGCCAGTGCGGCACGGCGGCGGCACTAAAATGTCATGACAAGTTCCGTATGTGTGGGTAAAGCTTACTTTAAGATGATGGCACTAGTATAACTGGTGCCATACCCCGCCCAGATGCCCAGCGCACCTCCCCGTATGTTCGTCTCCACACTTACAGGCGAAGCGAACGGATTGCCCACCGTGCCGGTCGCATACTCGAATGTGCGGTAAAAATTGTACACGGCTTTGTCTATGGCGCACCAGCGCAGTGTGACGGTATCGCCACGAAAAAAGAATCCCAGCGAATCAAAATTGGGTTCGCGGGTACGGTTGTATCCTGCGGCCAGATTGAGGCTGTCAATAGTGGTACCGTTCACGATCTTATCATCATAAACAGAGTTGATACCCGGCAGAAACAATTCATTATTTCGGCGGGTAAAGTACCGAAGATAATTACCCGGTGTATCGGGGTCTTTGAAACGGACAAACATCAGTACTGCAGTTTCCACCTTAAGGTCGCCATCGGGTTTGCGAAACCACATGGAATCTACCGGTCTCACATTGGGTATTTTTGTCACTGCGTCATAGGTCTTTCCTTCTACCTGCACCGTCAGCGTATAGGAGCTTTCTAATCGTCCTCTAAAGTTGATGGCTACGGGATCTGCTGTATCTACCGTGTAAATAAAAAACTTATTGGCGCCACCCACACCGGTATCAAGCGAATATTCTTTCAACCGAACAGTTGTATTGCCGTCCGAAACTTCCACTAAAGCATCGTGAACAAAAGCGTTTTCGAGTGTGGAAAGATCAATTTTTGAAAAATAACCGATCGACTTGGTCAATACGACAAAGGGATAGCCGTTTTGTTCTATCTGACCTTCTACTACCAGCCTGGGTGTTCCTGAATTCAAATCGATGTTCACCTCCTTTTCGCAAGAGACGGTAAGGAGAGAAACGAGGAGGACCAGAGACTTCCGTAAATGCTGGAAAGAAAATGACATAATAATCTGGGTGAAATTGCTACTTAACGATAGCCAAAGAGATCATCTCATTATTGGAAGACATACTTGCCGTCCGCAGCATACATGACCGGTTGCAGTTTATGGGTTTTTTCAAAGTAATCATACCCTGCTTTCAGGTTCACCCAAAATTTTTGTTTATCCAGATCGGTGCTATAATTGCGACCCAGAAAATTGAGGCCTTGCCGATCGAAACGAGTAGGATAAATATGCACCGGAATATAGTTCTGGCCATTGAGCTTGGCATTCAGGCAGAGTACATAAAGCTCCTGTATAAAGACATCTGTGAGCGGAAGGCAACCGATGGTCACACAGCCGCCATGAATGTAAATGTCGCCGCCAGGCTTCTTTTTGTCGCCCATCACCATGTCTGAATAGTTGGGATAGTTCAGCAACATAGAAAGGTAGAAGTCGCTTTTGGGATTGAAATCGTCAATAAAATAAAGTCCTTCAGGCACCTGCCGGTCCCCTTCGGAACGCTTGGGCCCGAGGATTCCCGAAAGTGCACAAACCCTGTAGTTTTTCACAAGCGTAAAAGCAGAAGTGTCGTCATTTCTCGCCCAAAGTTCCATCTCGTTATTCGACTTGAAAGAGCGCAGGAATATTTCGTGTGGAGGATAGGCAAGTCCTTTTTCTGTAAACGTCTTGCTGAGGGTGTCATTATATTTCAACCAGGCCTGACTTACCCTGCTGAAGGAGAATTGGAAATTTTTGAACGTAGCCGGGTCATCCTGGCTAAAGCCGCTGGTGCTCAGGAGCAAGGCTCCGATCATTAACAGGCTGCGTATCATTTTTCCGGTCATGACTGCTGAAATTAATGGGGTTGTACCGTCGAACATTTTAAGGCTGACGGTGCTGCAAAAGTACGGTTTTAGCGCTATTGAAAATCCTAAAATGAGGAGGCGAGGCCCATGAGCCCCGCCATCCTGCTATGAACAAAAAATTGTTGTCTAATGACCAATCACCAGCTTTTCACTGTGCTGTGCTTTGTCTGTAGCAATCTTGATGAAATAAACTCCTGAACCCAGAGTGGACAAATCAAGTTTTGTTACGGTAGAAGTAGTAGCGTCGGTAGTGTACACAATGCGACCTGTAATATCAGCCACCTGGATGTTTGCTTTTCCGCTTACATCAGAAGACCAGTTGATGGTTACAAGGCCATGAGAAGGATTAGGGTAGAGACGGAACATATCTTTCGATGCTGTTTGCACGCTTGTGGTTCCCGGATGAATCTGAGTGGCATTTTGAGTGAAGTCAACGCCGCTGATGTTGTAAGAGCCGCTGGCTACATTCAGCGCGGCAGATGGAATTGTAGCATAGTTGATGGCTTCCGGATATACATTGTAAGTACCAGCGGCTATATTACCAAAGGAATAGTCACCATTGCCATCCGTATAAGTAAAGCGGATCACATCATTTTGCGCATTGCGCAGCATTACCAGCATGCCTGCAACACCGCCTGTAGTGCCCTTGTTTGCACCCTGGCTGATGTTACCACCCACAAATCCGGGACCGCCGGTCCAGGTGCCGGGTATCATCTGAATATTGTTGTTCGCACTTGTACCGCCTGTATGAATGATCACATTTGCTGAACTCCAGTATGCTGTTGATGGTGCATAAGTTGGTACAAAGGAAGAAGCACCGGTTGTACCACTTGCTACGGCTGCTTTTACCCGGTAGCTTCCGGCTGCTTTGTTTTGGAAGGCATAAGAAGTAATATTGCCACCACCGGTGATCACTGCTGAATCCACGGCGGTAAGGGTGTTTTGTGCAGAGTCCATAACGATCAACCATAGTTTAAAGGTCATGGCCTGCATGTTCACTAAGGTCGAATCCCAGAATACATAGCCGGAAATCACATTGGGTTGGGGTGGAGGGGCTGTTACTGTGATCTGTTGGGTTGTTGAATCTGTACAATAAATGATGCTTTGATTGTTAGAATCCACCCAATGATTCACAAGCTTTACGGTATAGGTGCCGGGCGCTGCATACGTATGAGTTACATAATACATACCCGTAACCGGATTGCTGCCATCACCAAAATCCCAGGTGCTGCTGTTGGTAACGTTGCTCACCCCGCTGGGTGTAGACAGGTTGGTAAAACCTACGGTCATTCCGGAATTGTAATGTGTAAACTGAGCAGAAAGCGCACTACAGTTGATGGTGCCGTTGAAATAGTTGACCACCGCAGTGCTGGTATATGTGCATCCTGAGCCCGTGGAGGTAAGGGTTACTACATAGTTGCCCGAAGCCGTGTACGTATGGTTAACAGATGAACCGGTTCCTGTGCCGCCGTCTCCAAAATTCCAGGTGTAGCTAATGCCGGTACCCCCACCAATGTTATTGGCGGTAAAGCTATAAGAACCGCCGCCATTGTTGACTGTGGAAATGCTCGACATACAGGGCGTAGTGATCGTAACGGTTTGAAAAACTGAATCCATGCAGTAGAGCGTGTTGTTCAGCGTATCAAAATATTGTGTCCACATTGTGATGGCGTAGGTGCCGGGATTAGCGTATGTGTGTGAGGCTGTAGAATTGGTGGCATATCCTATACCATTGCTGTTTCCGTCGCCCCATACCAACCATACTGTTGGGGTTGATCCCGGAATCAGGGTCCATGTGGTCGTATTGGTCACGGTTACCTGATTTCCGCTTGTCGAAGCCTGAAACGTTGTGTTACACTGTGCTATGGCAAAATTTGCCAGCACAAGTGCAATGAGTGTAAAAAATAATTTTTTCATAACTAATGCTTTTTTGGAATGAAGGTTTGAAGGGTTAGACGCAAGCCTGCCCTCAGTTGTTAGGACAAGGTATCAAAAAAGCCCCAAATTTCTTTGAGGCTCATAGATATCAGATTGAAAAGCTTAAAGATTACCGCGTTTAGCTTGCTCTCTTTCAATAGATTCAAACAGAGCTTTAAAGTTACCGGCACCAAAGCTTTGGGCGCCCTTCCGCTGAATGATTTCAAAAAACAGGGTAGGGCGGTCTTCTACCGGCTTGGTAAAAATCTGAAGGAGATATCCTTCTTCGTCGCGGTCCACAAGAATACCAAGCTCTTGTAGCGGAGCCAGTTCTTCGTCTATCTTCCCTACGCGCTCATCCATCATTTCATAATAAGCCTCCGGCGGCGCACTAAGAAATTCTACGCCACGAGCTTTCAGGTCTCGTACCGTTTTTACGATGTCTTTGGTTGCCACAGCAATGTGCTGTACGCCTTCCCCTTCGTAAAACTCGAGGTATTCTTCAATCTGCGATTTCTTCTTTCCTTCTGCCGGTTCGTTGATAGGGAACTTTGCATAGCCGTTGCCATTGCTCATGACCTTGCTCATCAAGGCTGAATATTCAGTGTTGATCTGCTTGTCGTCGAATGATAAGATGTTCACAAAACCCATCACTTCTTCGTACCACTGCACGGTAGGCAACATACGGTTCCATCCTACATTACCCACGCAGTGGTCCACATAGAGGAGTCCGGCTTCTGCCGGCGCATAACTGCTTTCCCATTTTTCATAGCCGGGCATAAATACGCCATTGTAATTCCTTCTTTCGATGAACATGTGAACCGTTTCACCGTAGGTATAGATTCCGGACATTTTCAGTTCTCCAAAAGCATCATTGAGCGTCACCGGCTCCTGATAAGGCTTGCCGCCTCGCTTGGTGGTTTCTTCAAAGGCTTTATAAGCGTCATCCACCCAAAGTGCAAGGATTTTTACGCCATCGCCATGCTTTTTCACATGGTCCGAAACCGGATGATCGGACTTTAAAGCTGTAGTCAGTACCAGTCGAATTTTTCCTTGCTGAAGTACATACGATGCACGGTCGCGAACGCCGGTTTCTGGACCTGCATAGGCAACGGACTGAAAGCCAAATGCTGTTTTGTAGTAATGCGCCGCCTGTTTGGCATTGCCTACATAAAATTCTATATAGTCTGTTCCGTTGATGGGAAGAAAGTCTTGTGCCTTAGCTATTTTTTCTGCAAAAGTTTGAGTTGTTGTTGACATTGAATTTCGTTTTAGGATAATAAAAAGTGGTTCATAATTTTCCGAATATTGATGATCAACTCCATTCAGCCATTGCTGATGTTCGCAATAATTCTTTCTTAAGCACCTGAGCGATTATTTTGTTGGAAAAGCCTGGGTTATTCTGCCCAGCTCATCATATAGTTGTCGTCTTCTATTCCCAAAGCAAGGTCCGTTAAGTAAAGTGGCTTAAAAGTATCCACCATCACTGCAAGCTCTTTGGTCTCCTTCTTACCAATGCTTTTTTCTACAGCACCAGGATGCGGTCCGTGCGGGATGCCGGCTGGGTGCAGAGTGATCATACCGCGGGTTACGTGTTTTCGGCTCATAAAGTCGCCGTCCACATAGTAAAGCACTTCGTCGCTGTCAATATTGCTGTGGTTGTACGGAGCGGGAATGGAATTGGGATGATAATCGTATAAGCGCGGTACGAAGGAGCAGATCACAAAGTTGTGCGCATCGAAGGTTTGGTGCACCGGCGGTGGTTGATGCACACGACCGGTGATGGGTTCAAAATCGTGTATGCTGAGCGCATAAGGATATTCATAGCCGTCCCATCCTACTACGTCGAAGGGATGATTGGCGTACCAGATATTGTAACAAAGACCTTTCTTCTTAACGCGAACCAGGTATTCGCCTGTTTTGTCGAGTGTAATGAGATCCTGTGGCTGACGAATATCGCGCTCGCAAAACGGAGCATGCTCTAATAACTGACCATACTTACTCAAATATCTTTTGGGAAAAGTTACCGGGCTAAACGATTCCACAATAAACAGCCGGTTGTCGTCGTCGTCAAACTGAATCTGATAAATAGTGCCCCGCGGAATAACAAGGTAATCGCCGAAACTAAAGGGAATCTGCCCGTACTGCGTGCGAAGTGTGCCCGTGCCTTCATGTACAAAGATCACTTCGTCGGCGTCTGCATTTTTATAAAAGTATTTCAGGATGCCGTCTTGTGGTGCAGCAAGAGAAATCTGAACATCGTTGTTGAACAGCATGATCTTTCTGCTCTTCAGATAATCGGATTCCGGCTGTACGTTGAAGCCCTGAAAACTGCGGTGCTTAAGAATATTGTCGCTGGCTGCCCTGGGCGTAGCATTTGTGGGCTCTTCTACCCGAATGATCTGCGTAGGCGGATGGATATGGTACAGTAGCGAATAGTTGGAAGAAAAGCCTTCGGTGCTGAACAATTGTTCCGAGTATAATCCTCCTCCGGGTTTATGAAACTGCGTATGACGTTTGTGCGGAATATTTCCGAGCGAATGATAATGTGGCATCGTGGGTACTTTTCGTGTTCAAATTTACAGAAATGAAAGGGCTTTGCAAGGTTTCAGCGCAGCAGGCTACGTTAAATCATCGGTGTCTGCGCAGAGCATGGTCAGCTCCAGGCGGTGAGCAAGATCTGTAACAAACCAATGATAAAGCCAAGCACACCACCCAGAATCTCTACAAACTGAAATTCCTTTTTCATGATGCTCAGCAATATTTCTTCCAGTTTGTCGGACGAAAATTTTGACACCTTGCTGCTTACCATTTCTTCAATGTCAATAGAGGTTGCCAGTCTGCCGGTAAACTGATCGATAAGCTGTGGCAGCAGCAGGTTGATCTCTTCCATCAATCCCTCTTTGATCTTTCCCAGCGTACCCTCACCTACAAACATTGAGATCACCGGCAGCTTTTCTTTAAGTTTGATTTGCAGAAATTCGTCAATATGCTTTTCGATAAAGGGAGCGAGCTCACCCAGGTGTTCTGGGTCTTTGATGCGTGCGGCAATTTCGTCAAAATGCAATAGCTCGGTAGCAACAACCACGCCCAGCTTTTTAGCAAACTGTTGTTGCCGCTTGGGGAATATTCCCTGAAAGGTAATTCCTAAAAAGCGCACCGGCTCTTTTGGATGAAACAACATTTTGATCGCCACCCAGTTGGTAAACCAGCCAATGAAAGCGGATATAAAAGGAATAAGATAGACCAGCATACAAAACATCCCGCCTTGTGAGCGGGATGCGAAGATAATTTGAAATAAAAAGCGAGAAAAGGTTTTAAGAGAATGTTAGCTTGTGCTGCAGTACATTCTGAAGGTATTGTCCGTAGCCTGATTTAGCATAGGTCCGGGCAAGTGCCGTCATCTGTTCATCATTAATCCAACCTTTTTGATAAGCGATTTCTTCAATGCAGCCGATTTTTAGTCCCTGCCTTTTCTCGATCACTTCTATAAACTGACCGGCTTCTATCAGCGAATCGAAGGTGCCCGTATCCAGCCATGCCGTTCCACGGTCGAGTACGCCTACTTCCAATTTGCCCATTTCCAGATACACTTTGTTGACATCCGTGATTTCCAGTTCGCCGCGGGGAGAGGGCTTAATGTTACGGGCTATTTCAAGTACAGAATTGTCATAGAAATACAGACCCGGCACAGCAAAGTTTGATTTGGGCTGCGCCGGTTTTTCTTCGATGCTCAATACTTTATTGTTGCGGTCAAACTCTACCACACCATAGCGCTCGGGATCATTGACCTGATAGGCAAATACCACAGCCCCATCGGGGTTCACCTTTTTTCCGAGCAGGGTTCCCATTCCGGATCCGTAAAAAATATTATCTCCCAGAATCAACGCCACCGGGTCGCTGCCGACAAAATCCGCACCCAATATAAAAGCCTGCGCAAGACCTTCGGGGCGGGGCTGCACCACATAATCGAACCGGCAACCAATCTGCGAACCATCACCCAGAAGTTTTTTAAACCCAGCCTGATCTTCGGGGGTTGTGATGATGAGTATTTCCCTTATGCCTGCCAACATCAGCGTGGATAGCGGATAGTAGATCATCGGTTTGTCATAAACCGGCATTAGCTGCTTGCTCACTGCAATCGTAAGCGGATATAAGCGCGTTCCGGACCCACCGGCGAGGATGATACCTTTCATTTTATTGTTGATTCGTGGAGTTGTTAGTTGAAAAGTCGTTAATCGTAAAGTCGTTGCTTTTTGTTAGTGTCTTGTGCAATGCATTAAGCTGATTTGACACGAATTCTGTTTGATTTCGAAGTGTCGAATATACTTCATCTGAAATGTACCCGAGGTCCAGGGATAATATCAGACAATTGATTACCTCTGTTGCCGAACTGTAGGCTTGGTTAATAAACCTTGCTTTGTCTTTTTTACCTTGTCTTGAAAAACCTTCCGATATATTTAGATTAATGCTGATCGTCGCACGTCTTATCTGGGATGTTAATCCATACTTTTCATATTCGGGAAATGACGTGCTCGCTAAGTAGATATTTTTAACCAGCAATCTGGCGTTTTGCCAGACTTCCAGCCTTTCGAAGTAAAAAGTATGCATGGAAAGCGATTTTACGATTATCGATTTTACATCAACCCCTACTCATATTGCCCCTGATAATACTTTTTGTAATCGCCGCTGGTTACATTTTGCAGCCATTCTTCATTTTGTAGATACCAGTCTATCGATTGACTCAATCCCTCTTCGAAGGTTACGGATGGTTTCCAGCCCAGTTCTTTGTTGATCTTGGTGGCGTCGATGGCGTAGCGACGGTCGTGACCCGGACGGTCTTTAACATAGGAAATCAGCTTTTCTGATTCGCCAGGTTCGCGCCCCAGTTTTTCGTCCATCTGGCGGCAAAGCAGCTTGATGAGTTCTATATTCTGCCATTCGTTAAAGCCACCGATATTGTAGGTTTCTCCATCTTTTCCTTCATGAAAAACCAGATCAATAGCACGGGCATGGTCAACTACATAGAGCCAGTCGCGGGTGTATTTACCATCGCCATATACCGGCAGGGGCACCATGTTACGAATGTTGTTGATGAAAAGCGGGATCAGCTTTTCAGGAAACTGATTAGGACCGTAGTTGTTGGAGCAATTGGTGATGACGAAGGGTAGTTTGTAGCTATTGCCATAAGCCCGCACCAAATGGTCGGAGGCTGCCTTGGAAGCAGAGTAGGGCGATTGCGGATCGTAAGGCGTGGTTTCGAGGAAGAAGCCGGTGTCTCCCAGAGAGCCATACACTTCGTCGGTAGAGACATGGTAAAAACGCTTGCCTTCCTTATCGTCTTTCCACAGCTCGCGGGCTGCATTCAGTAGGTTGGCAGTGCCGAGCACATTGGTTTCAATAAACACATTCGGGTCTTTCAGCGAGCGGTCCACATGACTTTCGGCAGCAAGATGTATGACACCGTCAAAACGATATTCTTCAAAGATCTGATTGATCACGGAAGCTTCGCGGATATCAGCTTTGATAAAGGTGTAGTTCGATGCATCTTCAATGTCTTTGAGGTTTTCAAGATTGCCGGCATAGGTAAGTGCATCCAGATTTACGATGTGATAATCTGGATATTGGTTTACAAACAACCTTACTACATGCGAGCCGATAAAACCTGCTCCGCCGGTGATGAGTAGCGTCTTTTTCATTGAAAGAATGTGTTTCGAATGCGTTTTTACTTGGCGCTGCGAAAATAAGTGTTAAAAGGAAGTATTCTAAAAGAAGCAAAAAAAAGCTTTGGAATGGGGTTCACTCCAAAGCTTTTATTTGATGATGTCAATCAGACCAGCTTAAAGCTCTCAATGAATTTGGTCGTAAAGTTTCCTTTACGAAAATCTTCATTGCGCATTAACTGCTGATGAAAAGGAATGGTCGTTTTTATGCCTTCTATCACATACTCGCTCAAGGCTCTTTCCATAGTGCAGATCGCTTCTTCGCGGGTTTGTGCTACCGCAATGATCTTGGCGATCATTGAGTCGTAATACGGTGGAATGGTATAGCCGGCATAGATATGCGAATCTACCCGCACGCCATGTCCGCCCGGAGTGTGTAGTACCGTGATTGTGCCCGGACTAGGACGGAAATCGTTATAAGGATCTTCTGCATTGATGCGGCACTCAATGGCATGCATTGTGGGCTCATAATTGTGCCCGCTGATGGGTACGCCCGCGGCAATCTTTATCTGCTCTTTGATCAGGTCGTAGTTGATCACTTCCTCCGTCACGCCATGTTCTACCTGAATACGGGTATTCATTTCCATAAAGTAGAAATTGCGGTGCTTGTCCACCAGGAATTCTATGGTGCCCACACTTTCGTAATTGATAGCAGATGCAGCTTTGATAGCAGCTTCTCCCATTTTCTGCCGTAGCTCGGGCGTCATAAAGGGCGATGGCGATTCTTCCACGAGCTTCTGATGACGACGCTGAATGGAGCAATCGCGCTCACTGAGGTGGCACACCGTTCCAAACTGATCGCCGGCTATCTGAATTTCTATATGGCGCGGTTCTTCCACGAACTTCTCCATATAGATACCATCATTCTTAAAAGCGGCTCCGGCTTCAGCTTTTGCAGTGTCGTAAGCGCGCTCCATTTCGCTTTCTTCCCACACAATGCGCATACCCTTTCCGCCACCGCCTGCAGTTGCTTTCAGTATGACGGGATAGCCCATTTCCTTCGCCAGCGTCTTAGCTTCATCGAGGCTCGACAACAATCCGCCCGAACCGGGGATGCAAGGCACGCCTGCCGCAATCATAGTTTCCTTGGCGGTCATTTTATCGCCCATCTTCCGAATCATTTCCGGCGTGGGACCGATAAACTTGATATTGTACTGCGCACAGATCTCAGAGAAACCGGCATTTTCTGCCAGAAAACCGTAGCCCGGATGTATGGCATCGGCATTTGTTATTTCTGCCGCTGCCATAATGTGCGGGATATTCAGATAAGAATCGCTGCTCTGCGCCTTACCAATACACACCGCCTCGTCGGCAAAACGTACGTGCAAACTGTCTTTATCTGCCGTAGAATATACAGCAACAGTTTTGATGCCCATCTCTCTGCAGGTGCGGATAACGCGCAGGGCTATTTCACCGCGATTTGCAATTAGTATTTTCTTAAACATAAGATCAATTAGCTGATTAGCCAATTAGCCAATTAGCTAATGGCCTGTGTCTAAAACTCAAAGAAAAAGCTCAAAAAGTTATTGGGTCGGCATTTGCCGTTTCGTTGTTGATATTATTTTGGTTAAAACCTTACTGACTTCTTCGTGCTTTTGCAAAAGCAAGCTACAATCAGGATAATTTTTACTGTAGGAACACAATCTTAGCCAATAATGCGTTTCATCGCATTCCTTACCTGCTAATTTCATCTTATGTACAAAGTCCGCTCTACTCTCTGCATTTTGTGCTTCCATTACGTTTGCTCCAATAGAACAACCCGATCGCATTAACTGTCTGCTTATCACGAATTTCTTTTCCATCTCAAGCTTTTCGCTGTAGTCGATGATCATTAAAGCAAAGTCAAAAGACAACTTTAAAATCGGATTACTTTCGAAAACTTCATTCTTCACGGAAGTGTATTTAAAGATCGTCGCTCAAATTGGCTAATTAGCTAATTGGCTAATTAGTTAAATCGGTTCCACCAAAAACAGCGGCTGATCATATTCTACCGGCGATGCATCGTCTGCCAGCACTTTTACTACACGTCCGCTCACTTCACTTTCTATCTCGTTAAATAACTTCATGGCTTCGATGATGCAAAGTACCTGTCCTTGCTTGATCTCATCACCTACATTGACGAAGGTGGGCTTATCGGGCGAAGGGCTGCGGTAAAAGGTTCCGATCATGGGCGACTTTACCGTGATGGCATTGTCTGCCGGCGCCTCCGTTGCAGCGGGTGCTGCCTGGGGTGCAGCGGCAGGCTGCGGAGCAGCTATATGTTGCTGCGGCGCGGGCTGATGCATCATTTGCGGCATCTGCATAGGCGCCTGAACCGCTACGAATGAGGTCTCCGTAGATTGTGCCTGCTTAATGGTGATCTTAAATTCACCTTCTTCAACAGTCAGCTCGCTGATGTTGGATTTATTGATCGCCTTGATCAGTTCCTGGATTTGTTTAAACTCCATATAGTTCAATTTGCTGATTACCTATTATGCTTATGTGCTCAGATTTTACAACGATTTTTTACGCACGGCACTCGTCATGATCCAGGCACAAGGATTGAGTTATTCTTTTACACGCTCTACATAAGCTCCGGTCTTGGTATCTACCCGGATCAGCTCATCCGTATCTACAAACAAGGGTACCATCACTGTAGCACCGGTCTCCATCGTAGCCGGCTTCAGCGTACGGGTGGCCGTGTCGCCCTTCAATCCCGGCTCTGAGTACGTGACCCGAAGCACTACGTTCGGAGGCAGTTCCACGCTCATGGGCAGCTCCGTCTCGGTATTTACCAGAATAAAGCAATCCTGTCCGTCCTTATACAGATCAGCACGGTCAATCTTGCTTTCCTCAAGGGTAATTTGCTCAAAGGTATTCGTGTCCATAAAGTTGAAGCCGCCCTCATCTTTATAGAGAAACTGGTAGGGACGGCGCTCTACACGCACGGGAAAAATCGTATCGCCGGAGTTCCAGGTTTTTTCTATAGAGCGGGAATTGTCAACGCCTTTTAGCTTTGCCCATACTTTGGCAGCGGCGCGTGCGGTTTTGTTCTGACCAAATTCTACCACGGTATAAAGACCATCATCCAATTTGATGATCATACCGTTTCTGATGTCTGCTGTATTCGCCATAAAGTTTTTTTGTGCGGAAGGCAAAAGTAATCATTCAGCGCAAAAAGAGAATAGGGGGCAGGGGGTTGATTTGTTGATTCGTCTGTTTGTCTATTTGTCGGGAGCAAACAAAGTTTTAGACGGTCGCTGCGGGTGGTTTTCCTTTCTTCCTGATTCTTATTCAATTTCCCGGATTTCACCGGTTGCACCGTAATTTTTTTTTGGGTCCGGGCGGCAGGATGTCTATGGATGTTTTACGGCGTTGGCACCGTTCAGGGCAGTAGCTACTATTGAGCCTGAACAGCCAATGTCTGAATTAATTATCGTTCGCTACTGAGCGTCGGGAGCGCAAAAAGCTGGTCCTTACTGCCGATTCCATGCGCATCCTGTTGTACCGTCGGCAGGATGAAAAGCAAGAAACATCGCTTCCTGAATTTGCATTCCGGAAGCGGCTAAGGAAGCATGCCCTCTGTTATCTGCGCTGCAGGATCTTCTGCATCAGGACTGAACAGCCTGTTGATTCTGGGTTGTATAAACCAGATGCCGACCGGGAAAAACCAAAGTAAAAAGAATTCGCCCGCAAAATCGCTGAACTTCACGGGTCGTGTCCATTCAATGGTCTTCAGGGCCTTCGCACAGAAATAGTAGGTGTAAAAAATGCAAAAAATTGAAAAAATGTACAGCGGTATAATAAGCGCTACCACTGCCGGACTCAAGCGCGGAACCTCAGACGTGCCGACAAAGGTTACCGCCATAAAGCCCGAAACCAGCAGCATATAAATCACGGGGATAAAAATGAAAATTTTGAACCGAACAAGGTTCATAGCTGCAAAGGATGGGAGCTTTTTATGGAGGTGGCTGCCCAGGGCATAGAGCCAGCCAAAATAGAAAGCGCCAAAAAGCACCATCATGAACGGGAAAAAATACATAACCCGCCCGGGAGGAGTTCCTGAAACCAGGCTACCAATCAGGAGCGACTCAAATACTACGGGCAAAATGATCAGCAACCCGAATAGTTGCCAATGCTTTAAGGTTAAAAACTTCATTGTTTGATGGTTTAAAAGTTATGGGTATGCAAGAATCTGGTTCCTTTCGGCAAAGCGATAAATTGCTTTGTTCAAGATGCTTACAGCTTTGTAAAGTAGTTATATTTTATGAAAAACAAAATCGCCGGGCCACTCCCTGCCTTACTCAGGCGGGGTGGTTAAGTTTAAAACTATCCGAGCCTCCCCCGGCCCCTCCGGAGGAGGGTAGATGTAGATAGACTATTTGTTGTCGGGGAATTCCGGTTCCGACCCTTCCGCCCTTCGGGTACCTTCCCTTGATGAGGAAAGGATTGTACAGGCTTCAATATTTCGATTGAGCTGTATCATGGATTTGTCGCCGGGCGGCTCCCTGCCTTATTAAGGCAGAGAAGCTGCTCCATCGCCTCTGCCGTGAAGCTTCTGGTTTTAGAGCATGGCAGCGGCGGCTGTATTTTGTCAAAGTTCAAGCGTCCGTTCTATGTTGATTTGTTCCAAAAATGTAGCATCATGCGATACAACCAGCAACGTTCCCTTATATTCATTGATGGCAGTTGTCAGAATCTCTATGTTTTGAACGTCCAGATTGTTGGTGGGTTCGTCAAGAATGATAAGGTCCGGCGCTTGACTATTGATGGTGAGGCAGCAAAGTAGCAAACGCATCCTTTCGCCACCACTCAGCGCAGTACAGGATTTGTCCCAATCGTTCTTTGTAAACAAAAAGCGGCTGAGCCGGATCTTTATTTCGTGTTCCTGCAATGCCGAGCTATTGAATCGCTGCGCTTGTTCGTAAACCTTTAATTGGTTGTCCAGCAAAGAATAATCCTGATCAATGTACACCGCTTTGTTTTCTGCCCGGTAGATGGTTCCTGTTTGCGGTACTGCATTGCCCAACAAGAGTTGTATCAAGGTTGTTTTTCCTGAGCCGTTTTGCCCTTTCAAGGCAATTCGTTCACTCGTCCTGATCTGAAAGTTTAAGTTGTCGTTCCAAAGCGGTTGCGTGTGGTAGGAAAAGTTGAGATCTGCCGCGGTAAATAGAATTTTCCCTTTGTGCAGGGCAGAAGGGTCAAAGCCGAATTTCATCTTGTCCAGGTCCGGCAACGAAGCGCGCAATTCCTGCAGGTCCTGAGCAATACCACCTATTTTTTCGGCGTGAACAGTTTTGAGTTTCGAGGTACTGTTTTCAGCATTGTTTCGGAGCGTGTTCATCATGATGCGGGCAACCCCTGCTTTTTCTTGTTTGCTCCTTCCCCGATTGTCCAATTTCTGTTGTCGCTCCAACGTCTCGCGTTCTTTTTCCCTGGCTTTGCGCAAGGCTTTTTCCTTACCCTCTATGTCCTGGCTCAAAGCATTGTTTTCTATTTGCTTCAGCTCTTTGTAAAAGTCATAATTACCGCCATACATTTTTATGCCCTGCTTGCTCAGTTCGCAAACACTGTCCAAAAGGTTGAGCAACTTTCTGTCGTGGCTCACAACCATCAAACTGCTTTTTGTAGATTGAATAAAGTCGTACAGAAGCTGTCGGCTGGCAAGGTCCAGATGATTACTGGGCTCGTCCAGTAAAATCAATTCGGGTTGATGAATAGAAATCCCGGCTAAAAAGACCTTTGTTTTTTGTCCGCCACTCAGCGTTTCCATTTTTTGCGACCCATCTATATCGGTCAACTGCCAATGCCGTAAAGCCTCATGGCACCGATCTTCTATTGCCGATCAATGCTGCTTTTTGCTGATTGTTTACCGTCAGGTTGATGTCGCTAAACAGTAAATCCTTGTTTGGATGCGTATAGGAAATGTTTTGTAGAATGATCACAATTTCTTTCGTTGAGGATGAAACAATACCACAACCGGCTGGCGGTTGCCGTGCTATTTGTCGGAAAGAAACTGGTTTTTACATTTCGCGTTGCCTGAATTTTTGAGAGGGCAAAGGTAGGTGTTTGGGTCGAGTAGGGGGCTGGGGGGGATTTACCCATAACAGTTTGGATTCGTTGTGCAAATTATTTCAACATTGCCGATAGCAATCGGGATCAATGTTCGCCCGTGGGCAAAACGAAGCCTTAGTAATTGTGTGCTGTTTTCTATTCGCATTTTACCTTTTTAAAGTCTTCTATTTTTTCGTCATATTCAAGGCAAGCCCTTTTTAGTAATACCATTTTGTTATTTACAACTTTGTATTCAGCCGTCATATGACTTCGTCCCGCGCAACATTGATTGTGTTCGTAAATTCGTTTTGTTTTTTGGTCAAACTCTAATGAAGTCCCTTCAAATGAGCTTCGAAAATATTTTCCTGTCTTTGGGTTGAAGAGAAAAAATATACTTGAAGTACTCGGTCCTGCGTAACTCTGTTCAAATACAGAAAAGTCTATAAATCCATCAAAATTGTAATCGTCAATACTCACATTGTCTAAACCCCAAAGTTGGCATTCCATATTGAATTCTTGAATGAGTTTGTCGGTCTTTTTTTCAAAAATTTTTATTCCTGTCACACTTGCATAAAAGTCTCCTTTCTTCTTGTTAATTACAATTTTGAAGTATTTGTCTTTTAACGAAACAGGTTGCAGTAATTCCTTGTTTTGCCATTGAATACTATCGCCATAGTCAATGTCAAATGATTTCGTTAAAGTAATTTTGAGTTGCTTGTTTGAAATATTGTCTTTCCAAACACCTTCAATGTTGGTATTTTCTGGTTTAAAATTCTTGAAAGTCAAAGTCGCTTTACTTATTCCAAAACTGTCTTTTTCAATTAACGTAAGTAATCCGTTTTTGAGAGTGCCATTTATTTTTATCGGGTCGTCAAAATTTGTATAAACATAAAATGCTCTTGTGACTCCGTCTGAATAAATGTTAGTTACAAATTCAATAGGATATCTGTCAATGAAGCCAGTATAACTTGTCTGTCCACACAAGTTATTTGTCAGCAGAAAAAAGGTCAGGATTATTAATGTCTGTTTCATTGCGCAAGTCGTCTTAAAATAGCAGGCAACGTAGATGGTATTGTTGTAAGGTGTGGCACTGGCAGCAATACAGTTCAGTAAAGTTAACCAGGCGCCATATTATTCGTCACGCTACATAGCAGCAGTTCCGCCAAACTTGAAGCAACGCATTGTGGACTTTAGAGCTGTCGTCAATAGCTTTGAATGAGTACGTCTGTCGGAATACCAAGTGCCTGATGCAACTGGCGGATCATTTCCAAGGTCAGCTTCCGCTTTTTACTAAGAATTTCACTAGCCCTGCTTTTCAGACCTACAACCTTAGCCAGGTCACTTTGGCTATAGCCCATTTGCTCCATGCGGAACTTGATAGCCTCGATAGGATCTGGATAGCCGATGGGAAAATGCTCCTGCTCATATTTGTCGATCAGAATGCCCAGTACCTCCAGTTCGTCGCCTTCCTGTGTTCCGGGTTTCGCATCGAAAATCACTTCCAGCCGGTCCATGGCTGCTTGATAATCTTTTTTCGTCTTTATGGGTTTGATGACCATTGTGTTTAAATTTTCGTTGCGTCAATCTTGTCATACTCGGCATGTGTGCCGACAAAACGGATCCACACCATACTATAGGGATAATTGATTTTTACGATTAATCGGTAGTGGTTGCCTTTGATGTTGAACACTATTCGATTGTCCGCCAAAAAAGAAGCACTGGGATAGTCCTGTTTAATATCGTTGGGTCCTTTCCATGCTGCAACTTCGGCTTCCTGGAACCAAGCCTTGAGTTGCTCTTCACAGTCGGGATGTTTCTCCCAGAAGTCTCGGAGTGTCTTTTTGGCTATTACTCTCAAAACGTTTTATCAACAAAAATAAAGAAAAGTTCCCGAAATGGGAATTTTGTTTGGAGTGGAGCCTCTTTTCAGCGTTTCTGCCAACGATCAGGTATAAGCGAAGTGCGGATGCAAGAGTATTCCACTTTTCGTTTGCCTATATTGTTGTTAATATTCATTTCGTTCAAATTTGGCACTTACGCACCCTGTAGTGAGCCTGTCGAACACCGCCCTCAAGGGTTTAGCTTCGCTGAGAAAAGTTCGTTCAACAGTCCCGATAACTATCGGGATCATGTCTTGCCCGTTCGGCGCAACGAAGCCTTAGTAATTATGGGCGGTTGGTCAAGCTTCGGAGAGTGGCTTTAGCTGGCCGATCATCAATGGCAGGAATGTCTCTTTGATTGTCCAGACTATAGAGCAGTCTATGCCAAAATAATCATGCACAATACGGTTTCTGAACCCACGTATGCGATGCCAGTCGATGCCCGGACAACTGTCTTTAAACTCCTCCGGCAGACGATTGGCAGCTTCACCAATGATCTCAAAGTTGCGGATCACAGCATCCACCGTTTTGCCGTCACTCTCAAAGTCTTCGAAACTTTGTCCGGCAGTATAGTCAAGGATCTTATGAGCACTCTCCAGAATGTCTCCAACCAAAAGTTTGGGTCACGTTTAGACATAAACGATCTCCCGCTCTATTGCCTTAAAGTATTTTTCTTTGAAGCCACTGCGGGATACCAGATCCACCTTTTTTTGTAGGCGCTGTTCGATGTAGTCAGCTAAGTCGATAAACTCAATACCGACCGGTCGATTGAAGTCCACAATGATGTCAACATCACTCGATGGGGAGAAGTCGTCCCGAACCACAGAGCCAAACAGTCCGAGGCTTTGGACATGAAACCGCCTGGACAACTCAGGCTTCAGTTGCTGCAAAACCTGCTTGATTTCAGAGAGCTGTTCCATTGTTCAAATTTAGGAAATGTTGCCCGAACCGAGATCGCCTACAACGTTTTTGCGCTTGGCGTTCGTGCGGGATTTCGGAGCACAAAACTGTCAACCAGCACTGAACTTGAATAGAAGCACAAAGCTCCATGTTTGCACGTCACCCCGCCTGACCCAAAACCCGTGTTAGCGGTTCGTTTTTTCTTTGTCAGCACATCCAATATTTCTTGTCTTTAAAGTCAATAATTGCAGGTCCACCTGTGCAACCACCAATTTCGTCCAGTTGAGTGTCAGATGGATGTTTGCCAATAATCCCAACACCTGTTTTATGTTTCATTATTTTTCCCTCGTCAATTATATCACCTTTTTTTGTTTGCGTAAGTTGTCCGTCACCTTCATAAATTACTTTTATTGATTTGTCATTTATTACAATAGTCACTTTTTCGCCCATTGATTTTCCTTCCCATTCTGCAAATGCAATGTCAAATCGATATTTTCCGTTAGGCGGGATTTCATTTATTTCATTGTCAATGCTCGCAAATTCTTTCCAAAGAATTAATGAATCGTTTGCTAAATCATATTCATAAATTTCTTTGGTCAAGCTGTCAACGAAAATCCATTGGTCTGTCACATATCTACTTTCAAAACTATGTCCAATTTTGACCATTGCATAATTTCTTTCATCTCGTTCTGTTGTCTCTTTTATGTAAGTTACAGGGTGTCCGTCAACTTCCGTCAAACGGTCTTTGTTGCTTTCCAAATATTTAATTATGTATTCGTCTGCCCATAGTGCTACTTCTGGAATAGTGTCCACTTGTGGATTGTCTAACTTTTTTTCTGTCACGTTTGAGCAAGATGTCAAAAAAATTATTGTCAATATGTAAAGTAAATGTTTCATCGTTTCTGTCGTCCTTAAAATGACCGCTAACGTTTCGCGGCTTGGCGAAGGTGGCGATTTTTAGCACAAAAGTTCATACGAAGAACCGCACTTCAATTATACGAAAAATTGTCATACGAAGCACTGCACCGCCACTTTTGCCAAACCGCTGTTATAAGCTGGCCTTCTGTCTGTCGAGGTTGCAGAGTTGTTGTCTGCCGTTGGTTTTACTGTAATTGTCGAGCTGCGTATGTGTCGGCTGTGGGTAGCGGTTTTAAAAATTTAAGAAGGGAAGGAAATTTTAAAAAATAATTTTTCTTTGGAGGTAAAGGTGTAAGCTCTTTTGCAATTTTTGGTCTGTGCGTTGGCTTGTGCGAATTGCAAATGTGCTTACGCCTGTGCGATGGCTAAACTGTCTTACATATAAATCACCTTTACATTAATTGACTTGTTTTCTTTCAACTCAAAACTTGCTTTTGAAAAATTAGGTCTGTTTGTCAAGCCAATTGATTGAAAATTTGAGAAACCAATACCTTCTATCGGTAAAATAAATCCTTTGTCAATTTTGCCATTTTTGTTTTCATCGTGTAAAATGTTAACAGCATATTTACCTGATGGAATATTTTCAATAGTAATTGTTGATGAACCATTCACAATTTAGCCTTTTACAATTTTGTAATAGTTTTCATAATCTTCATCTGGGATTGAGCCATCTTTGTTATAAAGTGCAAATTGAACCACGCCTTTTTCATTCCGTAAATTCTTCACCTCAATTGCTAAGGAAAATGTTTTTGCATTCGGTTTGGCAAATGAATAAAGTGTGAGTGAAAACGAAAATGCGAGTAGTGTTATGATTGTTATTTTCATTTCAATTATTTTTTACGATTTATTTTTTCTTTCGTTGTGTCAACTAAATAATAGACCATAGGCACTAAAAACACGGTCAAAATTAAAGATGATAGAAGTCCGCCAATGATTACCCAAGCAAGTCCGTTTTTCCATTCTGCTGCTGTTCCTGTTGCCATTGCAATGGGAAGCATACCAACAACCATTGAAAGAGTTGTCATTAGGATTGGTCGCATACGACCTTTTCCTGCAATGATTAAGGCTTCTTTAAAATGTTTACCTTCTGCTTTTAATTGATTGGTAAAATCGACAATTAGAATAGCGTTTTTGACCACTAAGCCCATTAGCATAATTAAACCCAATAAGGCGAATAAACTTAAATTGCTTAACGACAAATTCAAAGCGAAAAACGCCCCAATTGCTGCAACTGGTATAGAAAACAAAACTACAAATGGATAAACAAAACTGTCATACAGTGCTACCATAATCAGGTAAATCAGCAAAAACGAAATGAGTAAAACAGAACCTAATGCTCCAAAACTATCATTCTGTCTTTTGATGTCACTTCCCCAAGTCATTTGTATTCCGTTTGGCAATGGATTTTCTTTGAGATATGCTACTACATCGTCTGCTACTGTTCCTGATGGTCTGCCTAATGCGTCTGCTGTCAAAGTAACAGCAGGTTGTCGGTCTTTTCGTTCTAATAATGACGGGGAATTGTCTTGCTCTACGCTTGCAAATTGTGAAACTTCAACTGGTATTCCCATTGGGTTAATGATAGAAAGTTGTTGAACATCCTCAAAATTTTGTCGGCTAAATTCAGCTAACCAAATTCTCACAGGATATTCTGTTCCGTTTTCGGTTAGGGTAGCATCATCATTGCCTGTAAACGCTGTTCTTAGGTTCAATCCAACATAAGCGGTAGTTAAACCTAATCGTTGCATTTTATCTTTGTCGGGAATTATTTTGTATTCGGGACTACCTGCTTCAACTGATAAGCGAATGTTATCCGCACCAGGCATTTTTTCAATAATCGCTTTTAATTCGTTTCCGCTTTTCATCACTTGATTTAAGTTGCTTCCGCTTAATGTAATTTCAATTGGGGCGGAACGAGGTATTAAACCCAGTGCAGCCATTGAATAATTTATGCTCGGAAATTTTGATTTCAAATCTTCTCGCAGGGATTTCATAAATGTTTCGGTAGACAAATTATGCAGTTCCTTCTTAGATTTTAATTGAATGGTAAATTCTGTTTTGTTTGCAGAACCAACACCCAAACTTCCAATACCTGTGCTTGGTCCACCAATATTGCTGAATACTGTTGCTACTTCAGGTTGTTGAATAATGTATGCTTCAATTTTTTGAGCAATTAAGTTGTTCTGTTGTATAGATGTGGATTTATCAAACTCTAAAGCCATTCTAAATTTGCCTTGGTCACCTGTTGATATTAATTCTTTACCTATGATGCCTTGCTTCATAATGCCTAAAGTCATTACAAAAAGCAACAAAACAATTCCTGTGAAAATTAATTTATGGCTTAAAACCCATTCTAATTGTCTGCCATACCAATTGGTGAAATTTTCTAATTGATGCTCAAACCAAAGCAAGAAACGATTGAAAAAAATAGTTGGTTGTAAATCTTCTTTCTTTCCAATACGTGAAGCCAACCAAGGTGTAAGAGTAAAACCAACCAATAAACTGGTGAGTGTTGAAGTTACTACAACTACCGAAAATTGTTTGAGCATATCTGCAACAAACACTTGTAAAAAAAGAATTGGTAAAAATACCACTACGTCAACTAATGTAATTGACAATGCAGCAAAGCCAATTTCCATACGACCATCCATTGCAGCAATTCGTTTATCTTTTCCCTTGTCTAAATGTTTTTGAATATTTTCTAATACTACCACTGCATCATCGACCAAAATGCCTATGATTAAAGACATTGCGAGTAAGGTCATTAGGTTAAGCGTGTAGCCTAAAAGCCACATTACTGCAAACGCTGTAACTAAAGATGTTGGAATTGCAACGATAACAATTAATGAGTTTCTAAAACTTCTTAGAAATAATAGCATAACCAATGAAACCAATATCACCGCTAATATCAAATCAAAAACAACTGAATTAACTGCTGCAATAGTGTTGTCTGTGCTATCGTCTGCAATAATAAATTCTACACCTGAACTCGCATTTTGTTGCTCAATGGATTTGAATTTTTCACGAACTAATTTTGAAACATCTACAGCGTTTGCATCTCCTTGCTTTTTCAATAAAAGACCGATACCGTTTTTGCCATTGTAACGACTGATAGAAGTTGTTTCTTTTATGCCATCAATAACATCTGCTACATCTTTTACATAAACAGGACTGCCCATTACAGGCATCGCCACTTGAACATTTTTAATATCTTCTAATGATGTAAATTTTCCGGTTAAACGAACGGAATTGTTTTCTTTTTCGGTTAGCACTTTACCGGCAGGTAAGTCTAAGCCCGAACGATTAATTGCTTCAACAACCTGAACCATTGAAATTTTATACAATTTCAGTTTGTCCTGATTTATTTTTACCTGAATTTCTCTTTCTTCTCCTCCTAAAACGGTAATCTCTGCAACGCCTTTTATTTGTTGAATTTGTGGCAGATAATCATCTTTCATTTTTTGATAAAACTCAGTAGTAGATAAATTACTTGTTGCACTAATTGACATTATAGGCAAATCATTTGGCGAAACTTTACTCATTACAGGACTTAAAATATCCTGTGGTAAATCTTTACGAATGTTGTCAATGTAGCGTTGTGCGTCTTGCATTGACTTATCCAAATCTGTCCCGTATTTCAGATTGGCTATGATGATTGAGGCATTTGGCAACGATTTAGTAACCAAGTAATCTACACCCTCCAAGTTGGATAAAGCATCTTCAATTTTTCGTGAAACAGATGTTTCTACTTCGTTGGGTTCAGCACCTGGATAAACAGTTTTAATTACAACTACTGGCTGATTAAAATCAGGCATTAATTCGTAACTCAAATTTTTATACCCTATAAAACCTAATAAAGTAAATACGCTGAAAAGCACGATTATCAGCGAAGGGCGTTTGATTGATATTTCTGTAATATTCATTTTTGCTGATTTTATTTAACAGTTACATTTGCACCATCAAAAAGATTGATGAAGCCATTCGTTACAATTACTTCACCTTCATTTAATCCATTTGAAACAACTGCTTTATTCTTTATCTTATTTGATATAGTGATGTTTTGCAAAAGGGCTTTGCCATTTTTCAATATGTAAACTTGCGGTTGATTTTCAGAACCTACGATTGCTGACGCTGGAATAATAATGCCCCTTCCTAGTTTATCACTTTTTAAATTCACTTTACCAAACATCCCTGATTTTATTTTCAAATCTGATGTGTTATATACAGTAAACTGAACTGGAAAACTACTGCCCATATTTGCTTTACTACCTATCATAGTGGCTTTCCCCGTTAATAGAATATCAGGATAAGCATCTACTACTACAGGATAGCTTTGATTTAATTTGAATTTGCTTAACTCATTTTCGGGAATATTTACAGTGAATTTTAAATTTGTAATGTCAGTTATTTGAAGCAATGGAACTCCGGGTGCAGCGAATGCTCCTTCTTCACTTAGTTTTGCCGTAACTACTCCGCTAAAAGGTGCTTTAATTGTGGTTTTGTTTATCTGCTCCAACAAAGTGGTTTTTTGCACTTTTGCAGATTTCAAACCTAACTCTGCTTTCTCTAACTGAATGCCTTGTATGGCATCTGCTTTAGCTAAAATGGTATAACGATTTACATCGGCTTCCAAGCCTTCAATTTGCACTTCAATAGTTTGCAGTTGCAGTTTCAATAATGAGTTATCCAACAGCACTAATGATTGTCCTTTGTTTACAATACTTCCAACATCAACTAAAATGGTGTTGATTTTCCCTTGTAATTCGGCACTTATTTTCGTTTCCTTATTAGGTTCAAATGTTCCTGAATAAGAAAATTCAGCATTCACATTTTCCAATTGCAATGTATCTACCTGAACATTTATAGCTTGTTCTTTATCGTATTGATAAACTTTGCCTTGTGTAATTTCTTTGTTGGTTTTTAGCTTAAAAACAACAAGGACAACGATTGCAACAACTGCAACAATTCCGATTATTTTTTTCCAATTCATTTTCATTGTTTTAATTCTTTTTAGAAATATTTCCAGTTAGTTTTTTTAGTTCTAAATCTGCTTTTAGATAATCAATTACTGCGAAGAGGTAAGTTTGTTGTGCTTCACGTAAAGCATTGTCAGCAAGCAAAACATCTGTTAGGTTTGCTGTTCCTTGTTTTTGTTGAAGAACAGTTTGTTCGTATATAGTCTCTGCTAACTGGATTTGTTTAGTAGTGGTTTCGGCTGTCTGTTGAGCAATCTTTCTTTGCAGTTTTGCATTTTCAACCTGCATATTATTTTGTTCGGTAAGTAAGCTGAATTGAAGCTCATTATTTTGGAATTCAATCCTTTTCTGATTTATTTTCCGTTGCGTAACCGTTCCGTTAAATAAAGGATAGGAAATCTGAATACCTGCAAAACCAATCGGATAAAAATCAAGGAAAGAAGTAGGTTGTCCATTATAACCAAAGCCCGTTGTTCCATACATTCCAATCAGATTTAGCGAAGGCAAATACCTTGATTTATTGAGTGTGTTGAGTTCACTCGACAATAAGCGGTTTTGAGTTTTTATGATACGAATATCTAAAGTTGATGAAGGTGTATATTCATTTGTATTTTGATATTGAATGTTCGCTTCAATTTGTAGATTTTGTTCAATGGAAATACCCATTGCAAATTTCAAAGCATTTAGAACTTGCTCATATTTACTGCTTATATTTTCCTTTTGCGTGGTTAATTGTGATACTTGCAATTTTACCTTGCTTACATCTGTTCCTTTAGCAAGTAATTGTTCATTGAGCAGTTGCATATTTTTTAGAAGTAGTTCTGCATTAATCAGGTTGCTGTCAATAAAAGTCAACTGATGATGCAAAATTTGTCCATTGTAATACAGGTTTGAAATTTCAAAATAGATTTGCTCTTCTGTTTTTTGATATTGCAAGTCTGTCAACTCCGAGGCTATTTTAGTAGTTTGAATAGCTCCATAAACTTGTGGACTATACAATGGCATTGAAAGTTGCAAGTTGGCGTTGATGTTGTGCGGAACACCAAATTGGGCTTCTTTAAACTGTCCTTCAGGTGCTGTCGGATTAAAAGTCGACAAAGGCATTAATTGATAGGGCAGGTTTGTAAAATATTTGTAATCGGTATTGGCTGTTACTTTCGGAATTAAATTCGCTTTGGCTTCTTTTTCTCTTTGTTCACCAATAGCAACATTGTTTCTACTCATTTGCAGGTTTTTATTGTGAACCTGTGCTGTATCAATACACTGTTGCAGTGTCCAAACTTGGGCTTGAGCTGTATGAACCCCTATTAAAAGGAATAGTAGAAGCAACTTTTGTATGTGAATATTTACTAACTTCATTGGTCAAATTTTTTTACTTGATGAGTATTAATTGACTTTCAATAATTCCATCTACCCAATGTTTTACCATTGGTTCAATGTTTATAAAGTCACCCGATAATAGTTTTTCTTTTATCCCTTTTTCATTTTCAAAAATCACTTCTCCTTTCACACAAATCAAAAGTGCTGGTGTTTTGGTAATATGCTCTTTTAATTTCTCGCCTTGCAAAATTTGTATGGCAGTTGCATTGCCCAGTTCACTTTTAAAAAGAGAAGTTGCTGAAACTGGTTTTTCTTGAGTATGTAATTCTTTTATGTTCATTGGAAGTATTGATTAAATGCTGTGAATGAAGTTTGAATATTTTGAAATTGTTTTTCTGCTTCGGTTTCGTCTTTAGCTTCTGAAAGTTCTTTTACCAAATCAATGTAGGGCAATAACCACTTATGCAGTTCATCGTGTGCTTTGCCTTTCATTGTGCAATTAGAGGTAAGTAAATCAATGTTGGATTGTAATTGTTTTGATAATGACTTGTAATCTTTTTGCTCAACCTTAGCAAAGGAAATAACATCGTTTTCCATATTACGAATATGAGTTATCATATTAGCATCAACTTCCCATTTTTCACCATTGTTAAGTTCGATGTTTTGTATTTCAGCGTTGTGCTGATGTTCTTCGTGAGTAACGGTTTCGGTTTGCTCTTTTGATTTTTCGTTAGAAGCATTGCCACAACTGAAAAGGAACAAACTGATTACTGGAATTAAAATCGTTATCTTTTTCATAATTTCTTTTTTGTTATTGTGAAATATGCAATGATTGCAAATACAAGGGTCACGGAAATTCTAAAAATCATTGCACCGATGGTTTTTGTTTCATAAATACCACCTGAACTTGCGTGAATTTTAAGACCGACAAAAGCTGTTATTAGAATAAGTGTTGAAATTCCTAAAAGCGAAGTAGTCCATTTCTTGTTTTTAATAAACCCATAAGCAGCGAATAGGTAAAGAATGCTACTGATGAAGTTTGACCAAACCACAAACAGAACATAATTGCCCTCTTTGGCTCTAATACCAAACAAATCAAATATAACAGATGTGCTTAGGAATAATGTCAGCAAACCAAACCCTGCTAAAATTGTTACTAATAAATAGGGGATTATTTTTTTCATTTTTCTAACATTTTTAGAAGTCCGTTTAATACATTTTTTCCATCATTTACTAAATTGGATTTGTTACCCGAAAGCTTCCATTTTAAAACAACCATTCGCATACTCCCCATAATAATTGTTGTAATAGTGTCAGCTCCCAATAGCTTTCCATAAACACCTTCGTTTTGTCCTCTTGTAACAAGTGCGTGAATGTTGTTTTGCATCAGAGCCATCATTGTTGAAACCTTGTCACTTAGTTCTTTATTAAATTGAAATATTCCTTCGGAAAAAATCACGCTAACTATGGCAGGTTTTTGAACAAATGTGTTAAGTTGAGACACAAATACTTTTTTCAAAAGTTCAGAAGGTTGTAATTCTTTATCTTCAATTATTACAGCGAGTCGCTCATTCATTTCTAAAATAAAATAGGTCAATAGTCCGAGCAATATTTCATTTTTACTTTTAAAATGACGATATAATGCAGCTTCAGATAAACTCAGGTCGGAGGCTAAGTTTTTTATCGTTAATTCCTGTATTCCGAATTTATCAATGCGAAGCGTAGCGGCTTCCATTATTTCTATTTGCCTTTCGGTAAAATCTTTATTTTTCATTGTTTAACTTTAAATTAATAATCGAAAAACCTAACCAAATTACAGAAGCAGTCATAGCAATTGCTCCAATTAATACTAATGCAGGAGGCAAGCCAAGATACACCTCAGTTAATATTCCTATTGGCATTAATAATCCTGTAAGTGCCAACCAAGAAATGGCTTTCACGTTTTGAAGTTTGTCTCTGAAATGTAGAAGTAAATAACCAATTAGAATATTTAGAAAGGCAAACAAGTTGCCGTGAACGTGAGCCAGTCTACTTTCAAAGTGCTTGCCGATACTGTATGAGTTCACCCATTCTTCCTTTCCTGGAGCAAAGTCACGGAGATAAATAAGTAGAAAACCGTAAGCCATAAAAAGCCCCATTGTCAGGAAGCCTATTGAGATGTTGTTTTTGCCGTTCATTTTATTTGTATTTATTATGTAAGTGAGTATTCGCTTACAAAGGTAATTGAATTATATTCACACTTGCAAGTTTTTTTTGAGAATACTTTAAAATATGACGAAAATCATCTGGTGCGGTGGGTAATTGGCTCTTTTGGGGTTTGCCTGTGTGTCGGGTTATGTGAAGGGGCAAACCCCAAATGTGCCAATGTGGGGAGGCTAAAATTATTTTTTAAAATGTGCGGTGGGAAAATTTTTAAAACCTTGCGTTGGCTTGAGTGTCGGTAAACTGGATTGGGTCTGTGGCAAGTTACAGCGAATTGTCAACCGAGTTTTTGTCGCCAGAAAGTTAGTTTGGAAGTCAAAAGACTGGTCGTTTTGGTGTCCGCCCGATGGTTGCACGGTTGTCTTTTAGGCTTGCTTATAACGTTTCGGGGCTTTGCGTTTGGGCGGGTTTTGGAGCACAAAGTTTCAATTTATTACTAAAGTTAATTAGAAGCACACAGCCTCAAGTTTGCACGTCACCCCGCCTGACGCAAAACCCGTGTTACCGGGTCGTTGTTCTTCTTTCAATTTCGTTAAGTTCATTTGTCAAAAGTCGTTTTGTCTCGTTGATGCTGTCCTTTTTTAATGGCACTCCTAAAATCAAAATCGTATTTGTTGCTTCGTTTATGCCGCTTTTGTATTTAATACTTTTTAATTCGATTTGGTCCGATGGGTAACATAGAAAACCAAATTTAAAATCTGTTTTACTGAATGATGAGTAAGCCAATATTTGATGTAGGTCGTGTCTATGGTCTTCTTTTAGTACTTCACTTTGGTCAAACTTATTGTATAAATTAGATTTGTATTTGGCATCTATAAAAATCAAAACATTCTCTTTCTGAAAAATTGCGTCTGGCTCGATATGCTTTAATTCCCAGGCATAATGCTTTGAAGTACTGGAATGAAACTTAAAGTTTGAATAAAGTCGTCCCCCAGTTTCTTTTGAAGCTTCTTTAAAAATATGTTGAATAAATTTTTCGAATACATCTGAAAAGTCCACCCGCCAAGCTGTGCTGTCTACAAGGTTAAAGTTTAAAATCCTATTAGCTTGCTCTTTGCAGGCTTTCACAGTTGGACTATCGGAAAATCGGATTGTGATTTTATTGGTTGCTCTTGGTTTATGGTGATATAATCGTTCTTCAAGGAAACTCAATTTGGTTCGCAAATTATTCTTAATTCTCTGCGGTGTATTGGCTGAAAGTAATTCACTTTTACAAATGTCAAAGACATATCTAATTTCCGAATATTCAGAATGAAATTCACTCAACACATTTGTTCTTGCTGGAAATTTTAACCTGTTTTCTACTTTGAATTCGTTGTTTATATATTTTGTCCAATTGATTTGACCAGTAGGCTGACTTGATACCTTTTCAATATTGTCAAACTTTCTCCACGGTCTCATTGTCAGTTTTTCAAGAGCTGCTATAAATTTCACAGCCTCCAAATACAATGGTGGCCTGAAATTCTTACCCGATGCCAATGGTAAACTATCAATTACCTCTGGACTAATTTCAGTACCCAGTAGGTTTAGAATTTCAATATAGTCCTCAAATCTATCACGCCCGGTAAACCGAGGCATAACTACAAAATCACCGATTTGCTTTCCGGTGTCAGAAGCCCTCAAAGGAATAGAGCCAATGAAGCCAGATGAACGAAATGCAAGTGCAGTGCTTTGGTCTGAACCAATGATGTATGGTTGAACACCAAGAAATTTAAATTGCTCAGAATTGTAATCAATGAATTTCTGGAGGTATTGCCCGATAATTCTTTTATCTGCTGACTTGAACCACTTTTTTTGCAAAGCAACTCCACCCAACTGTTTTGATTGTTCAGTCAGGCAAGGAATTTCGCAAAAAACATCCAGTGGCTTTGTCATTCGAAAAGAGAAAGATTTATTCTGGTTGAGAAATAATTATTAAACTCTTCTTTAGCATTTCTTAATAGTCCTTCTTGCAGATATTCTTTAATCAGAGGGAATATTTCATAACGAATACGATTTTTCATTTCCTCTTCGGTGTCTGCCATGAAATAGCCTTGTCCCGGTTGCAGGTTTAGTTCGGTGCTTGATGCATACCAGTCAAATATTTCTTGAATTCTGCTAAAGTCCTCGTTAAAGAACTGTTTCGACTTTATTGCTTTTGGTTTAAGGGTGTACCAAGCAAAGCGTCTTCTTAGTGCAAAGTCAACAACTGCCAAGCTCCTGTCGGCAGTGTTCATTGTAGCAATCACAGAAAAGTTTTCGGGCAGTTTCGTTACTTTGAAATTTGGGGCAATCTCAATTTCAACATTTGAAACGTCCATCTTATGCTCAAATAGATAAAAAATAGGTCCCAATACATTGGAGAGATTAGCTCTGTTTATTTCGTCAATGATTAAGATGACTTTTTCTATGTTATGTTCAACGGCATATTTTAAGGCCTCTGAGAAGCTGCCTAAATTTTCTTTATATCTCAGTTCGTCGTTTTCTGTGTCAGGTCTGATTCCGTAAATAAAATCGGAGTAACTTGTTTCTGCGTGAAATTGAGTGAAGAAGGTTTTTGCTCCTATTTTGTCTGCAACATTTTTTGCGGTTCTTGTTTTACCAGTTCCTGGAGGTCCTTGAAGAACTATGTACTTTCTTTCGTTTAAGAGATTTTTTACTTCTTCTGTTTCATCAATGGTTTCTGATTTTAAAAATGGCACTAAAGCTTCTGAAACTGCTTTTCTGTGGTCTTTATTGGAAGGCCAGTCTCGAAGTTTTGCATAACCTGCGACAAAGGCTGCAATAAGTTGTTTTCCTTCTTCGCTTTCAGGGTCGTCAACTATTTGGCAAGTCGGTAAAACTTTAGTGTAAGTTTTAATCGTGTTTTTTATATGCTGTAAGTCCAGATTACCAGTGATTGATTTTGGCAAACTTGTTTCTATGTCTGAAAAGTCAGATTTACAAAAGCCTCTTTCGTCCGTTAGTTTCGAGAATAACCTTCTAAGTCCTGGATAGGTTGCAAGTTCGTAGTCGTTTTTGAAACCACTGGAACCAATTCCAAGACATACAAGCCAAGGTTTATTTTGGTCATTCGGGAAAATTGTTAATGAAAAGTCGTGAAAAGGGCCTGAGGCTTCTTCTTCTGGGTGAATAAACCCAAAATAAGCTCCGTTGTCTTTTAGTGCTTCCTGTCCGGTGTTGTTTCGTTCAACGTAAGGTTTGTTGAATTCGTTGTCTGTCTTAGCACCGAATTGTTCTGCTTTTTCTTTTATAAATTGTCTAATATTTTCTATGCTCATATTTCTTGTTTGAGTGTCGTTTTACAATGCCCGGTAACGACCGGGTATTGCCGAAGGCGGGGATTTTTAGCACCAAAGTTCATAAAAAGTACAAATGTTCAAATGAGTACAAAAGCCTCTAAATATGCACTTCAGCCCCGCTTTTGGCAATACCTTGTTATGCCTAGGTTTTATAATCATCTTAATTCGCATACAATATAAATTACTGTCGTTATTGCTAAAAACAGAGTTGTTACTCCAATTTCAATTGACCTATTTCTGACCATTTTTCTATGGTATAAAATTATTGTAAGAGGTGAGAGTATGAATCCTAAAATCACGCCCCAAATCCAGCTCATATCCATTACTCGATGTCGCTCTCCTTCAAATTCCACCCAACCTCTGTCAGGGTTTATAAGGTCGATAATCAAGTTTGTCAACATAAAGTAATTGATATACAACATTGTCCCAATAAGAATGTAAAAAAGCCAAGTCGTAATTATTTTTTGTTTTGTGATAAAAGACGTTAATGTAAGTCCACCAAAAATCAACATAAACAATTGTGGATTATTTTTTAAATGAGTCTGCATAATTCCTGTCCCAACGAGAAGTCCAGCAAACAATAGTCCAATAATAATATTTGATTTTCTTTTAGTCATTGTCGTTTTTTAAACTTAGGCATAACGTTTTTGGGCTTGGCGTTCGTGCGGGATTTCAGGGCACAAAACTGTCAACCCAGCACTAAAGTTGATTTGAAAAACTGAACTTGAATTTAAGCACTTCACCCCGCATGACGCCAAACCCATGTTACCTGCTGGCCTTCTGTCTGTCGTGTCTTTGTATGTCTTGTCAATATTGAGTTTCCGTGTCATTGTCTTCAGTGATTGTTGGACTGTGTGTCGGTGTATTTTTATTTTTTTGAAGCGTTGGGAAAATTTTTAAAAACAATTTTTGTCTGCGTTGGCAAAGCAAGCTCTTTTGCAATTTTTGGTCTGTGCGTTGGCTTGTGCGAATTGCAAATGTGCTTGCTTTTAGCGTGGGCTTTCCTTTGGTTTCATAAATATTGATATTAAAAGACCTATTCCTACAACTACGTCAACTATATTCCACATCTGTTTGCCAAGTGCAATTTTGAAAAACGGTTGAAATAACAATGCAAGTCCAGCGTAAATAATCATTTCTGTTTGTCTGCCTTGTTCGTGTGCTTGATAAGCTATAATTGCAAATCCAATTAAACCTGCGAACCTTACAAACTGGTAGAATCCGTAAGGCATATCTGCTAAACATAGAAAAAACAAAATCGCTAAGATTATTTTTATGGCATTAGTCAAATTTAAGCTCATCTGTAAATTCTTCGTGAAGTCCATAATTATGGAAGTCTATTAAATAATTCATTTGCTTTGGAAACTTAGTGATAATGGTTTCTTCACTTGTTTTTAGTTTCGATTTTACCATTTGAAGAAACTTAACTTCATTTGGCTCAACCTTTTCGTCCGATTCAATGGCTCTTATCAAAACTTCAATCAATAGCAATTCTTGATTGTCGTTTAGATTGGCACTCGTTAACTCTTTCAGGTAGTCGTTAATAGCTGATTTTCCCCTTTCTTTTATTGTTTGAAGATTTGCTTCAAGTGGTTCTTCAAAATCACAACCCATAAAGTAAATTTCATTTTCAGCCATACTTCTGATTTCTGAAATTTCTGCTTCGTCTATACTGCCATCGCAGGCAATTACAGAAACTGCTGATTTAAGCAGTAAATTTTGAAATGCTTCTGTTTTCATAATCCAAATCCAATTTTAGTTGTTATTTGTTCTTTTGCACCTCTTGGTAGTAAATCAAGCAAACCAAAGTTTATTTCCCTAAGTCTGTCCCAATTTTGACTTTCAACAGCAAATTTCCCTGCATCAACGAGACTTTTGGCTTGTGTTTGGTCATTCATTTTTGGTTGTTCCCCTTTAAGCCAATTGAAAATGCCCGTGAGAAAATCTGGAGTTCGCCATCTAATTTGACCAATGATGCTTTGTAATTCATCCGATTTTTCTTGAATTTTGATTGGGCTATTTGTTGACATAAATGCTTCTTCCTGCGAAACAATATCATTATATGTTTTTCTTTCGTGGTCATTTCCACTATCATCTAGTAACTTTAAGCACTCTGCTTTTATTTCAAAATAATGCTCTTTTACTTTTTGAATTCTTTTATGCTTAGTGGCACTATCTATTTCTTGAGCAATTTTTCGTTTTTTATCTTCAAGTTGATAGCGTTTGTCAGTAACATCATCAGAAGTAAGACCTTCTGTTTCTTCTGCAACAACCTCCATTTCCTTCTTCAATTTTGATAATGCACTAGCTGTTTCATAGTCCTCCTTTTCTGTTGCTTGTTCAATTTCTTCTTCCAATTTTTCAGACAATTCCTCTACTTGCTCTTTTAGCATTTCAACGGGTGTATGTCTTTCTTTTGGATTAAATGTTTCCTTAAATTCTTGGTCAGCCATATTTAAGTAGGCAGCAACAGTCAAGTCCTGTGATTCGGATAATGAAATTGTAATTTCAATATCTGAACCTTTTGAAATATCCCTCTTAAGATTCTTGCCTGTAATACCAATAAAACCAATGCTCTTATTTGCCTCCGGTAAAGCAAGGTGAGAACCTTGAAGAATATTAATACGAATGTCATTTTCTTCGCTACCCTTTACAATTGTCTTGTTAATAGGGAAAGTCAAAGTGCGTTTTGTAGGTAAAATCGTATTTCGTTGGAAAATTAATGCTAGGCGTGTATGTCCAGGATTATCATAATCATCTACTTCTAAGCAAATGTCCTCTGGTAATGGTTGACCACTAATACCAAACCCGCTGTTTATTCCAATGGGTTCAATGTCGGTTTCCACAACATTATTCAAGCTATCATAAACAGTTAATGAAAAGAAATTGTAGGCATTTTCAACCAATGGCAAATCTTCGCTGATTCTCTCAGTAAGTTTTTTTAATCCTGAATCAAATCCACCATCTTGTCTGACTATTTTATAAAATAGACCTTCGGTTTCTCCTGTTACTCTTGCAGCGAATAATTCGTCCTTTTCTTTAGATGCCTTATTATAACTGGCTTTTATAGATAATGCAGTTTTCTTTTGCTGTTTATCAGATTTGGAAATCTCCTTTTGTTTAGTTGCTGCATAATATGCGGCACCAACTGCCACTGCGGTTGTGGGGTCAATTTCACAATTTACTGGGATTTGCAATATTTCTTCTACTCGTTGTCTTACATAAGGAATATATGTTGAGCCGCCCACCATTAATATAAATTGAATGTCTTTTGAACCAAGTGAATTTCTAGTCAAAATGGTTTTAATCATTTCAATAGTGCTATCTACCGCATTTTTTATTAATTCATTAAGTTCTGAACGAGTAATTGTCATTTCAAAGTCAACCTCATTGCCATCTTCATCCTCAAATCCAACAACTTCAATTTCTGCTGAACTTACTGCCGATAGGTTAATTTTTGCTTTTTCTGCATTGTAGAGTAATGTATAATACTTTGAATTTAATTTGCCTGATGCACTTTTCATTTCATCTTCGAGGTTCTCAAATGAAAATTCAGCATTTATTTTTGGGATTACGAGTTTATCCACTATCATTTGGTCAATATCTGCACCACCTAAAAAGTTGTTGCCTTCGTGGTCGATAACTTTCATTTCACCATCTTTTATTTTAATTAAAGCAACATCAAATGTTCCGCCTCCAAAGTCATACACCAACCATTGACCATCGTTAAGCTCCTTTGATTTCTTCATATTGGCATAGGCCAAACTAGCTGCAATAGGTTCCTGCAATAAAACCACTTGTTTAAATCCTGCTTGATAACCAGACTCCTTAGTTGCGTTTGATTGTATTATGTCAAATGAGGCAGGAATTGTAATAACAACAGATTCTAAAGAATCTCCAGTATTTACAAATGTCTTAAGTTCTTTAAGAACTTGGGCTGATAGTTCTATTGGTGTAACAGAACGATTTTGAGATTTGATTGGGAAACTTTCAGATGTTCCCATTTTACGTTTGAAAAATGCTTGTGTAAAAGCATCTTTCTTTTGCTTCTCAAATAATTCTTTTGCTTTACTTCCAACTATTATTTTGTCTTTTAAATATGCTACTACCGAAGGTAGGGTAGCCCTACCATAATCCAGAGGATTATTGAAAACGATAACTTCGCCTTTTACAAATTTGGCAATTGCCGAATTTGTTGTTCCTAGGTCAATTCCGAAATTGATTGTATTTTCCATTGTGATAATGATTTAAGAGTTAAGATTTAGATTCTGCGACAACAATGCCTTTTCTTGCAATGAGTGTAATACCGCCTTTGCGATACCTTACTATTGGTTTAATAACTTCTGTGATAATTAAATTGTCAGCAGAATTACCAGCAATACTCGCTTCAATATCAGTTCTTGTCTCGTTATATGACTCTCCAATGGGGTTGTGATAAAACAATCCACCATCAGTTTCCAATTGTTCAAATATTTCTTTTAACCTACTAACATTTCGGCTAATTGAATTTGATTCTGTAAGGGCTTCGACCTTTTTTTCAATTTCAAAAACTTGGTCTAACAAGTCAATGTAAATTTTCGGCACTTTTATTTGTTCATTCATATTTTTTGATTTTTATGCACTTGGTTTTGAAAATGTCCAACCTTCTCTCATTCTATCAATTAGTAAAGGATGTTTTGAGAGTGTAGATTCTGATGCGTCTTTAATTCCACTGTTACTAACTTGATTCCCTTCCATAATCTTACCCACAATCCAACCTGCCACAGCTCCAATAATACCACCTATTATAAAATGTTCGCCTTCGGTCATTGCACCGATTATTACACCTAAAACAAGTGCTACAAAGAAAACCAAAGAAAACTTTTGACTTCCCTTAGAGTGGATTTCCTTACAATTCTTACATCTCGGAATTGTTACATCTGTATATGAAAACTGCACACGTCTTGGAAAATAGCTTCGATATGTCTCTTTATATATGGTTTGAGGAATACCACAATTATCGTCAGGCGGATTCTTTTCGCAAAAGTGACAAACTAAAATACCCTTGTATTTTTTTTCTAATTCTTCAAGTTCTGCTTTGTCTTGTTTGAATTTTACTTTTGCTTCCTCATTAACATTAATTTGTAATGCGAAAGCTATCAAGGAAAGCGATGTTTTTATATCATTTTGTTTATTCCAGCAAGAAATTGAGAGGCTTCTAATAGAATATCCAATCTGAGTTCTTATTTCGTTAGCAAATGAAGGCAAAGAATTTAGTTCTGAAACTGCTACCAACTGTTTAATTTTATCTAAAGCATCGGTAGCTTGAATTGATTTATTCTCAACGTTCTTTATTTGAGCTTGTATTGTCAATAAAATTGTAGCCCACTTTTTTAATGTTGGGGCATTTTTTTCTTGTTCAATTCTTTCTTCGTGTTTTTTTCTAACTATGTCATAATTTTTTTGGAAAGTAGGCTTGCTAACACTTTCAATGTTTAACTCTAGCAAATGCTCAAGTAGATGCAATGATACAGATGTCGTGTTAAACTCATTCCAAATTGCAAGCTGTAAGAAGTTGATGGAAGCAGCTATTTTATTTATCTGACTTTGAAAATATGCTGGTAATTGATTAAGTAGTTCTGTGGGAAACACATCTTTTACTAAATCTATAACTTCATCAATGTCATCATCAGAATATTCAGACTCTTCATTTTTAATGTCTTTAGTTATTGCGTCAATCTGCTGTAATCTATTTTGAATTTCAATACTAAGCCCCTTGAATGCAATATTTAGGTCTGCTGTGCTTATTAGGTTTTGAGTTCTTAATATGCTTCTAAGTTTTTCTTCATCCGCATCAGCAAATGCTTTTAATATGGCCTTGTCAAATTTGGGAGCAAAAAACGGACTTATAAATTTTATAAACTCAGGTAACTTGTAAATACTTTCCTGTTTGAATGATGTAAAAAGTTTATCATTGCCATTCACTAGAAAATCATTCAAAAGTTTGTTTGAGGATAGATGAGAATAAAATTCTAATGCATTATTGTTTTCTAAATCGTCAATGACTTTTTCGCAATCTGTTTTAGTTAGCGAAATCCCCTTATAATCAAAATGTCCATTGTCTGAAAGGTCAATTTCCGCAAATAGTTTGCGTTTTGCCTTTTTGATAACTGAATTGTCTATTGCCGCTACATCAGCATTTTCTAATTCTAGTAATTCTATTGGGTTAAGAAATTGCATAACGTTTATCTTCTTTCGGTTACTATATAAAATTGCCAAGTATAGCCCATATTACTCTCCATATATTCAGTGCCTATGTTTGGAATAACGCCTGGTGCAGAAGCACGATAATTATATGTTCCTGGGCTTAATGTTATTGTTCGTTTTTGCTTTGGCGAAAAAGTGTATATTTCACTATTGAGTTTCAATGTTAAGGTTAATGAAGTATTGTTGAATATTTCAATTTCAGGATTGTAAGTAGATGTTTTGCCACTCGGGGTGAACATACCCCTTTCATTTTTCTCAACAACGTCTCCAAGTTTTACAAACGACTTGTGTATATAACCTTCTTTGTCGGTTGCAATATCAATTATATTGTAAAAATCATTTTCCGTTTCAAGGGAGACAATAAAGATTTGTGTTCCCGGTTTCAATGATGAAATTACTCCGTAGTCAGTCCCGGGTCCTTGTCTAAAGTTGACCTGTTTTGTCACCCAGCCCAAATAAGACTGACTGAAGCCGATTGAAGCTGTCAAAAGTAAAAGAGTTAAAAAGATTAGTTTTTTCATCTGCTACAAGTTTATTGAATTAATCATTTGTTCTGTTGGTGCGTTGGCAAAAAATGGCTCTTTTGGTTTTGCGAAGGGTTGGCTTGTGTGTCGGGCAAAACCAAATGTGCCATTTGTGCGGCTGGCTAAAATTGTTTTTAAAAAATGTGCGGTGGGAAAAAATAAAAATACAGAAGCGTTGGATTTTGGGTCGGCTGTCTGTTGGTTCATTTGTCCCGTTACTTTATGTTTATTTCTGTCGTTCATTCTTGCTGTGTCGTCTTTTAGGCTTGCAGGTAACGGTTCGGGTATTGCCGAAGGCGGGGATTTTTAGCACAAAAGTTCAATCGAAGAACGAAAGTTGAATTTTGCACAAATGTCAAATCGAAGCTGTTCAACCCCGCTTTTGGCAATACCTTGTTAGCGGTTCGGCTTTCTTTTCGGTCGTCTATGATTTGCTTAAAATTTATTGTCTTTATCTAATTGTTGCAATATAGTTTTCTATTTCTTCACTTTCTCCAAATGTAGTTGTTGGATTGTTGAATGGTGGTCTGTCAGAATTTTGCGGACTTAATATTTCTCCATTTTCAACTTCGTCACCAAAGGTTCGAGTTTCTCTAAATTTGCCCTTACCTCTAAAATTTAAAATAATCGCTTGAACTCCCGGAATTACACCAATTTGCAAACCTGTTTCTTCGCTTTCAAAAAAGTCGTTTTGGTTAAGTCGCATACGAACAGTCTTACCTTTTAATAAACTTTCTGGACAGTATCCGTTCCACATATTTGAAATTTCAGTTTCAGTCATATTTGTTGTTTTTAAGCTATTGCCAAAAGTAAAAAGAAATAGTTCAATGTTTTCTCCCTGAGTTTCAAGGTCGGTAGCGAGCTGTCTTGTAAACTGCAAAAAGTCAAGATACTTTTTCTCAGCATTGTCATATCGTATTTTGCCTAATTGCTGAAAGTTTGAATATGTCTTACTTGCAAAAACATCAATAAGTCGCTGGTCAAGTATTAGGCAAGGATTGTCATTAAATGTTATTTTGAAAAAGTAAAGTAGTTTGCTGTATGTTGATAGTCCAAGTCCTACAACATTCTTGAAAGTTAATGTTAGGTCGTTAAAGTCTTTGGTTGTTGGATTTGGTTTTTCTCTTAAAGTCCGCAACACGTTTTCAATGGTGTCAATGTGTTTAAGAATATTTACAAAATGATTTCCACGCATTCCTGCTGTGTAGCCCCAATAAATTGTCTTGATAATTGCTTCTCTTGGTTCGCTCGTTTCAAAAATATCTTGACGACTTATCGTCAAAGTTTTATTGTTTCCAAACAACTTGTCATTGAGATTTTTTAGCCACTGAATTTCACTCTCGGCTTTTGTCCAAGTTGTTCGTTTTGTCGTAAAACATTGCTGTCTTACAGGTAGATTTGAGATTAATATTTTGTAATTGTCAATGTTCATTCGTGTCGTCTTTTAAGCTGACCGCTAACGTTTTTCGGCTTGCCGCAGTGGGGGATTTTTAGCACTAATGTTCAATAGAAGCACTGCACTTCCATTAAGCACAAAAATTTCATAGAAGCACTTCACCCCCCATTGCGGCAAACCGATGTTAGTGGCTGTTTTTGTCATTTGTAACCGTTGTACTCTTGTTGAAGTAGCGATAAAATTTCTTTATATCCTTTCAAGTCAGGATATTTTTTAAGGGCTTCGTTAATGTCGTCAATTAACGCTTTGAACGTATTTTTTGCATTAAGTCGGTCTTTTTTGATATTACTAATAGCATCAATGTAATAGTCCATTGCGGTTAATTCGTCATTTTTTATGAGGTAAAAAAGCCCAAGGTTTCCTTGTACAAATCCCAAAGAGTTGTCTTTTTCTAATGCTTTTTTACTGTACTCAATTGCTTTGTCAATGTCGCCATTTTCATAAGCCTTCCAACCTAAATTTCCGAATGTTACGCCTTTTTTCTGTTCTTCTGTTTTTTCGCCACCTTGAAGTGTTTGTACACAACTTTCAGCAAGTTGTTTTTCAATTTCATTTATTTGACTTTCGCTTTTATTAGAAAAGTCAGATGGTTTATATTCTGTTGTCATTTTGTTTACAACGCAATTTGCTATTTCAATGGCAACTTTTTCGTCAACTTTATTAGCAATTAAATTTTTCTTGTAATTGTCAAATAACTTTGTTTTAGTTTCCGTTGACCATTCAGATAAATTGGTTTCAGTTTCTTCAACAATTGCTACGACTTCAAATGTTATTGAAAGCCCTTCGGTTGAACTTGGGTTTTTAAATCCTAAACACCAATTCCCCGATGTGATGTCTCTTACTTGAACTGTTCCGTTTTTATAGTTTTGTCTTGAACCTGATACTTGATAGCTAAATGAACCACCCCAATTATCAACTTTCTCTAAAAAAGCATCAGCATTTTTTCTATTCATTAGGTAAATGTCGCAAACGCCTGCACCTGTTGGTGTAAATATTGCATTTGTAGCTATTGCTGTCATACCTGTTGGGTCATATAGTTTTGTTAGTTGAGAAAGCAAGCCAATAGTTGCTGTTGAACTTTCGCCTTTTGTTGTTGAGAATGAATAGTACCATTCAACTGTATTTTGAGGAAGGGATATATTAAACCAAGTTCTTGATTTACCACCCATTGATGCTCTTGCTCCCCCATTCAGATAAAATGTTTGGGGTGTCATTACCTGCACAACTTTTCTTACTTTCTGAACAGTTTGTCCGTTAGTTGATACTGTCAGAAGGGCTAAAAATAAAATTGTCAAAATTTGCTTCATACGTGTCGTTTTAAAATTGCCACTAACGTTTTGCCGCTTGCCGCAGTGGGGGATTTCGGAGCACTTCACTGTCAACCAAGCACAAATGTTGATAGAAGCAATGCACTTGATTTAACCACGTCAGCCCCCATTGCGGCAAACGGCTGTTACCTGCTGTGTTTATTGTCATTCTGTTCGATTTCTTCTAATTGTTTTAACAAGTCTTTCTCCCTGTCACGTAGTTGAGATGCCATTTCGTAACTCTGAGCTGTAATTGCTTTTTCTTTTTTGTCACGAATGATTTTTAGTTGTTCAATAATTTGGTCTTTTTCCATTTTATATGTTCTCCTTTAAAAATTTGATGATTTTCTCCTTTCGGAATTGGATTTCTTGTTTTGTCCAAGTCAAGTTATCCTTTGTCATTTCTTGAATTTCACGCTGTTGAGCCAAGTGATTATATGTTGCTCTCTTGTCCGCAAATGGATTGTTGCCTACGGAACAGTTATGAGATTTTGAAAGTAATAGATAGTTGCCTAAACAGTCAATGTATTGTTGTTTAAATTCCTCGTCATACTCACAATAACCTGCTGCAACGGGTTTTCCGTCCGTTGGTGTTTGCGGTGCAATGTGTTCCAATTCAGGGCTAATAATTTTGTCAAAACGTGTCGGTGAATAACCGCTTTTACCTTGTCCTTCTAGGTAGTTTTCGTATTTCCAAAGAAGATATTTAGCTGTCGAGTGAGGAATTGCTGCTTGAATTGAACGTTCAAATTCTGTGTCATTCCAATATGCCCACCACCAAGAGTCGCCACCTGCTTTTTTCATCCAGTCTATTTTGTCAGTGATTGGTTTAATGTCTGGCTTCTCTTCCGTGAAATTTTGGAAAACCTCATTTACTCTTGAAGTAATGTCGGCTCTTGTTCCTATTAAACGATGTCGTAAAACGATTGATTCGAGTTTACTGCAAAGTTGATTTATCGTATTTATCGGCAAACCGAATTTGTAAGCTTTGATTACAAAAGGAATTGCGATTCCAATTCCTCCAAGCGTAATTAGTGAATGAACTTCTAATTGTTCTCTTTCGTCTTTACCGAAGAATGTTGTTAGATGCTCAAAACTGATTGCTAATGAGTGAGTGAATGATTTTATAAACGGAATTGGATTTCCGTCTGAAAGTAGTTTATTGATTTTTTCAATTGCGTTTGTTTCCCAAAGTGAATTGAAATGAACTCTTAAAGTGTAAACCAAAACATCATCTTCATTGATGTTGTATTCTATTGATGAAATTGATTTGTAGATTTTTTCAAAGCGATTTTTGATTTCTTCAATTAGTGATTCTTTTTCTTCGCCACCGTAAAGATGAACGTTGAACATAAATTGAGCTTTGATTATTTCCAAGTTTGAAGGTTTTTTACCTCTGTTGTTTTGGAAAATAAACATCTGAATTGCTTCCGATTCGTCTTTTACCGGATGTGTTGTGCAAGTTGCGTTTTGCACTGTGTTCAACATTTTAAGTAAATAAGGTTCGTCCTTGTTTTCTAATTGCGAAGTGAAAAAGTCAAAAGCGTTTACAATTCTTTTTGCTGATGCAGTTTCAAGTCCGTTCTTGTCTTTTTTGGTTTGGTCAATTACATAATCTTTGAAAAGTTGTTTGTCATAATCAACTGTTTCAAAACGATAAGTTGAATTTCGTTTGATAATATCTTCAAAAATTTCTTGTTCGGTTTCTGTGAGTTTTCTAATTGAACTTAGTCGTTTGAATAGAGCAGAAAGAAAAATTACAATTGTTGTAAGTCTTTGCTGTCCGTCAATTACGCCAAATTTTTTGTCGAGCTTCTCTTCAAAAAGAAAGTGTCCGAAGTAGTAAAATGATTTTGTTGAACTCTTGTTGTAGTCCTCCAAGTCCGATAAAAAAACATTTACCTGTTTTGGCGTTTTGCTTTTTTCAAATTCTGTGTCCCAAGAATATGCTCTTTGATAAGTAGGAACAAAAATTCTGTTCCCTGCTAACATTTGTTTTATTGTTGTTGATGCTTCCATTTTAAATTATTCGTGTTGTTAAAAAAATCGGTGGTGGCGAAGCCACCACCGATTAAATCGTTTAGAGCTTTGTCCAAGAGTGAAATGCCGAATCTGGACAGCCTGATGTGCTTGGAGAAGATTTGGTCTGAATTGTTGTGCCACACTTTTTACAACTGTAATTAGTGTCGCCAACTTCACCCAACTTTGTCCAAGAGTGAAAAGCTTTTGCCGAGCAACCAGAGGTGCTTGGACTGGAATCCTTCTTGATAGAAGTCCCGCAATTTTTGCATTGATACCAGCTTAATGCCATATTAAAAATTGTTTTTTGTTGTGCCTACTCTGGTCGGTTTTCGGCATCCCCGTTTGTCCGCTAAGGTAGATTGTCAGTCCGTCAAAACGTGTCGTTGTCTTGTATGGTCGTCTTTCTAACATAGCAGGTAACGTTTTGGCGCTTGGCGAAGAAGCGGATTTCGAAGCACTAACCTGTCTGCCAGCACTGAACTTGATACGAAGCACAAAGCTTCATTTAAGCACTGAACCCGCTTTTTTGCCAAACGCCTGTTATGCCTTCGCCCTTCTATTTTTTCGTGTCGTGTCAAGCCGTTTGTAATTTTCTGAAACTGCAAAAAACAAAGTTCTGAATAGTGTCAAAGGGTGTCTTATGGTCAACCGTTATGCACTTAATTTTCTCAAAAAACTTTTTCAGTCGGTCAGTCATTGTCGTTTCTGAATATTGTTTGATTTCTATTCCGCTACATTTTTTTGGTCCTTGTTCCGAAAATGTCCCGATTACTAAAACTCCTGTCGGGTTTATACTTTCTTGAGCAGTTTGTAAATAGGTTGAAATTTCTTGTTCGTCTGTTAAAAAGTGAAATGCTGCTCGGTCGTGCCAAAAGTCATATTTCTCTGTCGGCTTAAAAGTCGCTGCATCTGCAACTATCCATTTTACATTTTTTGCTTTTTCTCCAAGTCGTTGTTTTGCTCTGTCAATTGCAGACGCTGAAATGTCGAGAACTGAAATGTCTTGATAACCCAAGTCGAGTAAATGGTCAACTAAAAAACTGTCGCCACCACCAATGTCAATAACTTTTGCAGTTGTCGGCACGTTGAATTGTTTAAAGAAGTCCAATGAAGTCTCTGGTGTCGGTTGAAACCAACTAACGTCTTTCAGTTCTTTTGTCTGATAGATATTTTCCCAATGTTTTTTGCGGTCAAAATTTTCCATTTTTCTATGTCGATTTAATGTTTCGGTGTCGTCTTTTAGGGTGAGGCATAACTCTCAAATATACGCAAGTCCATTCCCTTTGTCAATACCCACTTAAAAATCATTATAAGTTCCGTTTTTATTTGGCTTATCCGCTGAAAAATATACAAAATACGCATCGCGCATTACGTGTATTTTTACTAAATTCGGTCATTAAAAATATACAAAACACGCAGCATGAATTTTCCTGATTGGATGCGGCAAATAGCGAAACCGGGGGTACACAAAGGGCAAGCCGTTATCTGGCTGAGCTTTCCTTACGACCGCGAAAAAATATCGGAAATAAAGCTTTTTAAAGCCCGGTATAGTCAGTCTGTCAAGTCATGGTATCTGGCAGACGTAAGTTCCATTCGGCAGGATATGGGTCTTCCGCCAAAATCGCCTGCGGGCAAAGACGTTTTGGATCGCATTCATCCTGTCAATCGCGAGGCTCTAATACGCCAGGAAGAACATCTGATACTTAAGGGTTACAGTCCGAATACACGTCGTACCTATCTGCTGGAGCTCGCGCAATTGCTTTATGTTTTGGGTAGCGTACCCGCAGATGAGTTGTCGGCAGAGAAGCTGCGCAGCTACATATTATATTGTCACAAATCGCTTAAACTTTCAGGAAATCAGATTCATAGCCGCCTGAATGCAATAAAGTTCTATTACGAACAGGTGTTGGGCAGGGATAAATTGTTTGCTGAGATACCGAGACCGAAAAAGCCGGCTTTGTTGCCTAAAGTACTGAGCAAGGCAGAAGTGAAAAAGTTATTTTCTGTATGCAGTAATCCCAAGCAACAACTCATGCTACGTCTTTGCTATGGCATGGGACTAAGGGTGAGCGAGATAGTTGCGCTAAAAATTAGCCATATAGATAGTGAACGAATGCAAGTATTAGTGGCAGGAGCAAAAGGAAAAAAAGACCGGTATGTCCAATTGCCTGCTTCGGTGCTTGATGCGCTACGGGTGTATTATAAGCAGCATGTTCCTAAAGACTATTTATTTGAAGGTCAATATGGGGGCGCGTACAGTGCACGAAGTGTACAGGCAGTGTTCAAGAGCGCTATGCGGAAAGCGGGTATTCGCAAAGAAGTGGGTATCCATAGCCTTCGGCATAGCTACGCTACACATCTGCATGAGTACGGAACTGATATAGGTTTTATTCAAAAATTGCTGGGTCATAACGATATAAAAACTACCTTAATTTATACGCAAGTAAGTCAGGCAAAGTCTGCACAAATCCAAAGTCCTCTTGACCGGTTGGATTAACTCGCCGGTTCTCTCTTTCCGCTGCCACCTTCCGGTGCTCATCCTGTATTGAAGGCTGAAGTTTGCCCCGCAAGATTTACGTCCCTAAGAACCCAGGGCACTATGCTCCTCTGCAGTGTCGGGGATCACCGCACTGATGGTACCGGAGGTATCTGACCCGTCGTGGACAAGTGAAGGGGTCGCCTGTCCGAAGCCCTGGGCCCATTGCGCTCGGTAGTCATCGAAATTGACGGTAAGATCAATAGCCAGTGCCAGCAGTATCGACAGCAGCACGGCGGGCAGATATGACGCCAGCGATTTCATAAGCAGTGCATTATTGCGGTAACAAAATTTCATAGCTTTTGCCTGACCTCACAGTCAGTTTACGATCGCGCAGCCAGGGGTTCAGTTGTTTGAGCGTGCGGTAAGTGGTGCCGTTGTCGAGGGCATACTGCGCAAGATTGGGAATAGTGGAGGTAATTGTTTCTGTACGGGTCTTGTAGGGAGTGTACGCATCAGCCTTGGTCACTACATATCCAAACTTACGCGCTTCGCCAATCAGCAGTTTGAAGGCAAGGATGCGGAAAACATAGCGCATGGTTTCTTCCGGCAGCAATAGATCGTAGTAATTGCTGCGCTGTTGAAAGGTTGACTGGCCGTTGTAACCACCCTGACCCATATTGTAGCTTGCGGCAGCGGCTGTCCAGGAGCCGAATTTATCATAGGCCTGTTTAAAATATTTGCAGGCCGCGTCTGTGGCTTTCGCTACATTGTAGCGTTCGTCCACCTCATCGCTCAGCTCCATGCCAAACTGGGTGGCGGTAGCCGGCATAAACTGCCAGAAGCCCACGGCGCCCACCCGGGAGGTTTGATTTTGCAAGGCGCTTTCGGCAATGCACAAATACTTGAAATCGTCGGGAATGCCGTTGGCTTTAAGCATGGGCTCTACAAGGGGCAGGTAGCGCTCGGCTAACTTGAGGATATAAATAGTGCTGTATTGATTGTAATAATTGTACAGTAGTTCGCGGTCGAGCTGCTCGCGAACCTCAGGCCGTTCCAGCGGCACTTTTTCACCCGCAAAGTTCATCGCCCTCGGTAGCTCCGGTGCATACCATTTGTACTGCAGTCGTCCATCTTCCTTCACTTCTACCGTGGCTTCTGAGTCATCAATCTCGCGAAAGGAAAAAGCAGCAATAGAACCGGCGCCGATGAGCAGACCGGTGGCGAAATACAGTGCAGTTCTGAACTTAGTGGACATATAACAGAGGCTTTTTGGGGTATGTTTAAATTTAAGAAGAAAAGCCCCAACGAAAACCCTAAAATTTTCCACAATTAAATTTTTGGAGTAAATGACAAAAGGCCTTTGTTTAAAAGACCTTTTATCATTTCTGTATTCAAACCGGAACGGAGAATCCCCTTGAACTTCGAAATATTTTATCGCAAATAAAGAACGCCACGTCCGCCATAGCCGCCATGGCGCGTAACCAGAGAGGGTGAGCTGTTAGCGCTGCGGTCGCTGACGCGAAGCTGGTTTGCATTTCCATACCAAAAACCGCCCCGGACGATGATACCCGCATTTCCGGTTATCTCGCAGGTGCCGCTACAATTGTTGATAGTACTGGTAGTGGTGTTTCCTTCCATGCCTGGCCAAAATCCTGCGCCCCCTACGGATAGTTGGGCATTGCCGGCAGCAGATAGCGAACCATTGCCATTCGGCACATATCTCGTAGATCGGCCGGCTGCTGTACCGATACTGATACAGTACTCTGCTATATTACCGCTCATTTCCATCACACCAAAGAACGATGCACCACTGTTGGTTCGGTTGGACGTGCCGGTGGCAAAAACACCACTGCGCACAGGCCCGAAATCAGGTGCGGAGAAATAAGTGCTGGTATACATAGCGTTACCCAAATTTGTTGAAGCATTGGACATGATTTCAGTAGCTTCATACCGGTTAGAAGGGGTATAGACGCTGGAAAATATATTGGTGTTGCCCCAGGCATATTCTCCATACACGGCCGGCTGCGCGCCTGCAGACGAGTGGCCGCGGCAAATCCGCTCATAAGTTATTTCAGTCATTGGTGCAAGACCGCTCCAATCCAGATAGGCCGCTACATCGGTCCAGTAGAGCCAGTTGCAAGCTATCCATTCGCCGTCGGCAGCCTCATCATATACATTGTTGTTGTTGGCATCACAACCATACTCTGCCGGCAGGCCGCCCGTTGAAGGCGTCTTTATTTCTATATTATTACTATACACGAGGGAACTTGGCACCATGGCTTTTGTGCCTACAGCACTTGTTGGCGCGGCTTCGGTGCGTGTCGTCTGCTGGGCGAGCGTAAGGGTATTTAAAAAATCGCGGTATTGAGCCTGGTTGATTTCATATTTCATACACCAAAGTGCCTTCATGGTAGGGAAGGGGTCAAGACTGCCCAATGGGTTGGTCGTCTGTATCGTGTCGTTGCTGTACATATAAATGCCGTCAGCATCCAGTTCCGCATCATCGCCCGCATTGGCATCTACCAGCATGGGCACTACGGAGCTGGTGGTGGCGGTATTGTTGGTGTAGTGAAATGCGTTTGTGGACTCATTGGTTCCATCGCCGTCGCCAAAAAATGGCCGGGCTGTGGGAACGGGTATATATACCATCTCTATGGCAAAGCCGCGAACGTCAATATCGTAGGGCAGCGAATTTATGGTGCCCACTCTGGCCCCGGTTACCGTCATGGTTCCGGAGCTATTGGCACTGGGATAAACCATTACCCCGGTTTTGTTAACATCATTTGTCTGATAAAATGAGACTCCGACAGGCACCACATTGTAGTTGCCGGTAAGGTAAATGGGTTTCCAAAGGCCGTTGATATCCTTATACTTGAAGAACACCCAGACGCCATCATAATTTGCCGGACCAACATTGACACGCCAACTGTTGTCCCAGCTCACGTCAAACTGAATCTGTATGTTTCCCGGACCATTGTTTACCACACTTACATTGGAGATTTGTACATTATTGGCAGAAGCTCTGACGGAGCAGAACAGCGCGAACAACAGGAGCATGTAAACTGCTTTCATTTTGTTGATTTTATTCTGTGAGTAAAATTTTGAATCGTTGTATGGGCTCACCCTTGTGCAGCAAGACGATGAAATAGTAGGACGCTGACAAGCCGCGCAAGTCAATTTGGGTTTTATCCTGCTGCAGCGTTCCCTTGCTCAATACTTTTCCTTCTACGGACATTACATAATAACTGTAGTGCTCGTAGTCGCGCACATGCGTCATGGATAAGCTAAGCCATCCGGTGGTAGGGTTGGGGAACACGGCAAACGACGGAGCTGTAGCATTAAGCATCAATTTTACGATGCCCGAATAAGCCACTTCTCCACTCGTAGAAACAGACTTTAACCGGTACAATAAAAATGCTGAGGAAAGGTAGTAGGCCCCGACATCAAGATACCGGTAGCGGTTTTCGCCGGATGAGGAAGCCGGACTTATGAGTGCAAGGGTCGAAAAAGATGTTCCGTCGTCTTCACTGCGCTCCAGCTCAAAATGGTCCAGATTTCTCTCTACCCCGGTAGTCCATTCCAAAAGTGCATCCTCACGAAACCATTCGCCCGAAAAGCTAAGCAATTGTATTTCGAGAGGGGATGAGGGATTTTGACCGATACTGAGTTGTGCAGCGTAACCATCGTCGCCGCCTCCTTTATATACATCGGGCAGCGGATTCTGTAGCGCCACATGCTGCATGGAAAAACCATCGTTAGCACCACCAAGAAATATGGAGGGCGTGGGATTCTGTGCCGGGCTGAGCACAGAAGCGAATCCATCATTGAAACCACCGACGAATATACCGGGTGTGGGATTTTGTAGTGCGGACGTAGCAACTGCATAACCATCACTGGCTCCCCCGGTAAAGATGCCTGGTGTAGGATTCTGATTGGCTGCGAATAATACAGCGTGGCCATCGTTGCTGCCGCCTAAGAAAATAGAGGGCGTAGCATTTTGTTGCAGAGCAGCCGTAGAGGCATGTCCGTCATTTGCACCACCAAAGAAAATAGAAGGGGAGGAGTTCTGAACTCCGGCGTTCGTGATCGCTATTCCATCATTGGCACCCCCATAATATTGCGCATTTCCCGCAAAAGGAGAGAGCAAGATCAAGACGGCAAAAGCAGTATTGCGCATATTTTCGGGCTACTGACAAATGAACAAGAAGTTTTCTCGATAGGTCCCTGAAGTCTGTCTCCACAACCTTACGCCTTACTGCTCCATGTACCTGTGCACAAAAACACATCTCCTGACAGCCTTACATGTGATAAAGATATAAAAACGAATTTTATTTTTTTATTTTTCTTTAACAAAAATTTTAAGACCAGGCGTTCCGCAGGATCGGGATCGAACTCTTGCCTATTGCGGAAGCGTGCATCGCGCAGAGTCATAGAAAAAGGGCCGCCTCATTTGCTGAAACGACCCTTTCCAAAGACTTACAGAAATATTGACTACATCTTCTCAATAACTACTGCACTTGCCCCTCCGCCACCGTTGCAGATGCCTGCCGCACCGTATGTAGCACCATTTTGGTTCAACACGTTAATAAGCGTAACGATGATGCGGGCACCACTGCAACCTAACGGATGACCCAGCGACACAGCACCACCATTCACGTTTACCTGTTCGGGTTTGATGTTCATCTTCTGACTGTTTACGATGCCCACCACGCTAAAGGCTTCGTTGAGCTCAAAATATTGAATGTCTTCCATCTTCAAGCCGGCCTTTGCTACGGCTTTAGGCACAGCAAGAGAAGGGGAGGTAGTAAACCATTCAGGCGCCTGCTCAGCATCGGCATAACCTTTGATTTTTGCAATCGGCTTCAGTCCGAGGGCCTCAGCTTTTTCCTTGCTCATCAGCACTAAAGCCGCGGCGCCATCGTTCATGGTAGAAGCATTGGCAGCCGTTACCGTACCATCTTTGGTAAATGCCGGACGCAGCTCAGGTATTTTGTCAAATTTTACATTCCAGGGCTCTTCATCTTTAGCCATTTTGATGGGTTCGCCCTTGCGCTGCGGTATTTCTACCGGAACAATTTCAGCATCAAATTTTCCCTCATTCCATGCCTTCTGACTGCGTTGATAGCTTACTATGGCAAAGGCATCCTGATCTTCGCGGCTGATGTTGCATTCTTTGGCACAAAGCTCTGCGGCATTTCCCATAGCGTAGTTGTGGTACACATCGGTCAGTCCATCTTTTGCCAGACCGTCGATGAGTGTAGCATTGCCATATTTATTGCCCCAGCGCAAGGTATCGCTGTAGAAAGGCACATTACTCATGCTTTCCATACCACCGGCCACCACTACGTCGTTGTCGCCGAGCATAATGGACTGAGCTCCCTGCATGATGGCTTTCATGCCCGAGGCGCAAACCTTGTTGACCGTAGTGCAGGGCACATTGTCGGGTACGCCGGCAAAACGGGCGGCCTGCCGGGCGGGCGCCTGACCGAGATTGGCCTGCAGCACGCAGCCCATTAATACTTCGTTGACTTCGCTTGCTGCAACACCGGCTCTTTCCAGCGCAGCCTTTATAGCGACAGATCCGAGTTTTGTGGCAGAAAAATCTTTCAATGCTCCGCCCCAGCTACCCATGGGCGTGCGGACTGCGGAGATGATATAAACTTCTTTCATTACCAGAATATTTTTTTAAAGACCGCCAAAGCTACATAAATTCATTTGCAGAACTAAGCCCTTTAACGCACATGCTTTGTTGATATACAGCGCTTTTAACAAGCTGTGGATGAAAAGGCTCATTACCGTTAAATCCGCGTTAAACGGAGCGAAACGGACCCAACGTCCTTGGTGGGTTGTAGATGCTATAGTATCTTTACAACCTTCCCATTACAAATAATATTTTTAAACACCTGGTTCATGAAGAAAGTGATTTTGTGCCTGATTGCCGCTGCAACAGGAGTCGTTACCCTACAGTTGGCAACTGCGAAAGAACCCACTACGAATGCTGCGCTTGCAGCTACCCCTGCAGATCTCGACAAGTATATCCATCAGGTCTATACCGAAATAGACTTTAAGGGCTCGGAAAAGATTTCGTTCGAGGCTTTTGCTGCAGCAATGAAAGGCTATCTTAACCTTCGCAATGCGGGCAAGCTCGATAACTCGCGGCAGGTGCTCTCTGTGGCCGACTTCACCCTATCATCTACACGGCACCGGTTATGGATCATTGATCTCGCAAAGAAGAAGGTGCTTATGAACGACTTTGTGGCGCATGGTCAGGGTTCGGGCGACGAGTTTGCCACCGCTTTTTCCAATACAGAAAATTCTCACCAAAGCAGCATCGGTTTTTATGTTACCGGCGATACCTATGAAGGTCAGCATGGAAACTCCCTGCGGCTCTATGGTATGGACAACGGCTTTAATTCTGCGGCATTCGACAGGGCGATTGTTGTGCACGGAGCCGATTATGTTAGTCCGTCGTTTATAGCCGGACAAAGGCGATTGGGCCGGAGCTGGGGCTGTCCTGCCGTGAGCAATCAAGCTATAGGTAAGGTGATCGACTACATTAAGGGCGGTACCTGCATGTTTTTATACTATCCGCAAAAGAACTATGTGGCACAGTCCTTCTGGCTCAATAAGAAGGTAGAGCGTTTGCCCGAAGAGATAATGCTGAAAGACCTGAATATGCCCCTGGCACAGGCGCCGGTAAAATATGTGTATGACCAGTCGGCGCAGGATCTCAATCCCGAGAGTCCTGAGTACTTGTCGCCGGAGGCCCGTGTAAAAAAGCAAAAGCTAATGGCTATGGATCTGCGGTTTGTTCGGCGGGTGATGCCATAAACTGAAAGAAGGAAATTGACGCGGCGGAGGAAAACAATTTTAATCAGTTTCTTTTCCATTGATGCCGGATAGCGCAGGCCATTGTGTCTCTCAGAGACCCGGTTTGTTGTCAATAGAAGTATGACGTATTAAGCAATCACCCGTGAGATTTTTACCATGGCTATAGGTCTCAGGGTTGGGCCGCAATCAGCCAGGTAATCAGCCCGATAGTTACTGCATATCCGCCAAGAGTTCTATACAGCATGCCTCGATTTGTTTTATACTCTTTCAGGAATTCCCTTTTCAAGTCGTCATAGCCCTCTATTTGTCTGAGGCTTTTGATCAGTTTTTTGTCGTGGTCAACGGCGAAGTAAAGAAAGACTTTGTGGGACGGAAAGTCCTGCAAGAGCTTGTAAAAATACTCTGGGTTTGCTTTTGCCATTTGATAAACTGATTCATCAAAGTAGCCGTTGTCGGGTCTGTGGTCTATGGGTAAACTGCTGATGCTGTCCTTCAAAATTGTGTAGGAAGCTTGTCCGGCATGGGCCGTGATAAAATTTGTTGTATTTAAAAATGCCGTCTGCATTTGCGAAATGCTGTCGTATATCCTGGTAATTTCCCTGTTTATCTGTACAACAAATTCGTCATGACGGATCGATTTGTTTGAATGCTTTTCCCAGACATAATAGCCATTTCTGAACGTGTAATGATAAAGGGTAAATTCCTTGTTTAGTTGATCGCTTAAGTCAAAATAGCTTTTCAGACAGTAGGCATGGTTCAATTCCGTAGTTACAATTGAGTCATGCTCTACCTCAGTTTTAAATTTTTTTCCTTTATCGGATATCAGGGTATAAGATGGTCCGCGCTTTAGGAGCGTAAAAAACTTGCCATTGCATTCATCTGTGTTAGTGCAAGTTAAAGTGTCTGTTTTGAGAATAGCCGGTCCGCTACCAGCTTTGTCGAAGTAACTGCCCATTTTATAGACGATCACCTTGTCGTTGCGGCAAACTATATAGTGCAGATGCTTCTTGCCTGTAGTTTTCAGAAACGTTGAATGCTGACCGAAACCTGGCGGCGATAAGAAAAGTGAAATCAGTGTACAGAATAATTTCAGATGGATTGGGTATTTGCCATAATTAGGCATAACGAACAAGTCTTGCTGCAAGTTAAAAATCAATTTGGTTTTTAGTGACGAATGAAGGAGCTGCATTACCTCGCAGCGGAATTTATTCTCGATGATATTTCATGTTTACTGCCGCGTTAGTTTTTGAAATCGCTCAAGACTTTTACGAGCACTTAGCTTTGGTCTTTGTGAACGGTGAAGTTGTCCGTTGAACCAAGAATAACTGGCGAAAAGGATTCTGGAACAAAAGCGGATTACAAATCCGCCTCATCCCTGAGTTCGACATGCGCTTCGCTAACATGTCGAACAACAGAGTCATTACAAACTATTTACAAAACTGCCAAACGTCCAAAAAGGAAAAACAAATATTCCATCAACAAAACCTGCAATTCCGGGATGTTCATCGAATACCTCTTATTAGTCACTAATACTTGACGATCTTATAATAATAAATGCCTTTCTCGTTTCTATAGCGGAGAATATAAAGCCCGGGTTCGAAACCTGAACGACGGTGGCAACTGACCCTAAATGTGTTCCATTATTCCGGCGCGTAACCTCATAAATGGTTTTTCGACGAAGATGTGAAGCAATATTGCGAAAGCTATGCAAGTGACCATAGAAACCAAAAGCATCAAATTAGCATCAAGGCTGAAGCCGGAAAGCAAATGATGTGTCATATGTATCACGGCTTTGTGGCTGAGGTAAATGGCATAAGACAGCGTCGCTAACCAGCGGGTTATTTTTGAATTCCACCTGTATAAAAAGCTTGTAGGACTTACTGCCCCAACAACCATCAGACCATAGCCGATGGCAATGAGGGAAAACCCGAAAATGGATGCGTTGAAACCCATCGGCTCTTCACAAAGAAAAAAGGCAGCAACCAAAACCGCCAAACTTAAAACAATAAACAGGTTACCGTATCGCGCTATTTTATCCCAAAGCCTTGGTAAAAACTGATAAACACCAGCAATAGAGATACCAACCAAAAGTCCGTCGAGACGTGTGTAAGTAGGGTAGTAAATGTATTTGTACCAGTATATCCAGCTATTTGAATATTCCTTTTTGGGAACATAAAGCTCATTAAAGCTGTATAATCTTACCAGAAAACCAGCCAAAAACATGGCGATCAAAATCCAATACGATCTTTTCAGGCTTTGGGTAGTTTGCAGCAAGACAAGTGTAATAGGAAGGAAAAAATAAAAATGTTCTTCTACACAAAGCGACCATGCGTGAGAAAATGTTCCAAAATCTTTCAGGTTCAGCCCGATGTTTTGTGTAAAGGTTAGAAACTTCCATAGCGGCGGTAAACTTTCTTTTTCCCGAAAAAAAGGGAAGCAGAAATAAAGTCCCAAGGTTACCAGATAAGCCGGAACAATTCTAAAGAAACGCTTTAGGAAAAACTGTTTCAACCCTATTTTCTTGCCTCTTTTGATTTGAGCAAAGAGTTGAGATGAAATCAAAAAGCCGCTTAGTACAAAGAAAAGATCTACCCCGGTCCATCCAAAGGTTGCCAGGTAGGGTAGCCATTCAGGCATTCCACTGCTAAGAATAATGTAATGGAAAAGAAAAACAAGCAGAATTGCCAATGCTCTCAGATGGTCTAGCCCGAAAAATTTTTGCTGAACTGGTTTCTCCAATTTTATTTGCCTGTTCGCCAGCACAGATTTTTCATTTGGGTTCATATGGGGATTAACTGATGTGCTTTAATGGAAACATTTTAGCCCGCCCGAGTTCCGAAACTACTTCCAGTGAATTTGCTATTGCAATTTCGCATTTCGCATAGTCAAACTAATCAATTTATAGCCCTTGTCTGTCCGCAAAAATTCGTAATGATTTTGCGTCTGCTTTCGTTCAGCACCGTCAAAAATAATTACGGACATCGTAGGATAGATCCAATCCTTTGGCTCGCCACAATTGTTGAAATATTGCTCAAATTCAGTGGTTTCCAACAAATAGGGATTGAGTCCATCGAGCGAAATAAGATACTCCGTTTTCGGTAAAAGCATTTTCAGCAATCCGTTTTTTAGGGTGCTGTAGTTGTTCGTAATCAGTTTTTCGCTAGCCGACTTTTTCCATCCTCTAGCTGATTCCCACACAATTGTATCATATGAATTAGCAATCAACCTATCCACAGTCAGATTGTTTAAGAGGTCTTGTGCCAGCCATTGCTTGAATTCTTTTTCAAAGTCTACAAATGAATAGTAGAAGCCATCGGTAGCCAGAAAGGATTTTCGTATGGTGTCTGGATGGGGTGCTTTACTCTTTTCGAGTGTGAAAAAGTTTAAATGATGGGAAGATGCAAAATCTTCAATCAAAATATGATTGCTTGTGTCAATAAGGAACTCCCGACCACCGATCCACTGATAATGCTCGCCACCGTCAGTAAGCTTTTTTTCGGCTCCTCTAAGACCTGTTATCATCCCGTTCCTCACATTCGTCAGGTAATTATAAATTGCCGGGATTGCCACTTTTCCCGTTCGGTCAAACATGCCTACATTTCCGGTTTTTTTGTCACTGAAGCGAATAAAGCCTTCACTTTCACAATCAGGAATATTGTCGATAAAGTATAAACTGTCCATCCCAACAACGTTACCCGATTTTGTGAGATAATAACTGCTCCATTTACCGCGTCTTTCTTCTATAGCTGCAATGATGTCGTCAAACCTAATAGCGCTCGTGAAGTTCTCAAATTTTGGTTCAATTTTTACAGCGCCATTATGGTCTTTGTAGCCAATTAAAGTGGAGTCTTTATTCAAAAAAGCGATCCATGTGTTCTTACTTTGACCAAGTAAAGACAGGCTCGAAATAGAAGCGAGGCATGTGAGGACGGATATTTTTACAATCCTCAAATGTTTCATCGAAGCACCTGCCGATGCCTTTATCGGAAATTTCGTGTTGAGTATTCGTCGGGCGGCGTGTTTGATGTCTCCATTCCTCATGCTTTCGAAATTACCATTTGTAATGAAATCTGAATGAGGTTCTCAGTTGCCTGATGCGAATGCTAATCATGCTTCACCCATAATAGCTCGGAAGTATTGTAGCCAATGCTTTCGGCGATTTTCAGGTATTGTGCTTTGATATCGGCGGGGATAGTTTTTTGTCTGGACAAGATCCAGAGATATTTCAGGCTTTCACCTGCTACGAGCGCATACTGATAATCCTTATCGAGCGCAATGACATTATAGCCGGCGTAAAAAGGTCCGAAAAAGGAAACCTCCAGCATCGCCACATCTTCGCTCTTCACAAATTTTGCCTTGCCGGTTGCTTGTTCCCACTTGCCTTTTTGGGTATTGTAGCCTCTGTTTTGCACGGCAATGAGTCCGTCTTCTCGTACAGAATATTCGGCGGTGGTATTGTTGAGGTCTTTTTCGTACTTAAAGTCGAGCCGCGCGATCTCATACCATTTGCCCAGGTATTTCTCCTTCTCAAATGGGCGAATGGCGGTTGCACCCTCGGGTATAGTACGGGACGAACAAGCGGCAAATGTGGTGAGTAGTAATACCGCAGCCACGGGAATCAAAATATAGCGCGTCATCATAGGCAGAAGTTTGTTGTTTTTTCGCAGCGTTATTTTTTGCCTCAGGAGACAGAAATTCGGCAACTATAGTTATGATGGAATCTCTAAAAAGCAGCCACCAAGACTGTCTAGATCAGGCTAGTTTGACAAAGTTGTCTTCAAGTTTTACGTTAAAATTGATCTCTGCTTTCAGTGCTTTAAACACTTTTATATTGGTGTCTATTGTCGCACTGTTGGCACTGCTTTCAAGCTTTGATATCTGAGCTTTTTGAACTCCAACAAGTTTTCCGAGTTCTTCCTGTGTCAAATTTCTTTCTTGTCTGGCGGCTTTTATCATTTTTCCTAAAACCTCCATTCGAAGTTCATATTCGTAGTCGTCTCGTTCCATTGACCCGACTTTGCCGATATGCATGTCTTTCATCTCGGCAAGTGAGTAAGTTTTCAATTGTTTAGTTGCCATAGGATTACCTTTTTTGATTGTTATAGAAATATTGGTTTCTCAGTCGTATCGCCCGGTCAATTTCGTTTGCCGGAACTTTGTCAACCTTCTTTATGAAACCGTGGGTAGCTATTACCAGATGAGGATTACAAATCCGCCTCATCCCTGAGTTCGACATGCGCTTCGCTAACATGTCGGACAACAGACGAACAAATGTTGAGGCTGCGTATTGTCAGTCAGCACAGCAACAAACCTATCTGATACGTTCGCTTATTTTTTGTTTGTATCATAATTTGTAAAATCGGGTCTGTCTTGATGTGTCCATATGAATTTAAAGCCTGTAGCCAAAACCTGTCTTTCCCAATCTCTTTTGATTTCAGAAGTATGTTCCGGAAAACTTGCAAAAAATACTGCAACAGAAAAAATCATTGTTGAAACAGTCCATAAAAGTCCTGTCACCCACCTAGGGATAGAAACCCTTGTCAGATTGCGAGTGATAAGAAATCCAATCAGAAAACATCCTGAGAAATACACAAAGAAGTCAACTACAAACTCAAGTAAAAATATTTGACATGACATAGAAGTATGCCATCCGTCACTAGTAAAAGCTAAAGGAAATCCAATCATCATAGTGTCAGGTGCGTCAACCGGCAAGACATACCACCACTTCGTGATTGTTCCAAACAGGATGATAGTCAACGGAAAAACTAGCAGCCATATTAATTGTTTAAGTGCCATGATGAAGGTATCCGATAAAATGACCAACAACCCTAACTGAAATATACACCAATCCTCCAAAAATTTGAAGTCGGCACCCGCCAATGATTAGGCTCTACATCGCAGGTACCCAATTGCACAAAACTCACTATCCCTTCCACTTTCTACACCGCTTCTATAGCAAAGCCAATGGCTTCGTTGGCTGCCAGAAACTGGAGGAAATCGTCATTGAGGTCGAGCTTGAAGTTGTGGGTTTTCAAAGAGATATTATTTTCTTCGTCGTGGATATGAAAAACAACGTCGGTCTTTCCCTGATGTTGCTTGAAGTTTTGTTGCAGAAAGACAAGCACATCGGCATTGAGTTGCTGCACGGGTATGGATAGCTTCATTCGCTTAATGAGTGTCTTGCGCACGTTTTCCAGCAGCATTACCTGATGAACTTTAAATTCCCAGTTGCCGCGCCATTCGTTTTGCTGGTAAGCGCCTTGCATCATCAGCTTCTGCCCGTTGTCTATAAACTGATTGTACTTTACATAGTCTTCCTGCCACAGTACTACTTCATGGTTGCCGGAATAATCGTTGAGGATAAACTTGCCGAATTTACTGCCTTTCTTGGTGGTCATATGCGCCGCATCGGTCACAAAGCCGGCTATGCGCACACTTCGTCCCTTGTTGTTTTCGAGTTCGGAGAGGGGTAAAAAATTGAAATGCTCCATCTCAAATTTAAAACCATCGAGTGGGTGAGCGCTGAGGTAGATGCCGATCACTTCTTTTTCGCGGTCGAGGAGCTCGGGTAGGGTCCAGGGTTCGCAGAGGGGAATGACGGGCGGCTTCACATCGGGCATTGCCATCTCGCCAAAAAGGCTGTTGGTAGCCAAAGTAGCACTTGCCTGAAACTGATTGCCAAAGGCTACAAGTCGCTCGAGTCCGGTCTTGGGGTCGGTGGGTGGAGCAAAGAAATACTGGGCGCGGTGCATATCTTTAAAGCAATCGAGCGCACCGGCAAGCACCAGGTTTTCCAACGTTCTCTTATTTACCGTACGCTGATTGACGCGCTGAATAAAATCGAATACCGTAACATAAGGTCCGTTGCTTTCGCGCTCGGCAATCACATCTTCCACAGCAGCTTCGCCCACGCCTTTGATGGCATTGAGCCCAAACCTTACGATGCCTTCTTTATTTACCGAAAATCCTTTCAGCGATTCGTTCACATCCGGACCCAATACCTGCAAACCCATGCGCTGGCATTCTTCCATGTAGAACTTGATCTTGTCAATATTGCCCTGGTTGTTGAGCACCGCCGCCATGTACTCGGAAGGGTAGTGCGCCTTAAGATAAGCGGTTTGGTAAGCAACAAAGGCATAGCAGGTGGAGTGCGATTTGTTGAAGGCATATTGCGCAAAGGCTTCCCAGTCGGTCCATATTTTATTGAGCTTGTCCTCAGGGTGTCCCTTGGCTTTGGCACCTTCTACAAACTGGCTCTTCATTTTGTCGAGCACCGCCTTCTGCTTTTTACCCATCGCCTTGCGCAGTACATCCGCATCGCCCTTGCTAAAACCGGCAAGTTTTTGCGACAATAGCATCACCTGCTCCTGATATACGGTAATGCCATAAGTATCGGAAAGATATTCTTCCATCTCCGGCAGGTCGTAGGTAATGGGTTCTTCGCCGTGTTTGCGCTTTATGAAGTTGGGAATGTACTCTAGCGGTCCCGGACGGTAGAGCGCATTCATGGCAATGAGGTCGGCAAATTTATCGGGACGGAGCTCGCGGAGATATTTCTGCATCCCCGGACTTTCAAACTGAAAAGTACCGTTGGTTTCGCCACGCTGATAGAGTTCGTAAGTCGTGAGGTCATCGAGTGGAATAGCGTCAATATCTATTTCCAGTCCGTAGTTTCTTTTAATGAGTGCCAGTGCGTCTTTGATGATGGTGAGGGTTTTCAGTCCCAGAAAGTCCATCTTGATCACACCGGCATTTTCGATCACATTTCCTTCAAACTGTGTGATCAGCAGTTCCACATCTTTGTTGGTGGCTACGGGTATCAATTCTGAAAGGTCTTTTGGGGCAATGATGATGCCCGCTGCGTGGATGCCGGTATTGCGGACAGAGCCTTCCAGCTTTTCGGCTTCGTGCAGCACCCGCGATTCGGGTCGGTTCTCATTGTTATACAGCTCGCGGATGGCATTGATCTGTTCAAATTCTTCGGCGCCAAGTCCTTCTTTTTCTTCCAGCGATTTTTCACCTTTTAGCGGTGCATGGAGTACGCGCTTTAGTGATATGCCAGGCTTTTCGGGTACAAGCTTTGCCAGGGCATTGGCATCCTGCAGGGGCAGATCGAGCACGCGGGCTACATCCTTTATGGACATTTTCGCCGCCATGGTGCCATAGGTAATGATGTGCGCTACCTGATTTTTGCCATATTTGTTTACCACATAGTCTATCACTTTTTGCCTGCCCACATCGTCGAAGTCGGTATCTATATCCGGCATGCTCTTACGCTCGGGATTAAGAAAGCGCTCAAACAGCAGATTGTATTTTATAGGATCAATATTGGTGATGCCGATACAATAAGCCACCGCTGAGCCCGCAGCAGATCCGCGTCCCGGACCTACAAACACACCGAGGTCGCGACCCGCTTTGATAAAGTCGGCAACAATGAGAAAGTAGCCCGCGAAGCCCATGGTCTTGATGGTGAACAGCTCAAAGCGAATGCGCTCTTCTATTTCGGGGGTGAGATCGCGGTAGCGGTCTTTGGCGCCTGTCCAGGTAAGGTGTTCGAGAAAGGCATCCTGATCGTCGTGAAATTCCTGAGGTACTTTAAAGTGGGGGAGCAGTATTTCGCGCTCCAGCTTCAACGGTTTTATCTTTTCAACAATAAGGTTGGTATTGTCTATTGCCTCCGGAATATCCTGAAACACGGAAGACATTTCCTGCGTGTTCTTAAAATAAAACTGATCGTTGTAAAAGGCAAAGCGTGTGTCTTTGGGGCGCAGCTCATCGTCGTCGGCAAAGTCTTTGTTGCTGGGCGTACTTTGTTTTTCGCCCGTATTGATACACAGCAGAATGTCGTGGGCATTGGCATCTTCACGATCTACATAATGCGAATCGTTGGAAGCGATGATGGGCACCTTGTACTTACGCGCAAATTTTACCAATACATCATTTACTTTGATCTGCTCGGGAATTTCGTGTCTTTGAAATTCTACATAGTAATCGTCACCAAACAGATCGAGCCACCATTTAAATTCTATTTCGCCCGCTTCTTCTCCTTTTTTTAGAATAGTGCGGGGAACCGATGCACCGAGACAACAGGTGGTGGCAATCAGTCCTTCGTGGTATTGCTGCACCAGCTCTTTATCAATGCGTGGATATTTTCCATAGAGTCCTTCCATAAAGCCCAGGGAACAGAGCTTTACCAGATTCTTATAGCCTGTTTCATCCTTTGCCAGCAGCAGTTGGTGGAAGCGCTGATCTTTTTCATCGCGCGAAAACTGACGCTTGTGCCGGTTTTCAACAAGGTAAAATTCACAACCAATCACAGGCTTTACCACCGGCTCCGTGATGTCCTTACCTTCGGCGGTGGTACCGACTACTTTCTTATTCTTCCAGGCTTCTGCTACAAATTCAAACACACCAAACATATTGCCGTGGTCGGTAATCGCCATAGCTGGCATTTCATCTTTGGCTGCCTTATCGAAAAGCCTCGAAATATTGGAAGCCCCGTCGAGCAGGGAAAACTGAGTATGATTGTGTAAGTGTGAGAATTTCATAAGCGACTGCACCTCTTCTTCGTAGCTGTACAAAATAACAGAATTCAGGCAAGAGCCTTTGGGTTAGTTTTCCACCTGCGGTGACAAAGGGACTATGGTAAAATTAAAGAGACCCGGCAAAAATACCGGGTCTCTAAAACCAAAGCTAAATCGTCCTTACTGTTTGGTTACTTTAAGGGTTTGAGTATGTTCTTTGTCGCTGTATTTCACTATGTAGAAACCGGCGGCAAGATTCTTCATATCCAGGCTGGCATATCCGCCATCTGCTTTCACCGTACGAACTACTTTGCCCGACAGGTCGCTGATGGTTACCGTTCCATCCTGTGCATCAGTACCATGAGCTACCACAGTAAGGTTGTCTTTCACAGGATTTGGATAAGCATCTACCGAGAACTGACCACTTACTCTTGTAGAAGCAGATACTGTTTTCGAATAGCTAGTTGAGCCATTAGCATCTACCATCTTCAGGCGGTAGTAATTGATACCGTTCAAAGGAGCTTCATCCCAATAAGTGTATTTAGATGCTTCACCTTTTGCACCGATCAGACCAATCAATTCAAAATTGCTGGCGTCGCTGCTTCTTTCAAGTTCGAATTTGTCACCTTTCTCTTCATTACCTGTCACCCAATCGATACGATTGCGAGTACCTGCATTGGTTGCGCTGATGTTTTCGAGCTTGATCGACAAAGGCACTCCAGTAACAGTGAGTGTAAATGTACCGCTGTTGGGCGAGCTACCAGAACCATAAGTGCCGAGCAATACATAATAAGTTGTATTGGCTACTGCACTGAAAGTGTATTCCGAACCATTGCCCGAAGAACAGCCGTCATCGTCATAACCGGTACAGGTAGTAAATCCGCCGCAAGAACCTTCGTAGATACGCATATAGGTATCGAAGGCATTCACACAGGCAGAAATCGTCATGGTGCCGGAAGTTGCCGGAGTCACTGTGTACCACAAACCATGATAAGTGCCGGTGGTAGTAGTGGAGCTGCCGCAGGTTACTGAAGGAAGGGCATCATTCGTAGCGAAAGTATTATCGCCGGAGATGGTGCCAGTCCAGGGAACTGCAATGGCATTGACACAAGAGTCATTTACCACAGTAGTGTAGAAGCTTTGAGTGGACCATGTTGAGAAATTACCACTGCCGCAGTTGGTACGTACGTGTAGATAGTAAACGCTGGCAGGTGCAAGTCCGGAAGCGTTGTAGAAAGTATCCGTAGTAGGAGTACCTGCTCCGGTTGGATCCGTAGCGGTTTGATCCACTACATATTGGTATCCTGCTGCGCCCGGAACTGCGCCCCAGATGAGCGTAGCGGTACTGTAACCCGGAGCCGCATTGCCAAGTCCTGTGCTTGCTACGCAGGATGGTGCCGGAAGAATCACGATGGTGTAGTCTTCAAACTCACCGGATATTACCGAACATGGACCTGCAGGACCAGAGGATGGTGTGTAAGAAATACCAATTCTCATCCTTGTTGTGATCGGTGTAGCTGTTGCCGGAATGTTGATCGTAGTGCTGAACGTATTGGCATAAGAAGATGAAGTGTAAACAAGATCGCCGGCGGTCGAGAAATCGCCATCGGCACCAAAGTCAATCCAGATCTTCGTTCCAAAGGTGTTGGTTCCGCTTCCGTACTGAGCATTCAGCGTAAAGGAATTGCTGGCCATCAGTTGCAGCGTATCCGTAGTGGTAAAGTCGCCATAGCCGCCGGTCTGAAAGCCAGTACCCGTTTTGTTGATGTTGATAGAGCCACCGGTAGTAGAAAGGTCATTGATATAATAGCTGCTGTTGGTGCCGCCCGGAGTACAGTAGCACTGCGCTACCGGAGAAATGCCGACAGTAGCTGTATTGGTAAAGTCAAAACCACCACCATTCGCACAGGTGATCATCATACGATAATCCGTTGGCGTCGTAATACCTGCAGGCACTGCATAAGTAGTACCATTGTTCGTGCCGGGAGCAGGATCCCAGGTCAGGGTAGAGGTATTGTACACCTGCCATTGATAGCTCAGACCCAGTGCACCGTTGGTCGTACCGGTTGTACTGAGCGAAAACGGAATGTTCGGACAAACTGTAGCAGGAGCATTAACGGTACCTGCCGTGGGCATGCCTGAGCAGTTGGTGGCCGCCGTGATATTAATCAGATAATCCTCATATTCTCCATACACACCACTGTTGGTACAAGCAGAAGTTTTTGCAATGCCGCTTTGGTTAGCCGAGCGAACACGCATTCTGGTAATACCTGTCATTGCAGTTACGGGAATAATGAAATTGGTAGAGTACACTTGCGTTGCAGGTGTGGTTACGCCAGTAGAACTTCCAATCAGTGTATATTCTGAAGTGTCAAAAGTTCCGCTTTGGTCATAATCTATCCATACGCCTGCAGAAGCCGGGTTGGAATTGATATGCGCTGTAACAGAAATCGTAACGTTTTGTCCCTGCGTAACAGATGCATTAGCACCAAGTGAGGAGAAATCGCTGTAGCCCGTTGCATTAGTGCAGAAGGTAGAGTTGTTGTTGATCACGTCGAAAGTTACGTTCTCAATACCCTCGTTCGTACAGTTGCTGGCTGGTGTGCAGTAGCAATTGTAGAAAGGATTGAGCGATACGGTAACGATATTGGAGATATCGAAAGAACCTCCGTTGGCACAGGTTACTTTAAAACGGTAGTCCATCCCGCTGGTGATACCAGCCGTTACGGTGTAATTGGCTGTTGTGGCCGTACCAATGGGCGTCCATGAACCCGCTCCAGCCGGAGACTCTTCCCAGCTATAAGTAAGGCCGGAACCGGTGGTGAAACCTGAAGCCTGCAGCATAAAGCTGGCGTTAGGACAAACATTGGCCGGAGCCGTAGCGGTACCCGCCGTCGGCGTACCATTGCATGGAACAAGCTGTACCAGATTAAGCGTGTAATCTTCATATTCGCCGTTTGCAAAATTGGTACAAGGTGTGGTTGGTCCTGTGCTGCTATTGTAGTTGGCACCGATGCGCATACGGGTAAAGCCAGTCATTGCTCCAGCCGGCGCAGTAATAGTACCACTGAAAGATGTTGCATAGCCAGAAGATACGTACATCTCTTCACCGGCATCATTAAGAATACCATTATGGTTCCAATCTACCCAAACCTTAATTCCAAAAGTGTAGGTTGACGAAGAACCAAAGTTTGTAGAGAAGTTAAATGAACCATTTTCTAAAAGAGCAACAGTATCTGTGCCAGAATAATTGGCATATCCACCTGTAGAATATCCTGAGGCAAGCTTGCTGATGTTCTGGAGTCCGTTGGTGGTTGAAAAGTTATTGATATAGTAGCTCGTGCTGGTGGTAGCTGGTGTGCAATAGCACTGATTGAAGGGACTTATGGCTACCGTAACAGGCGTAGTGGAGGCAGTACCGTTACCATTGGTACAGGTTGCCGTAAACCTGAAATCAGTTGAAGCGGTAATATTGCCCGTGTAGGTAAAGGTATTGTTCGTACCCGGTGCCGGATCCCAGGTAGTGGTTCCCGTATTGTACACCTCCCAGAGATAATTAAGTCCGGTCACTCCATTTGAAAAACCTGAAGCCGTAAGCGTAAAGTTGGTGGAAGGACAAACCGATGTAGGTGCCGTAGTGATGCTACCCGCAGTAGGTATTCCGGAACAAGCAGTGCCGGCATTGATTGTGATCAGATAATCTTCAAACTCTCCAAATGCAGATGAGGAGATACAAGAAGAAGTATTGGTGATGCCATTTTGGTTAGCAGAACGCACGCGCATTCTGGTAATACCCGTCATAGCCGTTGGGCTGATCTGAATATTGCCGCTAAACACATAGGTGGTACCACCACTGGGGATAGTAACTGTCGAAGAACCGAGGCTCGTGTATTCACTGGCATCAAACGTACCGCTGTGATCATAGTCAATCCAAACTCCTGCACTCGCAGGATTGGAATTGATATGCGCGGTTACAGAAATAGGAACTACCTGCGCCTGTGTTACGGTTGCAGATGCACCGAGACCCGAGTAGTCACTATAACCTGAATTGGCACAGAACGTAGAAGGGTTATTGATCGCCCCTGAGTTGAAGTCAACGTTTTCAATACCTTCATTGGTACATGTAGTCACGGGTGTACAATAGCAATTGTAAAATGGATTTTGACCAATAGCCAGTACGTTGCTATAAGTTGTATCATTAGAGTTGGTACAGATTACGCGAAGCCTATAGTCAGTTGCAGTAGTTTGACTGCTAATAGCCAGGGAAGCTGAAGTGCCTCCAGTTGCAACGTCAATAAAAGCATTAGCAGAAGGTGCGCTGGTCTGCCATTGATAAGCAACACCCGATGTACCCACAGCAACACCGCTGCTCGTGATTGTGAACGCCGTTCCGACACAAGCTGCACTAGTGGAAGACGCCGCTGTAATAGGTGTAATAGGGCCATTACAGGGAGTAGGAGCCGTGTAATCGATCGTCAGTGCCGGTTGCTGAGTACTTGTACCAGGATACCCATAAATATTGTAGGTATTGGTAGAACCTCTTACGAAGCCCAAATTAACAAAAGCATTTCCTGCATTATTTTGAATAAAAGCAATTCCCGCTGCATTCAGCGTCTTAGTATTCGCGGCATTGGCTGTCCATGAACTGCTGTTAAAATTGCTTCCACTACCTGCATTGGTGTACAATGTTGATCCTGTCATAGTAGAAGGATCGCCTGTAAAACCATAGATCGGATTGCTGGCGGTACTGCTGGTTGACGAATAAGTTGTAAAAGTCAGAGAAACTGAGTTTACAACTGCCCCGACGGGTATCGACGACAAATCGAAGGAAGCAAAGCCCCGATACGAAGAGGACGTGATAGAGGTCATGTTCCCATCATTGATGGTTCCGCTGCTGTTCACTGAGCCGGTTCTATACGAGCCGGTGGTCCCTGTAGCATTGATCGTGACAACAACTGCCGACGACCGATAAGATGTGAAGCCCAGTACAATCATCCAGGCTACGCATCGAAGAAAAGACACGTAGATTTTTCTCATAGTGCAATATTTCCGCCTACTCTAAATAGGTTTTCGGCTCACCCCTGCCTACTCTCAATGGGTTTTCGGCATGCCCCTTTGGCAATCAATCTAATCTTAATGTTGTCCGGTTGGAAGATCAGGACAATAAATGGCGGGAATCAATTCTGTGTTAAAGTTAAGGGGTTATCGCTTAATGCAATCAATTGATTTGATATAAATCTTAGCCTGATAGATATTATCGCTTGTCATCGGCAGGTTCTCTCTCTAATTCATAAATATAGAAGCCGCAATCGAACCCGGCTTTTTGCAAAATAGGCCGTGCTACATTAAATACTTTTACACCATTGCTTGTCGTGCCTTCCAGCACACCTGCATGCGCATGACCATGAAAGGCAACAACCACATTTCGCCGGCTCAGGGGTTCGGCCAATCGGGAGGAACCTAAAAAGGGATAAATGACTTCAGGCTCTCCGTAGATGGTCTCCTTTATTGGCGCATAGTGCATCATAGCCACCTTGGGGATATCTCCATGCTCCTGATCGAGCCTTGCCAGCGCCCGGTCCAGGTGCAAGGCTTCATCTACAGCTTCTTGTACAAATGCTTTCATAGCGCCCTCGCCAAACATAGAAAGCATATGCTTGTCGAAGCCCCCTCCAAATCCTTTTACCCCTGCAAAGCCAATACCGTTAATGACGATCGCTTCTCCATCCAGTACATGCACCCCGGCCGCTACCATGGTTTGCCGTATGAGTTTATGCCTGTTTTTCTCATAGTCGTGGTTGCCAAGCACTGCCACAATGGGTACCGTACAGGTCTTCAGTTCTTCCGCCAGCACCTCTGCTTCCACTTCATCGCCAGTGTCTGTCAGGTCGCCGCAGAGGAGCAATATATCTGACCGCTCAGAAATACCTTTGAAGCAGGGGCTCCATTTACCGCGGTCTGTATCTCTTACGTGTATGTCGCCTACGGCTGCTATACGTATGGTTTCTTTGCGGTCGTTCATGCTAAACAGTTTTGATCGTTGAAGATTTGTAGTTCCATTCCCGCACGTCCACGCTGTATTGGGTATTGTCAATTATAGGTCCTCTGCATACTTTTTCTACCTGCGGCGGAAGTTCATATTGTTCCCGGGCACGGTTCATCAGTTCATCAAAAAGCCATTTCGGTATCGCTTCGTGATAATCGGCGGGATAGACAAATTGGAAAAGCAGAATCTCTGCCAGTAGTAAATGCCAGTGCGGGTCCATTCGCCGCAGCAGTCGTTTCCAGTCAAGGTGCCGTCCCTGATGAAGCAGCACATGGTTGATGTCGGCTCCATCAAAGCGCTCACGATTCCATACATAGCTCTTACACCAGATCAGTTCTTCGGCAGGGAGAAATTTTACCTCTACGCCGCAAAACTCACCCACCGGTGCATGCTGTAGCCAACTGTCGTCCACTAGGCAAATGTTATTTACCGTATCAAAAATGAGGTCAATGAAAAATGCTCCTTTGTAAATTTTTGCCAGCCAGCGCACATCATAGAGCACCGTTTCGTAGCCACGTTCCGCAAAGAACTTCATTACCCTGGGGTAGTCGCAGGGCTTAAGGAACACATCAAGGTCTTTAGTATCGCGGTAAATACCCGTGTAATGGAACATTGCGAACGCTCCGCCCAGCATGAAGTCGGCGCCACTTTCATGCAGTAGCTCCAATGCCTCGCGATAAAACGCATGGGCTTTCTCTTTTTCTTCCTCTGTTGTAATGGGTGTCGGTTCAGACCTCATGTTTTTTAACGATCCCGTTTTCTGCGCGGGAACATTAAAGGCGAATAAAGAACATGCCATGTTTATCTCCCGGTCGTCATGGTCGTTGCTCCAGATACCATCTCTATTACTGCAGAACAATGATTGTGCAACAAGGATGCATGACAGTTGTCAGTGATACTTATGATGCCGACATGCAAACGGCAGCGCCATCCGGTCGAACTTTGTACCATCATTCACTGTAAAAAGTTTTCGTATGAAAGTAGTGGTCATCGGAGGCAATTTTGCTGGATTTACAGCAGCCATCCAAATAAAAAGAAAGCTGAAAGAACAGGTGGAAGTGACGTTGATCGACCGTAATGAAAATTTCCTGTTTATACCTTCTCTCATCTGGGTGCCCACAAAGCGCCGCGAATTGAAGGACATCACCGTTCCTCGCCGTCCGGTACTCGAAAAAAGAGGAGTAAAGTTCGTGCAGACCGTTGCGGAAAAAATTGATCCGGATAAAAAGCTGGTGCATACGCAGGCTGGCGATTTTTCTTACGACCATTTGGTGATCGCCACCGGACCCAAAGTGAATTACGACATTGCTCCGGGCGTACGCGAACATGCCTGCTACATAGGCACGCCCGACAAAGCCATGCAGGCGCGGGAAAAACTTGAAGCCTTCAAGAAAAACCCTGGTCCTATCGTTATTGGCGCTACGCAAATGGCAGGATGCATGGGTGCAGCCTACGAGTTTTTGTTCAACATCGAAAAATGGCTGCGCGATCAGCATATCCGCAAAAAAGTAGATCTCTACTGGGTAACCCCCGAAACCTATCTCGGACACTTTGGTATTGACGGTATGCCCCTGGGCGAATCCATGCTGAAAGGCTTTATGAACATGTTTCATATTCACTACAAAACCGGGGTAGGCATTAAAGAAGTGCGCGAACACGAGGTGGAGCTTACCGATGGGGAAGTGCTCCCTTCTAATTTCACCATGCTGATGCCGCCGTTTGTAGGTGTTGACCTGATCACGAATTCACCGGAGCTGGAAGCTGCGCCTAATGGATTCTTGGATGTACTCCCTTCTTATCGCCATAAAAAATACGACAGTGTGTGGGCTGCCGGACTTACCGTGAACGTGCCTGCGCCGTTCACACAGGGTGCCGTTCCTTTTTCTGTGCCAAAGACCGGCTATCCAAGCGATGAAACCGGAAAGATCGTTGCAGAAAATGTTATCAGGACGATAAAAGGCAGAACCGATATGGTAGAGAAGAAATGGGGCGAAATACCCGGACTGTGTATTATGGATGCGGGCAAAAAGGAAGTGATCATTTTTTCCAATCATCTCTTCAAACCCCGAACCTTTGCCATCATGTTGCCGAATGTATTTTATGACTTTGGAAAGGTGATGCTTGAGAAATACTTTTTGTGGAAACTGCGGCATGGCTATGCGCAACTACCATAGACAGTGAAATGAAGATCGAAATAAGCCCGGGTGGAAATGCCAGGGCTTTTTCATTCAGAAACCGCCTTTTCCCCATCTTTTCCCCAGCCTGCACGGATGACGATAATTAACAAATAAACTCTGTTATTTTACTACCTTTGCGCACCTAAATTAGATTAGGAATAGGTGGATCTTGCCGGAAAGGGTTGTGAATGAATATTTTGGGGGCTTCCGGCAAATGACTTTTGAAAATAGAGCATGGCGGCTAAGTATCTGGAATCCAAACAACTGAGTTTACCTTTCATAGAGCAGGAATATTTGCAGAAATGGGAGGAAGAGAAAACATTTGAAAGAAGCGTAAGTCAGCGCGAGGGTAGTGTGCCCTTCGTATTTTATGAAGGTCCGCCGAGCGCCAACGGCATGCCCGGCATCCACCATGTTATTTCCCGCACCTTAAAAGATTTGGTTTGTCGCTACAAAACCATGCAGGGCTTTCAGGTAAAGCGCAAAGCTGGCTGGGATACCCATGGTTTGCCTGTGGAACTGGGAGTGGAAAAGGAACTGGGCATTACCAAAGAAGATATCGGCAGCAAAATTTCCGTTGAAGATTATAATAAGAAGTGTCGGGAAGCGGTGATGCGCTACAAGGATAAATGGGACGACCTGACCCGCAAAATGGGCTATTGGGTTGATCTCAAAGATCCTTACATCACCTTCGACAATAAATATATTGAAACCCTTTGGTGGGCGCTGAAACAACTTTTTGATAAAGGACTGCTTTACAAAAGTGTTTCCATTCAGCCCTATAGTCCTGCAGCGGGAACGGGTTTAAGTTCGCATGAGCTCAATCAGCCCGGCACCTATAAGGATGTAAAAGATACTACGGTCGTGGCGATGTTCAGGATGCTGCAATCGCTGAATGCCGACGGTACTGGCGTAAACTCCCGCGCACTTGAACTGATAGAACTCGCTGAAAAGGAATGGAACAGGGTGGTGGATGTGCATTTTCTTGCCTGGACCACTACACCATGGACCCTGCCTTCCAACTGCGGATTAACCGTTGGAGCCGGTATTGAATACGTACTCGTAAAAACTTTTAATCCCTATACCCATCAGCCTGCAAATGTAGTGCTGGCGCGTGCCTTGCTGAATAAATACTTTAAGCCAGAGGGTGAGAACGCCGATTTCGATGGCTATTCTGCCGACACCAAGTTGCTGCCCTGGAAGGTGATCACCTCTATAAAAGGACAAGAGCTTGAAGGCATTCGCTATGAACAATTACTTGCCTTTGAAGGAAATACAAGGACAATAGCCGGAGGAGATCCCTGGCGGGTGATTACCGGCGATTTTGTAACCACAGAAGATGGCACCGGTATCGTTCATACGGCTCCTGCCTTCGGTGCCGACGACTTTAAAGTGGGCAAAAAACACAATATCGGCATCCTGACCATGGTGGATAAGGAAGGAAAATTCAACGATTATATGGCTGAGTTTTCCGGACGCTATGTGAAAAACTACAAGAGCGATCCCGATTATAAAGATGTAGATGTAGATATAGCCGTAAAGCTCAAGCTGGAAGGAAAAGCTTTCAAAGTAGAGAAATACGAGCACAACTATCCGCATTGCTGGCGCACCGATAAGCCGATCATTTATTATCCGCTCGATGCATGGTTTATAAAAACCACGGCATTGAAGGACAAGATGGTGGAGCTAAACAAAACCATCAACTGGAAGCCAAAAGCTACCGGCGAAGGACGCTTCGGTAACTGGCTGGAAAATATGGTGGACTGGAACCTGAGCCGTTCGCGGTTTTGGGGAACACCCCTGCCTGTTTGGGTGAGTGAGGATGGCAAAGAAACAAAGTGTATTGGCAGTGTGGACGAGCTGATAACCGAAGTAAAGAAAGCCAACAAAAAGCTGGGTATGAACCAGTTGCTCGAAGCCATAGACGAGTGGGAGGGCGACCTGGCACACCTGAATAAGATAACCCATATTACCAACAAGCTGGGCATCACTCATGTAGATAAGTATAAAAGATTGGAAGGAAAGCTGGATCTGCACAAGCCTTATGTAGATCAGATCATCCTTACCGACAGTCGCGGAGTTGCCATGTATCGGGAGCCCGATCTCGTTGATGTTTGGTTCGACTCCGGAGCTATGCCTTATGCACAATTGCATTACCCTTTCGATGCAATGCCCAAAACCCAATTGAAAAATAACTTCCCTGCCGACTTTATTGCAGAAGGCGTAGATCAGACCCGTGGCTGGTTTTATACCCTGCATGCACTCGGTGTGATGCTGTTTGACAGTGTTGCTTACAAGACGGTGGTATCCAACGGACTGGTGCTGGATAAGAACGGCAATAAAATGAGCAAGCGTCTGGGGAACGTAGTAGATCCTTTTGCTACCATTGAGACCTACGGCGCCGATGCTACCCGCTGGTACCTTATTACCAACGCCTCGCCATGGGATAGCCTGAAGTTTGATATTGAGGGTATTAAAGAGGTGCAGCGGAAATTTTTCGGCACACTATACAATACCTATCAGTTTTTTGCACTTTACGCCAATGTAGATGGTTTTGCCTTCAAAGAGCGTTATATACCCATTCATCAACGTCCGGAAATAGATCAGTGGATACTTTCTTCTCTCAATAGCCTCACGCGCGATGTGATCGCCTACATGGACGACTATGAGCCCACACAAGCGGGCAGAGCCATGGAGTATTTTCTGGATGAGCAACTGAGCAACTGGTATGTGCGCCTTTGCCGTCGCCGGTTTTGGAAAGGGGAGTACGAGCATGATAAAATATGCGCCTACCAAACCCTGTATGAATGCCTCGAAACTTTGGCAAGACTCATGGCACCGATTGCTCCCTTCTTTGCCGACTGGTTGTTCCGAAATCTGAACTCTGCCACTAAGCGAATTGAATGCCCTTCGGTACACCTTTGCGATTTCCCGGTGGTGGACAGCGGTGTGATTGACAGCGAACTGGAAGAAAGAATGCACCTGGCTCAGGATATTTCCTCTCTGGTGCTCTCGATTCGTAAGAAGGTGAATATCAAAGTGCGTCAGCCGCTGCAGAAAATTCTGATCCCCGTGCTCGACAAACATATGGAGCAGCAGATAAAGGCTGTGGAAGAATTGATCCGGAACGAGGTGAATGTAAAAGCATTTGAATACCTTATTGATACGGAAGGCTTTATAAAGAAGAAAGTAAAGCCCAACTTCAAAGCACTGGGTGCGCGGATGGGTGCAAAAATGAAGACTGTAGCTGCCGCCATTTCAACCCTAAACCAAAATGAAATAGCCACACTGGAACGAGAGGGTGAGTATATTCTCATTATTGAGGGTGAGCAAATTGCGATTGGAGCTGCAGATGTAGAGATCATTGCAGAAGACATACCCGGCTGGTCGGTGGCCAATAAAGACAATTTGACCGTTGCGCTCGACATTACGCTAACTCCTGAACTACAGGACGAAGGGAATGCGCGGGAGCTGGTAAACCGTATCCAGAAGATACGTAAGGAAAGTGGGTTGGAACTGACGGACCGGATAGCGGTTGAGATAGAAGAGTACGAACCATTAAAAACTGCGATTATTAATTTCAGCGATTATATTTGTGCCGAAATTTTAGCAGATAACATCCTGATAGTGCCGAGCATACAGAATGGACAAGAAATAGAGGTTAATGAGGCAAAGCTTAAAGTATTAATTTCTAAAAAAGCATAAAGCCATGGCCACCAAAAAGAAACCGGCTGTAAAAGCTACAAAAAGCACAAAGGCTTCGACTGCAGCGAAAAAGGCTGCTCCGGCTAAGAAAGCTGCTGCAGCGAAGCCCGTAGCAAAAAAAGGCAATATAAAAGCGGCAGCAAAACCAGCAAAGAAGGCTGCACCCGTTAAAAAAGCGAGTGTGAAGCCGGCAAAAAAGGCTGCGCCAGCAAAGAAAGTTGTCAAAGTGGCAAAGGCTAAGCCCGTGAAAACGGTGGCAAAAAAGGTGGCTGTGCTGAAAAAAGTTCAGGCAAAAACTAGTAAGACTGTGAATAAAAAGACAAGTAAGACCGTTTCAGCGAAACCGGCTCCTGCCAAAAAAGCTGCTCCAGCTAAGAAGGCAGCAGCTCCGGCAAAGTCGGTAGTAAGTAAGAAAACCGCGGTAAAACCATCGGCGCCCGCTAAAAAAGTGGCAGCGCCCGCTAAGAAAACGCCTCCGGCACCAGTACCTGCAGCTAAAAAGGCTGTGGCAAAGCCAGCACCGGCAGCGACAAAACCTGCGGTTGCAACCGCTAAGCCCGCTGCCAGGGCAGAAGGTAAGTCTGGCAAAAAGGGTACAAAAGCGCATAAAGTGATTGTGGCACCTACTACAAAGGCAAATGCCAAACCGGCGCCGGCAGCAGTGCCGAGCCCGGCAGCACGCCCCGCCATTACGCGCAGCGCCATCCGCGAAGAGAAAAAGCAAAACGTGATCATCGCCCATCGCCGCCTCGAAAACAAGTCGAAACAGGCAGATGAATCGAAAACCATGATTAACTACCAACCAGATTTTACACGTTCAATTTTAGACCAACCAACAGAAAACCAAGGACCAGTGTACAGATATAGTGATGAAGAACTCAATGAGTTCAAAGATTTGATCAACAGCCGCATGGATGCCGCCAAGAAAGAGCTTGCATACCTGCAGGGACTCATTACCCACAAGGATGAGGCGGGAACCGAAGACACCGAAAACCGCTACATGAACATGGAAGATGGAAGCGGAGCTATGGAACGCGAGCAGCTTGCGCAACTTGCCAGCCGTCAGATTCAGTTTATCAACCACCTCGAAAAAGCTTTGATGCGGATTGAAAACAAAACTTATGGTATTTGCCGCGTTACCGGTAAGCTTATTGACAAAGCACGACTTCGCGCCGTACCTCACGCTACACTGAGCATCGAGGCAAAGAAAACGATGACAAAATAAATAGATGCTTTTCTGCATATAGTTAAAAGCCGTTTCTTCTGGAAGCGGCTTTTTTCGTAGCTTGTCATGCCCATTCATTTCAGCATTCTAAACACCAGCAGACTCCATGCACATATTTAGATTTTTTGCCGTACTCTCCTTTATTTTTGCTCCAACCGTTTGCTTTTCAGCGGAAAAAGAAGTGGTGCTGGAGACAGCAAGCGGTAGCCTTCATGGAAGCCTCCGCATACCCGATGGACAAAAGCACCCACCCGTGGTACTAATCATTTCAGGCTCCGGACCGACGGATGGAAATGGGAACCAACAGAAAATGCAAAACAACAGCCTCCAGATGCTGGCAGACTCGCTGGAAAAAGAAGGTGTTGCGTCCCTTCGATACGACAAACGCGGGGTAGGCGCCAGCAAGATCGAAAATCTGGACGCCCGGACCCTAACCTTCGAAACCTTTGTTCAGGATGCAGAAGGCTGGATGGAATGGCTAAAGAAAGAAAAGTTATTTTCAAAATATATAGTAGCAGGTCATAGTGAAGGCTCCCTGGTAGCCCTGCTTACCGCAACCCGTATCAAAGTAGATGGTTTTATCTCCATTGCCGGTGCAGGTAGGCCAATCCATGATATTATAAAAGAGCAACTTAACGAACAACCACAGCAAATCAAAGATCTGGTATATCCCCGTCTTGATACGCTGCAGGGGGGCGACACACTCTCCGGTGTTCCCACGGTCCTGTACGCCTTGTTCAATCCTGCAGTGCAACCTTTTCTCATGAGTTGGATGAAATATGATCCCTCGGCAGAGATCAAAAAACTGTCAATACCCGTGTTGATCCTTCAGGGCAGTACAGATATACAGGTAGCCGTAAAAGATGCCGAAGCGCTGAAATCTGCCTATCCGGCTGCCGAATTAAAGATCATAGACAGTATGAATCACATCCTGAAGTTCTTCCCCAGTCGCGATAAGCAGGCACAGGTAAGCAGTTATAACGACCCAAATCTACCCCTTCATCAAAGCTTAATGAAACCTATTATAACCTTCATAAAATCAATCAAATAACGTCATAGACTATATCGTTCTTTGAAGATTCCATAGTAGAGAATGTCGATGATATCCCCTTCTCCGGTCCGGAATTCTTTACGGAGTCTGCCTTCGAGCTGAAACCCACATTTCTCAGCAACGCGGATGCTTGCTTTATTATCAGGATCAATGCGGCAGTATATTTTTTGCATGTCCATTTTTGAAAATACGTAGTTGATCACCTCGCGGATGGCCTTTGTTGCCCAGCCCTTGCCTTCAAATTCCCGATCAATAAAGTAGCTCACCTCGCATTTCTTCACAAATCGGTCAAAGTTTTTGATCTGAGCCATCCCGATCAGGATGCCCCTTTCATCGTGAATCATCATCAGCAAAAACTCCTGATTGCGTGCTTCTCGGATCTTATCTTCAACAAAATGCCGGGTATTATTCATCGCATTGGTATGAAAAACCGTCATAGGGAAATAGGTATTAATGCGCTGCCTGTTTTTGTTGATCAGAAAATGAAAGGGTTCAATATCGCCCCGGGTAATAACGCGTATCATGAATAGCTCAGTCTATTATTTTCTCCACAGAAATAAATTCAAATCTGCATGAAGCGGCATCCCACTGATAACGCAGATTGCGAAGTTCCGCACCGCGCCAGCCACCACCATGTTTGAGTGCACGTATTGGGTATTGCTCAGGTTCCGACACATGCAGCAAAGCTTGTTCACAAAGATGCGTCCCGCAGATAATAATTGCAAGATAATCCTGTCCATCCATTTTTACATAATGATCAAAATAATAAGAAATACGGGCATGGTTGGTGGCGCGCAGCTTCCCTTTCAGCGATTCTGCGCTTTTCAGCAAGATTGTATCCCTGGGCATTGCTGCAGAAGGTCCGCAGGAACAAGTATGGCAACCGGCAAGCGGAAGTAGCGCCAAAGGAAGTACACCGTTGAGAATTTTCATGATTAAATGGTCTTTTTGGGAAACCATAACATTTTTCAAACATAAACGGGCAGGGTGCAATATTATTTGGCTTACCTTTGCCGCTCTTTTATCAATATATATTTGCCGGCAGGTGTGCGCTGCGGCATCAGATCACAGAAATATTTATGCTATCAGTTAATAATTTATCGCTTCGGTACGGCAAAAGGATATTATTTGAAGATGTAAACATACGGTTTACCGAAGGCAATTGCTATGGAATTATCGGGGCGAACGGCGCCGGAAAATCGACCTTTCTCAAGATCATTTCCGGAGAAATTGATCCCACAACCGGCAGAGTGGAAATTCCTAAGGACATGCGCATGAGCGTGTTGAAGCAGAATCACTATGAATTTGATGAAATTCCGGTTTTGGAGACCGTTATCCGTGGTAACTCCCGGCTTTTTGAGGTAATGAAGGCAAAAGATGACATCTATGCCAAAGAGGATTTTACGGAAGAAGACGGTTTGAAGGCCGGCGAACTGGAGGCCACCTTCGCAGAAATGGACGGTTGGAATGCGGAAAGTGATGCCGCCACTTTGCTGAGTAACCTTGGCATCAAAGAAGATTTGCATTATAAGCAGCTAAAGGAGCTGGACGGTAATCAGAAAGTCCGTGTGCTCCTGGCGCAGGCTCTTTTCGGTCATCCGGATATATTGCTGCTCGATGAACCGACCAACGACCTCGATATGCAAACTATATCCTGGTTGGAGGATTTTCTGGCCGACTACGACAAGATCGTGTTGGTTGTGTCGCACGATCGTCACTTTCTGGATGCGGTGTGCACCCATGTCGCTGATATAGACTTCGGAAAGATTACCATTTTTACCGGAAACTACAGCTTCTGGTACGAATCGAGCCAGTTGCTCCTGAAACAACGTACCGAGCAAAACAGAAAGGCAGAAGACAAAATAGCGGAGCTGAAAGAATTTATCGCCCGGTTTTCGGCCAATGCATCCAAGTCGAAACAGGCCACCAGTCGTAAGAAGGCCCTGGATAAAATTAAGCTGGATGAAATGCGCCCCTCGAACCGAAAGTATCCGGCGATATTATTCAACAATCAGGTGCGTGAAGCCGGCGATCAGATCCTGGAGGTAAAAGACCTGGGTAAAAGCCTGCATGGAGTGCCGCTGTTTAAGCAGATTTCATTTGATATCAAGCGTGGTCAAAAGATTGCGGTAGTATCTAACAACTCTCTGGCAACCACCGCTTTTTATAAAATTCTTGCAGGAGAAGATCAGGCGTACGAGGGCAGTTTCAGGTGGGGTGTAACGATTACGCCAACCTATCTGCCGGCCGACAATACTGAGTATTTCGACGGTAAGGACGAGAATCTGATTGACTGGCTCCGGCAATATTCAGAAGAGAAGGACGAGACGTTTATACGTGGCTTTTTAGGCAGAATGCTCTTCTCGGGAGAGGAAACATTAAAAAAATGTACGGTATTGAGTGGGGGAGAGAAAATGAGATGTATGATCAGCAGAATGATGATGTTGAAAGGCAATGTGCTGATGCTTGATGAGCCGACAAACCACCTCGACCTGGAAAGCATTACCGCACTTAATAATGGGTTGAAGGACTTTAAGGGGACCATGTTGTTTACTACCCGTGACCACGAACTTGCCCAAACTGTGGCTGACCGCGTGTTGGAACTGACGCCCGGCGGACTGATAGATCGGGAAATGAGCTTTGATGACTATCTGAAAGACGAAAGAGTGAAAACAGTAAAGAATGAGCTATATGGTGAGGTAGTAGCTTGAGATCAATACAAGAAACATTAAGAGCGCTCCTGATATCGGGGGCGTTTTTTATTTCAGATTCAAATGCTGCAAGAAGCTGCAGTTCCCGGCAGGATTTTTTTGGAAATAATCGGGCCATAAATATTTCCACACTTTCTAAAGTTCTGTGCCATGAGGGGGAATCAAAACATGCTGGAGCGTTTTCGCTGTATTGCCAAGCGGCTGGTTGATGAACATTCTGCAGAAGTATTTGTCCGCAAAGCCGTACGTTCCGAATCCGGAACCGACCATGTGTACTACAATCACCTTGACGATTTGGGGAGGCAACTTAACGAGCAGGCCGAGCAGTTTATTGGCGGATATAAATCTATTAGCGACGATCTGAAGACAGAGATATGGAACACCTGTCGCAAGTATGTAGAACAATTTGTGAAGAGAAATCATCCCGGGTTTTACTGATATTCGATTGGTTTTTAAAAAAGCGGATCGGACGCTTGTTTTGACCGAAAGTGGGGAACACACGGATGTTTTCTTCAGTTGAATCAGGTACTAACGACTTCGACCTGCTTTTACTTAACATAATGTAAATTATAGAACTCGCCACCGCACGGGGGAGGTTCAGGGCAGCCAAGGCTATTAGGCATTGTGGTGATTGGTAAACTGTACTAAAAGCTGGCGTGTTTGAAATTCACTAGTACAACAACTTGGCAAGGAACAAATTGACAAGACGGATTGGTATATCAATTCGGCATTTATTCTTTCAGGAATTTCAGTACTGGCAATCGATACTCCTCATAAGTTGGTCAAAATATTGCTTTTTCATCCTATTGACCGTCGCTCCTTTACACTCGTCTAATCCAGTTGTAATTAAGTGCATTCTTACATGACAAGGTTCCTTCCTAAGTGGCTTTTCAAACATTGCGCTACTTACAGGAAATGAAAATTCGTCTTTGTAGTGATCTGACGTGGTAATCATCACGCCAACAAACGTATTTTCCTTGTCGTTAGCAATGCTAGATGACAGAACAATGAAAGGATGGTCTTCATTGGGGTCATGAAACGGATGTGAATACATAATCACATCTCTTTGGCTAATGGGCATATTTTCGACTATAAGTGTCGCCGGATATTGAAATCGCTAATGTAGCTTCTGGTGATTGTTCGTCAATGCCATATTTAGTAGTAAGCCTTCTAAGCAACCTGGCGCAATCATAAAGAATATTGGAAGTGTCTACCGAGATTTGTTTCACTAGTTCCAATTCGTCAGTACGATACTCGTACCCTCTTTTTAAAATGCTGTCTATAGCAGACTGTAAATAACTTATCTTCTCTATGATATTATTTGTGCTTGTAATTGCTCGGCTTAAATCAGTGCCTCGTAAAGCATCTTTGTTCTCGGAAATGGAGGCGTATAACCCCTTGATTTGATAAAGTCTTGAAAAAAAGTCTTCCTTCTGATTTAGAACTTGATTCACCGCAAACTTTACCAGATAATAATGCAAATCGAAGTTCGAAAAGAAATTAATCTTTTTAGTGCTTTTTTCAACTCTATTAGATTGTTGAAATATCAACTCATTGTATGTAGCAAGACTAATAAGCACACTCAAATGTATGAAAAACTGTACCAATTTTACAAGCGTGTAAAATTTGCTGTGCAATATTGCTATTGAAAAACACTATTTTAACGCGATGGATAGCATGAGAAAGAAACTCCTCATTTTGTCTGCCCTTTCTATCCTAGGCTTAAGCCGGTACGCATTTACCGGAGGTAAACGCTGCAAAGGATCAAAGAATTGCACTGCTTGTACTAACTGTAAAATACGTCGATGATGTAAAGGCGGTCAAACTTGCGGAGCGTGCGGTAAGTAAGCGTCTTCCAGCCGTTTTTGTTTTCTGCATCAAGAAGTCAACAGCCCCCCTCACAAGGTCTCTAATTGCCGTATCGTTAAATAGCTTAGCGACTCACGCGCAAAACTTAGCTTCGCGCCTATTCAAGCCTTCGGCAACACAATGCAAGATTATAGCACTCTCCACCGCACGGTCATCTCCATAGCCAATCCGAATCGATCTGCCGATATCAATCCACGCATAGTCGCAGGTTCGACAAATGATGATAGCTTTGCGGCAACATGAAGCAAAGGTATTTTTTAGAAGTCATGTATCAGGGTACGGCTTTTCATGGCTCCCAGCTTCAGGGCAACCTGCCTACCGTACAGCTTTCCCTCAACCAGGCGTTGAGCACCTTGTTGCGTGAACCCATCGAGACTTTTGGCGCCAGCCGGACAGACGAAGGCGTCCATGCACTTTGCAACTATTATCATTTTGATTATGAACCTGTTTTGAATAATCATCTTCATTACAAATTAAATTCCATTCTCCCCCCTTCAGTTACCGTTACCCATATCTACCGCTGTGTAGGTGAACCCATTAATGCGCGATTCGACGCCATGAGCCGAGCCTACCGATATCGGATATACAGCCGGAAAAATCCATTTTATCACCAGCGTGCCTTATACTTTCCTTTTAAAATTGAACGGGAATTGCTCCAACAGTCAGCCGAAATCATTCTGAAAAGAACGCATTTCGAAAGCTTTTCGAAGCGGAAGACTCAATCGAAAACTTTTACTTGCCAGGTGAGCGCCGCTCGGTGGGAACAGGTGGAGGATCAACTGCATTTTGTAGTAGTAGCCAACAGATTTTTGAGAGGCATGGTACGCGGCCTGGTGGGCACACAACTTCAGGTGGGCCGGGGCAAACTTTCTCTTCCTGCCTTTGAAGAGATTTTCGACGCCAATGATTGCACCCGGGCAGATTTCAGCGTGCCGGGGTTTGGGCTGTACCTCGAAAAAATAGAATATCCATCCGGCAGTCTGGAGAAATTGGACCTGATGTAGGCTAACTGAAAAGACCGGCTATAAGGTAAGCCACAGCCGCAGCCGCCGACCCGATGAGCGTGACCCGTAGAGCGCCTTTCCACGGATTTTGACCGGTGACACTCGCCTTAAAATATCCGAATATATACAAACAGACGACCGTTATCACCACCGACCATCGTAAACCCTCTGCGGGATCATCGCTGAAAAAATAAGGCGACAGGGGCACAAGACCTCCAAGGATATAGGAAATGCCAATATTGAATGCGCTGTTTCTGGCTCGCCGGGGATTAGGCTCATCCAGGCCCAGCTCATATTTCATCATGAAAGCCACCCATTTTTCTTTATCTCTGGCCATTTCTTCGGCTATGGCATATTGGGTTTCTGTGCTTAATCCCATTTCTGCAAAAACCTCCCGCACTTCCTGTTTCTCTATTTCGGGTACACGCTCCACTTCGTCATGCTCCCTTTTCAGTTCTGAATTATAATGGTCAATTTCCGTTTTACCGGCGAGATAACCGCCCAGTCCCATAGCAATCGACCCGGCAGCTACTTCTGCTAGTCCGGCGGTGACAATAATGGAAGTGCTATCCACAGCACCACTCAAGCCAGCGGCCAGTGCAAACGGAACAGTAAGTCCGTCGGACATGCCTATGACTATATCGGTAATGAGGTCAGAACTTCTGAAGTGCTCTTCCTTGTGGTGATGCATCAGGACAAAGATTGCAGGCTTCTACGAATAATATCCACACATTCATCAACCTGGCTGCGCGTGATCACCAACGGGGGCGCAAAGCGGATCTTGTCGCCATGGGTGGGTTTGGCGAGCAGCCCGTTTTCTTTAAGCTCCAGACAGAGGTCCCAGGCGGCATCTTTATTAGGATGCCCAATGACAATGGCGTTGAGCAGCCCTTTGCCTCTTACTTCCGAAATGTTTGGGTGTTGCAGGTCCACAAGTTGCTCCCGCAGGTAACGGCCCTGGGTAGCGGCGTTGTCGGCAAGTTTTTCGTCGCGCAAGACATTAAGCGCAGCGATTGCCACCTTGCAGGCCAGCGGATTGCCCCCATAGGTTGAGCCATGTTCTCCCGGCTTGATGGTCAGCATGATTTCATCATCGGCGAGCACAGCGGATACCGGCAGAGTGCCGCCGGAAAGCGCTTTTCCCAAAATGAGTATATCCGGACGAACATCTTCATCATCGCAGGCCAGCATCTTACCCGTACGCGCCAATCCTGTCTGTATTTCATCAGCGATAAACAATACCTGCGCCTCACGACAGAGCGCTGAAGCCTTGCTGAGGTAGCCCTCATCCGGTACTACCACGCCTGCTTCCCCCTGGATGGGCTCGATAAGCAGAGCGGCCACATTGTCGTCCTGAAGGGCCTGCTGCAGAGAATTGATGTTATTATATTCTACGACTTCGTAGCCCGGCATATACGGACCGAAATTTGCCCTGGAGGAAGGGTCGGTAGAAAAGGAAATGACGTTTAACGTACGGCCATGGAAGTTTTCGGAACAAACCAGAATTTTTGCTTTGTTTTCGGTAATGCCTTTCACCTCATACGCCCATTTCCGGGCTAACTTTAGTGCGGTTTCTACTGCCTCTACTCCACTGTTCATGGGCAATACTTTATCATAACCAAAAAAAGCCGTGATAAAGGCAGCAAATTCTCCAAGCAGATCAGAATGAAAAGCTCTTGAGGTAAGGGTAAGCTTTTGCGCCTGTTCGATCAGCGCCTCCGTGATAACGGGATGGCAGTGACCCTGATTGACCGCCGAATAGGCCGACAGAAAATCGTAATAACGTTTACCGTCAACATCCCAGACAAACACACCCTTACCCCGGTTCAACACCACCGGAAGCGGATGATAATTGTGTGCGCCATAGCGCTCCTCTTTCTCTAAGAATTGCTGTGTAAGCGGGCTCAATGCAGAAGTAGAAAGCATGATTCAAAACTAAGCATTAATAGCAGAAGTTGAAGGCTCCGTTAGGCCCACTGCTTCGTGCCAGTTGATCTTGTCCAGCTCCAGCAATGTGCCGGATCCGTCATCAGACTTGCGAAACATGGGTCTGAACTTTGCGCCATAAACAATATCCCCCGCCGTGTAGGAGGTGCGTTGTTGTACGATGTTCGAAAAATGATCGTCGAAGCCTTTTACGAATACGAGAATCTCGAGATTAGTCTGTTGTATGTCTGCTGCGCCCATTTGATAAAGCGGGCTTTCTTCATCAATAAAATGCACTAAGGTCCAGCTTAGCGCCAGGGAATTGACCCGTGAAATCTCAAGCTTCAGCGGATAAAAACGTGTGAGTGTGTTGCCTTCCTCTTCTATATGAAAGGCTGCAGTGAGCTGTGCTTCAACATCCGTGAGATGATTGTTTTTGTAACTAGCCGTACGTAACATGAGGGCCGTGCCTCCCTTGTGGGGTGCCACCAGTGCATTGTCGCTAAAAATAAGATAGGCCTTAGGGCGGGTAAAGCGGCCGTAAAGCATACCGGTGACCATGGCAAAGGACAAAATACCCGTAAAGGACTCGATGGATGCAACCATATTGGTTAGTAAACCATCAGGACTGATATGCCCATACCCTACCGTCGTTAAGGTCTGTGAACTAAAGAAAAAGGCTTGTAAAAATCCGGGCAGATTGTCTCCGTCAATACCGTTGAGATGCTCAACGCCTATACATACATACGCCAGGGCAAACAGAATATTCAGCGTACCATAAAACAAAATGATGCTGAGTAAAAACTTCCATCGCGGCATACGGAGCAGACTATGATACAGACTGAGCCGCTCCCAAAAAGGAAGACCGGTCTTAAGGATATTGAGCGTGCCGTCTTTGTTAGCAATTCGTTTGCCTTCAGCGCTGCTCAATGCAGTGAAGCCGGTATTTTCAATATTTTTTAGCAATGCTCTTTGCTTTTTCAATGGACCGGAAATTTTTCTTAAAGCTACAGGTTCAGCTTAGTTCGTTGCATAGAAATATGAAATACGCCCTTTATTAGCTGCGATCAGACTTATCTTTGCGGCCATGCCAATGTCTGCAGCTTTTCTGGAATTACTCGTTCACCCGATATACAAGACGCCCCTGTTTTTTGACGCAGTTCAGCATGTAATGACTGACACCACTACCAGTGATCGGTTTGAGATAAAAGATGGTGTACCCATTTTGCTCACCAGCACCCTCCATAGTAATCTCAACACTTCTGCCCTGCACGAGCGGGCCGGTACCACCTTTCGGTACAAAGAACATTATCAGAATGATGCAGTAGCCTATGATTATACTGAAGAATCGGAAAACAAGATAGAACGGGAAGAAATACACCGACTGAGGGAAAATATTCTGGCAGAGATACCTGATGATGCTGAGTGGATATTGGATGTAGGATGCGGTGGCGCATGGCTCGCCAAAACATTGGTACCGCAGGAGCGCAAGCTGATCAGTATGGACATTTCGGATGTCAATCCGATACGGGCCTTAAAGCAAGTCAGCGGCGGTTCACACAGCGCTTTGGTTGCCGATGTTTTTGAACTTCCGTTCCGGCCTGGCGCTATAGATTGCATTGTTGCCTCTGAGATCATTGAACATGTACCCGACCCAAAGAGCTTTCTTTCCGCGCTGTTTACCGTGCTGAAACCCGGTGGCAAGCTCATCGTTACCACGCCTTACAACGAATTTATCCGTACATCACTTTGCATTCATTGCAATCAGCTCACACCTCACAATGCCCATTTGCATTCGTTTACAGAAGATAAAATGCAACGAATTCTTCCGGGTAAAGCACGAGAGGTAGGCATGAAAGTCTTCAATAACAAAGTGCTGGTGAAAACTCATTTGCAATATCTGCTGCGCTTTCTTCCGCTTTCGCTTTTTAATGCGCTGGACAATTTCGTCAATATCCTCACAGGCAAAAAAGCTTACAGGCTTATGGTCACTCTAAAGAAGTAAACCTGCGACGCCGGAGTTTTCGCAAAGCAAATATCAGGATCAATAACGCTGCCGCCAGGCAACCGGTAGCAACACCGGCAACTGGCGAAAGTAGCTTTTGCGAAAGCTGATGGGTCAGAAACATGGTTACACCGGTGATTAAAAATACCTGGAGCCAACTCCATAAAGGCAGCAGACGGGCTACCGGCAATTGGAGAAGCCTGGTGGTATGCCAAACGTAATAGCCCACCTGAAGATAGGTGCTGGCAACAAAAGAAAATGCCACCCCGGCAACACCCAAAACCTGATAAAGCGGATACATAAATGCAAGTGCAAGCACAAGATCTATCAGCGCTCCTTTGATGATGAGATCGCCCCGGTGCAACAATTGTAGTTGGGTGGTGTAATTATAAGCGCGTAAAGGCAACACTAATAAGGCTATGGCAAACACGTTTACCGACGAAGCATATTTTGCGGTTAGCAGAATATCAAAGATTTCGCTCCGGTAAAAAAACAAAAGAAAGAACAAAGGAAAAACGATGCCAGCCAGGAGCTTTGACGTACTGTTCAACATCCGGAAGGCCTGATCGGATTGCTTTTCTGCAGCGGCTTGTATCATTACCGAGCCGGACACTGCGCCAATGAGGTAAGGAAGAAAAGGTACTTCGGCAGGTTGTGATCCATTGAAATAAACGGCAAACATCTTTGCGCTCAGCAGTGCCCCGAGAATAAATTTGTCGAGGTATCGAAATAAGGTTTGTAAAAGATCATAGACCCCCAGATGCCACCATAGTCTTTTTGCCCTCCCGAAATGTTCATCGTCAATTACATCTGAAGGCAAGGCACGAAAGCGTGTATTGATCAAAATGATAACGATCAACACCCTGAGCACACTACCGACGCCAATCCAGAAGAGCAGCGCTCCGAGATCGAACCGGCGGAGATAATGGAAATGAACCCCAATGAACCATGCACCATAGAGTATATTTACGGCAAGCAAACCGTTCATGCGTCTTGTGGTCATTAAAAGAGCTTCGCCAATCATATAGATGGCATACGTGGCCACCAGGGCGCCGCTTACCCAGGGCTGTACTCCTGCAGGATGCTGCGACCCGATAAACAAAAGGGACCAAAGAACGATCCAAAGCGGCAGAAGAAAAATGAGCGGCTTTTTAAGGCGTCTTATAGCGGCATGAAGCACCGAGGGGGTATAAGTAATGATGACTGCCGGCAGGCCGGCATATGCAAAAGTGCCAAATAACAACACACCCACCCAAAACCGTTGGTATTGACCATAGGCTTCCGGCGGCAGATAGCGGGAATAGAGCACAAGAATCACCACCGCAGCAAGGGCAGGAAACAACTTGATGAAGAATATGTAAGCAGCGTTTTTGGCTACCGACTTATATAGCGTTCCCTGCACCAATTTCCTTTACGATGATTTACATTTCCACCGGCGGTTCGTCACCTGTAGTTTGTTGTTTTCCTTTAAAGGCGAAATAAAGCCCGGCCAGCAAGAGTCCGAAAAGCAGGATGCTGGAGAACTTTGCGATAGTGTTGCCGGTGGCAATGCTTTGTGGCCGGAAGTGAAACTCTATATTGTGCTTTCCGGCAGGAATCTTCAGGGCGCGCAATACATAGTTCGCTCTCAAAATCTCTGTCGGCTTACCATCTATAAACGCTTCCCAACCATAAGGGTAATAGATCTCAGAAAATACGCCGATACCACTTACGCTGTTGTTTGATTCGTAGCTCAGATCATTGAGACCGTATTTTGTCAAACGTATAGTCGCCGAGCTGTCTTTACCTACAGCATAGCCAGCCAACGCACCCTCCCAGGTGGTGCGTAGAATAGCGCTTTCCCTGGGCTGGAAACTCCCCGCTACGGTTGCAGTATCTCCTAACGCCGGAGCATTCATCATCTGCATTTCTTCATCTGCGGTCCTGGCCCAACGTACATTGTTCACAAACCATGCATTGCCCATAGCATCGGGGTTGGGCTGATAGACGGCCTGTTGCTGCTGTCCGGGCTGGAATATGATGTATTTCGTATTCAGCATATTCAGCACCTGACCGTTGAATTTACCTTGTGTATGCACTCCACCGAGCTGCATATCTATCAAATCCTGATAAATCTCCATTTTGGCAGGGGAATATCCGCCGATACACTTATAGAAGTAGGCCTGAGTTGCATCATTATAAACGTTCTTTGAGAGATCCAGTACACGGAAATAAGGATCGGGATCGCTGAGAATTTGTTGATCAACCGGGCGGGGCTGAAACACATTTTGCGCATCAATGGCATCCTGATAGTTGTCTTCATTAAGGTAGTTGGAGGCTACAGACATAAGGTCTATCGCTACGAGGAAGCCTATGCCAGCTATGACCATATTCGCCTTCAGCTTGTCTTTGTAATAAGCCCAAATCAGCGTTGCCGCGAGTAAGATATAAACAGCACTGGTTAGCGCGCTTTTGGTTGCAAGGCTTGATCTGTCGCTCTTAAGTGTGTTGACCAGAGACTGCGGCAGACGTTCATCAATCACGGGATTGGAATAACTAAAGAACATGCCACCTGCCAAACCTACTAACAGGCAAAGACCCGCGGTAATTCCCGCAGCATACTTCAGTTTTTTCCAGAGCTCTGCGCCCCCTACTCTGCCGCTAATGATTTCACTAAGCCCCCACATACCCAACAGCGGGAAAAGCAACTGTGGAATGGACAGAATGATGGTCGGTACGCGAAACTTATTGTACATCGGCAAATGGTCGAACAGGAAGTAGTTCAGCACTTTAAAATGATCGCCCCAGGACATCATAATAGCCAGTGCGCACATCGCTACGATCCACCATTTATGCGGACTGCGCACAACAAAGATGCCCAGCACGAACAGGAAGCAGATCACCGCCCCGAAATACTGTGGACCTGCAACTCCCAGATTTTGATCGCCCCAGTACAGCGGGAGCTGAGGATACTGCCCCCCCGTAGCACTTTCCGTCTCCGGTGCTTTTTCTGCAGGCTCTCCGGAAGAGCCACCAAAGAAGTAAGGGATCATCAGCGACAGGGATTCCCCTACACCACTGCTCCACTGAAAGGCGTAATCTTTATCAAGTCCGCCTGCTTTTTTATTCGGGTCGTGGTTGATCGTCAGCTCGCTCTCCCCGCCGCGCATGGTTACTTTAGCATATTCTTTGGTAGCCAGTATATAGCTCATGGACGGGCCTACCGCTAAGGCTGCCGTAAGAGCGGCAATAGCAGAAGAGGCGAAAAATTTTCCAACTTTTTCTTTTCGCTTTAGTGTGATGATCAGTTTGCCGAGCACATAAAAGGCAATCATAAATGCAGCATAATACATCACCTGAAAGTGATTGGTGCCCACCATCAGCGACAAAGCAACCCCTTGCAAAGCGGCTCCCCCTACCCACTTGCCGCGATAGATAAGTATAAGTCCTGCCAACACAGCAGGGAGATAAGCAATAGCGAGCACCTTGGTTTCGTGACCGGCGCCGATGAGCACCGGATTATAAATGAAGGCATAGGCTAAAGCTCCGATGGCACCGATCCACCTGTTGACCCGCATCACAGTCATCAGCGCATAGAAGCACACCATGGCCAGGAAAAAGAAATAAACCGGCTTTGCCAGCACCTTGGTGACGAAAACCTGTATCCAGCCGATGTAATTATTTGACTCCGGGATACCGATGGTAAAAGTAGGCATTCCCCCAAACATTGCATTCGTCCACAAAGGATTGACACCTGTAGAGTCGTGATAGGCCTCCACCTGGTGGTACATAGCCTGCCAGCTAATGTTATCGCCTGCGGTGAGTACCTTTCCCTGAAAAGCCGGAAAACAGAAGATGACGGACAGCAGTAAAAAACCCAGTACCACATAAAGGTGTGGCAGCAGTTTCTTAAAATCAAAAGATTGCATAAATGATTTTTGGTGAAACAAAAATAGCGGTTCTGTATTCTAAAGGAAATCTATTTGAGTTATTTTCCGGAGAATTGAAGTACAGTCAATAGTCTCGTGCCATCCGAACAGAATTCGAAGTACCTCGCGCAAAACCTATCAAAAAATAAACGGAGGTAGCTACTGACTTTAGTGAAGACCTCAGGATGGTAAGCGCAAGTTCTGACTTGTGGATACGCAGCGGAAAATTACTTGCACAGACGGAGAGGTAAAGTCTGAATGACCATTAGATGCAACGGTCAGGACAGAGTCTCAAATTTTTTGAGCGAATAGTCAGCTCATGTTTGGATATTTGCCAGCCTCTAACACACTGTATATTTAGATCACGTTCAATGGCATCCTTCTTTTCCCAATTACAGCGTACTTTTACGCCCGCTTCCCGCAAGGAGGAGCAACAACATTCTGACATGCTTTCTAAAGAGACGCTGCTCAAAGCCTACCGGTTAATGATGACTACAAGGGCGATGGCTGATATATACGATGCAAACAGACAGATCTGCAAATACGTTCATAGCACTTCCCGCGGACATGAAGCCATACAACTGGCTACTGGTTTTTTGCTTCAATCCTGCGACTATGTAAGTCCTTATTACCGCGACGAAAGCCTGATGCTTGGCATGGGTTTCCGACCTTACGAAATGATGTTGCAGTTGCTTGCAAAAGCGGATGATCCTTTTACAGGTGGAAGAGAATACTACAACCATCCCAACATCCGCCGTGAGGGCTATCCCACTATCATCCATCAAAGTAGCGCTACCGGCATGCAAACTATTCCTACTACAGGGCTGGCTCAGGGCGTACAATACATTGAGAAAAGAAAATTAAAAGACTACGAAGTTCCGCCCGTAGTGATCTGTTCGCTGGGCGATGGTAGTGTGACGGAAGGAGAAGTGAGTGAAGCGTTCTCTTTCGCGGCACTTCATCAGCTCCCTGTTATCTACCTCGTTCAGGACAACGACTGGGGCATCTCTGTAAGCAGCGACGAAGCACGCACCAATGATGCTTATGACTATGCTGCCGGTTTCAAAGGACTGGAGCGTGTAAGAGTGAACGGCAGCGATTTTGTTGATAGTTACAAAACAATGGAATATACCATAGACTGGGTGCGCCGCGAGCGGAAGCCCATTCTTGTTCATGCAAAAGTTCCGTTGTTGGGACACCATACTTCGGGTGTTCGAAAAGAATGGTATCGTACAGCCGAAGATCTTGAGCGGCATGCGCAAAACGATCCGGGGCCAAAACTGAAAAAGCTTCTGCTGCAACGCGGCGTTAAAGAAGAGTTGCTCGAGGAAATAGAAAATGAAGAACGTCTTTTCGTACAGCGCGAGTTTGAAGAAGCGGTGAACGCGGCTGACCCGGAACCGGCTACCGTATCCGATCACATATTTGCGCCTACCCCTGCAACCGTTGAAAAGGGAGTCCGGCAACCAGAAGGAAAAGAAAAAGTAGTGATGGTAGATGCGGCGCTCCATGCTGTTGAAGAAATATTGCAGGACTATCCGGAAGCCCTGTTTTATGGACAGGACGTAGGACGCCGGCTGGGCGGCGTGTTTCGTGAAGCGGCAACGCTTGCCGACAAATTTGGCGACGATCGTGTTTTCAATACTGCCATTCAGGAAGCCTACATCATTGGCTCTACGGTGGGCATGAGTGCTGTAGGGTTAAAGCCTATTGTAGAGGTTCAGTTTGCAGATTATATCTATCCGGGAATCAATCAACTCGTTACGGAGATCAGCAAGTCTTGTTACCTGAGTTGCGGCAAGTTCCCCGTGTCCTGCATCGTCCGTGTACCCATCGGTGCGTATGGTGGTGGTGGGCCCTACCATAGCGGCAGCGTTGAAAGCACACTGGCAACCATTAAAGGAATTAAAATAGCCTATCCCAGCAATGCAGCCGACCTGAAAGGGTTAATGAAAGCCGCTTTTCTGGATCCCAATCCGGTCATCATGCTGGAGCATAAGGGTTTGTATTGGAGCAAAGTGCCGGGTACAGATGAAGCCAAAATGGTAGAGCCCGACCGCAATTATGTATTGCCCTTAGGGAAAGGCATTGCCGTCTTACAGGCTTCGGACGAACATGTCCATAACGGCAGTTCTATCTGTATCATCACCTACGGCATGGGAGTTTACTGGGCAAAGAATGCTGCGCAGCAATTTCCCGGTCAGGTAGAAGTCATTGATATTCGTACGCTGTATCCGCTCGATGAAGAATTGATCTTCGAAACGGTGCGCCGACATGGCAAGTGTATGGTACTTACGGAAGAGCAACTGCGCAATTCATTTTGTGAGGCGCTTTCCGGCCGCATTGCGCAGCAATGTTTCTACCAGCTCGATGCGCCGGTGACGACCGTAGGGGCGCTCGACCTTCCGGCGGTGCCCATGAACACAGCGTTGGAAGCTGCTATGTTACCGAGCGCCGAAAAAGTTGCTGAAAAAATAAGAGCACTGCTCGACTACTGATTGCCGACACACCTGATCATATTTGTATTTTTGAAAACAGGAATTATATTGTGTTCTATTTCACAATATCATGTACCGGCAACTCTACGTCTTTTTTTTCCTTTCCATCTTTGCGATTGCCTGCAATAAAGAGCCGGAAACCAACGGATCTCTCCTCAAACTTGCGGGCTTGCAAACCCAGACTTTAGACCTCGGCGACACCAGCCTGTTTACAGTTCATATCAGTCAGCTATCAGGGACACCGCAGCCCATTTCTTTATCATTTTCCGGACTTCCCAATGGAATTATTTATTGGTTCTCCGACCCGACAGGAAGTGGGACGTTCTCAAGCATAGCTTCGATGCACGCTACCATACAGGCTATGCCGGGTGTATATCATGCACAACTGGTCTGCAGTTTCGGTGCCGGGTCTCAAGAGAGTTTTCCCATTACGGTAGAGGTCCCAAACACGACCTTCAATAGTGTGGGAGGAATATGGAATGTAATCGAGACCGGCACGGACGAAAACGCTAACCAGATTCTGGACAGTGGCGAAACCTCGGTACCGCTCGATGTGTTTGTGTCGTACACGTTCCACTTTACCCGCCTGGGTAATATCCGGACCCGCCTTGCTGACGGTAGCTGGCAGCAGATGGAGCTTTCCTGGAGCTTGTCGGCCGACGAGAAGATTCTTAATCTCGTAAGCGGATCCTCATCAGAACAAATGATCATACACCACCTGGAAGGGAGGTATATGACCTTGCGTAAAGACAATTCATGGATGGTACTGAGAAAGCAGTAGCTGGGCTAACCACTCACCCACTCCTTTGCCTGTGTAAGTTCCGAGCGCTTAAAAGATTTCACGTTTCCGGGAATAACATAGCCCATTACTTCCGAGAGCTTATTCAGCCAATCCTGATCGCTTACTACCGCCAGGCGATCCCATTGTGAAAAATATTTAAAGCCAACCCCAATATCTTTCATCCAGGCCGAAAGATCATAATTGCCAATATCGGTATTAAGCAGCAGCAGAAAGCTTACTTTGTCATGCTGTTTGGCGATGTTGTCGATATGAGGCACTACGATCCTCTTGTACTCCTCCCCTGTCACTTCGCCACTCGCTTCAAAGGCAGCCACGCGCGGACCCACGTCGTTTAAAACCGTTATCATGATGGATGATTTTTGCTGCAAAATGGAAAAGCATCATGCCAGCAAAAACGCCTGCCTCCAGCATTTTTTGCTTGTACCTTTGATAGACATTGTCCATCATGAATTCAAAAATTGTTGTCGTAACCGATTTTTCTGCCAGCTCGGCAAATGCGCTACAATATGCCTGTGCCCTGGCAACTGACAAACATTACGACCTCGTGCTCTGTCATATCTACGATATACCGACCTCGTATAGTGGAGAGGGCCTTAGCCTTACTACTGTAGAAGACGCGCTCAAAGCGCAGACAGATCGGCTAAGAGAAGCTCTGGAGCATACTAAAGCAAAACACACCGAGCTAAACGTCGAGGCGAGAACGGTAATCGGAGGTTTTACCGCATCCCTGAACATGCTGGAAAAAGAGGTGAAACCGAATGTGCTGATCCTGGGCGCACAAGGACATTATGCCGACCTGTGGCTCTGGGACAACGACTGGCTGGATGCTTTGGTCAATGTGAGCCTTCCGGTGCTGGTCATACCTTCCACCGCTTCCTATACACCGGTTCGCAATATTGCATATGCCTGCGATTGTAAAACACCCTGCACCGAAAAGCAAATTGCCGCCATCCGCCAGTTTCTACAGCTTCCGGAGTCGAGGCTGCATATCATAAATGTGGACAAAGCAAACACCGCAGAAGAGCAAGAACGTAAGATGGAAGTGCTCAACGGCTCGCTCGACGAACTTTCACCCCACTATCATTTCATCAGCGAAAGACAAATCATCAGAGCAGTATCCGACTTCGTGGCAGCAAACGACATACAATTATTGCTTGTGACGCCTAGAAAACATGGGCTCTGGTACAACCTGCTCAACAAAAGCTACACAAAACAATTGGCACGTTTTAACTCCATTCCTGTAATGGCAATACACGAATAACAAACTATGTCGGGGCTACAATTCTATCAGCAAAACTTTGAACGGCGTTCTTTTCAAAACGAAGATTTGCACCATGCTGAGTTTGAACAATGCAGGTTTGAGAAATGTGTATTTCAAGAGCTGAAGGTAAAGGGCGGCAAGTTCATCAACTGCCATTTCGACGATTGCAACCTGAGTCTGATGAAGCTCGATCAATGCTTTTTCCAAAATGCAAGCTTTCATTCCTGCAAAATGCTGGGAATTCGCTTTGATCTGTGTAACGACTTCGGGCTGTCCTTCCGTTTCGAAGAATGCCAGCTCAATCATTCCTGTTTTTTCCGGGTCAGGATGCCCCAAACACAGTTTGAGCATTGCAGTCTGCTTGAAGTTGATTTTACAGAAGCTGATCTTTCTCATGCCTCGTTTGCTAACAGCGACCTCAGCAATGCAACCTTTGAAAATACAAAACTTCTTGCGGCAGATTTCAAAACTGCAACGAATTTCATGATCAATCCTAATACGAACAGGATCAGGAAAGCAAAGTTCTCAGCGTTGGGATTGGCGGGGCTTTTACAGCAGTACGATATCTCTATAGAGGATTAATCAACGAGCAAGCGCCGCAGGCTCAGGAATTGATCCGATCGTGCGCTGCCATTTCCGCACACCGCTCACCATCCATGGCAGCAGAAACAATTCCTCCTGCATAGCCGGCCCCTTCAGCGCAAGGATACAACCCTTTGATTTGTGTATGTTGCAAACGGTCCTTGTCTCTGGGAATGCGAACGGGCGAACTGGTCCGGCTTTCGGTGGCGACCATTACGGCTTCGTTAGTAAAATATCCCTTCATCTTCTTTCCGAAGTCTTTCAGCGCATACCGCAGTGAATTGCTTACCGCATCCGGCAACACCTCGTAGAGCGAGACACTGGTTATACCGGGCAGATAGGAACATTCCGGCAAAGTAGAAGACGACCTCTTCTCCGTAAAATCAACAAGGCGCTGAGCGGGCGCCACTAACCTGCCACCCCCGGCATCGAAAGCCCGCCGCTCTACCATAGACTGATAGTGCATTCCCGCAAGCTCGCCGGTAAACCCATAATCTTTGAAATCCTGTTCATTAACCGCCACAACGGTACCCGAATTGGCAAAGCGATTGTTCCTTTTGCTGGGCGACCATCCGTTCACCACCACTTCACCCGGTGCCGTCGCTGCCGGTGCAATAATGCCGCCGGGACACATACAAAATGAGAAAACGCCTCTGCCCCATTGCTGTGTCACCAGCGAATAGCTCGCCGCTGGTAAAAACTCACTCCTGATTTCGCATTTGTACTGCGCCTGGTCGATAATAGATTGTGGATGCTCGATGCGTACCCCCAAAGCAAATGGCTTGGCCTCTATAGCAATCTTCTTTCGCTGCAGCAGCTCAAAAATATCGCGGGCAGAGTGGCCGGTAGCAAGAATAAGCTGTGTACATTTTATCGTGGAACCGTCTGCAAGCCTAACGGCAGAAACACGATCGCCATCGAGCACAATATCCGAAAGTCTTGCATTGAAGTGTACTTCACCGCCGCAATCTGTGATGGCAGTGCGCATGGCGCTGATGATGCCGGGCAGCTTGTTGGTGCCAATATGTGGATGCGCTTCATAACCAATACGCGGGTCAGCGCCAAAGTGTATAAATAATTGAAGGATGCGTTTTACATCGCCTCGTTTGGTCGATCGGGTGTAGAGTTTACCATCGCTATAGGTGCCTGCGCCTCCCTCTCCAAAACAATAATTGCTTTCGGGGTTGACCACGCCATCCTTGTTCATAGCGGCGAGGTCGCGCCGGCGGCTGCGTACATCCTTTCCTCTTTCGAGGATGATGGGCTTTATACCCAAAGCGATTAGTTTTAATGCTGCGAACAGACCCGCGGGACCTGCCCCCACAATGACTACGTGTGGCGCATGAGCAACAGTGCGCAAATGAGGATCGAACACCGGTTCTTCAGGCAAAGGCTCGTCTGTGCATGCCTTAATCTGTAATAAAATTTTAGCTTGCCTGCCACGGGCATCGATAGATTGCCTTTCTATGGTGTAACCGCTGATCCGTCGCAGTCCGACAGATAGTAATTCGCCAATTTGCTTTCTTATGCGGCGGTCGTCTTTTTCCTCGCCGGGCAGCAGGGTGACGGTAAGTGTATGAATCATTTGCGTTAGGTGTTTATCCTAAAAGCATTCCTTACGTCGGAAGCGTTAATTTACTGGCCTTGATGCCGGCTCTGATAAGCAGCTTTTACCTTTTCCAGATGGTCAATAAATTTCTGCGCGTCCGGATCGTAAGCGTAGCCATTTTCAACCAGCTTCTCTCCATTTTCATCTACATAAAAGTAAAAAGGCTGTGAGTTAGAATTAAACTTCGCAGCTTGCAGATGTTCATTCCAATCGCCGAGTGTGACCACTTTGGAGTTCAGTTCTTTCGAGTAAAACTGCTTATCCGCCGGCAGATCAACTTTGTCGTAATCACAATAGAGGGAGGCCACAATAAAATCGTTCTTCAGTCGCTTCATCACCTCCGGCTGGCTCCATACCTGGCTTTCCATCTTACGGCAGTTCACACAGTTGATACCTGTAAAGTCAAGCATCACCGGCTTCTTTAAGACTTTTGCAGCTTCCAGGGCTTCTTCGTAGTCGTAAAAAGTAACAAGACCCGATTGCACAGCTACGGTAGGTTCATACTTTTTAAGTTCCTCCACATATTTTTTCGGAGAAGGACCATTACTGCTTTCGCCGGTTCCCGCTGCTCCGCCGCCGTTGCTCACTACATAGTCCTGCGTGCCCATCGGTGGCAAAAACTGACTCATACCATTCAGTGGCGCACCCCACATGCCCGGAAGCAGGTAAACAGCAAAAGTGAAAGAAATGATGGCAAGGAAAAGCTTGAAAATCGAAACGTATTCCTGTCCGTAAAGATTTTTCGGTGATGCATCATCATGCGATAATTTTAGGCGTCCGAGTAAATAAAAACCCAGCATTACCGACAGCACAATCCATATGGCAATAAAGATCTCCCGGTCGAGCAATCGCCATCCCTGAGCCAGGTCGGCATTCGACAAAAATTTCATAGCCAGCATTAGCTCCAGAAAACCCAGCACCACTTTCACCTGATTGAGCCATCCACCCGAAGTAGCCATTTTATTGAGCAGGCCCGGAAAAACAGCAAACACTGCAAAGGGCAAAGCAAGACCTACAGAAAATCCGAACATGCCCAGGGCAGGACCAACAATACCCCCCTGGCCCGCCAGTACAAGCAATGGACCTACGATAGGACCGGTACATGAAAAAGATACAATGACCAGCGTAAGTGCCATGAAAAAGATTCCACTGAAACTACCTACCCCTGCTTTACTATCGGTTTTACTGGTCCAGGAAGAAGGCAGCGTGATTTCGAAGGCACCCAAAAATGAAATACCGAAAATGATGAAAATGATAAAAAAGAAAAGATTGGCAATCCAATTGGTAGAGAGATTATTCAGTGCATTAGCGCCAAATGCGGCTGAGATCAGAATACCGAGAATAGTAAAAATCAGAATGATGGACAGTGAATACCACACTGCATTTCGGATGCCCTCTGCCCGCGTTTTACTACGTTTGGTAAAAAAGCTCACCGTTATCGGGATCATAGAATAAACGCACGGCGTGATGACTGCTGCGATGCCACCACCCAATGACATGAAGAACAACCAAAGCAATCCCCGTTGTTTCTCCTTTTTTGTACCGCCTGGTGTATCCTGTTTTTGATCTGCTGCGGTTACCACTGCTTTTTTTATGGTATCCGCAAGCGTATCCCCCCTTTGGGCAACAACCGTATCCGGGGCGGGAACTTGCTCCGGCGCAGGCGTGGCAGACTGGGTGGCAAAGCCAGTTATTTCAAAACTGAAGTTTTTCTTTTTCGGTGGCAGGCACATAGATTCATCACAAACCTGATAGCTATGTACTCCGGTCACCTTAACATTACCGTGGGCAACAATGGTTTCTACGTAGCGCACATGATCCAAAAAGTAACTGACAACGCCATCAACACCATCCATCTCGCCGGTTACTTTTTTACCCGATTCCTTTACCTTACCCACCAATCTGTAGGCGGGATCTTTATCAAATTTGAATTCCGGTGGTATTTCCAGTCCGTCGCCACCAGGGTTGAGCGACCAGATATGCCAGTGTTCTTTGAGCTTTAGAGAAAATACCAGATCAAAAGTGCTGTCGTTTTTGCGCTGCACTTCATATTTCCAGGTAGTCGGGTCCTGTATGATTTGCGCCCGGGCATTTCCCGAAAACAGAACAAGTGCAAATAAAACGAACGATCTAAAAAACTGAGACATTGAATCTGGTGGCTTTGCTTTATGTAAAGAAAACTAAAGGGCGCGACCGGGTTTGTATATTCGGTTACGAAAAACCAAACTTTAGGCTTTTCTTAATTACTGATCACGAATTCGAAACGCTTTTGTTTGGGCGGCAGGCACACACTGTTGTTACATACCTGATACTCATGTTTTCCGGTGATTTTTTGTCCGGGTTTTGCCCGGATAACCTGCACAAATGCAACTCTATGTTCGTAAAAATGGATCGGATTGTCCACGCCTTCCATTTTTTCTGTTTTCAGCGTGCCGCGCTCAGCGGGCTTTCCTACCAGCTTGAGAAATTGGGCACGGTCAAAACTAAAACTGGGAGGAATCAGGAATTCATCGCCTGGCTTTTGTGAAAAAATATGCCATCCATCTTTTAGCGTGACCTGGAAAATAAGTTCATATTCTCCTGCCGACTTTTTCTTCACCTCATAGGTCCAGCTTGTAGGGTCTTCCAAACCCTGTGCTTGCCCCTCCGCCGACGACAACAACATACATAAGGCTGCAAAAGCAGCTATCCAATAGCGCATCTTTAGTTCATTTGGGTAAAAGCTTCAAGAATAAACCGCCCGTCCACATTGTTGAGCGCCGCGCTGGTGGCGCGCTCGGGATGCGGCATCATGCCGAAAACATTTCTGCCGGCGTTACAGATACCGGCAATATTGCTCGCAGAACCGTTAGGATTTGCATCGATGTGAACCTCGCCCTGTTCATCACAGTAACGAAAAACGATCTGGTCGTTCTGCTTCAGATTTTCCATGGTGGTGGCGTCTGCAAAATACCGTCCTTCTCCATGAGCTACGGGTATCTTCAATACCTTATCCTCCACATTCCTGCTTACAAAATTGCTGTTGGCTTCGCTCTTTATAAACACATTTTTGCAAACAAACTTTTGATGATCGTTCTGCAGCAGCACGCCAGGTAACAGTCCGCTCTCACAAAGAATCTGAAAACCATTGCACACGCCAAGTACCTTACCGCCGGAGTTGGCAAAATTGATCACTTGTTCCATCATAGGACTAAAACGAGCCAAGGCACCACAGCGAAGATAGTCGCCATAGGAAAATCCACCCGGCAAAACGATGCAATCCTCTTTGGAAAAAGCACTCAGATCGCGGTCTTTGTGCCAAAGCATCACTACGTCTTGTTTAAGATCATCCTGCAACGCATGCATCATATCGCGATCGCAATTGGAACCAGGGAAAACAATAACTCCGAATTTCATTAGAATAGCTACTTATTTAACGCCAGTTGGCAAAAGATTAGTAAAAGCAGGGAAAAATAAAAGGTAAAACTACTAAACCGTTTACTTTTTTCAATCGAAAACGCCTGAGAAATGATGGGACTGAGCGCCGGCATCATGATCAGCCACTCTGCGTTGACTGAGGAAACAGTGATGAAGGCAACGCCGAAAGAAATGATAAGATAGGTGTACAACAGCCCCCAGGCGCGGCGGATATAGATGGTCATCCTGGCTATTTGTTGTTGGATGGAAATGGTGCCGATGAGCAGCAGTATGGCGAGGCCTGCAATAGCGGTGAACATGTACACCGGATGATTGAGCCTTGCGGGTAGCGAAAAGCCAATATGAAAGATCTTCTCCAGAATGCTGAGCTGATCAGAAAGAAAGAGGATGCAGGCAAAAAAATAAAGTGGCGTGATATACCCCATGAGGCCGACCACAAGTTCACCCACATTAAATGTGCGCAGAAACAAAAGGGAAAGCAGAAACAAAAGCAAAAAGCCAATAGCCGGAAACTGTAGCAATAAGGGAAGACAAACGGCAAAACCGGCGTTAAATATCTGCTTGCGGGGCTGTGTCGTCTGACTGAAACTGAGTATGATGTTGACCGAAATAAGGGTAAGCCAGTTGATGATCAGCGGCTCACTGAAGTAGTTGAACGCAGGATTCACTGAAGTGATGAGCAGATAGGTAAAGGCAGGCAGATAAGTGTTTCTAAAAAACAGCTTGTGACGCACCGTAATGAAATTGACAAACAATGCCTGTGCAATTAGAAAAAGCACTGCGAGCAGCGTATAGGCAAAAGCACTGCCGGCAAACACATAGTTAATGATGCGGAGCAGGAAAGCGAATATCACGTGGTCGGGCAAGGCTACCGGAGCCACCGGATGCAACAATGCCTGCAGCTTCATTACAAAGGCTGCAATGATGAGTATGATAACAGTAAAGGGACTGTAATTGCGAAAAACTTGCAGCACAAAAAACGGGGTTGATGCGGCTAAAATACAATTTTGGCAAAGCAGATTTGCTTTCTTCTCAGACAGGGTACCACCAATTCTTTCAGCCCAACCTGCTTACCCGAACGGGGAAGCCAGTCAGGATCGTTCGAAGTACCTGCAGCAAGCGAGCGCATGTCCACTTGTCCGGCGGCATTAAGAGTTGCCAGTTGTATTCTGGAGTTGCGTGTATTGAAGTCATTGAACAAAAAGCCCAGCGCGCCACCAGTATTGATCAGGCCATAGGAGGAAAATATCCCTCCATCTTCCTGTGAATACTGGCTTTTCCGGATGAAGGCGTGCCAGTCTCTGTTACCATTCCCATCGTAAGAAAGCGCAAAAATATCATTGTAATTATACTCTCTGATGGTCTGATTCATAAAAGGACTGTAGTAATAGGAGTAGTAAAAACCACCCCAGCCCGGTGAACTCGTGCGTGTGGTGATGTAAACGTCTTCCGACACCAACACAAACCCACCATCTTTTTTGACGATCATCTGTTTTACCTGATAATCGTTAAACGCCCGCTTCAGGTTGCGTTCACCCGTAGCATTACGCAGTTGCTCATCGAAGGGAATGTTTTTCCGGTTTTGCCAGCTACTGTCCTTCAGATCATAATAGGCGTAAACAACACCCTCATAGTTTCCGTTCTTCTTGTCGGAATAAAAACCGCCGGTGTATATGCGATTGTTCACATTGTCGAGCTTCATGTACAAACTGGTACTGTACATATCGCGCAACGGAAACTCTTTTGCCTGGAAGCGCCTCGAAGATTTATCGGTGCTGAGCAGCCACACCTGGTCTGCATAGTTTCGCGTGCCGACGGGCGTGTAGGCGGGCAGAAAAAATACACCATCATTATCCATAAAACCATCCCCATGGCTCAGATCGTTGTCTGCGCGGAAGCTTGCGTTATTCCGACCGATTACGTTCAACCCGTCGTCGAGCCAAATCCCCGTGAAGTTGAGTTCATCCCCCTTTTCTTCAATACCGTAGCTGAGAATTTGCTTTTTATCATCGCTCACCGCCAGCGAAAAATAATCGCGGTTGGGCCCCCAAATACCTGTTTTTGCAGAAGTAAGCTGCACTGGGCCCTTCAGTAAACGACCACGTTCATCCAGCAAGGCAGCATTCTGTATCACCTTCCCGGTAGCTACCTCCTGATACAAAACAATGATCTTGTCCGCATAGGTTACAAACTTTGTTTCGTAGATCTTTTTTGGAAAAAAATCAAGCACCACCGTCGCGAGCTTTTCCATGCTGTCGTTAAAGGCATCGAGAAAAAAGCCATCCGCTGAGCTCCTGTAGGTGTAAATTCTGTTTCCGATCTTACCCAGTACAGAGAAATCTCCGTTCCGCAAATCGAACTTTTCGTAGTTCGAATACAACACTTCCTGAGCATATGAGGATACACTTCCTAAAACGAGCAGAAGCACCGGCAACCAGTTGCGACATTTCATAGCTCAAAATTAATCTCCTGCGCACTAATAAAGTGTAAATCTTGATGTTCAGTAGCTTCTTTCTGTGCAGGTCTCCAGCAAGGGGCCCACGCTGTGAAGGGAATAACTAACAAGGTGAATCAGCAATTATCGCAATGTTCCGATTTTCGTATTCGTGTGTAGATGCGTAAGTTTACTTTCATGTGGCGTACAAATACTACGCTGTAAACCAAACGCATAAGCGGTTCTGCTTAAGCCATGCTTCACTCCTCGGTGAAACCGGCTGCGCGACAGCAGGTCGCTTTACATGAATTGTACGGTAAAGGCTTTGGCGGGTGCCTTAATGAAACATTTGGAACCGTGACGTATATTTCACTTGGCGTTGGTCGGCCATTGTAAAAGACATACTGCACATACCTAAGCGCGAAAGATGGACGAAAAAATCAAGAAATATCTATCTGGTTTAGAGAAAAATAAAGGGATTAAAATACTTCTTGCCTGCGAGACAGGTTCGAGAGCATGGGGATTTCCTTCACCTGACAGTGATTTTGATGTTCGTGTTATTTACAAACATGACAAAGATTGGTATTTAGGTTTGACCGAAGAAAAAGACACAATCGAATATTTCCTTGAGAACAATGAGATTGACATAAGCGGTTGGGATTTACGAAAAGCCCTTCGGTTACTTGCAAAATCTAATCCCCCTTTGCTCGAAAGAATTCAATCACCAATAATTTATAAAGCTGACAAAGAGTTTCTGACTGGAATTAATTCAGTTGCAAAAAAGACTTATTCAAGAATTGCCACAATCCACCATTATTTGAGCATGGCAAAAAAGGCATTTGAAGAAGTAACAAATGAAGAGGAATATAAACTTAAAAAATTCTTTTATGCACTTCGTGCGTCAGTGGCGTGTTTGTGGATTTTAGAAAAAGAGGAAATTCCACCAATTGAATTTGGTAAAATGCTAAATGGACTGGACTTGCCTGCAAATATTAAAATTAGGATTGGAGAACTAATTGAAAAAAAGTCAACGATTAGCGAAACATACCGACATAAAGGAGAGACGGTGTTGTTAGAATTCATGAAAGCCTCGATCGAAAGAGCAGAAAACGAATCTCAAAGTTTGCCAGCTTCAAAAGGAAAAATGATTGATTTGAATGATTTTTTTCTCAAAACATTGGCTTGAATTATGACCATTGACGATTTACGAAATAGAGGACTAATAATACTTGAATGCATTAGTGGCAGTAAAGCATACGGATTAGATACAACAACTTCTGACACTGACATTAAAGGAGTTTTTATTCTGCCGAAAGCGGAGTATTATGGATTGAATTATATTCCTCAGGTGAATAATGAAACAAACGATGTTGTATTTTATGAGCTTGGAAGGTTTATGGAGCTCCTTTCACTAAACAATCCAAATATTTTGGAATTACTCAACACACCAGACAGTGCAATAATCTATAAGCATCCCTATCTGTCTAAAATTAAGTCTGAATTGATTTTATCCAAACTTTGCAGTAATACTTTCGGAAAATTTGCACTATCACAGATTAAAAAAGCTAAAGGACTAAAAAAGAAGATTGTTAATCCTGTTGCAAAAGAACGGAAAAGTGTATTGGCATTTTGTTTTGTTAATTACGAACAGGGAGCAATTCCACTTGAAAAATATCTGGAAATTAAAAACTGGAATCAGGAAAATTGCGGCTTAATAAATATTCCAAACATGAAAGATGTTTACGGATTGTACTATTCTGAAGGTCTTGGATTCAATGGAATAATAAAAGGGAAAGATTCTAATGATGTTTGTTTAAGTTCAATACCAAAAGGAACTAAGCAAGAATCACTACTGTATTTCAATCGGGACGGCTACTCGACATATTGCAAGGAATATCGTGAATATTGGGACTGGGTTGATAAACGAAATGATGAAAGATATGAAAACACTAAAAGTCATGGGAAGAATTACGATGCTAAAAATATGATGCATGTATTCAGACTTTTCGAAATGGCTATCGAAATCGGGAAAGAGAAGAAAGTCAATGTAAAAAGACCCAATCGGGATTTTCTACTTGAAATTAAATCAGGTAGATTCGAATACGAAGATTTATTAAAAATGGCAGATATTAAACAGGCGGAAATGGAATTAGCTTTTGAAAATTCAGATTTGCCAAACGAACCTGACCTGGCAATGGTAAACGATTTGACCTATCAATTGAGAGACAAGTTTTATAAAGACAAAGAATAGTCAACGAAATGGCTGGTGTTCGGCTGTTGTTCGACATGTTAGCGCAGCGCATGTCGAACTCAGGGATGAGATGGATTTGTAATCCACAGGCGTAAGCGTTCATAGAGCGGCGCTCGAGTCTTACTAAGCTGCCACTTTGCAACCGGAATTTGAACCAAAGAAGCAGGGAATTTTTTCATCTGGCACATAGCACTGCGGGCGATTATTAAGAAAGCAAAAAAGGCTTTTACACCCGATAAAACTATAGCAAAATATGATGCAGGTTCGCTTCGCATTCAGAGCTTAGACTTCGTTACGCCAACGGACAGAAAAATGATTCCAAAAGCTAATGAAACTGTTGAACTAAATTTTCCCAGTGAAGCTAATCCCTTGAGTGCTTAGTCCTACTTCCTGTTCCGGCGCCTCAGAAATTTTTGAGACACTATGGTCTGGGATAAAATACTTTTGTACGCATAATGACTGGTTTATGCTACGAAAAGTTTTGGGCGTTGTTGCGGGAATAATTGTCGCCACTCTGGTCTTCATTGGCTTCGAGCGGTTGCGACTCATCTGGTATCCTTATCCCACCGGTTATGATCCTGCAAATCATCAGGCAGCAGCGCGTTTTGAAGCGAGTCTGCCGGCGCTCGCCTTGCTTATCTCTCTTGTGGGGTGGATTGTGGGGTCGGTTCTGTGCGGTGCCACCATTCGGCTGATAGCGCGGGGACCTGCCCGTACACCGGCCTATATTGCCGGACTCTTTCTGATGACCACGGGCATCGTTGACATCTTTATGTATGCCCATCCCTTATGGTTTATTATCGCAGGCATTGTTTGTTTTATTCCCGCCGCATTGCTCGGTCATGCAATGGCAAGTCGCTAATCCGAAAGATCGTGTGCGCCCCACAATCGGGAAAGCCCGGTATATTCGGCCTCACTGAGCCTTTTCTGATCGTAAAAGCCATCAGCAAGCCTTTGCCGCATCGCTTCATACAGCGTAACCGCACACGCCACCGAAATATTCAGTGACCGGACCATACCCACCTGAGGAATGATAAAGTTTCCATCGCAGTGACGTAATGCTTCTTCGCTTACACCGCTATGTTCGTTTCCAAAAACCAAAGCCACCGGTTCGCGAAGATCTAAGGCGTATAGCGACTGGGAGGCTACGCCGAGATGCGTTGCATAGATCTTTGCATATTTTTTCCTCAGTGCGGAAAAACACTCCTCAGTATTATCGAAATGATGAATGGTTAGCCAGTTGGCAGCACTGGCCGAACTCTTTTTACCAAATTTCTCGTGTCTGCTGATGCGAGTGTTGAGAATGTAGAGTTCCTGAATACCTACGCTGTCGGCAGTGCGCATCACCGCCGAAATATTGTGCGGATCGTGCACATTCTCCATGATTACCGTCAGATCGGGTTGTCTGCGATGAAGTACCTGTCTGATCCTTTCTTCTCTTTCGGGCGTCATTGTTAAGCGTTGAAAAACCTCGGGCGGAGGAGCGGCAAAATTAAAAACTCCGGGGAAAAGCTTGTGATGGAGCTTTGATGCACACCGCCTGTGGCATAGGTTTTTAAGATATTGGGTTCAGGAGTGTACTACCCTTTCAGCGGTGAAAGGCTGTGCGGTGACAAGCTCTTTGAGCAAAAGCTCAGTGTATCTTCAGGTACGGAAGGCATCCGGTTTATTTTTTTTACCGGATGTCTTTTTTTAGCCGAGGGTACCTATTTCGTCGATGTGTCCGTGGGAATACTCCAACATCAAATGGAGCGCTTCGGGATGAAGCTGCTCAAAACTTCGGTCGAGTGCTTCAAAACCGGTAAGTTCTGTATAAAGCGCCGCAAAAGCTGCATTGCTCAGATTTGTTGGAAAGCGATCTATGTTCAAGACATACATTTTGAGTACGTCATCGAGCAACTGACCCATCGCTTCTGCACCTATCTGCGTCAGCCAGCGCGGCATATCTGGTAGCAAGCCTGCATAGCCATTCACCAGCAACTGAATAAAACCACCCTGGCGTACCTGATTAAGCAGGTATTCGTACGAAAGCAACAATTGCTGCACCTCGGAGAGCTCATCCATAAAGTCGAAATCACCCCGACGATACAATTCTTCCGTTAGCGGTGTGACTAAAAAATCAAAACAGGCCTCGTCGTCGCCCGATGCAGAAAGTTCTTTCCATCGGGCGGCATCTAATCGGGGCAAAAATATTTCAGACATAGGCTGGGGCTTTTTCTACCAAAATGTTAATACCCGACTGACTTATACAGCAAAAGCATCGTTCTTCACATCTTTAAGTCAAAAATGTTGCAGTCTGTGATGAAAAAACTATGGGTCACCTCATTTGCGTGGTTGCTTTGGTGTCTCATTCAGTTCGCTGAGTTCTTTTTGTAGGGGTTTGAGATACTGCGCCGTGACGTATGCAGGGCTATGAAAATGGGTAACGTAAGCAAAGGCCTTGTCGGTCATTTCCTGGCGCTCGGCAGGACTGAGTGACAATAACCGATCAATGGCCTGAGCCAGTGCTTCCGGATCGCGACGAGGCACCTGTAAGGCCCTGTCCGCTGCAAGCACCTCCAACAGTCCGCCCGCGTCTGTGCCGGCCACGGGAACCTTGTATAGAAAGGCATCAAGCACACTGCTGCCAAGACCTTCCTCCTGCGAACTGATAGCGAATACCTCAAAAACGGAAAAGAAATCTGTCACCTGCTCTACGAAACCGGCAAGCTTGTAGCAGTGCGACAATCCGTGGCGCTCAATCGCTTCTTTTACCTCTGCTAACAACGCTCCGTCACCAAAATGCAGAAACACAAAATCGCTACGATGTTTCGCTAATCGGGCAATCGCTTCCACCATATTCAGCGGGTCCTTGTGCGGAACCAACGCCGCTGTAGTACCCATGATCCTTGTACCTTGCTCAATACCCTGCGCAGCTAAAAATGCACGGGCACGCTGTTCGTCGAGCGACTGAGGCATCACAATATCCGTGGCCACAAGTATGTCCGACCTGCCCGAAAAATCGGCAACAATCTTTCGTACTGCATTGCTTACTGCGTAAATTCTGTAGGCTGCCCGATACTTGAGCCTTGTAAGGTAGCCCTGCGGAACAAAATCAACTCGCCTTGAAAAGATAATTCGTCTCCGGTGAAATGGCCAGGTAAGGATGCACCAGGTAAGGATATGTGAGGTCTGTGCATGAAGGAGGTCAAAATTTCGTCCATTTACCATCAGCCAGAGAGACAGATGAAAAATGCCGGAAAGGGAATGAGTGACCACGTTTTGATCACGCGCGGCCCGCTCCAAAGGAAAACCTTTTCGACAAAGCAGCTCTGTATGGATACCTGCCTGCTGAAACCCAAGAATATTGTACAAAGTCTGACGCTCACCACCGCGCCAGCTTCGCTCGAAATTCAGTTCGAGGATCTTCATGTCTTAACAAAGCGTGTCTCCCTTCATACCCATCCCGCTAAGGATTTCATAGGTAAAAATGCCCTGCTGCACTGCAGGATCTCCTTCGAGCCAGTCTTTCACCTCAGCCTTGCTCTGTGTGTTAAATATGGAAATGGCCGCGATATCGGTTGTATCCATTATAGAGAAACTGAGCAACATAAAACCATCGTCGCGAAGCTTGAAGATATACGGTAGATGTTCGCCCTGAATAATCTCAATGGCTTTGTCTTCACCATGGTGGGGTCCTTTCCGGAGCACCACCAGCACAAAGGGCGTTAGATCTACCAGGCGCGGAAGTAATTCTTGTGGTACATACTGAAACATAAGCGTATGCATTTTGCGGCGGAAAGATAATACATATAAGCTGCAGACCAATTGACGGGGCCGGCCAGCGAAAAATTATGCTGCAATACGGGGAAAAATAAGCTTTCTGAGTCGCGGCAAATTGCGGATATTTACAACAATACCTTCACTACTATGATGCATTGGCCCAAACTGATACTTTTATCTCTGATGTGCAGTTCTTTCCTGTCTCCGGAAAGTAGTACCGTAAGGACATTAAAGTATAAAATCCTGAAGGAGGGCAAGCCTATTGGCGAGGTTATCGCCGTGCGCACACTATCGGGCGAAGAGATAGAATACGATGTTGAAACCCACATGAACCTAAAGCTGATCATCAACCAAAAAGTGGATTATACCTCAAAAGCATCCTTTCGGAATGGTATTCTACAAAATAGCGTATCGAGAGCCTTCCTCAATGACAGACCTCACCAAAGCTGCACCACAAAGCTCAGAACGGGCGGCTATCAGATTCTTCTGGATCATCAGGAACATTTTCTAAAAAGACAGGTTAACTACAGCGGTACGATGCTGTATTTTAAGGAGCCAGCCAACGTTACCCTGGTTTACTCTGAAATGTCGGGACAAGACAATAAAATGACGCATCAGGGTGAGGGCTATTATGTACTGACCAACAGCCGTAACCGAAAGCAGAACCAATATTGGTACAAATCCGGCATTTTGGATCACGCAGCCATCAACAGCTCGCTGGTGGACATTGAAATTCAGCGCGTTTATTAAGCATCCTGCTCGCGGCGTACCGACTGTTGCAATTGTTTCGCCATTTTGTCTGCCGTGGCGGAATAATCCTTTTCAAACATACGCCACACTTCCTCTTTTTCAGGATCATTGCTTTTGGCCAACATAGGATGTAATACCGACAAAGTAGCATAAGGCGGAAGCAGTACACCAACAGCATTGAAAAAATTGGCGATTTGTGCAATCACATGTTGAGCACCATCAGAATCCCCGGTCACGATAACGCCGCCCACTTTGCCTTCAAGCCGGGAGCCTTTACCCGCTAAAATCTCATCGTGCAGCTCGTCCATCCGCTCAATAACTTTTTGCATCTCGGAAGAAATATTATTCCACCACACCGGCGTCGCAAAGATCAGAATATCAGCGGCCAGCACCGTGTTGAGGATGGAGGGCCAGTCATCATCCTCTGCCATGCGTGTATAAGTGCCGGCGGGAATGTTCTTCTGAACCAGACGAATGGTTTCACAGGGCACCCCTTGTTCATTCAGGTGCTTTTCCAGAAACTCCGACAACAGCGCTGTGTGTGAAAAGCCTTCTTTTTTGAGCGTTGCCAGCAATATAACCGCCTTCATAAATAATTTTCAGCAGCTTCCAGCATAACCATGCCACGTCACAAGGGTCATTCGCCCACATAGACTTCGCTACTTACCTTTGCATATGCTCGATCTTAACGAACTGGAAGAAGACTGGGACGACCCGGACGAAGAAAAGGAAGAACAGGAAGCGCCGGCGCTGGCCGAACGTATGCGCATGACCCTCGGTAAAAAGCAGGATCCACTCCGCATTGACAAATTTCTGATGAATTGTGTGGAGGGTGCCACCCGTAATAAAATTCAGCAGGCACTTGAAGAAGGACTGATCATAGTGAATGACAAAGCTGTGAAACCCAACTACAAGGTAAAGCCGCTCGACGAGATCGTAGTGTTTGAGACCCGGCGGATGCAGTTGCAGGAAATAGTACCAGAACCCCTGCCTCTGAATATCGCTTACGAAGATGACGATGTACTGGTGATCAACAAAGCGGCAGGCATGGTAGTGCACCCGGGCTGTGGAAATTACAGCGGCACCTTGGTGAACGGAATATCGTGGTATCTGCAGCAAGAAAACATCAATACCGAAGACCTGACACGTGTAGGCCTGGTGCACCGTATTGACAAAGACACGAGCGGGCTGGTAGTGGTAGCCAAGTCCGAAAAAGCAATGAGCGACCTTGCCGCTCAGTTTAAAAAACACACCGTACACCGCCGGTATATCGCACTGGTATGGGGAGACTTTGAAGAACAGGAAGGTACCATTGAAGGGCATGTAGGCCGGAATTTGCGATTTAGAAAAATAATGGACGTCTTTCCCGATGGCGACCATGGCAAACATGCTATAACGCATTTCAAAGTATTGGAACGCTTCAACTACGTCACACTCATCGAGCTAAAGCTTGAGACGGGGCGCACCCATCAGATAAGAGTACACATGAAGCACAAGGGGCATCCCCTGTTTAATGACAGCACATACGGTGGAGACAGAATCGTGAAAGGAACCGTTTTCGCCAAATACAAACAGTTTGTCGAAAATTGTTTTAAGATTTTACCCCGACACGCCCTGCATGCAAAAGAGCTGGGGTTCACCCACCCCACCAGCCGGCAGTGGATACAGTTTGACTCCGAACTACCGGCAGATATGCAGGAAGTTATAGAAAAATGGAGAACCTATACCGGTGGAATGACCCGCCAGCTCAGAGAACAACTGAACGGCTAAAAGCCAGGGGCACATACGTTAAAATTGGCGCAAAGGCCGCCCGATTGAACCGGCTATAGATATTAAGTGCTACCTTTGTTAATCTTCAAAAAATTAAACGATACATAATGTCATTTTTAGCAGTCAAGTCGCAATTTTTACTTTCTATGCCCAGTGGCGGAGAGTGGCTTTGGATCATTCTTGCAGTGATCATCTTGTTTGGCGGAAAGAAAATTCCTGAGTTGGCGCGCGGCATCGGTAAAGGTATTCGTGAGTTCAATGACGCTAAGACCGGAATAAAGAATGAAATAGAAGCCGGCATTAAGGATAATAAAGAAACAAAAGCATAGCGCTTATTGCAACCTTATCATTTTTTTCTCATTTTGTGAATTGATTCAGGCACCCATTTGGGTTGCATGGTTTCACGCTTAAACAACGAAAAACATGCAATACAAAGGAATTGTATTATTGTCCGCCCTGTCGCTTTCAATAAGTTCCTTCGCTCAGAAGTATCAGGATTTTACCATTGCGGCAAAAAACACCCGCATCATCCGAAACGACACGTTGGTAACCAAAAAGCCTGCTGCTGTCGCTCCTTCGGTATTGCCCATGCCCGCTTTGGTAAACGGCAAAAAACCTGTGCCACTCGCGGGACAGAAGTCTTACTTCGGTGCAATGAATGACTATGTGGTGGATTATACCCACAAGTACATGGCCGCGCACAACAAAACACTTTCTGTTGTACAACAAAGAGGAAAGACCAACTTTTCGCTTATAGACAATGTATTGACGAAAAACAATATCCCCAAAGAGCTCAAGTATCTGGCCGTGATAGAAAGTGCACTGAACAATCGGGCCATATCTCCGGTTGGCGCCGTTGGCCCCTGGCAGTTTATGGCCAGCACCGCAAGGCTGATGGGTCTTACCGTCAATAAAAAACGGGATGACCGAAAAGACCTTTATAAGTCCACCCATGCCGCCGCGAAATATCTATCTTACCTCTACGATCAGCTCAACGACTGGCTTCTGGTAGTGGCTGCTTACAACAGTGGTCCCACTCCGGTATTGCGGGCTATGGAAAGAACAGGAAGCAACAATTTTTGGGATATCAAGAAGTATTTGCCGAGAGAAACCCAGGGACACGTGCTGGCATTTATCGCTACAGCTTCGATATTTGAGAACATGAGCAAATTTATCGGGGCCAAAAATCCAGATCTTGAAAGTCTGGAAAGTGATGTAGTGGCAGAAGCCCGTGATATAATTCCCGCCAAGCCCCTGTTTACTGATGAAGAACTGCGAAACATGGCGATAGTACGCATCAGCGATCCGCTCAATCTCGATCTGATTTCGCAGGACCTGAAAATTGAAAGAAGACTCCTGGACAAATGGAACCCTGACTACGATCTTTTCGAAATGGCCAATTACAACTCAGAGTTTTACAGCCTTCGAATTCCAAAGGATAAACTGGACAATTTTATTGAGCACAAGGAGTTCCTGACCAAACGTTCACGTCAGATGTATTCTGAGATTAGCCTGTAGTGATTATTTCGATGTAAACCACAAAAATATTTTGTGTTTGATGGAATTTACTACTACCTTTGCAGTCCTTTAGAAAATATTAGTTTAGCAATGGCAAACCATAAAGCAACCAAAAAAGATATCCGTCAAAGCCTGAAGCGTCGTGAGCGCAATCGTTATTACGGTAAAACCACACGTAACGCCATTCGTGCTTTGCTCGCTACTACGGAAAAATCCGCAGCTATGGAGTCTTTTCCCAAAGTGATTTCTATGATTGATAAACTGGCTAAGCGCAATGTGATCCACAAGAACAAAGCCAGCAACCTGAAATCAGGAATTGCTAAAAGAGTGAACGCACTCGCCTAACCTTTCAGGCCAATAATATTCCTACAACCTCGCCACTGGCGGGGTTTTAGTTTTTAGAACCATCTGCGTTGTTTCCTGGCTGTATAAATAAGATATACAACAACGACCAAAAGGAGCACGGTAGGCGCAGCGGCAGCTATCAAGGTTGTCTTATCCATACCTTCTAAATGAACCTTGAATTTACGTAACGATGTGTTGCCATTTTGTAAAAGCTTTTTGACAAAACAAACGGTCTAAAAGAATTGCATGGCCGTAATGCCACAAAGCGCCTTGAACAACATCAGTCCATCTATAATGATAAGGTAATAAAAGATGGAACGACGGCGCTGTAGCGAGTAAGCAACCCCTATCAAAGCCAGGAACGGCAGCGTGTTGAGCAATATTTTCGGTAAGCTGAAGTGATGGGTAACACCGTAGCTGAGAAAAGACCCCAGACCCAGCACAGCCAGCGGAATAATGACATAGAAGATGGTCTTTCTCAGCCCTATTTTTACTACAAAAGTCTTCAGCTCCTGATTGTAGTCTGTTGCATAGTCCTTAATGTCGAACAGGATGCACAACAAACTGATGAACATAAAGTTCTTAAGAAACAACAACAGGTTGAGCAAAGAAATGTCGTAGGGCAACCGGGTGGTAATATGGAAGTAAATTACCGGAAACACCGTGACCAGGCCCGCCCAGGAGCAGCCGATGATGAAAGGCTTGAGCCAGCCCACATCGCGGAGGCTGATGGTGCCTACAGACTTGTGGTTGATACCGTAATAAAGCGCTGCAGTAAGCGGAAATAGCGCCAGGACTACCCACTCGGCCACAGTCAACAAAAGGAGTTGTTGCCAATATCGAAACAGGAAAACTAAGAGCAAACCAACAAACAGTAACGTCAGTGCCGTGTGAAACCGATTGATGGCAATATGATTTCGGCCATACCAGCGCGACCGCGGATTGGGCGAAGATGATGGCTTTTCGGTAAGGTAAGCTACATTGTAATACAGCACCGTAGCAAGGAAGGTAAGCGCATAGAACAGCCATCCGTTGAGCGGTAACAACTGCTGCAGGCTTGCTTCCGCAGATAAGGCCACCGCACAGAAACCATAAAAGATATTTCCGAAAAAAATGAGACGGACAAATCGCTTCATCTTATCTCAAAGATAGCCCCGCTAAATGCAGTTCTGAAAACAAAAGCGATTAGATACTTTTGCTCACAAACGCATGGTATGCATCATTTGCTTATAACCAACATCGGAAAGCTGTTCGGGATCGAAAAGAGTGGTCAGGAGAAAAAATGGCGCAAGGGCAGCGAGATGGCAGTACTCAATACAATAGAACATGCCTGGCTGTATCTGGAAGACCATAAAATCCACAGCTTTGGTAAAATGGACGATATGGATTTCTTTCCGGCCGAGAACGTGTATGATGCAGAAGGAAGGTCGGTGTTGCCTGCATGGGTTGACTCGCATACTCATCTGGTGTTTGGAGCATCCCGCGAACAGGAATTCGTAGATCGGATACACGGACTTAGCTATGAAGAGATAGCCCGTCGCGGCGGCGGCATTCTGAATTCGGCTCGCCGACTCAACGATATTTCCGAAGAACAACTTTATGACCTGAGCTGTGAACGCCTTCACAGGGTAATGTGCCAGGGCACCGGAGCTATCGAAATCAAAAGCGGATATGGGCTCTCTCTATACGGTGAAATGAAAATGCTTCGGGTAATCCGAAAATTAAAGGAGCATCATTCTATACCCATCAAGGCCAGTTTTCTTGCGGCACATGCCTATCCGCCAGAATACCGGCAGGATCATGATGGCTACTTAAAATTAATCATCGAACAAATGCTGCCTCAGGTGGCCGACGAAGGCCTGGCTGACTACATGGATGTATTTTGCGAAAAAGGTTTTTTCAGCGCAGACGAAACAGCGAGGTTACTGGAAGCCGGATGGAAATACGGACTGAAACCCAAAATACACGCGAATCAACTACATCGTTCGGGAGGTGTGCAAGTGGGTATTCAGCATAAAGCCATCAGTGTAGACCACCTGGAATGTATCGGCGATGAAGAAATAGATGCGCTGAAAAACAGTGAAACGATCCCGACCCTCTTGCCCGGCGCGGCATTTTTTCTCGGCATCTCCTACCAACCGGCAAGGAAACTAATAGATGCTGATTTACCGGTTTGTCTGGCCACCGATTACAATCCCGGGTCTTGTCCGTCAGGAAATGTGCCATTATTGCTTTCCATTGCCTGCACACAAATGAAAATGACACCCGAAGAAGCCATCAATGCGGTGACGCTTAATGGAGCTGCTGCTTTGGAGATGAGTCAGGAGATTGGAAGTATTGCCATAGGTAAAAAGGCTAACCTGATCGTAACTAAAAAGATTCCTTCGGCGGCTTATATACCTTACGATTTTGGCAACAATCCTGTAGATAGGATGTTGGTGAATGGTGTGTTTCTTTAGCCGTCACTTGTTGAATAGCTCTAAGAAAAATGCAGGCTAAACTAATTCAGCCTGCATTTTTTGTCGTTAGGATTTTTCTAAGCTTCGGCCATCCTCCTGTCCAGAATGGCTGCGTCAAAAAATACAATACCACTTCCTTTACTCACCGCCAATCCCTCGTCATGCATACGCTCGATAGCCTCGTTGAATTGTTGCTCATTTACACTGGGATCTACGTTTTTTATCTCTTTAAACGTGGCTCTCGCAATAATCTGCGGATCATAATCCAAACCTTTTGCTACAAACGCGTGGTGGGTGTTGCGCACTTTGGAAACAATGTGGTTGATAATCTGCTGAATTTCCATATGCTGTATTTTATAAAGGTTAAAAAACAAAAACTTGATATAGAGAACGCCTGCGTATTATGCCTCAGCGAGTTCTGCCGTTTCGGTATGATGCGCTTCGGCCAAACGTTTCTGAAGATCGAAAGGCACGGGTGCATAATGATCGAATTTCATACGAAACCGTGCCCGTCCCTGCGTTAGGCTCCGCAGCGAAGACGCATATCCATGCATCTCAGCACGCGGCACCATGGCTTTTATTACGGTAAAGTGTCCTTCCGTATCAAATCCTTCTACGATGGCTCTGCGCGATTGCAGATCACCCATTATGTTTCCGGTCAGTTCATCGGGGCACAGCACTTCCACTTCATCCACGGGTTCGAGCAGAAGCGGATCAGCGTTGTGAAAAGCCTCGCGGAAGGCCATTGCGCCCGCTGTCTTGAACGCCATATCGTTGCTATCTACGGCGTGCATTTTACCGTCGAATACACACACGCGCACATCACGTACATAGGAACCGGTCAGCGGACCATGTTGCATTTTCTCCATCACGCCCTTAAGAATGGAGGGCAGAAAACGCGCATCGATCACGCCTCCCACAATGCAGTTGTAATAGATCAGTTTTCCTCCCCAGTCGAGGTCTATTACTTCCTTGCCACGTATTGTAAGTCCATGCGGCTCGGGCATTCCTTCCTGCCAGGCTTCTATGCGCATCGACACCTCACCAAACTGCCCGGCACCACCCGACTGCTTTTTATGACGGTAGGTGGCTGTTGCTTCCTTCCTGATTGTTTCTCTATAGGCAATCTTCGGGCGTTTGTACGAAACATCAAGGTGATATTGGTTCTCAAGTTTCCAGCGAATAACTGCGAGGTGCATATCGCCCTGACAGTGCAAAAGGGTTTGCCCCAATTCCGCACTTACTTCTATTTGCAGCGTAGGGTCTTCTTCTCTGAGTTGCTGCAAGGCTATGGCCAGTTTTTCCTCTTCGCCTTTCTTATTATTGGCAATAGCCACACTCATTTTAGGCTCAGGAAAGACGATGGGTACAAGGTCAATTTTCCGGCCCTTTTCATGCAGCGTGTTGTTGGTATGTGTATTCTTTAATTTGAGTGTGGCACCTATATCGCCCGCAACCAATTCAGCCACGGCGGTTCGTTTATTTCCTTCCACTACAAATAGCTGATTAAGTTTTTCGGAAGCACCTGTATTCTCGTTTACCAGTTCCATACCCGTTTTCACCGTGCCGGAATACACTTTGAAAAAACTCAGTTCACCAATATGGGGTTCGTTGACCGTTTTGTAAATAAAGATGCACGGAGCGCCCTGAGGATCGCAGGGTACCTGATTACCATCAGCACATTGCTGAGGAGGCATTTCTGTAGCGGGTGGGCATACATTGTCTATATAACCCAGCAGACGTGCTACGCCTCTGTTTTGCCTGGCAGAAGCACAAAAAACCGGAAAAAGATCGTGGCGCACCATGGAAAGATGCAGACCAGTTTTCATCTCATCCTCCGAAAGTTCTCCCTGATCAAAATACTTCTCCATCAACGTCTCATCGTTGGCGGCTATGGCTTCAATCAATTCTTTATGCAAAGCCTCGGCCTGCGCCTTTTCCGACTCGGGAATAGGAAGTTTATCGGGCTTGTTTTCACCCTCGCGATAGCTGTACATCACCATATTCAATACATCTACCATGGCATTAAATCCGAGGCCCGCATTGACCGGATACTGTACTACTACTACATTGTTGCCAAAATGGCTTTTTGCCTCCTGTAGCGTCTTTTCAAAATCGGCCTTGGGATGGTCCAGTTGGTTGACCAAAAAAATCATCGGGGTTTTAAATTTTTCGGTGTATTCCCAGATGATGTCTGTACCTACTTCCACGCCCATACCCGCATGCAGCAGCATAACTCCGGTATCTGCCACTCTCAGGGCGCTGATCACTTCGCCGGCAAAATCGTCGTAGCCGGGGGTATCCAGGATGTTAATCTTGTAACCCTTCCAATGCGTATGCAATAGTTTTGAAAAAATAGAATTCCCCCGTTCCTTTTCAATATCGGTATAATCGGCAACGGTATTTTGCTCCTCTACACTCCCCCTGCGGTGAATCAATCCGGCTTGAAAAAGCATGGCCTCAGCGAGTGTCGTCTTACCGCTGCCTGAATGGCCCAGCAGTGCAATGTTTTTTACATGCGCACTATCAAATTCTGGCATAACAAAGGTTTTAAAATTTTAACCATGAAATGCCGTAAAGACGCGCCTTGCGGAAGTGGAAATCGTATCAGACAAAAGCAGGAAACAGTGTGCGGCTACATCCAGGCGGCATTTTTATCACTATAAATTTAGAAAAAACGGCATGAAGAAACACAGAATTTTTCTCATTAAAATCGCTGACCCCTGGTACGATTATTTTGAAGAAAAGGACAGCCGTGAACAATTCCTTAAAAATGTAGTGTTGTCTGTTTCAGAAGGGCAGAGCGCCCCGGTTTTAACAGTTTACTAAAAGGGGCCTTAATAATTTAGGAGAACAAAAAAAATCAAAAACAATTTTTGCTATGAAATTCAAAATGATCCCCGTAGTCCTGACGGCCGCATTTACTTCTGTAGCAACACTTTTTATAGCAGGGAAATTTGAGCAAAAACTTCCTTTCTCGGAAAGAAAGCCTCAACTGCCGGTAAATTATGCTTCGTACACCCATGTGGACCAACCGAGGAGCGCACCGACTGCAGATTTTGAAAGCGCTGCTGCGGCATCGGTTCAGGCGGTGGTGCACATCAAAACCCAAACGAAGGGCAGAACGGTCACCGCCAGTGATCCATTTTTCGGAAACGACTTTTTTGGCGACCTCTTCGGGCAGCGTCAATATTATATTCCGCCGCAACAAGGTTCGGGTTCCGGAGTAGTCATTTCGCCCGACGGTTATATTGTAACGAACTACCACGTCATTTCGAATGCAGAAGTAGTGACGGTAACATTCAATAACAGAATGACGACAGATGCCACCGTTGTCTCAAAGGATGCCTCTACCGATATAGCTCTGCTGAAAGTAGAACGTAAAGACCTGCCCTATATGGAATTTGGAAATTCCGACGACGTGAAGTTAGGACAGTGGGTACTTGCGGTGGGCTATCCCCTTACTCTTGATGCCACTGTGACGGCAGGAATCGTGAGCGCCAAAAGCAGGGCCATTGGTATCAACAGGTCGCAGTCGGCATCTGCCATAGAATCTTTTATCCAGACGGATGCAGCGGTAAACCCCGGCAACAGCGGAGGCGCCCTGGTAAACACCCGAGGACAGCTCATAGGTATCAACTCTGCCATTGCCTCGCCCACCGGATCTTATGCGGGATATTCGTACGCCATTCCTTCCAACATTGTAAAGAAAGTGGTCAATGACCTGATGAAATACGGAACGTTCCAACGCGCTTATCTCGGTATAGAATACCCGGACATGCAATCGCTGAGTCAGGATCGTATAGAGCAACTGGGTCTCGACAAAAATGACGGGGTATATATTGCCGGCGTGCGGGAAAACGGAGGTGCGGCAAGAGCGGGAATTAACATAGGAGACTTTATTACCCAGATCAACGGAGTGCCGGTGCATACCGAAACACAACTGCAGGAACAAATAGCGCGCTACGAGCCTGGCGATAACATCAGTGTGACTTATGTACGGTCGGGTAAGCCCTTTAACACTACAGTGCAGCTTACCAACATCAATGGCACCACCAAGATCATTAAAGCCGGAGATGTGACGCTGAAACGGGTGTTAGGCGCTCAGTTCCGTCCACTAACTCAAGAGGAGAAAAGAAGGTATCGGGTGCAGGCGGGCGTGGCCGTCACGGATCTCGGCAATGGCCCAATTGCTCAGCAAACCAACATGCAAAAAGGGTTCATCATTTTAAGCATTAATAATAACGCGGTGCAGACCACCAATGATATTGAAAGCATCGCGGCGAAATACGATGTTTTACAACTGGCGGGCATATACCCCGGAAAATCTGCTATCTACTACTACGGACTACGGCTGAATGGAGATACGGGAGAACAATAAAAATGGATCAGAATCGAAACAGTGCCTCGCAGCTACGCGGGGCATTTTTTTTATCCGACGATCCAAAAAAATTTACCAGAATAACACTCCGAGGGCGAGCCCAGCATAATGAAGTCTTAAACTACTATTATTCACTGTCCGGGTGCGGGAATCCTGAAGCGTATATTCGTAAAACGCAGTAATAAGTAATCGCTCCTGCCAGATATAGGTCAGATCAATACGAACTGCAGGAGTGAACAAATACAGGGAAGTTCCCTCGTGATGCGGAAGCCCCGCAATACCATCTTTTTTTTGCAGCGCTATGAGATGGTCAAAGCTTATGGAACGACTACGCACCTGCTGCTGATCATCGAAAGAGCCTACGGTAATTGACGAACGTGCCCCGACCAGAAATCCATAACTCATCCCGGCGGCCATCCGAAACAGGCCGTTGTTGTGATGACCAAAGCTTGCAGCAAGTTGCAGCGGAATGTGGAAGAAATGGTAATTGGTTTTTGATGTAAATCGCTCCATAGTGTACAAGGAATCCGGAACATAACGGGCAACTGTACTGTAGCCTTTCATTTCGTACAATAGTCCGGTTTTGAGCGCAAAGACATTGTTGAAGGCAAAAAATCCGGACAGCCCTGCATGGGGCAACAGCCTTGCTTTGTAATGCCAGGGCGAACCCTTGGCCTGCGGTACAGACAGAGCGAGGCCGCTGGTAAACTCAAACCATCGTTGTTGTGCTCTTGCTTGTTGCGCTATCGTACAGATCACTGCCGTCAACAAAACCATTCTTAAGTAACGAAGCATTTCAGGCTAATTAGGAATCATTAGCTCATAAAAGTCAGACCATCCCCGGGAGGGGCATGGTGTTTTACCCATCAGAAGTAAACACCGCAATGAAAAAATTATTTTTGGGCCTGAGTTTAGGACTGCTGATGTCTTGCCAGGAAAGCAGTGATGACCGGCAAGGCAGTTCCGACGATCTGCCGGACGCCCCAACCACATCGGGTTAGGAAACCGGACGTGGCACACAGACCATAGCAGCCCCCAACGCTGCCCACACCAAACGAACACCCCTACCCCTCGACACCGTAAGTGTAAGAACCCGAGCTATTCGTTAGTAACAGAGCCACCGATTCTTTTTGCTAAAGGAACAGGCTGAAGAAGGGAACGTAAAGCAAGGCATCGCACCTAAATGACAAAAGCGTGGGGCCCCTGTAATTTAGATGCGTGCTTCTATTACTCTTTGGAAGGCTGTTTGCTGCTTTGATTGCGGTTGTCTCTACGCTGACCACCCCCCTGTTTGGGTTTGTTTTGCCCTTCACGTTGTGTAGGCACCGGCTTAGTCTGTGCTTGCGGCTTCTGCTGATTTTGTCCCTTTTGCAACTGTTGATTTCCGCCCTTTTGATTAGGCTTCTGCTGGTTGGACCTCGATTGCTGTGGGCCGCCTTGTTGAGCGCGTTGCTGCGCCCCACCCTGAGGACGACCTGATTTCTGGCCTCCGCTTTTTTTACGACTGTTTTTCTCAAGTGCTTTTAGGCTTATTTGTCCTACATCGTTTACAAAGCCCATTTCCACTTTCAGTCCAGCCTTGTTCGCATTGGTCTCCAGCTCTACCGGCTGCAGTTCATCGGTAGTTTTTCCTTCCTTGTTCAGTTTCAGGATTTCTTTTACTCTGGCTATGGTTAGCGGATATTGCTTACTGCTGCCCTTGTAGCCGTACCACATCAGATTTTTAAAGATGTCCTTCTTCTGCAGAAAAGCATCACCCTGTGTGGTTTTCAGCACTTCAGCATTGTCGGGGAACACACGGAGGGCATCCATATAAGTATCCAACTCGTAGTTGAGGCAGCATTTCAGCCGGCCACACTGCCCCGAAAGTTTTGTCTGATTGATCGATAAATTCTGATAGCGAGCTGCGTTTGTATTGACCGACTTAAAATCGGTTAACCACGTACTGCAGCAAAGCTCACGACCACAGGATCCAATACCGCCCACCTTTCCACTTTCCTGTCGGGCTCCGATCTGACGCATTTCCACTTTGAGCCGAAACTCGGTTGCGTACACTTTGATCAGTTCACGAAAATCCACACGCCCATCGGCGGTGTAAAAGAAAGTAGCCTTTTTACCATCGGCCTGAATCTCAACCTCACAAATTTTCATTTCGAGCTTGAGCTGCCGGGCTATGGCGCGGCTCTGCACCATTATTTCCTGTTCTCTGTCTTTTTGCCGGTAATATTGATCGAGGTCCTCTTCAGAAGCCAGTCGGAGCACCCTTTTCATCTGAGGGTCTTCCTTGACACCATACTTTTTCATCTGAAGTTTTACAAGTTCGCCGGTAAGGTTCACCATGCCGATATCAAATCCGCCTACGCCCTCTACAGCGATCATTTGTCCCTTATCAAGGACGTTGTAGGTATTATTTCTGTAAAACTCTTTTCTGCTTCCTTTATTGAACGATACTTCAATTACCGGGTAAGGTTTCGCACTATCGTGCAGGGGTAAAGCGCTTAGCCAGTCAAACACATTCATACGGTTGCAACCACCTGTGCTGCATCCTCCGTTACTCTTACATCCCGCCGGTTTGCCATTAGCGCCAGTCCCACAATTGCCACATCCCATTTAGTTATCAAGTTTATATCTGATAGCCTCCGGGCAATCTCATCTTCTGCTTGTAAAAAAAGAACTTAAAAAAACACCTGGGGTCATGCGTTTTTCTTTCACGCTCACTTTGATTGCCTTTACAGCCAATTGTCGAAAATTAATAAAATAATTTGCAAATCTACATTTTCGCTGCCTATAACGATACACATTAACCGTGCTTATCTTTAAGTCGCAACCGATCTTAAGGCAATAGCTTTAGTGCAGCACTAGCTTTCTGCCCTGAATGACACGGCTGACCTGAATCGACAAAGCCAGCAACTGAGTTTTGCCGTGGGCATTTCGCTCGATATGGTAGGAAATCTGTGTGGTGATTTCGATGATTTGTTCCAGCGCTTCTACAGTAAGTGGTTGTGCGGCCAGACGCATTACAAACCGGGCCTCATCCTCCTGCAGCGCGGGCGCCACCTGCGGCAGGTAACGTGCTCGTAACGTGTGCTCCAACATCTGTATCACGTACTGCAGAAAATTCTTTTGCTGTTCTCGCCCCACCTTGCTCCAATCGTCTACGAACCTGGAAAGCTCGATCCCATTATTTGTGAACAAGGCATTGAACCAACGCCGCAACTCGGGAAAAAGGTCGTTTTCTGTATGTCGTATCAGCCGTAGTGCTTCCCTGAAGTTGCCATTGGCAATATGAGCGACCTGAGCAGCCCTCCTGGGGTCGGCAAGATTTCGGTCGGCAAGTCCCTGAGCGATATCGGCAGGCGCTACCGGCGAAAGCCGAATAACCTGTGTACGGGAAAGAATGGTGGGAAGCATATTTTCCGTCTCTTCAGCCACAAGTATCAACAAGGTGGATGGTGGCGGTTCTTCAATAAGCTTGAGCAGAATATTTCCTTCTTTTCCCAGATACTCGGGCCGCCAGATGATCTGCACTTTCATGCCTCCCTCATAAGATTTCAGGCTGAGATGATCAATGATCTCCCGGCATTCTTCTGCCGGTATATTGCCCTGCTTGTTTTCTGCATTAATGAATTGGAGCCAGTCGTAAGTGCTGCCATAAGGAGACTGAGTAATAAACTCCCGAAACTCCTGAATATAGTAGCGGCTCAGGGCTTTAGTACCCGATTTGGGAGAAATAGCCGGAAAGCTTACATGGAGGTCCGCATGCTCGAGGCGACTACATTTATGACAATTGGCGCAGTGACTACAGGATGCACCGTTTTCCTTGTTGCTGCAAAAAATATATTGTGCGAAAGCCAGTGCCAGTGGCAGCCCACCCGTTCCATCGGCCCCAAGAAACAGCATGGCATGGGGTAGGTGATTGCCTTCCCACATATTGATCAAACCGTTTTTGGCTACCTGCTGGCCAACAACCTGATGCATGAACATTCTTCAAAGTTGATCGAATATGGGCAAAGTGCAAAATCATCATCGTCCGAGATTACCCTATTCAGTTTGAAACCAGAATGATATGTTTCGGAGCTGCGGAAAGTACCCCAGGAAGCGCCCTTGCAACACCCATGATGGGAAGCAACAAGATATGTATGTAGGCAAAAATTAGGTTTAAGGAAAGTTTTCAAATAATAAGCGCTTTATTAATATTGTCTTGCTGTGTGCAGAGAGAAGCTCGGCTGTCGCGCAGAAGTTTGAGCAAATCATGGAAACTAAGAACCTGAGCGACACATTACCGATAGAACAGTTTGACTTCACAATTTTCGGAGAAAAAGGAACCTATCGGGTAACTTTTCTGATCAGTGGCGACATCATGAAAACGAACTGCACCTGCCACCATGCTCCGGGATGCTGGCATGTGGAGTACGTTCTTGCCGGGAAAAAAACCAGAATTGACCCTGCAGATGCCGACAAGCAAGCGCTGCTGTTGGAACGGGCAGGCCAGACTGCCGAGGGCCGCTACCTGCTCATGAAGGCACAGAAAAAGTTTTCTGTAGAAACACATTGCCGCCGATGCCACAGTACGAAAATTGTAAAGCTGAACCGATCGCTGTCCGCTCAGATACGAACCCTGTTCAGGGAGAAAAAGCACCATACCTACTACTGTAAAGACTGCGGCTGGACCTGGTAGCACAGGGATGCACCTCATACCACAATCACGATTACTAAGGAGAGACACTATGAAAACGAATGGAGACCCTCAGGGCTTCCGCTTTCACCTGGCCGGAGAACGGGGCGAATATGAACTTAACTTTTGGGTGGACAAGGACAATATTGAAACCAGTTGCAACTGCGCCTACAGCCCTGCCCACAAACTGTGCTGGCACCGGTGCTATGTGCTGGCGGGAAAAACAGAACGGCTGAAGGAAGATGAACGACCGCAACAGAAACTACTCATAAATCTGCTGTCCTCCACAACCGGAGGACGAGAGCTCATTCAATTTTCGAAGAACATGTTTGGAGAGCAGGAAAACTGCCGACGTTGCGGACGGTTGTCGGTTATTCAGCTTGACAAGCCTTTTCACGGAAGATTTCTATCACTATTTGTGAACTCCTCCAGAAAATATCTTTGCTGGAGATGTTGGTGGAGCTGGTAATCTCCGGCTATTAGTGAAAGAGATCCTTTAGATTTGCGCCTCATAAATTTTAGAATAGAATGCGTGTTGCTCTTGTGGGTGCTACCGGTCTTGTGGGAAGTACCATGCTCCAATTGCTTGAAGAAAGAAACTTTCCGGTGAGTGAGCTGTTGCCGGTGGCTTCCGAACGTTCTGTCGGCGGCAACCTTACCTGGAAGGGCAAAGCCCACAAAATACTTTCTGCAGATGAAGCGATCAGCCTAAAGCCCACACTGGCTTTGTTCTCGGCCGGAGGAGGTACTTCTTTACAATTAGCGCCACGTTTTGCATCAGCAGGTTGTAAGGTCATCGACAATTCCAGCGCCTGGCGGATGCATGAAGACAAGAAGCTGGTGATTCCGGAAGTGAATGGCCATGTGCTCTCAGCAGACGATTTCATCATCGCCAATCCAAATTGTTCTACGATTCAGATGCTCGTGGTGCTGCAGCCGTTGCATCAGAAATACGGCTTGAAGAGAATCGTCGTAAGCACCTATCAATCGGTTACCGGCACAGGACAAAAAGCAGTGACCGAACTTATGCACCAGCGAAGCGGCCGTTTGGAAACTAACGTATATCCCTACCCTATAGACCTGAATGTGATTCCCCACATCGACAGTTTCACCGAAAACGGCTATACCCGCGAGGAGATGAAAATGATGCAGGAGACACAGAAAATAATGGGTGATAAAACCATTGCCGTTAGTGCCACAACGGTGCGTGTGCCCGTGATGGGAGGACATAGTGAAAGCGTCAACGCAGAATTTCATAACGACTTTGACGAACAGGAACTGAGAACCTTACTCGTTGAAACCAAAGGCATTATCGTTCAGGACAAGCCCTCAGAAAACAGCTATCCCATGCCCTTGTATGCTACGGGTAAAGATGAAGTTTTTGTGGGCCGTATTCGCCGGGATTACACACAACCGAATACGCTCAACTGCTGGATCGTTGCCGACAACCTAAGGAAGGGAGCAGCAACAAACGCGATACAGATAGCAGAATACATGCTGCAAAATGCTTTACTGTAGCGGCTTTCCGGTCTGTCATTTATTTGTAAATTGATTGCCGTCATCAGTTTGGGCCTATATGCCAATGTACTTTTGTGCAGTAAAACCATTAATTGATGAGACTGAAAACTTTACTACTTACCGGTGCAGTGGCCTTTGGCGCTATGCAGACGAATGCACAGAACTGGGTAACAGACACCGTGGAAATGGGCCCGGGGTATGGAAACGATGTGTACTACAGCATGAAGAACGGCAAACAGGGCGCGGTGAACAATATGAACTGGCACTTAGCTTTTCAAACCACTCCGCAGGGCCCTTATGGCAATGTAAGTGTTTTTGCCAATCACGCCCAGACCGGGGTTAAGATTTACTCACTCCACCTGCAGGCATCTACAAACTTTGCTACCCTTTCGGCAGCAGATACTGTAGGTAAGACAGGCGATACTCGTCAGGTATTTAACTCCGACCACGACTGGAACTTTGGTGCATTGAACCAAATGAATAACACAGCCGACCCCTTTGATTACAGTTGGGGACGCTACAATATGGTAAGCCATAATGTAGAAGGAGACTCGCTTTATCTTGTATCCATCACCACCGGATCTACCACCGAGGTTTATAAACTCTGGATAAAAAAGTACGTAAGCACACCGGCGGACTCCGTTCAATGGCAGTTTGAAATTGCAAAGTTCGACGGCACCAATGATAATAGCGTGCGGATTTATCGCAAGCCGACTTTCACCGACAAGATGTTTGCCTATTACGACATCGTCAATAATATGGTGATCGATCGTGAGCCTGTTATTCGCAGCGACTGGGATATCATCTTCACCCGTTATAAAGAATATATCCAGGGCGCTCCGGGCATTCCTTACTATAACGTAATGGGTGTACTTTCCAATTTTGATGTAAGTGTATATCAAAAAGGTCATGCAGCAGAAAATGACACTGTGGGTTTCGTAGGCTATCCTTATAGCAACAACATCAGCGAAATCGGCTCCGACTGGAAGGTCTTTGACAACAGTACGCTGAGCTACACCCTGACCGATAGCCTGTATTATTTCGTTAAGTCAAAACACAGCGATGAATACTATCAGCTCCAGTTCCTCAGCTTTGGTGGCAGCACGGATGGAAAGGTAATTTTCCGCAAGCGATATCTCGCAGACTACATCGCTACATCGGTGGCAGGAGTGACGGCATCGGCAAACGATTGCAAACTGGTGCCCAATCCGGCCAACAGTGAGGTGAAAATCATGCTGGCCTCAAGTCAAAACCTGAACAAAGTGAGCATCACGGTTAGAGACATGGCAGGGCGCACGGTATATGAAAGCAGCAATGGCCTGGTGCAGGGTAACAACACATTTAGTGTGAACACGGCAACGATGCCTTCCGGATTCTACATCGTAACCGTAGCGGGCAACGGTTGGAAGCAGGCACAGAAACTTGTTGTACAGCACTAATTAAAACGGCAGCAACGAAATTTTACATAAAGTTCAGTTGCCTTACGGTAGCTGAACTTTTACATTATAGAAGACTCCATGATGTCGCTCAAAAATATCTGCCTGTATTTTTTGCTGTTCTGTGTACTATCGGCTGAGGCGCAGGATGCGGGCTTTACACTGCTGCTTAGGGATAAGGAAAACGGACAACCGGTTGCGTCCGCCACCGTATGTGTCTTATCGGCTGATGGAATCATGGTGCTGCATACCGCAGTCAGCAACACACTCGGTGCCGTTCAACTAACTGTTGATTCCTTTCCGGCGAGGATCGCCATCACGGCAACAGGTTTTGCCCCGCTCATCTTTCCTGTAAAGACGGAAACCAGCAGAAATATCACACTTCAGCTTGAAAAGAGTTTTTCTAAGTTGGACGAAGTTGTTATTACCGGACTTTCTGACCCGATAAAACTCCGCAATGCGCTTTCTACTTATCAGGTCATCGGAAAAGAACAAATGGACGCTCAGGGAGCAGTGACCGTAGCCGACGCCCTCAAAAACCAGATCAACCTCAATATTGCTCAGGATAATTTGCTGGGATCTTCGATCAATATGCAGGGCATGCAAGGCGACAAAGTGAAAATATTGATCGATGGCATGCCGGTCAACGGACGGGAAGGCGGTAAAATAGACCTGGGGCAACTGAACCTGTACAATGTAGAACGTATAGAAATTGTACAAGGACCGATGAGCGTGGTCTATGGCACCGATGCCCTTGGCGGTGTTATCAATATCATCACTAAAAAAGCTAAGGCACCCTGGCAACTCAGCGCGGGCACATACTATGAGACCGTGGGCAAGTATAACTTTGATATTTCGGGCAGCTATAGAATAGGTAAGGCACATCAATTTTCGCTTGGTGGGGGCAGGAATTTCTTTGGTGGCTGGAACCCGCTGGATTCTCTGGAACGATCTTACCTGTGGAAGCCTAAAGAGCAGTACCTGGCAAACTTTGCTTATAGCTTCCATTCAAAGAAAGATTTCTTCATTGATTTCAATTCTGACTTTGTAAAGGAAAAAGTCACCAACAAGGATGCTTATTATTCCGTTAATGCTTTTGCCGCTAATGCAAGAGATGAATATTATCATACCACCCGCTCGCTGAACAGACTATCACTCAAGGGAAAAATCGGAAAGAATGGCCACTGGCAAAGTATGAACAGCTTTGCCCTTTACCGCAGGATACGCAACACTTACATCAAAGACCTTTTCACGATGAATCAGGATCTTTCGGATGTGGCGGGAGCACAGGATACCACACAGTTCAACGATTTTTCTTTTCGCGGAAGTTATGCACAGCGTCTACGCGGAATAGACATTACAGCGGGGTACGACATCAATCTTGAGCACGGAGAAAGCCAGAAGATTGACACAACTACCAAAAACATCAATGACTATGCGCTCTATCTAAGTGCTTCAATACATCTGGCGAAAGACAAACTCATTCTTCAGCCGGCTTTGCGCATGGCTTACAACAATGTTTATCAACCGCCTTTGGTTCCTTCGTTCAATACTTTGTATCACGCCGGAGAACGTGTTCAACTCAGATTTTCATTCGCAAAAGGATACCGCGCACCCAGCCTTAAAGAGATGTATCTGCATTTTTATGACGCCAACCACGAAGTAGAAGGTAACCCCAATCTGGAACCGGAACATGGATCTCATCTACAGCTTTCCGGTTCGTGGACCGTTCATCAAAAAGCTGCTGACTATATCAAGTTGCTCCTGACAGGCTATTACAATGATGTGTACAATCAGATCACCCTCATTCAGCCCGACGCCAACCGGATTCTGTATGCTACATACATCAACGTGAACCACACCACCAACGTCATTGGTTCTTTACAGGCCGATGCACAATTTGGAAATTTTTATGCCCAGCTCGGCTATTCACTCCTACACCTGATGCATACCGACAGTGCGCTGCTGACCACTTCACATCAGGCCACTGCTACGCTTCGCTACCAGTTTGTGAAAGCCGGAATCAGTATCTCTTCTTTCTACAAATATTTCAGCCTTCAACCCAATCTTGTACCAACCGTGGATGGCGGCGCTGCCTATAGCGGCACCGTAGATCCCTATAGTTTTTGGGATGCCTCCGTGGAAAAGAAGTTCTGGAAAAACAGACTTCAATTGATTGTTGGTGTAAAGAACCTCCTCGACGTACGCTCATCAAGAGTTGTTGGCGCGCAAGCCGTGGGTGTGCACAGCGGCGGTGGCGATCTTAATGCTCAAAACATTTCTATGGGTCGCAGCCTGTTTGCCTCTTTGCGCCTGTCGCTGCAGTAGTAATTTAGCTTTTCATAACCACGACTTATAAAAAACGTCAGCTCACAAAGGGCTGACGTTTTTCTATTCAGGTAAAAAAGATTTAAGGCTAATTGAGGATCGTATTCTTCACACTTTCTAAGATATCCAGTGTTTCTTCTTTGCTGTTGCCCTCAGCATAGATTCTCAATAGAGGTTCGGTACCCGAAGCCCGCAACATCATCCAACCGCCATTGTCAAGGTGATATTTTACACCATCAATCGTTTCGCGCCGGTTAAAGGTATATTTTCCAAAAGCTGAGTAACCATCGTCCTGTGCAGTTTTAATGATCTCTTCCTTTTTAGCGTTTTCCAGAGTAAGATCGTTGCGCTCGTAAACAAATTGGCCGACTACATCGTAAACTTCCTGTATCAGCTCCTTCAGCGTTTTTCCGCTGCGCGTCATGTATTCATAGATCACCAGACCATCATAAATACCGTCGCGCTCAGGGATATGGCCTTTTACTGCTATACCGCCACTCTCCTCTCCACCTACCAACACGTCTTCGTGTACCATGATCTCGCTGATGTATTTAAAGCCTATCGGCGTCACTTCTACAGGCAATCCATAGGCTTCGCACATTCTTTTTACCCGGTCGGTGCAGGAAAAGGCAATAGCTACTTTACCGCTCATTCCTTTGTATTTGTGGAGATAATGAACGAGCAACAGAATGATATGGTGTGCATCCACAAAGTTGCCGTCTTCGTCGTAGAGTCCTATCCGATCCGCATCGCCGTCTGTAGCGAGGCCAATTTTTAATTCCGGAGTGCTTTTAATTACGGCTGCAAGTTCATGCAGGTTTTTGTCGAGCGGTTCCGGAGCCTGTCCGTGAAAACCCGGGTTGTGGTCGCAATGAAGCAGTACCGCTCCCGGCAACAACCTCCGTACAACGTTTTGCCCTGCCCCAAACATTGCATCATAAGCCAGTTTAAATCCCGACTTGTTAAGGGCATCAAAGTCAAATTTCGACTTCAGATAATCGCAATACATATCCTCGAGCTGTACATATTCGAGCAAGCCTTTGGCCTCAAAATGCGCCAGCTTTTCAGAAGGGATCACCACTTCGTCTTTTATCAAAGCTTCTACAGCGGCAATGTCTTTGGGGCTCGACGGACCACCATGTGCGCCTTTCAGTTTATATCCGTTATACGAAGGCGGATTGTGCGACGCCGTAATCACTACACCTTGCTGTGCCTTCAACTGCAACACCGCCAGCGAGATCATCGGCGTACTCACAAAGCCCTTAGCCAGCAGCACCTTTATGCCGTTGGAACAAAGCACCTTCGCCACTGTTTCTGCAAACATCTCCCCTCCAAAACGACAGTCGTGACCCACCACCACCGACGGTTGTTCACCGCGTGCCAGCAGCCAATCGGCAAGCGCCTGAGAAACCCGCGCTACATTGTAAACGGTAAAATCCTGTGCGACAATGGCACGCCATCCATCGGTACCAAACTTGATTTTGTCTGCGATCATAATAAGCTGAAAAAAGAATTTTTAACAGTGATTTATACGGGGGGCAAAAATAGTAAACGTTTCCCAGCACAGTAGTTATTTAATTTTGACCGCAAATCGTAGCCATGCCTCCAACACTTTCTTCTGTTAATCCCGCCGATGGAAAAGTATTAGCCCAATATACCGCAACCACCGACAAGCAAATAGAACAGGCCTTAAAACAAGCGCAGGAAGGATTTGAACTATGGAGAAAATCCAGCTTCAGAGATCGCGCGCGGTTGTTCCGGGTCATCGCCAAACAGCTACGCTCCCGGAAGGCGGAACTGGCAAAACTGGCCACCCTGGAAATGGGAAAGCCTATTCGTCAGAGCATAGCAGAAGTTGAAAAATGTGCCATGACCTTTGAGTTTTATGCCGATAAGGGCGCATCATTCCTCAAAGACGAGCTCGTGGAGACCGATGCACGAAAAAGCTACATCAGCTATCAGCCGCTCGGTGTCGTTCTGGCCATTATGCCCTGGAATTTTCCGTACTGGCAGGTCTTTAGGGCTATGGCACCCGCACTGATGGCGGGCAATACGATGATCCTGAAACATGCTTCGAACGTAAGCGGGTGCGCACTGGCCATAGAAGAAGTGTTGCGGGCAGCAGGTGCTCCTAAAGGTTTGTTCCAAACGCTGTTGGTCCCCTCCTCGCAGGTAGCCTCCCTGGTGGCCAGTCCGGCCATTGCCGCCGTCACCCTTACGGGTAGTACACGTGCCGGCAGCGAAGTGGCCTCAATTGCCGGAAGGCACATCAAAAAGCAGGTGCTCGAACTTGGCGGGAGTGATGCATACCTCATTCTTGAAGATGCTGACCTCGACCTTGCTGTAAAGACTTGTGTGGACGGCAGGCTGGTCAACAGCGGTCAGAGTTGTGTAGCTGCCAAAAGATTTGTAGCTGTAAAGGCCATCAGGAAAGCATTTGAAAAAGCAGTGGTGGAAAGAATGAAGACTTCTCTGTATGGCGATCCCTTCAATGAGGAAAACAAAATAGGACCAATGGCCCGAAAAGACCTCAGAGACCAGTTGCATGATCAGGTACAACGAAGCCTGGCCCTCGGGGCAAAGTTGCTTTGTGGCGGATACGTGCCGGAAGGCGCAGGTGCCTACTATCCGCCAACGGTACTTAGCGGGGTAAAAAAAGGAATGCCCGCTTATGAGGAGGAACTTTTTGGGCCGGTAGCCAGCATTATTGAGGCAAAAGATGAGGCACATGCGATACAAATTGCCAATGACAGCATTTACGGACTGGGCGCGGGCATTTTCTCCAAAAACAGGAAGCGCGCCGAGGAGATTGCAGCAAAGGAACTCCAGGCCGGAAATTGTTTTGTGAACTCGTTTGTCCACAGCGATCCGCGACTTCCGTTTGGAGGAATTAAACAAAGCGGATATGGGCGTGAACTCAGTGCCTTCGGCATCAGAGAATTTGTAAACCTGAAAACGGTGTTCATTCAATAGTTTGATACTGTTATTTTAGCTTTTCTAAAAAGCAGCTCATGTACACATATCTCGCGCTCGGCGATTCTTATACCATTGGTGAGCAAGTACCCCTGCAGCAAAGTTTTCCCTATCAGGTAGTGGAGGTTTTAGCAAAGCAAAAAATTGAAGTCGCCGAACCCGTGATTGTAGCCCGCACAGGATGGACTACCGATGAGCTCACTGCCGCCCTTCGCGAAGAAGGCATCCGGGAGATTTTTTCTTTTGTGAGCTTGTTGATTGGAGTCAACAATCAATATCGGGGAAGAAGCCTTGAAAATTATGAAGAAGAATTTACGAGTCTGATTAATCAGGCTATCATTTTTGCAAACGGACACACACAAAATGTATTTGTGCTTTCCATTCCCGACTGGGGTGTAACACCCTTTGCACACGATCGTGACCGGACGGCCATCGCCAAGGAAATTGACGCCTATAATGATGTCAACCGCCGCGTGACTGAAGCGCATGGCTGCCGCTATCTGGACATCACTGCCAGTACCAGAGCCAACGGAAACAACGTGGAATATCTTGCGGGCGACGGACTTCACCCTTCAGCTAAGGAATATCAAATCTGGGCAGAAAGGCTTGCACCATTGATCGGGAAAAGCCTGAAATCGTAAGTGGTCCCCAATCGGGAACGGGACGAGGAAAAATCAGGCAGGACGGGCAACTGTGGGACGAAGAGACGGAGTTTTTCTGACGGCCAAATCCCTTGTGTTTTTATACATCTTATCCCCTATGGCCCAGGTCCGGCTCAGCGCGATATAAGCTTGCACCAGGATCGAAGTGATGATCATTGAAGTGTTGATGCTCTTTTTCATTGTTGCAGTGATTTTGTATGCTTTGATGAAACAAAGATGCAGCCTTTGCCCTATGTCGAAAAGAAGCAGGGTCACCCTTAACCCGCAATTTGCAGGCGCTTAACGAACGCTTTGCAAACTAAAAGCAGCACCCGGAAAGAGTGCTGCTGCCAAAGATTATTTCGTAAGGTTATCAGTGCCGCATGCCAGTATCAGCGCCTGGCTCATGGGGAGGAGCATTGTCCGGGCCTACTGTCGCACTGCTGGTGTCTGTGTTGTAAACATCGCGAATGGGTGCATGGGTCGCTTTGGGATTTCCCATGTCATCAGGATTCATGCCCGCACTGTCCACATAGTTGCTTTCATCTTCATTTACATTATGGCTCATATCGCCGCAGGCTCCCAGCAACAGAGTGCCTGCAAGAATGAGGATACGGCTTTTCTTCATGCTATCTTTCTTTTGGTGGTTGAATATCTCTGGTATTATCCGGGCCCATGTTTACATCGGTGCCGGTATCGCTTGAGTTTTTATAGATGGTATCCTGAGCGTTCGCAGGATTGTTGGCACCCCAGGTAGCGGGCGCGGTACCATTGTCGTTGGTAGAATCTATAGGCGTACTATGCCCCATATTTTCAGGATCATTGCTGCAAGCAGTCCAGGTGAGCATCAGGAATATTAGTCCTCCTAAAAGTTTTCTTAGTGGCATAAGGTTTTACCGGTAGCGGTAAAAAATACTGTGCCAGTCTTAGTCAGCGGATGAGGCTACGAACCTCAGGGTCCGATTCAATTAAAGACATTTGTCGTAGAATAGCTGGTGTGCGCCACTTTACCCGTCTGCTTACGGGCACCACAGTAAATTTTTTAGGATTAGGCAGGCAGGCAATAATCATGGCTGCTTCCTGACGGCTCAGGTTCTTCGCAGACTTATGAAAATACTGGCGCGATGCAGCTTCGATGCCATAAATGCCTCTGCCCATTTCGATGACGTTGAGATAAACCTCGAGAATACGTTCCTTACCCCAAACCCATTCAATAGCTTTAGTATAAAACATCTCCGGCACCTTCCGCACGTAGCGCGTCCAGCCACTTCCCTGCCATAGAAAAACGTTTTTTGCAACCTGCTGGCTGATGGTACTTGCTGCTGCGCCACGCGGTCTTCTCTTTCGCGTTTGCTTTTGATCGAGACTTTTTTCTATAGCCTTCCAGTCGAACCCTTCGTGATCCGGAAACAACTGATCTTCGCTGGCAATAGCGGCCAGCTTTACGTTCGGACTTATGTCCTCCCAACTCACGTAGTCGCGTTTCAATCCATCACCGGCAGTAAGTGACCCGAGCTGGGTAAGCGTGACGGGAGGGAAGACCCATTTGCACAGGAGCAGATAAACCAAAGAACCCAGGAATAGATACCACAGTATTTTAAAAAAAGAACGGATCAATCTTGTGCAATTTTAGCGGTGTAATTATATCGAAAAAATACAAAGTTCCGCAAATTACCGCCTAAGGATTATGTTCTCTGTATATTTTGAGGAGCAGCTTCACCCGGCTGATAATGTTGGGATATGGTAGGGTTTCAAAATATTGATCCAGTTCTTCCAGTAGCGCAACTCTTCCGGCAATATTATCTTTTGAGATGCCACGCTTCAATAATATTGCGGAGGATTGTTGCAGCGGTTCCTCGATATAGTCTTTACTAACCCCAAGCACCCCGCTCATCAGTTGCAGGATGTCTGCATGTGCCACACCCTGAAGTGCGTCGCTGATCGGAAAAAGACCATCGGCCTGTATCAATTGCAGGATGAGCAGTTGCCTTACAAGATTTTCCGGCGTCATTACCGGTGCACTTGCTGGCGTGGTTTCGAGGGTATTAGCGGGCGCCTCCTCGGGCTCTTTGTTGGCAAGGCTCTGAATAAAAGAAATAACCCTCGACCAGGAAAGAATGTAATAGTCAATGACTACATGATCAGTGCGCGGATTTTTCCGGTCGGTATAGAGCTTGTTGATGGCGTTTTTGCAGAAGCGGATCAGCTTTTGCTCGGCATCTTCTTTGTCTTCGCTCAGGCGGTAAATTTCCTCGAATTCCTGTATCAGGTTGTCGAAATATTTCCCGGAGGTAATGAAAGACTGGGCCGACTTCGGCACAGCTTCGCGCACCGGTATTTCCGGTTCCTTCTGTTCGAGTTTCTGAAGGTATTCATGCAGCTTGTCGCCACGTTCTACCCTTTTCTTTACCTGTTGTTCTGTCAGCTCCAGCTCGCCATTGGCTAACTGAAGGAAAAATTTATTTTCTCTTTGAATGATGTCCATGGTTATACATTAACCCCCGACGCTCTCCCCTATACTTTGAAATTAGGAATAAATGTGCGGTAACGGTGCACATCGCTTTACTAATTCCTTACAAAAATGTAAAACATTGTTTAAGGTTGCACCCCGATGTGCCGCCATTTACAACAGGTTAACGTTCGTCTTTTTCAGGGCCTTTGAATGCAGCAACGGGTCATCGTTATGCACGGCCTGATAGTCGGCAAGTGTGCTCGCAAAGGCTGTCCACAACAGTAAGGGCGCGTAGCTCAGTGCCGCTTTCCGGTCTTGCCTGTATGTCAAAATCAAACCAGCAAGCGCCAACACTGAATCGGCATTAGACCATACTGCTGCCAGAACAGGACTCTTTTTCTTAAAATAAACGTAGTTGAAGCTGAAGAAAATAAACCAGATACCGATCTGTACTGCCAGCAGCTTGCCCGAAGCAGAAAGCTTGCCCTTTCGCATCATGCGCCGAATGCCCATTAACAGGCAAAAGTTATTGAACGTCCAGGCCGGGGCAAATATCCATCCCGGCGGTGCCCAGGGCGCCTGTTTGCGACGGCGATACACCGTACGCTGGCTTTGGGTGTCCCTACCACCAGACAATGCTCCTAAAGATGAGATTGCGACGGAAAGCAGTGCTACTTGCCACCAGCGTAACTGTTTTGCTTTGTCAGGAAAATCTTTGATTATTGTTGTGTTCACGAGCCGGCTGTTTGCTAATGGGCAAAACAATCGTACCACTCCAAAAGCATTTTTCCGGATTATTCTTTGCCCCGCTCCAGTGTGAAACCAAAGGATGAGCCTACGCCGGGCTTACTCCGAACATTAACTGTTTGGCCGTGGGCTTCCACAATGTGCTTGACGATAGCGAGGCCCAGCCCCGTGCCGCCAATCGTGCGGCTACGACTGCGGTCGGCACGATAGAAGCGCTCAAAAATTCTGGGCAAGTGTTCTTCAGCGATGCCCGGACCATCATCTGAAATCTCAACGTAAATGTGCTTGTCATCCATCAAATAACAGCCGGCGGTGATCATACCGTTTTCATTGCCGTACTTGATGGCGTTTTCGATCAGGTTGACCAACACCTGTTTTATTTTCGGTTTGTCGGCATAAACCTGCAAAGCTCCCTCCGTGCCTTTTTTTAACGAAAGACTGATGTGCTTTTCGGATGCGGCCAGAGACAGTTCTTCAAATACATCACTCACCAGATCCTGAATCACAAAAGTTTCCTGAATGATAGGAATACGCCCAGATTCCAGTTTAGAAATTTCGCCCAGATCGTCCACAAGCCGAACCAGCCGGTCCATGCCTTTTGAAGCATTGCTAAGAAATTTTTTGTTGACCGTAGCATCATTCATGGCGCCTCCAAGCAATGTATCAATATAACCCTGCACGGTGAAGATCGGCGTCCGTAGCTCGTGGGCCAGGTTCATCAGAAACTCCTTCCGGAATTGTTCATTTGCGCGGAGTATCTCTATCTCCTGCCGGCGTTGCGCAGCCCATTTCTGCACGTCTTCACTAACCTGCTCAATTGACTTTTGAGGCAATATCGAATTATAGAAAAACTCCTCTTTGCGCGTAGCCTTGGTCTGATAAATAAATTTATAGATCAGCTTGATCTTTCGATAAATAAAGCGTTGAAGCGTGTAGTAATAGAGGTAAAACGTGATGATAAAAGTGATGACAAACACCAGCACGGGTGTGTACCAGTTGGCATCGAGCAGCAAACTGAACAGAGCATTGACCGTGGAGATAATAAATGCGGTGAAAGCGGAAAGAATGCGTGGAGAAACATTCTTGGAATCGAAAACCGACATGAACTAAAGCTAAGGCATTTCAAACTTATAACCTACGCCCTTTACGGTGGTTATAAGGTCAATGCCTATCTTCTGCCGGATTTTTCGGATGTGTACATCTATCGTCCGGTCGCCTACAATGACATCAGTACCCCAAACGCGCTGAAGAATTTCATTGCGTAAAAATACCCGTCCGGGCTTAGAGGCCAGCAGCGACAAAAGTTCAAATTCCTTTTTCGCCAGAATGATCTCATCGCCTTTGTAGGTGACGGTAAATTTTGTTTTGTTGATCTCGAGGTCGCCGAAGCTGAGTTTATTTTCCTGATCATCGTCTTTGCGAAAACGACGCAAGGCAGCACTGATCCGGGTGGCTAACAACTCAGGTTTTATGGGTTTGGAAAGATAGTCATCGGCACCTACCTGAAGTCCGGCTATTTCTGATTTTTCATCATTAAGCGCCGTAAGAAAGATAATGGCAATATGCTCAAAGTCCGGAAGCTGACGAAGTTCCTTTACTGCCTGAATACCGTCTTTGTTGGGCATCATCACATCCATCAGAATCAGGTCTGGCCGAAACTCCTTCGCTTTTCTAATAGCCTCTACCCCGTCGCGCGCCACCGCAATGTTGTATCCTTTGCTTTTGAGATTGTAACTAATGAACTCGACGATATCCGGCTCATCGTCCACAATCAATATTTTACCTGGTAGCACTTCCATAAATACGACACAATAATAGGACAGCAACTGTGAACTCGAAACAAAACGCAGATTATGTTTTTGTTAAGAACAAACTTAGCGTCTTTTCTAAATGCTTCATTGCCAGCTACCCGTCGCCCGCACCGGTTGATGACGCGTCAGCTCAGCGCAAGTCCACGCTACCACTTCCGATTTTGTAGCCGGCGTTATACAGCTCTATTCTGTAGCTTCCACGGGCATAGTCGCCGTTCTGTTTCCAATCTACAGATATGTTTTGAACCGGCTCTCCTTGCTTCAGGCTGATCTGCTTCAGCACGGTGTAGTCGAGGCTCTGACCATCGTAGGTATCTGTAGTGCCCGACCCGTAAGCCTCATTACTCAGTAACGAGCCATCGGGAGCTATGATACGCATGTACAGATCCTTGACACCATCTTCCGCTACACGGTTTTCATCAATATCAAAAGTGATACGAAGCACATCTACCCTGCTTGCACGTGTTGTTTCCTTTTCCTTCTTTCCGCCGCGACGGAGATCTATGGGTGCCATGCGGATGTTGGATGCATGGAGCACCGAACCCAGCCGCACCTTTTGAGAAAGGGCAATGTTGGTAGTAACTGTCGAATCGCGTTCATCCTCGAGCAACTGATTATACTTGTTCAGACGAGTGTTATCATTCTCCAGCTCGGCTATACGCTGCTCGTAGGTTTTCACTTTTGTATTGAGTTGCGTGATCAGATTGCGTGCCCGGGTAAGATCGGAAGATGTAGCCCGGTTGTTGGACAAAATACCTTGAATCTGGCTGCGCAGGCGACTGATCTCGCTGCTTTGACTGGTAACCATACTATCGAGTTGCGCGTTTTTTCCGACCAGCAAATCGAGGCGCGCAAGAGCAGCATCATATTCTACCTTGATGTTGTCACGATCCGTGGTAACCGTATCGAGCTGCGAATAAGCTTCATCGCGTTGCTGCGAAACTTTGTTTCTGTTCACGAACAAATAGATATTTACGCCGAGCAACACGGCGATCACTGCCACGTAAATGATGGTGTTGTTGCGCTTTTTTGGTTCGTGCACATTCATGTTTTGCTCGCTCATAAAATTTTGATTGACTATTTTCGGATACAAATATAATTTTTGAACTCGTTGTGGAACCGTTAAAGCACATACTATTTATTGACATCGAAACTGTGCCCTGTGCAGACCAGTTTGCAGCACTGACGCCAGCCATGCAACAGCACTGGGAACGAAAGTCGAAGTATCTGAAAAACAGCGAGAATCAGCCGGCCACGACAGGAGAACTTTTTGAGGAAAGAGCGGGTATCTTTTCAGAGTTTGCCAAAGTAGTTTGTATTGGCCTGGGACGGCTTGTAGAAAAAGAGGGCGCCTGGAACCTTGTGCTGAAATCCATAGCGCACGATGACGAGAAGAAGCTGCTTGAAGAATTTTGCGAAGTACTGGGTAGATTTCTGAAACAGTTTCCTAAAATGCAGTTTTGCGGGCACAATATCAAGGAGTTCGATATACCGTTTCTCTGCCGGCGCATGGTCATCCAGAGCATGCAGCTTCCGGAGTGCCTGAAACTACACGGCAAAAAGCCCTGGGAAGTCCCCCATCTGGATACGCTCGAACTCTGGCGTTTCGGCGACTATAAAAACTACACTTCACTCTCGCTTTTGGCAGAAGTGCTGGGTATTCCTTCGCCCAAAGAAGATATAGATGGCAGCATGGTAGCCGGTGTGTACTGGAAACAAAACGACCTGAAACGAATCAGCGCGTACTGCCTGCGCGATGTATATACCACAGCAAGAGTTTATCTTCGCCTTAAGGGAATGACAGAACTGAATATACAGCCGCAGGATGCGGAAGAGTAAAAAAAAATCCTGCTCGTTCCCTCTCTATTTTTAGCCGTGTATGACATCCGATCTAAAGAAACTATTTCAATCCATCCAAAATAAGCAGTTTGCTCCTTTCTATCTTATTGATGGAGAAGAAGCTTTTTATATTGACCTCATCACCAACTATTTTGAAGAGAAAATTCTCACGCCGGCAGAGCGAGATTTCAACCTTATCACACTGTATGGTAAAGATGCAGAATGGCAGGAGGTTGTAAATGCCTGCCGACGGTTTCCCATGTTTGCAGAAAGGCAGGTGGTTATTCTAAAGGATGCTGCGCAGATGAACAAGCTCAACGAACTGAGTGCCTACCTCGAGCACCCTTCGCCCACAACGGTATTTTTGATAGAACACCGTTTTAAAAAAACTGACGGCAGAGGGAAACTGGTAAAACTGGCAAAAGACAAGGGCTTTTACTTTACCTCCGACAAAGTAAAAGACGAGCAGATGCCCGCATGGATACAGAACTACGGCGTAGAGGTAAATTTCCATATCGGAGAAAGAGAGGCTCAGGTGCTGGCTACCTATCTCGGTAATGACCTGCAAAAAGTAGTTAACGAAATTGAGAAGGTCCGCATCAACGTGCCCGGCGAAAAGGTGCTTACAGCGGAGCTTATTCAGAAATACATTGGCATCAGCAGGGAATACAACATCTTTCAGTTGCCTGAGGCATTAACCGCAGGCGATAAAGACAAGCTCTACCGCATGCTCGCCTATTTTGTGGCCAATCCCAAATCGGCGGCTATGCCTTTGGTTATCGGATCATTTTACAGTCATTTCAACAAATTATATCTCGCCAATTTCGCCAAAGGGAAAAGTGATAAAGATGCGGCGGCGATTGTGGGACTGTATCCCGGCCGGGTGAAAGAGCTGATGGCTGCGACTAACAAATGGCCTCTGCCCAAAGTGGAATACAGCCTGGCTCTTCTGGCGCAGTATAGTGCCCGGGGTGTAGGGGTCAACTCCGATACAGATGATTCCAGCCTGCTTAAAGAACTGATTGGCAAACTGGAACTTGTAGCCAATTCCTGATTATTCTTTCCCTGCCACCACCAATACAATTTCTCCTTTGGGCGGATGTTGCAGATAATGAGTGGCAAGTTCAGCAAGTGAGCCTTTGCGGGTTTCTTCATAGAACTTGGTAAGTTCTCTGCACACCGCGGCCTGACGGTCATTGCCGAGGTATTCCTGCAGTTCATTCAATGTCTTCACCAGACGGTGCGGCGACTCATAAAGTACTATTGTACGCTCCTCTTCTGCAAGATGCTTCAAGGCTGTTTGCCGGCCTTTCTTTACCGGCAAAAATCCTTCGAAAACAAAACGATTGGAAGGTATGCCCGACTGTATCAACGCAGGAACGAAGGCTGTAGCACCCGGAAGACATTGCACTGCGACATCGCTTCTCAGACATTCACGAACCAGCAAAAATCCAGGATCTGAAATGCCCGGAGTGCCGGCATCTGTCAGCAAAGCAAGCATTTTACCAGATTGCAATTGCTGAACAAGATGTTGCAGCACTTTATGTTCATTGTGCTGATGGTAAGGCGTCAAAGGCTTTTGAATCTCATAATGTCTCAACAGCACACTGCTCGTCCTTGTGTCTTCACACAATATAACATCGGCCTGGCGCAGCACTTCTACAGCACGATAGCTAATGTCGCCAAGGTTGCCAATGGGCGAAGGCACAAGATATAAGGGCATAGGAAATCAGTCTTCAACAATCGTAAAGTCAAAGCCTTCCATCACCTGATTGACCAAAAGCTTTTTGCAAGCCTCACGGGTCAGTGCTTCGGCGTCTTCCCTGCTGCCGGCTTCCACCTTCAGGGTGATATGCTTGCCAATCCTTACGTCGCGGATGGCGTGCAGGCCGAGGTTGTGCAGACTGCTGCCCACAGCCTTACCTTGCGGATCCAGCAGTTCTTTGAGCGGCATTACGTTGATATGTGCGGTGTATGTCATGTTGTTATTATTGTACTTGTTTTGGTTTGTAGAAAAATGAAAGGACTATATACAACACCAGTGCGAGCGCAATGGATGCTGATTTCAGGAACGGAAACAGTGCAGCGCCTGTAAGCAGGATGAGTAATTGCGGCCACAAGTTTGCGATACTGAAAGAAGAAGGCAAAAACTTAAAAAACTGAAATTTTGAAACCATTAGCCAGCAAAGCACAGCAATAACCAGATAAAGTGTCCATAGGTTATAAAAATATGACGCGATGCCCCCTGGGTTTTGCCAAAGAATGAGTGGGAATGTAGCGATAAGGATACCTACTGCGGGCACGGGCAGACCGGAAAAACCTGATGAAGATTGGGTGGTATGAACATTGAAACGGGCGAGGCGGAGTGCAGCAAAACAGGCAATAAGGAATGCCGGACTTAAGGCCCAAACACTTACATCCATCGCCTCGGGCCGGAGCATATAGGTGCTCCACAAAATCTTCATCATGATCATCGACGGCGCTACACCAAAGCTCACAACGTCTGCAAGGCTATCCAGATCTTTTCCGATAGGCGAAAAAACTCTTAAGGCACGTGCCGCAAACCCGTCGAGCATATCGAAAATGGCGGCAAGAAAAATAAACAGACTTCCCCAATAGGGCTGTTCGATACCGGGCACTTCGATGTAGTCTGTAATATTGTAACTGGTAGTAAAATTCTGAGCGCCCAGAATAAAACTGATGGCAATACAGCCACAAAACAGATTGGCAAGTGTAAGCAAATTGGGTAAATGCTTCATGAGGGCTCAAAAGTAGTGAAATTGAATTATTGATACACAAGGTTCAGACTGCTTTACATCCTCAGCCGTAGAAAATATTACCCTGAAGTTCGGGTGGAAAAAAAAGCCATGCAGGGCTGTTCAGAACCACAACATAGCATTTGACTTCAACGATCGGAAAAAACAAAAAAGTCGCTCGCGCGACTTAAAAGATTTTTCAACAGACCAACTTTTCACGATGCTTATTCTTCCGGCGCCACCAGGCGAAAACCATTGCCATGGATATTCACTATCTCTACGGCGCTGTCTTCTCGAAGGTACTTTCGCAGTTTGGCGATATAAACATCCATACTACGACCGTTAAAATAAGTGTCGCTGCCCCAGATACGTTTGAGCGCGGTTTCTCTGGGCAACAGATCGTTTTTGTATTCACAAAGCATCGTCAGCAGTTCGTTTTCCTTCGGAGAAAGCGTTTGTGAATTTTCGTCTATTGCGAGTGTGCGCAACTTGCTGTTGAAATGATAGCGGCCAATGTTAAACTCAACCTGAGCATGTTGTTTTTCCTGCAGCTCCTGATTTCGTTTGAGTACGGCTTTGATTTTTTGCAGCAAAATTTCACTGTCAAATGGTTTGGTGATATAATCATCCGCACCAAGCTTATAGCCGTTCAGTATGTCTTCTTTCATGCTTTTTGCTGAGAGAAAGAACAACGGCACTTCCGGGTCTACGTTTCTGATTTCTTCTGCCAGTGAAAATCCGTCCATGTTGGGCATCATGACATCGAGCAGGCAGATATCGAACTTCTCCCGACGGAAGGCGGCGAGTCCTAAAATGCCATCCCGCGCCAGCTCTACAACAAAATCATTTAACTCTAAATAGTTCTTTAGTACTTGTCCGAAGTTGGTGTCATCCTCTACAAGCAATACCTTGAATTTTTCTTTTTCCATACGACTATGAAGATGTGTTGTTCAAATGTAGAACCATAAAATTCATTCCAGAAGAAAATATTTGTTAAAAGCGGGGACAATTAAATGTGCGACGCTGCCGCGACAGGATGTTGTAAACGCCCTCATAAACGATGCCCACTTCGAAGGCCCCACGTCCGCCGTTTACCGTGGAAAATGATGAGATGGTGGCATCATAACTTCCCATAAATTTAAACTGCCCGTATTGCAGCCCTACGGTTCCTACTATCGCTTCGTTCCAGCGATGGTGAGCACCCAAAATCAGCATCGTGCTTTTCTCTTCAAAACTCCCCTTCTTACTCGCCACAAGGTTCACGGTAAACAAAGTGCCATAGACCAGCTCCATTGCACCCTTCTGTGTGGTGTAGTAGATCGAAGGATTAAGAATAACCGAATTGCTGAGTTTTACCAGGAGGTCAAAGTTTCCCGTGGGTCTGATGCCAAGCGTATTGGTTTGTCCATAGAATGTTTCTCTCGGCTGGGTAAGGTGAGCTACGCCTACGCCAAATTTCAGATAGATATTTTCATTGGGAAACCAGGCATAGTTGACACCCGCGCCCACATCAAAATAGCTCGACCGATCAGAATATCCTGCTTCGCCATTGGCTTTGGAAGCATCAAAATGAAAGCCGTCCCACTGCCGGTCGAAGGTGAGCTTATTGAAATCAACGGTACGTTGAACGGAGGCTGCACTACCACCCACAGAAACCATAGAAAACTCTCCCATCTGAACATGGTATGCAATATCCATCTCCACCCGCGAAAGCGAAAGGTCTCCATTGCCGGCTTTGTCGTTCCAAAAAGCAAAGCCTACGCCGAGCCAGTTGGTATAATTCCGATTACGGAGCGCCTGCATATCGCCATACACCGAATACGTGCGATAAGGTACAGGTACTGATGCCCATTGGTTGCGGTAGTTCACGCCTACGCGGAAATCGTTATCGGGTAACAAAGCGGTGTTTGCCGGATTGAGCAAAAGCGGGGCATTGTAGTATTGCGAAAAATGCATGCCCTGGCCGAAAACTACCGGTGCAGTCAGCAGCAGGGCGACGGTGAGCGCGAACTTTGTTGCGGTTACTTTCATAAAATACTATCTTAATAAGGTTACATTTCCCTGGCGGTGTTCGGTGGTGCCGTCAGTAAATTCTACATTCAGTACCCAGGCATAGGTTTCCACTTCCTGCGGTTTTCCTTTAAAGGTTCCGTCCCAGCCGGTTGTTATGTCGTCGGTTTCGAAAACCATTTCGCCCCAGCGGTTATATACTTTAAAGCTAAGTGTCTCTATTGCAGCACCGCGCACATACAAAATATCGTTTGAGCCATCTCCGTTGGGACTAAAACCCGTCGGTACGTCCACTGCAGGGTATATTTCGGCTTCTACATACTTGCATACCTGATCAATGCAGCCATACTGGTTAAAGGCCTCAAGGCAAACCTTATATCTTCCGGTACGTTTGTATAGATGCGTCGGACTCTGAATGGTGGTGCTCGTTCCATCTCCGAAACCCCAGTAATAGCGTGTGGCGTTTACGGATCTGTTTGTGAAACGAATGGCCTCGTTCGCAACGGGAATGATCGGATCGTAAGAAAAATCGGCGGTCGGCTTGGGCCACACTTGTATCACCTGCGCCGCAGTATCAAATTTATTACAAGTGCCGGGGTTGGAGGCTATGAGCGTCACCGTATAGGTACCCGGACTGCTGAAACTATAGGTAGGCGAAGAAACGTTGGATGTAGCTCCGTTACCAAAATTCCAGGCATAGCCCGTGGCATAACTTGAATTGTTGGAAAACAAAATGCTTTCACCGATACATACAGAATCGCCGATAAAACCAGCCCGAACATAGTTGCTCGACAAAGTAACCGTCTTTTGAACCGTATCCGGACTATTACATGCAGTGGTGTCAATCATCAGCAGGGTGATGGTATAGGTCCCGGTATCGGGATAGGTGTGCACCGGTGGATTGGCGCCTGTATAATCTGTTCCGTCACCAAAGGTCCAGTAAAACCGGGTAATCGCTGCCGAACCAGGCTTAGAGTTTAAGGTCGATTTGTTGTTGAATGCAACAATATAAGGATCACAGCTACTTTGAATAGTGTAATCGAAGTTGGCATTAATCGTTGCCGAATCAACAGTTACATGAATAAAGGCTGAATCGCGCGTACGGTTGCAGGCATTAGGATTCACCGCTAATAACTTTACCAGGTAGGTTCCGGGAGTGACAAAGGTATGCGTCGGTGCAAAGGTAGTATCCGTAGTGCCGTCACCGAAGGTCCACAGGTACGATGTAGCATTTACGGAATTGTTCTGGAAATGTATCGTCAGCGGTCCGCAACCGATAGTGTCTGATTGCGTAGCAGCATGCGCCGCAAGGTTGGTAAGCTGAAAGGCGATTTTTAAGGCAACTTCATTACAATTGGAAGGATTTCCATTGTTGGGCGAAAGGGATCCGGGCGTAGTCGGAAAAGGAGTGGTAGGCACGTTAAAATCGCCGATACATCCACCGCATATTGCCTGATACACCACACCGTTTTTGTCAAATCTGCTGGTTCCCCCATCCACATGTTCACCTTTGCCGGCGTCCGTACTGGAGCGGCCATAATAGGTGGCGTAGATAAGGTTTTGCATCGCCGGACTCAATACAATGAAATAGAAATCGTTCCCATCAGTAGTGGATTGTGCCGGCGTATTGGGTGCAACAGAGAGCGGCATATTGTTCGTCGTACCTACAGTGGCCGGAGAAAAACCCAGGCCGCCACCCCACCCGCTGATGTAGATGTTCAAACAAGTGTCCACCAAAAATGCAACCGGGGAGATATTCGTTTGGGTAGAGGTGCCTGAACCAAAAACCGTGGATACCAGATTCGTCGTCAGGTTCGCGTTCGTCTCCAGGATGAATTGACTTGAAGATGGGTTTGAATAGACGCCGGCAGAAACAGGGAAAGTGCCACCCAGCGTTTGCCCCATAACATATACATTGTTGGAGATGTCTGTCTGGATTCCGTAAACCTGATCATAATCTCCACGGCCTATAAAGGTTGCACGGGATAATGAGAAAGGTGCTGCAGTCGAAAATTTGGCGATAAATCCATCGGAAGAACCTCCCTGAAAGCTGGGCCAGAGTGTCCCGGCAGTGGCGGGAAAATCTGAGCTTGCCGTACCTCCGGCCACAAAGATGTTCGTTTGCGTATTATCTAACGCAAGCACATAACCTGCATCTTGTGCGGAGCCGCCAAGATAAGTGCTCCAGGTCAAGGCACTTAAGTTGCCATTCATTTTAAGCACTACTGCATCCTGCGGATCGCCGGGAGAAAGTGTATTTTTTATGGCAGTGCCGGTAGTAGGAAAATTGGCCGATTGGGTACTGGCGGTAAGGTAAATGTTCTGTGCGTTGTCGATGAGTACCTCGCTTCGTGCATCGTCACCATAGTTATGCTTCAGTCCTCCAAACACAAATTCATCTGCGTTGAAGTTTACACCATCATCACCACTGCCCCCGAGAAAGGTGGAGCCGATGAGAGCAGTGGCGGTACTGTTGAGCTTAAGCAAAACTATGTCTGCACCGCCGTTATAAGTATTGTCAAAACAACCATTGGTAACCGGAAAGTTTGAGGAATAGGTTCTCCCGGCTATGATCAGGTTGTTGCTGGCGTCCACAATCATGCTGTGCGGCTGATCGTTGTCGGAACCACCGAGATAAGTAGCCCAGATCTTCGTTGCGCCGGCGGGGTCAAGTTTCATTATGGCCATATCGCAGGGGTAGCGACTACCCGTAGTGTTGGTGCCGCCAGCAAAAGTGACCTGAAAAGCGCCGACAGAAACCGGATATCCCACACCATTTACCAAACCACCGGCGTAGAAATTACCCTGATTATCATAAGTTGCTGTAAAGCCCCAGTTATCGGCAGTAGAGCCGGTAAACGTGCAAAAAACCACCGTTGGGTCTATTACCAGCGGAACGGATTTATCATAGCCTTTCGGGAAGCGGAAACCTACCACGTGCTCCTTCATTTCATAAAGGCATTCGATTTCAACACGACGGCCATCTACATATTGATAAGCGTAGGGTTTCATCTCCAGCACATTGCCAACACTGGTTTCAATCAACAGGTTTTTTTCCTTAATCCGGATATCGTCCATCCCGCTGTACTCCATCCTGATCTGATCGGCAGAAGAGCCGGGATGCACGATAAAATCATACTTCATATCACCTTTCTCTGACGCAATATGGAGGTCCGTGCCCGGATAAACATTCTTACAATCGAGCGCGAGATAGGGATGAATCCCTGATTTCCATGTTGTGCTGTCGTTGCCCAGAAAGTAGTTGTAATAGTGCTGCTGTTTTTTCGACCCTACTACATCAAGTGGCGACGCCCCGACGAGGGTTACTTTGTAGGCATGAAATTTCAGTACCGGCTTTTCTTTGATCAGCCCATGGTGGTAGGCGTCCACGAGATCGCGATTAACGGGTAGTCCCAAAACATATTTAAATCCATCGGGCTCCACATATACATCGGCCTTGTTAGATGCCGCCCTGTAGGAAAAGCCTCCCGTCCACTGGCCTCTGTTTTCTATAAATTCCAAAGGAGCCTGTGCCCGGGCAGACCACCCCAGCGAGCAGGCCAGTAAAAGAATGAAACTAAAGTAGCTTGGCTTCATGGTAGATTACCTTCTGACTGTCTTAAGTAAATGTAACGAATACTCGCCTATAAAGACAGACGATTATGCCGAAAAGATATGGCGAATCGGCCTTTAAAAAAAATGAAGCTGCTGCAAAACGAGGCTGTAGGCTAACTGCGTATCTCCACAATTTCCGTGGGTGCAAGTTCTGCATTACGAATGGAAACGCTGCGCGCCACCGCACCTGCAAGCTCTGAAAACGCTTTGTGCGAGACCTGCTCATCATCAAGCATTGCCGGTATTCCGCTGTCGCCGCCCTCACGTATGCTCTGAACGAGGGGGATTTCGCCGAGAAACGGAAGCTCAAACTGTTCTGCCATTTGTCTTGCACCACCTTTGCCAAAAATATAGTACTTGTTCTCCGGAAGCTCGGCAGGTGTGAAGTATGCCATATTCTCTACAATTCCTAACACCGGCACATTGATCTGTGGCTGTTTGAGCATCACTACCGCCTTGCGGGCATCTGCCGCAGCTACTGCTTGCGGTGTTGATACCACCACAGCACCCGTTACAGGTACCGTCTGTACCAGCGTAAGGTGAATGTCGCCCGTACCCGGTGGCATGTCAATAACCAGATAATCGAGGTCTTCCCAAAACACGTCCGAAACAAATTGCCTCAGGGCAGAACTGGCCTGCGGACCACGCCAGATCACTGCCTGCTTTTCATCGATCAACAATCCTATAGACATCGTCTTTATCCCGTATCGCTCAATGGGAACGATCATTCCTTTTCCATTCACATCGGTCATCATCGGCCGTTGGTCGCGTATGCCCAGCATCATAGGAATGGAAGGGCCATGGATGTCGGCATCAAGCAAACCCACCCGTGCACCCTGCTGTGCAAGTCCAAGCGCAAGATTGACAGATACGGTACTTTTTCCGACACCACCTTTACCCGACACTACCGCAATGATGTTTTTAACGCCAGGCAAAATATCCTTTCGGTCCTTTCTATTACTGGTAGTCTTAGATGTCATATTCACCTTCACAATGGCTTCTTTGTCCACCAGCATTTTTATAGCATTAACACAGGCTTTTTCTATCATGTCTTTGAGTGGACAGGCGGGTGTGGTAAGGATGACTGAGAAGGAGACGTTTTTCCCGTCTATGGCAATGTCATGTACCATGTTGAGGGTTACGAGATCCTTTCCGAGATCAGGTTCCTCAACGTTGCTCAAAGCCTTTATTACCGCATCTTTCGTTATCATATATCTTTGTTAAATCGCCGTTTAGGCTCCGCAAAAATAAGCTATTGATTGCGTTCTTTGCAGAAGAGCGGAAGCTCGGTAATGCCTGTCTTTCCGGTGCCAAAATTATCCGGTGCTCGAAATACTATAATTGTTGACTCATGCTTTCGACTGTACGAATATACCTTTGCTTGCTCATCGCAAATCTCCTGATCGCGGCTTCCGTGGAGGCGCAGGTGGTAGATAAACCTATTGTGCAGATCAACGGCGTCACCATGACAGCCGATAGCCTGCGAGCAGTTCCGGGTGCCATCATTCTTGTAAAAAATAAAAACCGAGGCGTGGCGGCGAGCAACCTCGGTGTGTTTTCTATTGTGGTTTATAAGGGCGATACACTTCAGTTTTCTGCACTGGGTTTTCGTCCAAAAGAATATGCCGTACCTGAAAATGTGGAAGGGCAATATCTGAGTCTGATTCAACTCATGGTTCAGGATACCTTCTATCTCCCGGAAACAATCATCAGGCCCTACCCATCGCGAAGGGCGTTTGAGTATGCGTTTCAATACGAGCAAATTCCGGACGATCAGTACGAAATCGCCAGAAAAAACACCGATGCGCTGACACTGCGGGCTTTGGCTTACCTGCTTCCAAAAGATGGCGGAGAAAATCAGTCATCTTATCAAAACCAACAGGCACGTCAGGCCGTCTATTACGGTCAGGCGCGACCGATGAACATTTTCAACCCACTGGCCTGGGCCGAATTTTTTGAAGCCTGGAAACGGGGCGATTTTCGAAAGAAATACTAATAGTCAACAAGTATCTTCTGCTCCGTCAATGCCGTCTTGATCGACTCATCTTCAATAGAGTTCATACTGATGACAAAATGATCCGGGAGCTCCTTCACCGGTTCATAAATCCCTTGTGCATCGCTACCCTGAAGTCTTTTGTAAACGAGGTATTTGTAATTCTCCTGTTTGAGCTCATTGTAGAGCTCCGGTGTTAGTGGCGTTACGTTCATATTGCGGCTTATTTTGCGTTGTTACCGGGTACTAAAGAACCGGTGTTCAGGCGGTTCATTTCTTCTGTATGTAAATAAAATTAGAAAAAAACACTTAACAACAATAAAACATAACAACAATCTTTTCCACAAAAAAAGCAGCACCCGGGATGTGGCTGCTGCTGAATATTTTACCTATATCAATGCTATCGTCAATGTGCGATCAGGAATTGTTTTGACTGCCTGCCTTCAGCGTTTTGGATGCTGATAAAATAGTTCCCTGCCGGAAAAGAAGCAACTGAAAGCTGAATATTACCATCGTCGTTACGCATTTGCTGCAGCATCAGTTTTCCGGAAGCATCTACCACCGTAAGCTGATAATTTTGACTTACCGTGAAGTGTGCGTCTATCGTCAACCGGTCGTTAGCGGGCTGCGGATATAAGCGAAGATCGGCATGCTGCGAAACATCGGGTAAGGATGCCGGTATAAAGGCCTGATAGTAATAGCGATAAAAGAAATCGCCATTCACGCTGGCCCAGTTGTTATTCACGGGGTCGTAGGTTTCGGAATAATACGTGAGTGGTTGATCATAGGTATTGTACGTCCATAACTGACGCGTAGAATGTTGAAACACGGAGCTAACAGCGTCCCAATCCTGCCATTCATCTGCTGTCTTCATTCCGGAAGTATTGTAGGAAAACAAGTGTCTTCCCCGAAGTACCCACACTGAACCCAGCCATTCATAGACATCAGTATAGGCAATTCTATTGCCACTGTAGGTGTGATCAAATTTGTATCGGTTCACCCAGAAACCGCCTACACCTTCCTGCAGGGTATAGGAGGTCATCTTATTGCTGGCATTATAAGCAAAGTCGTATTTGGATTTTCTATGCCAGGCAACCGAAGGACTTATGGTAGCGTTTGAATCAATACGTGTAAGCATATTGAAGTTCGCATCGTAGCTGAAGTTCATAATGTAAGTATTGGCCTTCATCCGAAGCAGATCACCATGGCTGTTATAACTATTATAGTAAATGACATGCTTCAACCACTGACCCTGCCAAATCTCAAAATCGGTCTGGTCAAGCAGCGTAAGATCATTGTTGTAATGATAGATAAAGCGGGAAGAGTCCTTCCATTGAGCATCGTCCCATTTACGGCAGGTATATTTTGCGGCTTTATTTCCGGTAAGGTATTCCTGAAAACGATGGTAGTGGTTTTGATAGGAACTGCTTGTGGCATCCCACAGGTAGGTATAACTATCATCAAAATTCACAAAGTTGTCATCCATCTCCTCAAGACTAAGTGCCCCACCCCGCCCAAAGGAATAGGAGTAGGTGGTAGAGTCAACATGCTGAAAGGAACTTCCATTGTGCAGATAACTTGCATAGCCAATGATGCGTGAGGCATTGGATGAGGGCAAATTGTTGTTGCCGTTCACAGAACCGATGTAGGGATAAATATTGGGAATACCTGCCCCGGTTGTCTTCGCACGTATCCCGCTGTTGGCGATACTTAGTGTAATAAGTAAAAAGTATAGTTTTTTCATGCGAAAACGTTTTTTTGGTTCTCCGAAATCACCCCATTCCTCACCCATAAATCTAAGACCTTTTTTACATAAGTAAAACAGTTTACAGGCATTTGACCGTAGGATGACAGGGAAATGACAAATATTCCACCCGGTTCTACGATGCTAATGAGCCGTTAACCATTTGGAAACTGTTGGTTAAGGGTTCGCAAAGCCTGCGTTAAACAGCGGTCTTATGATGTTCCCGCCGATCGATGAACGCAAATTTGTCTTGTAGAAAATGAACAAAAGATGCTGCCGTTGCACGACGAAAAATCCGGGAAGCCCGGGACACCTATCCTTCCCCATCGTGTCGGCGCCGGCCTCTTAAATCCCTAACGGTTATGAAGAAAAGAGTGGCAAATCTATTGACGGGCCTCCTGGTAAACGGGTATATGGCCTTCACAGTACTGGCAATACTTTTTGAAAAAAGGAAGCGTAAAAAACCAGCGAAACATAACGTTTCCGAACTGCATCATGCATCTGTCTCTAAGGGCTAAGGCAACCGACTGTATGCCTGAATGCCAGACAAGGTATGGTCTTTTAGCACTCAGTATAAAACAGACACTTGAAACTGGCAGAGCAGAAAGTATGGGATGTACTGATTATCGGCGGCGGTCCGGCGGGTCTGAGTGCCGCAACCGTGCTGGCCAGAAGCCGACGCAGTGTTGCCATCATTGATGAGGGAAGGCAGCGCAATCTCCGTTCTCACGGCCTGCATAATTACATTACCCGCGATGGCATACTTCCGGCTGATTTTTTGGATCTCGTACATGAAGAGATAAAACAATATCCTGTTAGCTTCTTCCAGGGAAGAGCCTTATCTGTAACCCGGTCCGAAGATCAATTTTCAGTAAGCTGTGCCGACGGAAATAATTTCATTTCAAAAAGACTGCTGCTGGCTACCGGCGTAAGTGATCAAATACCTGAGGTAGCCGGCATGAAAGAACTCTGGGGCAAGTCGATCTTTCACTGCCCGTTTTGCGACGGATTTGAATGCAAAGAACAACATGTGGGTCTATATGCACAGCAACTCAATGGATATGGAATGGCATTGGCCCTGAAGCACATTGCCCGGAAGCTTACTTTGTTTACGGATGGGGGCACCTACCTGAGGTTGGCTCAAAAGCAAAAACTTGAACAGCAAGGCATAGAAGTGATCACAAAACGGATCCGCAAGTTACTGCTGGATAAAGGGCAACTGCAGGGGCTGGAGCTGGAGGATGGAAGAACCGTGGATTGTACCGCGTTGTTCACCCATCATGGTATCTCTACAAACCGCTCGTTGCTTGACCAGCTCGGTTGCAGGTCCACCAAAAAAGGGGCCGCCATCACCAACCGGCATCAGCAAACCAATGTTGACGGTGTTTATGTGGCGGGCGATGCCTCTATCGACATGCATTTCGTAGTAGTGGCCGCAGCAGAGGGAGTAAAAGCTGCCGTGGCGATCCATAACGATTTGTTGGAAAAACAATATGCTGAAGTCCTGAAATACCGCTGAGTGAAGCACCCTATTTCTCATCATTTTTTTCTACTTTTCAGCAGCCTTCTATTAATACCGACTTACTAATTAGTAAACCAACAGTTTATAATTATCTTTGCAAGCCAAATTTTGAGTCAAATAGTGAGACCCGTTTATATTACTCGTCTTTCGAAATATTTACCCAACGAAGCGATAGCGAATGACGAGATGGAGACTGTCTTAGGCATGGTCAATGGCAAGCCGTCAAAGGCACGCGCCATCGTGTTAAGAAACAACGGCATCAAGACGCGCTACTACGCTTTTCGCAACGGGAAGATGACGCATTCCAATGCGCAGCTCGCAGCTCATGCTGTCCGCGGACTTTTCGATGAGCAAATACCGCTGTCGCAGCTTGAGGTACTGACCGCCGGCACAACGTCGCCCGATCAGTTGCTTCCTTCTCATGCAGCTATGGTACACGGAGAATTGGGTCTGCAGCGGCTCGAACTTTTATCCGCTACAGGTGCATGTTGCAGCAGCATTCAGGCTATGAAATACGGCTATATGAGCGTAGCTACCGGGCAAAGTAACAATGCTGCCAGTGTAGGCTCAGAACGGCTTTCACACTGGATGCATGCCTCCCGGTTTCAGGCAGAGGCAGAGAACCTCGCGAGGCTGGAAGAAAACCCGTTTATCGCTTTCGAAAAAGATTTTCTGCGGTGGATGCTCAGCGACGGCGCGGGTGCTGCCCTTCTGCAGGCAGAGCCAAATAAAGAAGCCCTTTCGCTTCGGATCAATTGGCTGGAGACTACATCCTTTGCCCATGAGCTGGAAACCTGTATGTATGCAGGCAGTATAAAGAATGAGGACAAGTCGCTGACCGGCTGGAATGATCTTGAAATAGGCAGTTGGACCAACGATAGCGTCTTTTCTTTAAAGCAAGATACCAGATTATTGTCCGACCACGTGGTTCCCAAAGGTGCCGTATTCCTTCGCGAATTGATGGCTAAATACCAGCTTAAGTCTGAGCAGGTAGATTATTTCCTGCCCCATATGTCCAGCGAGTTTTTCAAAGGGCAAATCAAAAACAATCTGGCAGATATTGGCATGGACCTCCCCGACGAAAAATGGTTCTACAATCTGACAAAGGTGGGAAATGTAGGCAGTGCCTCTCCTTTCCTGATGCTGGAGGAACTTTATCATAGCAACCGTTTGCGCAAGGGCGACAATATACTCGTGATGGTGCCCGAAAGTGCCCGGTTCTCCTATGCCTACATCTATCTGACCGCCGTCTAAAAGCTGTGAAATGAAACCGAATATCCTGGTGCTCTACTATACACAGAGTGGGCAACTGCGCGACATCCTTGACAATTTGCTTGCGGATATTCTGCCCCACACCAATATCGATTTCGCTCCCATCACACCGTCGCACGCATTCCCTTTTCCCTGGGATGCTTACACGTTTTTTGATGCCATGCCCGAAACAGTGCAGCGAATCCCTATAGATATCGAACCCTTGCCCGAGGCAATCTATCATCAGCAGTACGACTTGGTTATACTGGGTTATCAACCCTGGTTTCTCTCGCCTTCGCTGCCGATAACAGGTTTTCTGAAAAGTGACTTTGCGAAAGTCTTAACCGGAAAGAAAGTGCTCACAGTCATTGGCAGCCGCAACATGTGGTTGAATGCACAGGAGGAGGTGAAAAGCGATCTCTTACGACTCGGTGCTAATCTCGTAGGGAATATTGTACTCACTGACAGCAATCCCAACCTTATCTCCACGCTCACGGTGATACGCTGGGCTTTTACAGGAAAGAAAGAAGCCTCAGGTGTCTTACCGGCTGCGGGTGTTCAGGACAAGGACATACAGGGCTGTGTACGCTTCGGCAGGCCTATCTACAAACACATACAAGACGGCGATTTTTCTGGGCTGCAAACGGATTTACTACATGCCGGTGCCGTGGATCTGAAGCCAGGCCTGATCTTACTGGAACAAAGAGGCATTACCAACTTTCGGAAATTCGCAACTTATATTCGTGAAAAAGGCGGTCCCGGAGATCCGAACCGGCGTGGACGTGTCCTCTTGTTCAAGCGACTGCTTATTATCGGCATTTTTGTTCTCTCCCCCATCACCAACCTGAGCGCATTTCTTCAGGTGCAGATCAAAAAGCGGCGCCTGTTGAAAGACATTCAATACTATAAGGGAGTTACTTACCAGCAGGGTAAGCTATAACCGCAATAATATTGCACTTCATTTTCCGAAAGCTGTTATTTTTAGTGTAACCAAACTGTTTTACTATGCGTTGGGCAGGACGTAGGGAAAGTGATCAGGTAGAAGACCGCCGCGGTATGGGCGGGGGCGTAATGATCGGTGGCATCGGCACCATTGTATTGGCCGTTGTGATCTATCTTTTAGGAGGCGATCCTTCGCAACTCCTCAACGAGCAGCAAACCCAAACGACGACGACCTTCGAGCAAACACCTGCGGACTCGGCAAATGCAAGCTTTGTGCGGGTAGTGCTGGCGGATACAGAAGATGTATGGGATAAGATATTCTCAATAAAAGGAAAGGAATACCAAAAGCCTCGCCTTGTGTTATTTTCAGGTCGAACACATTCGGGATGCGACGGTGCACAGGCGGCTACCGGGCCTTTTTATTGTCCCGCCGATAGCAAAGTCTATATCGACCTTTCGTTTTATACGGAATTGAAAAGCCGCTTTAACGCACCCGGCGATTTTGCAATGGCCTACGTGATTGCTCATGAAGTCGGCCACCATGTGCAGCATCTCCTCGGCATATCCGATCAGGTACGAAGCCTGCAACAGCAAACTACCCGCGAAGAAGCCAATGCATTGTCTGTAAAACTTGAACTCCAGGCCGACTTTCTGGCTGGTATGTGGGCACACCACGCCCAAAGAATGAAAGGGATACTTGAAGCCGGTGACATAGAGGAAGCGCTAACTGCAGCCAATGCAATCGGAGACGACCGTCTGCAACAGGAAAGCCAGGGATATGCCGTGCCGGAAAGCTTTACTCATGGCACTTCACGTCAACGCATGTACTGGTTTAAGAAAGGTTTTGACTCTGGTAAACTGGAAGACGGGGATACTTTTTCGGCCCCTGAATTATAAACCCAAGCATTAACATAACCGTAACAAAACCGGGACTGCTTTTCGTAATACAAGGTCTGAAACGCTGAAAAGCGATTTTTTTCAGGAATAAAGTATCAGACAATGAAACGACTTACAACATGGATGGCAGCAACAGTTTTAACTATGGGTGCAATGCTGCTCATGCCCCAACCGAGGGCTCAGGCTCAGGGCGTTTCGGTATCCTTCCAAATGTTCTACGACCAGCTTGCACCTTATGGTCAGTGGATCGATGACCCTCAATACGGTTACGTATGGGCCCCCGATGCAGGCAACGATTTTCGCCCCTATTATTCCGGTGGTCATTGGGTGATGACCGAATACGGCAACACATGGGTGTCGGACTATAGCTGGGGATGGGCTCCGTTTCACTACGGCCGATGGACCTACGACAATTATTACGGCTGGGTATGGATACCCGGAGACCAGTGGGGTCCGGCGTGGGTTAACTGGCGTTCCGGCGGCGGATATTATGGATGGGCTCCCCTTGGCCCCGGCATATCTATCAATGTTTCCGTGGGCAACTATTATACGCCCTACGACTGGTGGACCTTCATTCCCTGCAGATATATTTATCACAACGGGTATAACAACTATTGGAGAGGGTCGAGATATAATAACTCGATTTTCAACCAGACCACTGTTATCAATAATTACTACAACAACCGCTACGTATATGGCCCCCGTCGTTCGGACGTACAGCAACACGTGGGCCGGGTAAATGTTTATCAGATTCGAAACGACAACCGTCCGGGAAGAACATCTGTAAACAGGAATCAGGTCAACATCTATCGCCCTGAAGTAACCAGAATTGGTACAACAAGGCGCGATGCTCCGAGAAATGCTGTGAGAACGGAACGTGCAATAAATAATCCCGTTCGAATGGAAAGCCGAGATATGAGGATAAATGACGGCAGGCAAAATAATGTTCGGCAGGAACGCTTCGACAGGCAGCAGAATATGCAAAACCGCCAGCGTGAAGCAGAACAGTCGCAACGCCCACAAGAAGAACGCGGCCGAATAGATGAAAGCCGGCGAATGCAACAGGAGGCGCAACAGAGAAATATCAGAGAACAACAGCTAAGGCAGCAGCAGGAACAAAGGCAAATAGAACAGCGCAGGCAAATAGATGCACAGAGAGCGGTAAGAGAAGAACAAATGAGGCAGGAACAGGAGCGCGCACGGATGCAGAACGAACAAAGGATGCAGGCAGATCGGCAGAGGATGGAAGTAGAGCAAAGACAGCGGATGCAGCAGGATAGAGCAAGGCAGGAACAAGAAGCACGAATGCAACAGGAACGTGCCCGCAGGACACAGGAGATGCAGCAAAGGCAGCAGCGGGAGCAGCCGCGACAGGAGTGGAGACGGCCCGACCAGCAGAGAATGCAGCACTCTACGGAACAAAGAGGACAGCCCGCTGAGCGCAACGTACGCCCCTTTGGCCGCGGACGATAATGAGCAAACGACGCTGAAATGCGGCCGGCGTTTACAACCAAAGAAACCGCCCCGGAATCAATCTCCGGGGCGGTTTCTTTATCAATATTTCAGGCTACACTTTCTTTAAGCTACACTTTCTTTTTGCAGCACTTCGGCCATCGTCCTGCCAATGTTTGCGGGGCTATCCACCACGTGAATGCCGCACTCCTGCATGATCTTCATTTTTGCAGCAGCCGTATCATCAGCACCGCCAATGATAGCTCCGGCGTGACCCATACGACGACCGGGAGGAGCCGTTTGGCCTGCAATGAAACCAACTACCGGCTTTTTCATATTGTCCTTCAGCCATTCTGCAGCCTCGGCTTCCATATTACCACCAATTTCACCAATCATAATGATACCATCAGTTTCAGGGTCATTCATCAGCAAAGCAACCGCCTCTTTAGTGGTTGTACCAATGATGGGATCGCCCCCGATACCAATGGCCGTAGAAACACCAAGTCCGGCTTTCACTGCCTGGTCTGCAGCCTCGTAAGTAAGCGTACCTGACTTGGACACGATACCAATACGACCGGGCTTGAAGACAAAGCCGGGCATGATTCCCACTTTTGCTTCACCTGCGGTGATAACACCCGGACAGTTCGGTCCGATCAGACGGCAGTCTTTTCCTTTGAGATATTCACGAGCCTTAACCATATCCTGAACCGGAATACCTTCTGTGATACAAATGATCACCCGGATTCCCGCATCTGCAGCTTCCATTACAGCATCTGCAGCAAAGGCTGGTGGAACGAAAATGATCGAGACATCAGCGCCGGTATCTTTTACCGCATCTGCTACGGTGTTGAAAACGGGTCTGTCGAGATGTGCCGTGCCGCCTTTACCGGGCGTTACTCCCCCTACAACCTGAGTTCCATACTCAATCATTTGCGTGGCATGAAAGGTTCCTTCGGTTCCTGTAAAACCCTGTACAATTACCTTCGAATTTTTATTGACTAATACCGCCATGAGACTTTCTTAATTAATTGTAAAATGTGCGCGCAAAAATAAATTAATTGCGGGCAATCCCAAATTACTTATTAGATTTGCCCCGCAAAGCGCCGCTGGTAGCGCGTTTCAACCAATAAAACCCCGAAAAGAATTTTCAAGTATTGCCAACGTTTTATTTCATCCCATCGTCTTAGAATTACAGACAGTTGCACACGGAGAAATGAAATATTTTAAAACACAACAAAAAACAAAAAGTGCCGTTCTGTGAACAGCACTTTTCGAAAGATACTAAAGATGTAATGGGTAATCAATTCTAGATTTGAAGGCCGGTTTCTACCGGCTTTTTCCTTTTACCGAAATCCAAGTTAGGAAACCCCGGGCAATTTCCAAACTTTTCCATGACATTTTTTTCACCCTTTTTCTCACCCTTGTTTTAAAAGCCTGGAACAAACGGCGCTATTGCGCAGTTTTAGAAATTACATCTTTCCCTCTGCTTCCATCCGGCTCATTTCTTTGGCCTTATGCAAAAATTCGGAAGCAAAAATGAAATCGTTCAGATCTTTATCGTCATTGAAAATTATTTCTTTGCTCGATCCTTCCCACTTCTTCTTTCCCTTGTGCATATACACAATGTGATCACCACTTTCCATCACAGTGTTCATATCGTGGGTATTGATTACTGTGGTCATTTTGAATTCTATAGTCAGTTCTTTGATCAGCTTGTCAATTACCAGTGAGGTCTGCGGATCGAGGCCCGAATTCGGCTCGTCGCAAAAAAGATACTTGGGGTTGAGCACCAGCGCCCGGGCCAAAGCCACTCGCTTTTTCATTCCTCCACTTATCTCTGAAGGAAACTTCTTGTTTGAGCCTTCGAGATTTACCCGCGAAAGGACCTCATCCACCCGGTGTAGCTTTTCCTTCTTGCTGTTTTTGGTAAACATATCCAGCGGGAAACGAACATTATTTTCCACGGTCATACTATCAAAAAGCGCAGAACCCTGAAACAGCATACCAATCTGTGTCCGGACATCTTTCAGATCCTGCGGATCCATGGCGAGAATATTCTTACCCTCATACAAAATTTCACCATCATCGGGTCGCAGAAGACCTACCATACATTTCATAAACACGGTTTTGCCGCTTCCGCTGCTTCCTATGATCAGGTTGGTCTTTCCCGGCTCCATGATAGCAGATACACCATCAAGAACCACCTTTTCTCCAAAGCTTTTACTGATATTCTTAACTTCTATCATCGAACGATTTATAACTGCAAAATTGTTTGCAAACTCCTCAGGTAGTAATAAAAACAGTGCCGGATCATCGGCATGCCTCATGTGCTCATCCCAGCCAATGCCTCCTCCAGGCTTTTGAACATTTCCTCCAGTTCTTCATAACGACAGGTGCCAACACTGATTCTGTACCACGGCGAGTCTTCGGCAGCGCCAAAACAACTGAAAGGTACAATGGCAAGTTTTGCTTCCGTAAGCAAAAACTCAGTAACGTCTTTCTGACGATCGAGTCGTCTTCCGCCAAATGATCTGCCGCAAAGATCGATTTTAACGGTAAGATAGATTGCTGCTTCCGGGGTGATCACGTCGATAGGATAACCTTTGTCTCTAAGGGCACTAAACTTTTGGTAGAGGAACTGAAGTCTTTCAAAAAGTCCCTTCCGGAAGTTTTCCATGAAGCCCTCGATTGCCTCGCTATCACGAAGAAATAATGCCGTTGCAGTTTGCTCTGCCATGGGCGCCCAGGCTCCGATATGGCTCAGAAAGGCTTTCATCTTGGCTATTACCGGTGCAGGGCCCATACCCCAACCTACCCGCACGCCCGTTGCTGCAAAAGCTTTAGAAATGCCATCTACAAAAATGCAGAAGGCTTTCATTTCGGGTCGAAGTGCTACGGGGTTGTAATGCTGCGTCTCCCCGTAAGTGAGCATCCAATACATCTGATCGAAAAGCAAATAGAGCTTCTTTTCGCCAGGTCGGCGGCGGCGGTTTTCGTTCAATATCAGATCGCAAATCTTCTCCAGTTCATCCTTTGAAAAAGTGGTGCCCGTGGGGTTCTGCGGGCTGCATAGGCAAATCAATGCAGCTCCGGCAATATGCGGTTCTATCTCTGCCGCCGTGGGCATAAAATTGTGTTCTGCGCGGGCCTCCACCACACAATGGTTGCCATGGTTCATATGCGCATAGTGGTTGTTATTCCACGAAGGCACAGCATAGACCACTTTATCGTCCGGATCTACAACCGTGCGAAAGAGTGTGTATATAAGCGGCCGGCCACCGCTGGCAATCAATATTTCATCCAAAGAATAGTCTATCTGCAACCGGTCACTGACAAACCGGGAAACGGCAAGCCGTAGTTCCTTCAGACCTTCACCGGCGGGATAGTTGGTGCGGTGTTGTCGATAGGCACTGATAATCTCCTGCTCGAGGCGTTCTGGTATGGGAAAGATGTCCGGGTCGAAATCACCAATTGTATAATTGAAAATTCTTTCACCTTTACTGATTCTGTTGTTAATCTCATTTCCCAGCTTCACGATTTCCGACCCCACTAAAGATTCTGCCATGCTGCTCAGCTCACTCATGTGCATGCAAATTTTTGTGCCTGCTAAAGATAGGAAGCCCAAAGAATAATTTGCTTAGTCTTAAGATTAGTCCACAAGATGATGGAGGCTGTCATAGTTTACATGTACGTGCCAGGCAGCATTTCTGCTTCGTCGCTTGCGCAGAAGTACAAGTGCCAGTCCCGTAAGTGTGAGCGTCAACGCACCCATACCGATAAGCAGCCAGGGTACAAATCTCTCGGGCGGTGGCAAATACTTTACGCCATTGGCATCCACAAGAGCCGATTCACCTACATATCGTCCGTGTGCGGGCAAAGCTGTGTCATCAAAATGCCGGGCGAGATTATGCAGTGCAGCCATCATCTTTTGCCCCTGCATGGGTTTGCCATGGCCAGAGGCAATGATAGCGGGACGGAGATCTGCAAGGGCCATCACGGAGTTTCTTGCAGCGTTCCAGTCATAGGTAAAATATTTCGGCGGGCCCGATAACTTTTTCTTTTGCATCATCACCGACATTACGGACTCCTGTATGGTGGTTACCACAGCATCACCCGCAATCAGGAGACGGTCATTCTGCCGGAAAAAACTTACATGACCCGGAGCGTGTCCCGGTGTATAGAGATAGCGCCAGTTCTTCAGAAACGGCACGGAACCATCGGGCGGCAAAATATTTAGCCTGTCGCTTACGTCTATGGGCTTTTTGGGATAGAGCCAGGCAAGTTTAGCCATCAGTCCACCATTGACGGTTGCATCGGGTGGCGGATAGGATGATCGCCCACTGAGATAAGGCAGTTCCAGGTAATGGCAATACACCGGCACATTCCATTCATCTGCAAGGGTACGTAATGATCCGGTATGGTCGAAGTGGCCGTGCGTCAGAAGGATAGCAGCAGGGCGGGTATCGGCTCCAAAAAGCAGGGTTGCCATTTTCCTGATTTTTGTTGCGGATGAACGGAGTCCGGTATCTATGAGCACCCAGCGACCCGACGCTTCATCGCGAACCATATACATGTTTACGAACACATCTTTGGTGCCCCATACATTAGGGGCTACCTCAAAGTATAGCGACTGTGTTTCCTGAGGCTGTATTGTTTCTTCATTCATACTTTACAGAGTTTGAGTGAACACAGCAATGAGGAAAAAAACATGCCAGCCGCTTCTCTTACCACAGGTGCCCTGGGCTGGCCCTATCGGTTGAAAAAAAAAAACAACCTTCCGGAGATGCGGGCATGGAATCCAATCTCAGGCTATCGGCCCGGAGGCGCAAGGGATGTGCCCTGACCTTCTAAGATGCTTCGAACGCCGCAATTCTTTGTCGAAAAAAAACTGGCTGTTGCAACCAGCCAGTAAAAAATATCCCTGGGGAAAAGAAAGACTAATAGTTTCCGCTATTGTTGTTGTTATAGTCGTTGCCGTCATAATTAGGCCTGCGGCTGTACACGGGCCGGTCGCTGTTATAGTTGCCGGAACGGTCGCTGTTATAATTGCCGCGCCGCTCTCCTCCATAACCACCACCCTGGCCATATCCGCCAGAACGATCACCGCTGAAACGACGCTGCTGCGGCCTGTTGCCCCCACCGCCACCAAAGCGATTTCCGCCACCTTGCTGCCTGTTATTCTTAGCTTCTTTCACGCTAATGATTGTGCCCTGAAGATAAGTCATGTCAAGGTTCACAATGGCTTCATATCCATCGCGTCGTTCCTCCATCTCAACAAAGCCAAAGCCCTTGGGCATGCCTGTTTGCGGATCGATAATAATTTTTACTGAAAGTACTTTGCCGAACTCAGAGAAGGCATCACTCAGGTTTTGTTCGGTTGTTTCAGGGCCAAGATTGCCAACGAAAAGATTCATGTGTGCGTTAGTAAAATAATGAATAATGGCATGAAAACCAGGGATAAGATTATACCTCGAACCAATGCCTGTTTTAAAACCCCGTCAAGGTAGGAAGTAATAGGGATATTACAAAATGGGATTTTTTTGCTAAAACCGAGCAGCCCCAAGCCTGAGCGGCACTCTTTTTTTAACTTGCCGCCAAAAGCGATAACATGGTGCAGAATAACATCAAAGAAATTGAAGTAGGAAAGGGCCTCGGCGATCTGAAATTTGGCAGCTCGCGCGAGCAAGTGTTGGCTTTGCTTGGCGAGCCGACAGAAAAAGAACGGTACTCGCTGTCGGATTCGGACAACGATATGACGGAAGCCTGGCATTATGACGAACTTGATCTATCACTTTCCTTTGACGAAGAAAACAATTGGAAACTGAGCAGTGCCGCACTAAGCAGCCCCGATTACACCATCGATGGGAAAGCACTGATTGGAATGAAACAAGCAGATGTGATCAGCTTTTTGATCTCAAAGGGATGGAACGACATTGAAGAAGACGAAGAAGTGACCATGGACAACCCGGAAAACCGCCTGTTGCATGTAGATCAGGCAAGCATGAGCTTTTGGTTTGAAAACGGAGAACTTACAGAAATGCAGGCGGGCCAGTACTTTAACACAGACGGAGTGAGTAACTGATCGGGCTGGTTAACGGCAAGTTATCGACCCAACAACACTCAGTTTGTCGGGCCTGCATGCCTTACCTTGCCCGCTCAATATAATTCCAACGAAAAATGAAAACCTTCTGTAGTGTTCTCACCGGTCTCACCCTGTTGTTTTCCGGCACCCTGAGCCAGGCACAAAAGCCCCAAACAGGTTGCATTGATGCCGCCGTAACCAGTCAGGCGGAGGGTATCAAACTGGGGCTGTCCAAAAAGGGCCTTGTAGTCTTTCAGGAAGACATGTTCAAAATGAGTTCGATGGAGCCCATACCTGTAGCCATAAAACTCCAGAAGGGCATCAACTACCAGATTATTTTTGTAGGAAGCGAGCAGGCCAGCAAACTTATCCTCGAAGTGTTTGACGGCAAAGACAAAAAGATCGATAAGCTGGTAGAGCGCTCTATGAACAATATTGTCTATTCTTTTACGCCAACGAGCACTGATGTATATCTGTTCACCTTTTTACAGAAAAAAGGATTAAAGAATATGTGCGGCTACTTTGGTGTAATGACGAAAAAAATAGCCACAGCACCCGCTGCGTCCCCAAAAAAGCAAGTGCCGCCGGCCGCCGCTACCCCGGCCCAGACAACAAAACCGACAGGCCAGCCGTCTGTTCCAAACAATCAGCGGCCTAATCCTAACCGCACCAAAGCTACCCGCGAGGCACAACAGCAAAAGAGCAGATAACACCTCATTGCATAGCTTTGCGGTGATGGACGTAAAGATAGAGGCAACATGGAAGGCTGTGCTGGAAGATGAATTCGCACAGCCTTACTTTCATCAGATCGTTGATATTCTGAAAGCAGAAAAAGCAAACGGAATTACCATTTACCCCGCCGGGGCTCACATTTTTCAGGCTTTTGATGCTACCCCTTTCCAAAACGTCAAAGTAGTAATTCTGGGGCAGGATCCGTACCACAATCCCGGGCAGGCGCACGGACTGGCATTTTCTGTGCAAAGCGGTGTTGCCGCTCCCCCATCGCTGGTGAATATTTACAAAGAACTGGAAGCCGACACCGGCATAGAGCCGACCAGGCAGGGCAACCTGAACCGATGGGCTGCACAAGGAGTGTTGTTACTCAATGCTTCCCTCACGGTGCGGGCCAATTCACCGATGTCGCACAGCAAAATTGGCTGGCATACCTTTACTGATGCCGTCATCAAAACGATCAGCGACCAGAGAGACCATGTCGTATTTATGCTTTGGGGATCTTTTGCAAAAAGCAAACAATCCTTGATCAATAGTTCCAAACACTTAATTTTGACCGCCGCACATCCCTCGCCCTTGTCGGCGCACAACGGGTTCTTCGGCTGTCGTCATTTCAGCAAAGCCAATGCCTGGCTTCGATCTCACGGCATGACGCCCATAGACTGGTCAATAGAATGAAATCAATCAGACATTTTCTAGGATACGTTTACTTTTTTTATGCCATCACATTGTTTGTGATCACGATGCTCGTCGTGTTCGTTCCGGTGTGGTTTACTACCCTGTTTTCGGAGCCACGCCGGGGCAGGCTGCTGCATCCGGTGTTTAAAACCTGGATGAGCTTTTTTTTGCCCCTCGTGTTTTGTCCGGTACGCCGCAAAGGCAAACATTATTTTGAGAAGGGTAAAAACTACATCGTGGTGGTCAACCACAATTCGCTGGCGGACATACCTGTTTCTTCGCCCTGGATACCCGGTGCCAACAAAACGCTGGCAAAGATGGAGATGGCACGTATTCCGCTGTTCGGTATGATTTATAAAGCCGGCTCCATTCTCGTGAATCGAAAGAGCGAAGGCAGCCGCAGAGAAAGCTTTTTGAAAATGCAGGAAATGCTGGATATGGGACTGCATCTTTGCCTCTACCCCGAAGGCACGCGAAATAAAACAGACAAACCGCTACAGCAGTTTTATGATGGTGCTTTTATCGCTGCTATCAAAGCACAGAAGCCTATTATCCCTGCGTTGATATTTAACACCCGGATCATCTATCCCGCGTCAAAGAGTAAGGTATGGGCAACGCCAAGGCCTATCCATATTCATTTCCTTCAGCCCGTTGAGACCGTGGGGCTAAGCCTTAGCGATACAGCGGCGCTGAAACAAAAAGTGCATGGGATTATGGAAGAATATTTTGTAAAAACAAAGAACGCTTTGTGACCTTTGTAATGATAGGCACGGGAAATGTTGCCTGGCTTTTTGCCACGAGACTGGTAAAAAACGGCTGGGATTGTAAGGGCATTTTTGGCCGCAACGAACGGAATCGTCATGAGTTGGCACAAGCCCTCGGTACGGCGTCTTTCCGTTCGCTCGAAGAACTTCCGGCAGCGGATGTATGCTTGCTGGCCGTATCTGATCGTGCAATAGAACAGATATCCAGAGAACTGCCAGACCACGACTGGACCGTAGTGCACACCAGCGGCACATGTTCCCTTGGTGCCATAGTGCAGGAACACGCAGCTTTGCTATGGCCGGTATATTCTATCAGAAAAGAAAAGCTGCCAGAAGATCGTACTTTGCCGATACTCTACGATTGCACATCAGAGCGCGCTGAAAAGGTAGCCCTCAACCTGTGCGAGGCACTCACCGACCATCCCTTACGATGCGATGAACAACAAAGAAAAATCTACCATCTCTGTGCTGTTTTTGGTAATAACTTCAGCAATCATTTGATGAGCATCAGTGAGGCGCTGGCCAAGGAAAATCAACTTGATTTTCAAGTACTGCTTCCCCTACTGAAACAGACATTCGACAACCTTATGTCCTTTTCTCCCAAAGAGACACAGACCGGCCCGGCGCTGCGCAGAGATATAGTAACACTCAACGCGCACCAGCAACTTCTTCAAAACCATCCGCATTGGCTGGACGTCTATAAAGCCATCACTGCATCTATAGAAGATATGTATGAGGCCGGGCCCGAAAAAAAGAAGTGAACTGTTAACTTTGCGCCTTAAATCAGATTTCGCGATTGCATGTATAAAATCCACTTCAAGTTTGAACAAAAAGGACTGGAACCTGTAACTATAGAAAACGTAGCGGCTGGTCAAAGTATTCTGGAAGCTGCGCTCGACAATAACATTGAACTACATCATAACTGTGGTATGGTTTGCGCCTGTTCCACCTGCCATCTCTATCTCGAAAAAGGTGAACACCATGTTCCGGAGATATCCGATCGCGAAGAGGACTTCATCGACCGTGCACGAAATCCAAGACTCAATTCGAGACTGGGATGCCAGTGTGTACTTGAAGATGGCGACGGGGAAATAGAGGTGACCATCCCGGATCAATCATTAATTCACGGAGAATAAAGAAAAAGCAAAACATGAGTCATTACGAGCCGCCGATACACTGGAGCGACTATGAAGACATAGCGCTAAAACTCTATGAAAAATTTGGAGATGATTTTGGTGAAGGAAAAATCTACCGCGTTCGTTTTACCGACCTTCTCGACTGGGTGTTGCAATTGCCCGGCTTTGAAGGCAAGCGCGAAGATTGCAATGAAGGACACCTGGAAATGATACAAAGCAGTTGGGTGTACGAATGGCGCGATAATCAGAAATAAAAAGTGTTGCACATTGAATGTAGGGCTGCCTGGCGCAGCCTTTTTCATGCCCAAACGACTACAACGTGTACCAGGAAATAAATAACAATTGTTGATAAAAAGATTAAAACTGAATTAAATTTTCATTTACCTTTCCGTAGCGTTTAAAAAACAACGTGGGCAACCCATGGTAAGCGACACCCGCACAGATGCGAGGATAAAAATACTACTGATCATCTCTCTTGCCATATTGGCCGCCATGGTTGCAGCAGATTACACCTTCCATTTCACCGGTCAGTAATAGAGTAAACAGGCAGGAAAAACCATCATGAGAACGGGTGCGCGGGGAGGCTCCGACGATGATTGGCTAACATTGGTGCTTCAACAAAAAAGCTGACTTCTCAGGGTCTGACCGCGCATGCATGTTTTTCGCAAAAGCTGCGCATGTGATTGAATGCAGCCGGAAGAAAGATTTGCGCGGGCAGGGTAAAACAAAATAAGGCTATCCCTACAGGTACAGCCTTACACCAAAAAACTCAGTTATTTACACAATTAGTAGGTTCGTCTTACTCTCACAGACCTATACGAACGGGTAGCTTTTGCTTTGTCATGTTTCTGCGGATAAGAGTTAGGATTAGCACTTGCACCACGGTAAGGATCGCGCGGGAAGGCACTTTTTCTGCAAGATTGCATGGCAGAACATGCAGCGATAACTATGAGTGAAAAGATTACGACGGACACTTTTTTCTTCATGCCGTTAATTTACAAGACATTTGGGAATTATCAAACTTCCCTGAAAAAATACTGCCGGACTTAAACAAGCCCGGCAGTTACGCTTTAATCTAATTCTTAGCAATAACTATTCGTCATCGCCACCGCCGTTTGAACGGTAAGAAGGCTCACCATTTCCATGAGCTTTCTTAGTCCATCCCAATACATAACCGAGACGGAACTGAGGATTGATGAACGGAGTGATGGCAAAACCATTATATTTTGCATCATTGTCGCCTGATTTGTATTTCACTACACCATATCCGTTGTAAGAAAGACCCAGACCCAGTTCGAGTCCAAGGTAGATTTTAGGCAGTACATAGTAGTCCATACCTGTGAAAACACGGAGACCTGCACCAAAGCCAGACTGGTGGTTATCTACGGTGCTGCCTTCCTGATGGCGGATGCGTGCAAAGCCCAACAAAACATCACCACCTACATACGTGTTCATACGCTCTGCAGGAGTGAAAACTTTCTCAAGACCGAGGCCCAATGCAATGCCGAAGTTGTTGTTCTTCACATCGGTGCTGGCTACGGTAGTCTTAGAAGACACATGGCTGATGTTAAAAAACAAACGAGCCACAGTGTTATTGCTCACGAACTTGCGAATTTTCACCATAGGCATTGCGGTAGCAGTGTACCCTGCAGGCATACCTACTGCAGAGGCATCGAGACCTGCATTAAGGCCTGAGAGGAAGCCCTCCCTGAGGGTGATAACGGTGCCGCCGGTGAAATCAAGGTTTCCTTGTGTTTCAATCAGTACATCACCTTTGGTAGGCAGGTTGAACGTACCGCGATCGTTGCGGATCTGAGCTTGCGATTGTGAAGGAGCAAGTGCAAGTGCTCCAATGAGTAGTCCTGGTAAAATGTGCTTTTTCATTAGATATACATTTGAAGGCAAAAATAATCTTCGTTTTAAAATATCCTAATGATTCAAGTCACACAGAAATAGTTTTGCACACAGTATGCACGTCTTTACAGCTTTTCAAATTTGCCCGAAAATTTAAACAGATCGGTTTCCAACCTAAACGCTGCAGTCACCAAAAAGCCGCTCCCCTCTTCAATCCAGCGAATAGACAGCCTGGGCATCATGTGTGGCAATACCAGTTGCAGAAACTTTACCTGACCGGTGCTCCGAAGTACAAAAGATTGATTCAGATGATTTTGTAACAGCTCTTTGATGATCTGTATCATACATACACCGGGCACCACGGGCTGCTGCGGAAAATGTCCTTTGAAAATTTCGTGTGCGCTATTGAAGCGAACTGAGGTCTCAATTTGGCCCTCCGACACGCTGACGTCGCCGCAATAATAAAAGTCGTTAATCAACATGCTCTTCTATTCTATGAAGTTGGATAGTAAAATTGGCTTTATGGTGCTGGAAGCTTACACTGTCGGGCATGGAACCAGACCGATCCTGGCTTGAAAGAAGGATCGTCGTTACTTTTCGTTTCCCCCAGTTTTCAATACGCTGCAACCCTCCTTTTTCTTCAAAATAATATGCTGTTCCTCTGCTTAACTGAAAACGGTGCAACACCTGGCCCTGAAAGGAAAATATCTGCTCAGAAGAAGTGTCGAGGTTTTTCATCAGCAATAGATTCAGATCTTTTCTGAGTGTGCTGATTAACGCCGGTTTATCGAGCTGGGGTATTATTTGGTTCACCTGAAAACTGTCGTTTCCATCCCAGCCGAAATCGAAAAAGGTAAATCCCATTTCGTTTTGAAAAATGGCGCGCGTAGAGCCATCTTCCATGCTTTTAAAAAATAGGAGACCACTAAGATGAAAACGCTTGAAGACTACCCTTCCGTCAACTACGCAACGGTATAGAACCTTATTAAAATGCGGAGCGAAGCGGAGTGCTGAGCTTGCGGCAATCGGATGGCCTTCCAGATTTTTGTAGTGGCTTCCGCAGGATACAAGCCATAAGCCCGCTACGAAGCTAACGAGCCTTGAAAAGCGCTTCATTTAAAGGAACGTTATGTTGCGTGTTGGTAAAATCCATATCGGTAAAATCACCACCTTGTTCTGTCATCATGAGCCGATCCACATCAAAATTCTTTTTACTGAGATAAACATCTATAGACCGAAACATTTTTTTCATTGCCTCAGAAACCGGGCTGAGCGAAAGCAGGTAATTGCCACCATTCTCGTACACTGCCGCCTTAAAGTCGGGGTTTTGCAATACTGTGCCTCTCATACAGTCTATAATAATCCGGTTGACCGACTGCATCGTCTTGCTGTTCTTTGCGTTGATCTTGCTCGTCTTTTGTTCGTCTTTTACCATTACGGATCCGCCATTCATTACCAGCAAATAGCTGTAAGGTGCGGTGTACTCTATACGCACTTTATCCTGTTTCTGAAAATAGAACCTGCCTTTGGATTTTATTTTTTCAGACAGCAGAGAAAGGTTTTTTGTTTGCGTAAAGTCACTGGCAATGGTGTTTACAGAGCTGTTGGCACGAGCCAGAGCTGTTTCAAACTCCTGAATATTTTTTACCGCTGAAAAACCTTTGGGCTGTGCAATCGACGCGGTGGTCAGGCACACACAAATAAAAGACAACAAACTACGCATAGGCTTCAATTCCAAGCATTTTATCAACACGAACAAAAGTATATCCCTTTTGTCTAGCGCCGTGGATTAAATCAGTTAAAATTTCGCGGGTGAGCGATACGCTATCGTGCAACAGAATGATATCGCCGCCCTTCAACCTGCCAAGTATCCTGTTCAGCAGCTCGTCCTTATCACGGGCTTTCGTATCAAACGACCGGAGACTCCAGCCGATAGAGCACATTCCTGTGGCCCTGACGGCCCGGGCAAGGTTTGGATTGGTAACACCATAGGGTGGTCGAAAAAGCAAGGGAGTCTTTCCCAGGGTTTTGAAAATCACTTCGTTGGTCTGTTCCAATTCCTGTGCCATTTTCCGGCTGCTCTGCCAATCGAAATGAAACCCATGGAGAAAGCTGTGGTTGCCCACAACATGCCCGTCTTCGTGCCAGCGTTTCACCAATTCGGGATGAGCCTGAGCATGTTTACCGATGCAGAAAAAAGCTGCCTCTACATGCTCTGCTTTTAAAATATCCAGTATCGCCGTGGTTTCTGTCGCAGGGCCATCGTCGAAGGTAAGCGCAACAGCCTGCACCGCGTCCGCCTTGTGCATAGAGACCAGGTAAAAATTCCATCCAATATAAATCGCCCCGAGGATCAGCAACGCCTGATGAAGGAACAGAGGCAATACAAGCCACCACCAGGACAAATAGTGGAAGTATGCCAGTGTCCCGATGCCAATAGCGGCAATGGCAGCGAGGAGATGTACAATTTGATACGGACGCAACGAGTTTCTATTTTAGGCTTTATGTTCCTTTTTGCGAAGCAGGCCCAGCAACAGCAAGAGCCATCCGAGAATGAAGAAAACACCGCCCACGGGAGTAATGATACCGAGCCCTCCTAAACCTATCTTTCCCTGAATCTTCAAAGCAGTCATAAGATAGAGCGAGCCGCTGAACAGAATAATTCCCGCAACAAAAAAGATGGTAGCAAAACGGATTTGCTGAAATGCAAATGAACGGTAGATAACGCCTGTAAAGAGCAGAGCAAAAGCGTGGTATAATTGATACCGAACGCCGGTTTCAAAGATCTGAATTTGCTCTGGTGCTGCAATCTGTTTCAGACCGTGAGCACCAAATGCCCCAAGGATTACGGCGAGGCAGGCAAATATTGTCCCGAGGATCAAGGCTGTTCTGTACATAAGTGCAAGTTAAAACCAAAAAGAAACATTGCGCAAACCGGAAGAAAAATGCAAAAGAAAAAGACATGTGCGGGACATGTCTTGCAAGGGGCTGAATGCTAAATATGTACTTACTGAATTTTCTTTACGTTTACTGCGTTTTTGCCTTTTTTTCCATCCTGTACCTCGTAAGCAACTCGATCGTTTTGCGCAATCTTATCTACAAGGCCTGTAACATGCACAAATACTTCCGGTCCGCCGCCTTCAGGAATGATAAAACCGAATCCTTTGGTTTCATTGAAAAACTTAACTGTACCTTCTTGCATAAAAAAAGAATAAGTAATGAAATAATATTCTGAAATTACTCTTTTATTTACTGTATTCCGAATTTATTTTTTGGCCTATGCAAAAAAAAAAGAGGCCGATCAGATCAGCCTCTTAAAGTCACTTCGTATGATGGATCAGACTTAGATAACTTTTACGTTAACAGCGTTCAGACCTTTCTTTCCGTTTTGAACGTCGAAAGTTACTTTGTCGTTCTCGCGGATCTCGTCGATAAGACCGGATACGTGAACAAAGATGTCTTGACCGCCATTTGATGGTTTAATAAAACCAAAGCCCTTCGTTTCATTGAAGAACTTTACTGTACCTTCTTGCATTGTGTTGAAAATAAAAAAAATAATAAATGAGCACCGAAGGTAAAGGGATTTTGATTCTCCACCTAAAAACTTATGTTACGATCTTCAAAATTTTTAAAAAACAAAGAAAAGTTTATGATCGGCAGACGGCTCAGGAATTTATTATTTCCGATATACAGCAGTTTTGCAGTGGGCAAGCATCCAGTCGGAGGTCTGCAGCCAGGAAAAGGCGGCGTGTTGCATCGCTTGCGCTGCTTCGGGCATCTGTGCGCTATAATCTGTAGGATCGTTTTGCCGGTAGTGATACAAACCACTGGCAGCTTGCGTACGGTAGATATACAGTAAACTATCGTCCATACAGGCGAGCTTATCGTCGGCAGAAAAGACAATATAACGATGATGTTGCTGTAGCAAATTGATACCAAAAGTATTGTTGATAAACCTGGGCAGGAGCAAACTGGTAACGGTGGGAAACACATCGCTTTGGGTACCGAGGTGCGTCAGGGTTCTCGACTGTGTGTAGCCCGGGGCAAAAATGATAAAGGGAATGTGGTGGTTGCTGAATACCACATCGTAGGCATTATTACCCATGATCTTTCCATGATCAGCAACAAATACAAAAACTGTGTTGGCATACCAGCTTTCGTGCGAGGCATATTCTATAAAACGGCGAAGCGACCAATCAGCATAAGCGACCACAGCTTTATCATCCTCTTCATGCCGCCGCACATACCCACGCTCGGTAGGAATTACCATGGGGTCGTGGTCGGAACCTGTCATGAACGCGGCAAAAAAAGGCTTCCCTTCGGCGGATAGATGATTGAGGTGGCTTATGGAGAAATGAAACATATACTCGTCGGGGACACCGAGCGTGCTTTTCACTTCTTCCGCAGGATAGTCTTTTTGCCCGACTATTTTTTTAAAATCGTTTGCACTCAGAAAGCCGGACATGTTGTCGAAAAGCTCATCGTGTGTGGTGAAGAAGATCGTTTGATAGCCCTGTTTAGTCAGCAGGTTCGAAAACCCGGCCATCACCGGCACATTCACATGATCCATGGTGTGGCGCTGCATCAGTGCGGGATGGGCAAAAAGAGTGCTGTAAATGCCGTTGTAGGTATGCATTCCTGCACTGTATATACTGTCGAACGACCAGTTCTGCGCGGCAAGACTATCGAGAAAGGGTGTAAGATGGTCCGGGTTTTGGAAACGCCCCATTTTCGCAGTGGTCATACTTTCCATAATCACCAACACCACATTTCTACCGGCTAACGGCGCTTCGGACTGCTGCCATCTTGCTATGGGAGAGATAGACTGAAGAGATGGATCGCCGCCAAAAAGCCGGGCTGAAGTTTTGAGCGCATCGGCTTCGCTTAGTTTTTTGAAGTGGCTGTTCTCCGGCTGTAATCCATCAAGCGTGCTGCGCATGAGACTAAAAACCGGATTGAGCCCCAGTTGATTGATAAATGGATTGTTGCTAAAGAACGCTGTGCCTGCAATGATCGGAGATTTTTCTGCTGTTCTTCCACGGATGCCCAAAAAAGTCATTCCCCACAGCAGTAGTGTAAAGGGAAGTATCTTGAGCAGGGAGCGTCGCGACAAGGACTCCTGTTGCCGGCTGATGTACTGTTTGTGCTCTATCAATATCTTTCGCAGAAAAAAAAGATAGGCTGCCGCCACCGTCAGAAAGACAAGGAAGAAAATCCAAAAGCCTGGCTCTTCAATGACCATTCGAAAACCAAAACCGGCGCTACCCATCCAGTTGAAAATGGTATCGTTCAGCCGATTGAAAAAATACTTAAAGAAAGGCACATCCACAGAACAGATAAAAAAGCTAAGGACATACAGTAGAGCTATGAGTCCATACAAAAAATTGAGCAACCATTTTTTCAATATGCCGGCCATAAAGGCGACACTGACCAGAACGACAGGCAGGGCAAGGATATAACAGGAAATTACCGTATCGAATCGCCAGCCCATGACCATGGCGCGCAGAAGCATCCACCATTTACCTTCATGAATCTGAGACCATTGCTGCAGATTTGTAAAAACGATGAGGAGCCGGTAGAAAGTGAAAAAGCCAATTCCCAGCAAATAGATCTTCAACAGCGACTTCAAGTGGCCCCAGGCTTTAAGAGTGACCGGCATTTAAATGTGCAACTTGTGATGGAAACAATTACTTAACAAAAAGACTTTGCTAAGATAACACAAGTTTTCGTAGCTAATTTCCCGTAGAAAAAGATGGTGCATGAGGCAGCAACATTCCCGCGCGCGCAGGCGCGCTACGACCATTCGATCGTTATATCGCCGCCTATGGGGTACCCTACGCAGGTCAATATCCTACCCTCTTCCAGGTCCGTTGGTGTCAGCACTTCGTTGTTACTCATCCATACTTTGCCGGAGGTGCATCGCATCGCGCAGCTACCACATCGTCCTGTTTCACAGCTATAGGGAAGCGCAATGCCACTCCGCCTTGCAGCGCGCAAAATAGTGTCCGGATATTGCACCGATATAGTTTCGCTCCTCTTGCTCAAAACTATCTTTACCGAATGCCTGTCCCGGTCTGGCGGGGCATGAAAAACAGCGGGTGCAGAGGTGTCGAAAAGTTCCTTTCGAATTTGTGAAGCGGAATAGCCTTGCTCGATAAGACTCATCCTCACCATACGCATGTAAGCAGCGGGACCGCAGGTATAAAATAATATTTCGCCGGCGCCTTTTCTTTCCATAGTGGACCTTTGTAAAATCTGTGGCAGCAAATGTTTATTTAAACGTGCGACCGATAGATTCCGGTCGTTGCTGAACAGATATTCGGCGTTGAACCTTTCGGCGTGGTCCCTCTGTAAGTCTTTGATATCTTTCAAAAAAAGAGACCTCAGCTCGCTGGCGTTGCTATAAACAAGAAGCACTTGAATATCCGCACGGGTGTACAAAGCTTCGCGGAGTAGGGAAAAGATGGGTGTGATGCCGAGCCCGGCAGCGAAAAACACTAATGATATGGAGCTACCTGTAGGTTCTGGAAGAACGAACTGTCCGCCTATGGATGCCACCGAGAGTTCTAACCCACGTACTGATCCGTCGATCAGAGGCCTGGAAACCCGGCCATTGTCCACACGACCTATCGTAATCGCCACCTGTTCATCGACAGAAGGCGCCGTGCTAAACGAATAGGAACGCCGAAGCTCGCCTTCTATTCCTTCGAATGCAAAGGTGATGAACTGCCCGGCTCTGTATAGGAGGGGCTGCTCTGATTGAAGAATGAGCGAACGCACCCCCGGTGCAACCTCAACAAAATCACTGATCATGCAAGTCTGATATTCGGGTCGTATGGAGCGCTTTAATGTCATGAACGGGGTTCAGAATGCGTCTTCAAAATGAACAATTTCACGAATCTCATCTTCCAGGAGCCATACGCTGATGACATCGAACTGAACTTTGGAATAGTGAGGATGCAACACCAAAAAGGCTTCTGCGGCAGCGCGCAGGTAATTCTGCTTTCTTAGTTGTACCGATTCTTCGGGAAAGGCAAAGCGGATACCTGACCTCGTCTTTACCTCAATGAAAATCAACAGGTCTTCCCGGAGGGCAATGATGTCGATCTCCTTTTTCCCTGAACACCAGTTGCGGTGCAGGATCTGATAACCCTTGTTTTGCAAAAAGTTCACAGCAATCTGCTCGCCTTTTGCGCCCGTTTCGTTATGTTTGGACATTCAAAAAAACAGTTAGCATCATTCCAAAATATAGCGATAGAACATGAAACAACTGGTACAAGCCTTTCCCACACAGCTACAGGAAGCCCTGATGATTGGCCAAAGTTACCGCTTCCAGACGCCTGCAAAATCTTTTAGCAACGTAGTGCTTACAGGTCTTGGCGGAAGTGGCATCGGCGGATCCATAGTGCAGAACTATGTAGCAGACACTATGAGCATACCTTTTATTGTGAACAAAGACTATTTTCTACCTGCCTTTGTCAATGAAGATACGCTTCTGATCGTTTCATCCTACTCAGGTAATACAGAGGAAACGCTTTCTGCCATGAATCAGGGATTGAAAGCAAAAGCAACGGTAGTGTGTATCTCTTCGGGAGGCAAAGTGGCCGACATTGCTAAAAAGAAAAAACTCGACTGCATTCAGTTGCCTGCAGGCATGCCGCCACGTTCCTGCCTTGGTTATTCAATGGTGCAGGTACTGTATGTTCTTCATCACTTTGGCTATGTGAAAAATGACTTTGAAAAAAGCATTAACGCTGCCATCAAAATGATGAAAACCGAAGAAAAAGATTTTCAGAAACAAGGGAAAGCACTTGCCAAAAAGCTGGCGGGAAAAACGCCCATCATTTATGCAGCTTCTGATTTTGAAGGCGTGGCCGTTCGCTTCCGTCAGCAGATCAATGAAAATGGAAAAATGCTGTGCTGGCATAATGTGATTCCCGAAATGAATCATAACGAACTGGTGGGATGGAGAACGAAAGACCACTCGCGCATTGCTGTTTTTATCCGCAACGAAAACGACTATGAACGCACGCAGACCCGAATGGAGATTAATAAAGCCGTGATCAAAAAGTATGCTTCTGTTTTAGAACTTTGGAGCAAGGGTAAAACATTTTTTGAGCGTGTGTTTTCCATTGTGCACCTTACCGATTGGGCCTCTGTCTATCTTGCCGACCTTAATGGTGTAGATGTGATGGAAGTAGCCGTTATTGACCACCTCAAAAACGAGCTTTCAAAGTCGTAAACAGACAAGCAAACTTTATTGATAAAAATGACAAAGCCCGGACTTCCATCCGGGCTTCATCATGATCACTTTACCTGTTCTATGGACTCTATTCTTCTCTGAGATCCATTTCGCGAATAAGATTTTTTGCACCGCCAAGTTTGTCTATGAGAAACAACACAAAGCGGGTATCTACGCAAATCGTCCTTTTATATTTTTTATCAAAAGCAATATCGCCGCTCATGGCTTCCCAGTTTCCATCAAAAGCCAATCCGATCAGTTCGCCCTTACCATTAATTACGGGGCTGCCGGAGTTTCCGCCAGTGATATCGTTGTTGGTTATAAAACAAGTATGAAGTTTACCATCCTTATCTGCATAGCGGCCATAGTCTTTCTCCTTATAGAGATCAATTAATTGCTGCGGAACATCAAACTCATCGTCACCGGGCTTGTATTTGGCCATCAGACCATCCAGCGTGGTGAAGTATTCATAATACACGGCATCCTGAGGCGAGTAGCTCAATACTTTCCCGTAGGAGATACGCATGGTGGAATTGGCGTCCGGATAAAACATTTTGCCTTTTTTCCACTGCATTTGTCCTTTGATATACTGCTTGGCGAGTTCTTTTTTACGGTCATAGAACGCCTCTACTTTGGGTGCATAGTTTTGTTCATAGTTCCGCACAAAGCTAAAGGCATACTGTACTGCAGGGTCAGTGTTCAGTTGTTTAGATGTCGGCTTCTCAAGGAAGGTCTTAAACTTGTTGCTATCAAGCAGGAAGCTGTTTTTGTAAACGTAAGTTGCGTAGTCAGCAAAAGCCTTGTCCTCATCCTTACCATATTTTTTAAGAATCAGTTCAGAATATATGGAAGGTAATTGATCTTTGGCAACATGGTCATAATACATCCTGGTCATGGCGGCAAACAATTCCTGATCGAGCGATCGGTCATAGCCTTTCATCAAGGATGAATAAGCGGCTTTTACCGGTGTGGTGTAGCGCTTCATACTGTCTTCGTCTTTTACACCACGATCCAGTGCTTTGGCCAACGGCTCCAGGCTGGCAGCCAGACGTGTAAGCGCTGGTGCGCGAAAGGCTTCTGAGAAATAGATGGAATGTTTTGCGTAGGGTGCATAAGCATCATAAGCATCCTCATAGTCGCTGACCACATCTTTGTATTCCGGCGCGTTTTTTCGAGCCCATTGTGTAAAGGCAGCCTCCTGCTTTTGCTTTTTTTCTACCACGTGGAGTCTTTTCAGTTGTTCTGTCTGACCGATGAAATACTTCCAGTAGTTGGCGATGCTTGCATATTGTGAGGTATAGTTAAGATACACTGCCTTGTCTGCGTTCATATGTTTGCGCATGATGGCCAGTCTGCGGTCACGAATCTCCACAATGCTTGGGTTCACATCCGTCAATGCCAATTCGATGCCCCGTGCCACTTCATACCGATTGGTGCGGCCGGGATAACCAAAGATCATGGCAAAGTCACCTTCTTTCACCCCTGCGGTCGATACGGGCAAAAACTTGCGCGGATGAAAAGGCCGATTGGACGGAGCATATACCGCCGGTTGATTATTACTGTCGGCATACACTCTGAACATCGAAAAATCGGCGGTGTGTCTGGGCCACATCCAGTTGTCTGTATCTCCGCCGAACTTACCGAGAGATTTTGGCGGCGTGCCCACCAAACGGACGTCTGTATAGCGTTTATAAACCAGCAATAGAATCTGATTGCCGTTGAAATATTCTTTAACGCTCGCTACATATTTTCCGTCCTTCGAGGCGCGTTTCTCTATGGTCTTTTTAATTTCCTCAAACTTTTTGTTGTATTCCTCTCCCCTGGCACTTCCTACAAATTTCATCACCTCATCGGTCACATCTTCCATGCGTTGCAGAAAGATCACAGTAAGGCCCGGCACAGGCAGCTCCTGTTCTTTGCTTTTTGCCCAAAAGCCGTTGTCGAGATAATTGTGTTCCACCGTGCTGAGGCCTGCAATAGAGCTGTAGCCACAGTGGTGATTGGTAAGCAGCAACCCCTCCGGCGAGATCATTTCTGCGGTACAACCTCCACCAAATTGCATGATAGCATCTTTAAGGCTTGCATGATTGATGCTGTACAGGTCTTCGCGGGAAAGCTTAAGCCCCATGCGTACCATTTCGTCATAATTCTTGCCGATGAGCATGGGCACCCACATACCTTCGTCGGCACGTACGGTAAGCATGAGCGCAAGGGCCCAAATGGATAAAAGTATTTTCTTCATAAAAAATTGTTGGTCTGAAAAGATTTATTTCCAGAAGCGGTCAAAGGTAAAAAAGCCGAATGGAGCATCAAAGACACTGCTGATCTAAAAATGGGATTGGCCGACAAAAAGAGGGCTCCCCTGTTCTTACCATTGTCCGGAAAGAAGAGGATAGCCAGACTTACAAGGAACCATTGTCGTAACACTATTGAACCAAGAGCGATAGTACCCGTACATTATTATTCGCCGGGCACCTCGCTCCTGTCGACCTGCATCATCCCTTTGATATTAATGATCTTGTACCAGGTAAAATCCTGGTTGGCTTCAAGGCCGTCGCCATACATCACTTGTGTAGGTGTTTTGATGCTCACAAATTTCTCGGTATAGAATTTCTTCAATTGATCATTCCACACAAGTTCTTCTGTCGTCAGTCGTTTACCTTCACTGTTCACTACCACAATGCTATCGCGAAGCAGGATATTGCCTTTCTGCATATAGTACCGACCATACTTTGCCGTCAGTACGCTTTGCAGTTGTGTACTGTCATTGTAGCTTTCTATGCGGAGTCCTTTGCGGGCATCCATATAGGGAGGCCGTGCGTGTTCATTGACGATAAATTCCGTAGCAAAAAGACGTCCTTTCACCTTACCGTTCTCGCTGAAAATAATCACCACATCCTCGGCCTTATCTTCTGTAAAGCTTTGCCGCGACATCAGTTCATTGATCTCGCTGGTCTCATTATGACATGAAACCAACAGCAACCACAGAAGAGGTAGCAGGCAAAATATTTTTGCGGAGCTTTTGTTTGAGATGAGACGGTTAATCATATCTCCTTTTCACAAACCAGCGGTCATTCAGCGAGATACCCAGGTAAAACTTGAAAAAATTTTCCTGAATCAAACCATTGGATTTCGTACCACGTCTTCCCAGTTCCATACCGAGATGCAATCGGTCCTGAGTGCGACGGAAAGGCAGACTGGCGCCCACCGTTACTGCATAATAGTTGATGTCTGTTCCCCGCAGAGAAAGAAGATCCTTGCCGTAATAGAAGCCCAAACGATAGGTAATTCTCTGTAAATAATGATATAGACTCAGCGCATCGGGTGTGTATTCTCCACCCAGAGCTATACGGTAAGAGTTAGAAACCGAATCTTTAATATCACCAAACTTGCGAAAATCATTCCATTGCGTCGCATTGTAGTCAATGCCCACCATCCATTTGTCTTTGCCCAAAAGCTGCGCGCCGGCACTGTAGGTCATCGGCATCTTTACATGTCCTTTTACATTATTGGCCACAGTTGCGGTATCGAAGATCGTACTGGCACCGCTGTAGCGCCACAGCAAGGCGTAGTTATCCTGCGAGGCATTAAGCGATTGCGACAGTGCCGCGGTTGCACCCACCCGCAGTTTCAGATCTTTGTTGAGTTTGGTTTCGTATTGTGCGCCCAGTTTGTAATAGATGCCGCCGATCTTGGTGTACGTTGAAAAATCGCTGTTATAGGCATTTACCGTGTCATATTGCTTTTGCAGCAGTACCGAGTTGCGTATCGTACCAAAAAGATAGCCAACATTGGCACCCAGGCTGAATCCTTTGTATTCATAAGCGCCACCCAAAAATGCGAAGTTGGTGCCGCCGTCGCCGGAATAGGTTTTTAAGGAAGGACCCAGACCTTCAAGATCCAGGGAATCGTTCATCCGGTAATAAACCCTTGTAAAAGGACGAAGTCCGAAGGCAAAACCGCCGTGTTTTCCTACCGGAACGCCGATTGAAATATAAGAGAGTGCTGCCGAACCGGTACCTGCAGAGTTATTGCCGGAAAGTATGGTACGCGTACTGCCCTCACCCCCCGCTTCGTAGGTCACGAGTTTCAGGCTGGCGTAGGACGCCGGATTATCCGTATTTACGTTAAACGGATTTGCATAGGCCGATGTAAGATTGGCCATTCCTTTCAGAAGAGTGCTGTTTCCGTTTCTCAGTTCTCCGATTCCGAAGCGTGAATAGGGTGCGTTTTCTCTATTGGAATTTTGTGCGTGAAGTGTTGAAGTAGCAAACAGGACGACACCCGTTGCCCGTACCAGGTGCTTAGCGTAGTTGTGGCACATTATGTTTTAAAATTAGGTTGAGCCCCTTCATCAGCAAATCGGGGTCTGCAAATATCTTCGATTTAAGTTTGTTTCCCAACAATGCACTATCCCCCCCAGTTAATACAGCGTTAAATTCGGGATATTGAGCTTCAAATGCATTAACCATTCCATCAATTTCGGATGCCATTCCATAGATGGCACCACTGCGCATACATGTAGCAGTATCATAGCCAAGCAGCAATATTTCGCCTTCGCGATTCACTTCCGGAAGGTTTTCTGTCCACTCGTGCATGGAACGCAACCGCATGCGCAGGCCGGGCGATATGGCACCCCCACGAAACGCCTTGTTTTTCTGAACGAAATTGTAAGTAACACAGGTTCCGAGACTCACAGCCAACACATTTCTGCCAGGATAGGCCGCCTGCGCCCCTACTGCAATAGCCAGCCGATCAACACCGAGCGACTCCGGCGAACTGTAGGCATTCATAATGGGGAGCATGGTATTCATATCCAGCATCACAAAATGAGGTGCTGCCGCTTTGACCTCCGATTGAATGTCCGCCACTGCGCCGGCAACATGACTCATAATAGCGCCTTTGGGTTGATATTCGTTTAGCATCCGGCCAATATTGCCCGAAGCTTCCTCTGCGGAAAAACTGCTTTGAGCGATCAGATTATTTTCTTCATTGAAAATCGCAGCCTTAACGAGCGTGTTACCCCAATCTATACAAAGGGTGTGAGACATAGTTTACTGTTTGTGTGGTTAAACGAAAGTGCTACCAAAATAGTAAAAAATAGAAACCGAACATCAGAAGAATGGAAATCTACAGTTCGGGCTCTATCCCGTCAACTCGCGGCTCAGGCGCAAAAGCGTTTGGGATGGATCGCTGCTCAGGCCGGGATGGACTTTGGACGTCTGTATCACCGTGCTGCGGGTAGCCGTGAGCCAGCGAAAACGGGATGCCGGATCGAGTGCCGCAATGGGCGATTCTTTTGTAATGCCGCAACAAATCTGATCGAAAGCCCTTAGGTTGGCCCGAACTAATTCTGTATCCATATCAGGGTATAAGGCCAGCAAGCGGTTTTGATCGAACTGAACATGGACGCCCAGATACTTTTGGGCAGCACAATAAAGCACCACACCAACGTTGATGAACTCCTCACGTTCCGGACGAGGGACTACTCGTATGATGGCATACTCAAACAAGTGCATTCCTTGCATGGATCGCTTCGTTTAAGAATAAGTTTGCGTGATGAATCCGTTCGGTTAAAAAACCTGCATAGGCTGCGCGCACTTCTTCCGCCGGTTCGTCAAAATTCGGTGTAATCCAGGCTTCAGGTATTTGACGACAAATTTCCCACACAGCCTCGTCGGTCAACAGACGGAGATTTGATTCGTGCACCTGCAGCAGGCTTGATGCCTGAGGTAAGAGCACATGATCTCTGATCAGCGCAAAAGGTTGTTTACTCTGGCCCTCCCGCTTCGACCAGTTATGATGAAAATAAAGCGACGCCCCATGGTCAATAAGCCATAGTTCATTTTTCCACCAAAGCATATTGGTATTGCGCGCCGTGCGGTCCATATTCATCAGGAGGGCATCGAGCCACACAATCTTCGAAGCCAGCAGAGAATCAACCCGCGTCACCGCAGGATCGTAGCTTATAGCCCCGGATAAATAATGGAGCCCCAGATTAAGGCCGGTGCTTGCCTTTAAAAGGTCTTGAATTTCTTCGTCGGGTTCTGTTCGCCCAAAAGACTCGTCGAGGTCGGCAAAAACAAGCTCCGGCACTTTTAGTCCGAGCAAACGGGCGATTTCGCCGCCTATTAGTTCTGCGATCAGCGCTCTGGCTCCCTGCCCGGCCCCACGGAATTTAAGCACATAAAGAAAACCATCATCAGCCTCGGCTATGGCAGGCAGCGAGCCGCCCTCACGGAGCGGGGTTACATACCGTACTACCTTCACCTGCCTCAATACATCGCCCATGCAACAAAGAAAAAGAATTTGCCTGAGGATTTATGCAGCGCGCCACCGGCTCGGACCTTGCTTTATGGAACTTCCTGCTGCGCCGGCATCCCTTCTATCACCTCAAGTAATTCGGGCTTCTCAACCTTCTCCCGCGAGAGTACTTTATACACCAGGAACAGGCTGGTAAGCATACACAAAGAACCGATAAGGAAATGTATGCCCGGAAAATAAAACGGAGCCTTGGGACTTGTGAAATAAGAAAAACTATTGTTCATGATCAGCGGACCAATGATAGTCGTCACACTCATGAGGCTTGTCAATGAGCCCTGCAGCTCGCCCTGATGGTTTGGAGGAACATGCCCGGCAATAACCGATTGAAGCGACGGTCCGCAGATACCGCCAAGGCAATAAGGAATCAGAAATGCGAACATCATCCAGCCCTGTGTGGCAAAGGCAAAAAGCACGAGGCCAAGGGAATAAAGCGAAAGACCGATGTAAATACTTTTTTCGTTACCAATACGCGGATTGACCACCCGTGTAAGCCCCGCTTGTACGGCACCGACCAATAGCCCCACCACGGCAAGCGATATTCCTACCATGCGCTCACTCCAGTGAAATCGGTAAATGGTAAAAAAGTTCCAGTTACCCTGCACGGCCTGTGCGCCGAGGTAGATCAGAAAAAAGCAAAACGCGAGTTCTCCGATTTCAGGATGACGGCGAAGGAAACGCAGAGAACCGAAAGGATTGGCCCGTTTCCACTCAAAAGCCCTCCTTTTTTCCTTACTCAAAGATTCCGGCAATAAAAAGTAACCATACAAAAAGTTAAGCAGGCAGAGACCCGCGGCAGCGTAGAAAGGCGCCCGGATTCCCCACTGTGACAGAAACGCACCTAAGGCAGGGCCCAGTACAAACCCCAGGCCAAAGGCCGCTCCGATCAGACCGAAGTTCTTTGCACGGTTTTCATTTGTACTGATGTCGGCAATATAGGCGGAAGCCGTTGTAAAGCTGGCGCCGGTCATACCTGCAATAATGCGGCCGATAAACAACCATCCATACGTAGGAGCAAGTGCCAGTATGATGTAATCTATACCAAACCCTAAGAGCGCGAAAAGCAATACCGGACGACGTCCATACTTATCGCTCAGATTACCCATGACCGGAGCAAAAAGAAACTGAGTAACGGCAAATGCAGATAATAAATAAGCACCATAAGGGCTCTTCATTGACCGGTATACCCTTCAGTGCCGCGATCAGGTCTGCCATGACCGGAATGATGAGCCCCCAGCCCATAATGTCGATGAGCAGGGTTACAAAGATGAAGCCCAGTGAACTTTGTTTGGAGGAACGCATAGTGAGTGAAAAATGTTGGTAAAGCTAATGCAGGAATACGAACAAAAAAGCATCTTCATCATTCCCGCAGTTGGCAGGCAAAGATGAAGCTACCGCGCCATATTTACCGGTGCTATTTGCGACTTTTTAAAGCTATGAACACGGCAGAAACGCCAGGCATACAGCAGCCTCCCTACCCCACAAACTTTAGTCCTACAACAGAAAGGATCAAACCCAACAGAAAAAAGAGACGCCAAAAACCGGCGGGCTCATGAAATATAAAAATGCCCAACAACACAGTACCGGCGGCACCGATGCCTGTCCACACGGCATAGGCTGTTCCTATCGGCAATTGCCGGGTAGCCTTTACGAGCAGTAGCATGCTGACGATGAGGGCCAGTATAAAACCTGTGTACCAATAGTACCGATCGGTGCCCGTCGTGACGCGCGCTTTCCCAAGGCAAAAGGCAAAGAGAGTTTCGAACAAACCCGCAACGATCAATATCAACCAATTCATATCTCCGCTTGAAGTGCGGAAGATAGCAACTCGCACACACAAGTTTTCTCCAACAAAAAAATTCCCACCCATCCCCAACGCCGAACAACTTGTACATCAGCATACTGCCCATAAAAAAAATCCCGGCCAGTTTGCCGGGATCATGTGGTATGTTGAAGTTTACTTACTCTTTGGTTTCCGGGGCCTTTTCTATCAGGTCCATGAATTGGTCGAGTTTAGGGGTAACGATAATCTCTGTGCGCCGGTTGCGGGTTCTTCCTGTATCGGTATCGTTAGAAGCCACCGGATTATATTCTCCGCGGCCACCTGCTGTCATTCTCGACGGGTCAACGCCATACTGATTCTGCAACACCTGCACCACGCTCGATGCACGCAGGGCACTCAGATCCCAGTTATTGCGAATGTTGGTCTTGGAGATGGGCACGGAGTCTGTGTTACCTTCCACAAGCACATCATAGTCGTTGTAATCCTTGATGATCTTGGCAATTTTTGAAAGAACCGAGCCAGCCTGATCCGATATTTCATAGCTTCCTGACTTGTACAGCATATTGTCTGAAAGCGAGATATACACTACGCCTTTCAATACCTGCACGTTTACATCTTTCATTTCTTCGCGGGTAAGCGATCGCGTCAGGTTGTTGGTCAACACCATATTCAAAGAATCGCTTTTGTCTTTGGCGGCTATAAGCTGTTTGATGTATTTGTTAGAAGCATTGATCTCATCCACGAGCTTAGAGATATTAACATTGCCCTGACTACTGGAGGTCAGACATTTATCGAGTGCTGCCTGGAGTGAATTTACGTTAGCACGCTCCGATGCAATTTGTTCTTCAAGACTACGGAGCCTTGCCCCCGAGGCTGCCAGATCGGACTGACATTGCTGGTTCCTTGCATTGAGGTCACTGTTGCTGCCTTGCAGGCGGCTGTAATCGGCCTGCAATTCGCGATACTTTTTCTGACTGACACAGCCTGTGGTGGCCAGCAGCGTACAGGCGATGAACGATACAATTAGAGATTTCATACCAAATCAATTTTTTATTACGCCTGAGATGGGTTAAAACCATGCCAAACGCCGGTGAAATTACCCGCAACCTACATTCATTTTGCTAACCGCGGTCATGCGCTACGGTGCTATTCATTATCGCTTAAAGCCTGAGCATCATACACGATGGCTTTTTCCAAGGCTGTCATATTGAAGGGTATAGAGATCCGTACGCCGGTCGCGCCAGGTTTGTACGCTTCCAATCTCACGGTTGCGTTTCAGCAGGTTCATATCGAGGTCTTGTGTAATTACGGTTTCTGTATTTGGTGTTGCTTCCGAGGCAATTCCTTCGCGATGAAACTCTGAATCCGAAGGGGTTAAGATGGCCGACTGCGAATAGTGAACGTCAAGATTATCTACCTCCGGGAGATTGCCCACACAACCAGAGATGATGGTGTAAACCTGATTCTCTATGGCACGGGCATGGGCACAATAGCGCACACGGAGATAAGCACGCCGGTCGTCGGTGTTGAACGGAACAAAGATCATTTCTGCACCCTTGCTGCGCGCAATCCTCGCGAGCTCCGGAAACTCAACATCGTAGCAGATCAGAATGGATATTTTACCACAGTCCGTATCAAACACTTCTACTTCGTTGCCTGGCTTTACACCCCACCATTTTCGTTCATGCGGAGTGATATGAATTTTATATTGTCGAGACACGGTGCCATCGCGGCGAAATAGATAAGAGATATTGTAAAGATCATCGTCTTCTACGGTAAGGTGTGAGCCGCCGATGATGTTTACGTTGTATTTTATGGCAAGGCCTCGAAAAAGCTCCCGGTAACGATCTGTATAATCTGTAAGTTGGCGCACGGCTTCGCTGGGGTATTTTTTGGGAAGAAAGGTGAGCAACTGCATAGTAAACATCTCCGGAAAGAGCACAAAGTCGCTCCGGTAATCGGAGGCCACATCAACAAAATATTCACAGTGGCTGGCAAAGGCTTCAAAATCTTTCACCAGGCGCATCTGGTACTGTACTGCACAAACCCGCACATACGGCGACCAGCGCTTTTTTCGGTCTGCCCGTTCGTGATACAATAGGTTCGACCATTCCAGAAAAGTTGCATAACCACAACTGTCGGTGTCATTGGGCAGGTAGTCGGGCAATATCCTTTTCAACACAAAACCATTGGAGAGCTGTGCGGTCAGCACCGGATCAAAGATCTTTCGATCCATCACTTCGGCTACATATTGCTCAATGTCCATTTGATCTTTATAAAGGTGGTAGTTGGGAAGCCGGCCACCAATGCAGATTCGCTTCAGGTTGCGCGACTTAGCCAGGTTTTTTCTGTGTTCATAGAGTCTTCGGGACAGTTTCATAGATCGGTAGGCGGGATCGACCATGATCTCTGCACCATACAGCGTATCCCCATTGGCGTCGTGATTGGTGAAAAAGCCTTTTTCCGTTAGCTCTGACCAACCCGAGGTTTCTGAGTATCGCGAAAAATCTATGATCAGGCTGCAGCTTGAGGCGATGATTTGCTCATTATATTCGATACCAAGTTGTCCCTCAGGAAAAACGCTGATGATACTTTTAAACTGCTCCGGCGACCAGGGCTTCATATCGGGGAAGCACTTCAGTTGCAGGCCCGTAATCTTGTTGTAGTCGGCCCATTCCAGTTGCCGAAGATGAATTTTGTTTTCCAGAATATCCTTCTCCATATCATGGAACACAATAGAATCGTGCTAAGGGTTTTTTAAATCTCCAGCAGAGCGCGAAAACCACGGGCAGCGTAGTAAGACTCAGCGCCATTGTGATACGTGAACACCGTATTGTATCTGCGGTCGCAAAAAATTGCCCCTCCCAGTTTTCTGATTTCCTCAGGAGTATCCACCCAGCTTGAAGTTTTCAGATCGAAGGGTTCCAGATCCTGCAGATACCGGTATTGCGTTTCCGTGAGCAACTTCACACCCATATCTGTAGCCCACTGCTGAGCACTGCCGGCGGGTTTGTTTTGCTTTCGGGCATGAAGCGCCTGCTGATCATAGCAGAGACTTCGCCGCCCCGCAGGACTTTCTGCACAGAAGTCGGCGAACACAAAGGGCGCCTTAAACCCGGGCAACACTACAGTGTCTGGTGCGCCCCCTGTAGTTTCCATTTCGCCGAGCGACGCCCATTGCTGTTCCGTAGCACGAGACAACCTGAGGATTACCTCTTTCCATTCGAGCGACGGATGACGGTGCCTGTTTTCCTCAAAGCGTTTTTCAAGCAGTTGGCAAAGCGCTTCATGCGCGGCGGGAATTTTTGGGGAATTTGTGCTCATAGTGAATAATGGCTTTCTTTTGTAACGAATGTACAAGTCATTGAACAGTTTTGTGACGCTTGCCCTCGTAAAACTGTATCTACCCGATGGCCGTACATGGGTCAAATGGTCGTGTACGCAGGCACAATGTTGGAAGTATCCCTGACTTAACTGAATGAAATATGCAAATCACAGAGCTTATTCTTGAAACCCATTCCCTGCCCCGTACGCGGTTGTTTTATCAGAAAACCCTGGAATTAGACCTGATTAGTGAAACAGACCATGAACTATGTTTTCGAGCCGGGCGGAGCCTGTTACGATTCCGGCACACGGAAAACCAGAAACCGTACTACCATTTTGCCTTCAACATCACAAACAATAAGTTCTCGGACGCCTTTGAATGGATCAATCAAAAACTGGATATCCTACCTGTTTCCGACGATATGCTCATCGCCTCTTATGAAAACTGGAATGCGCAGTCCTTTTATTTTTACGACAATAATGGAAGCATTCTGGAGTTCATCGTCCGCTTCGATCTTCCCTATTACCGCCCGGAAGCTTTTTCGTCTCGTTGCATAGAAGAAATCAGTGAGATCGGATGGGTTACCGACAACGTCGCGGAGACGGCCGCAGCGCTGCATCAGAAATGGAGGATACCCTACTTTGAAAAGGGCCCCCGTCAGCCTGACTTCATTGCCATGGGCGATGAATACGGACTTATACTCGTAAGTCAGCAAAAAAGAGGTTGGGTGCCCAACCAAAAACCGGCCCGGGCGTTTCCGCTGCATATTGCCGCATTGCCAGACATCCAAATTGACGGACAAAAATATTAGCCTGGGAATTTCGGGCAAACGAAATGGGGCTTGATGGCACAGTATTAAATAGTTAGCGGCATACCCAATCGCGGAGCAATCATGAGGACACGGAAAGAGGTGATTTCCTTCGACATATCAAATATGAGCGCCAGGGAAATCAGGGAAATGTTTGTGGCAATGCCCATTAAGTCGCTACGTACCTGGCTTGAGTATTACCAAAAACGAGAACACTATGAAGTATGTGCCATCATACAACAAATAATAGATGAAAAAAACCGTTGAACACGCAGCAGGAATTTGCAGCAACTTATCGTCTCAACCCAACGAGGCCCGGCCGTTGGAAGAGGCAGTGGCGCCCGGGCGGAAAAGCCGGAGATAGTCCCTTCCGAAATGTAATCACAGAAGGGCAGCGGCAAAAGAAGAGCAACTGAAACGCTTCCAGTATATTAGCGTTATGAAGCGTATCGCAATAACGGCTATAATTTTTTCGACCATCCTGCTGAAGGCAAGGGCCCAGACTTACTGGCAGCAAAAAGTAGATACTAAAATTGCGGTTAGGCTTGATGACGAAAAGCATCTGTTGCAGGGGTATGAAGAAATGGTTTACAGCAATTATTCGCCCGACACGCTGCATTATATCTATATGCACCTGTGGCCAAATGCGTACCAACACGATCATACCCAGTTTGCCGAACAGAAGTACAGAAACGGGCAAACGGAATTTTACTATGCATCACCCTCAGAGCGTGGATACATAGACAGTCTGCAGTTTTCGATCAACGGTAATGATGTTGATTATTTCTACGGAGAGCAAACACCAGACCTTGCGCGCATAGACCTTCCGGTTCCCCTGGCACCGGGACAAAAAATGACAATCACCACCCCTTTTCGGGTAAAGATTCCGAAGGTTTTTTCCCGTTTGGGCCATACCGGCCAGGCTTATTTCATATCGCAGTGGTTTCCGAAACCGGCGGTGTACGACCGTAAAGGGTGGCACCCGCTGCCCTATCTGGATAACGGAGAGTTTTATAGCGAATTTGGTGACTATGATGTTACCATAACCCTACCGGAAAACTACATCGTGATGGCTACCGGCAATTTGCAAACCGCCTCCGAAAATGCCTGGCTCGATAGTCTGGCTACCGCACCTTCGCCCCAGGAAATAAAGCGACAGATCGTAACAACAAAAATGGTGAACGGTCAAAAGAAAAAAATCGTCAGGACTACGGATTTTCCTGAAAGTGCCGTCAACTTCAAGACAATCCGATATACCGAACAAAACATTCACGACTTTGCCTGGTTTGCTGACAAACGCTGGCAGGTACGAAAAGACACAGCCATAAGCCCCGGCACCGGCAAGGTGGTAACCACCTGGGCGGCGTACCTTCCCAAACAAGAAAAAACCTGGAAGAAAACCAACGAATACCTTAGAGAAACCATACACGCCTACGGTGCCCATGTAGGCGATTATCCCTACGCTACGATAAAAGCAGTGGCGGGTGATATGAAAGCCGGGGGCGGAATGGAATATCCCACCATCACGGTGATCGACGCCACGGCTGGCGGCAAGATGGTGACCATACACGAAGCAGGGCACAATTGGTTCTACGGTATGTTAGGAACCAATGAACGAGATCATGCATGGATGGACGAAGGCATCAATACTTTTTATGAAGAGAAAACCAGCCAGGAGTCTTCGCAGCGCCGGAAAGATTCTTCCGCAACCCAAAGCAACACCGTCAGTAAGAAAAGGAATGTAAACATTTCTCTAAGTATGAACACCATACTCTACCAGCTTGCAGCCTCGGGCAATGACCAACCCATTGAGCAGACCTCAAACAACTTTAGGGAAATTAACTATGGCCTCGATGTTTATTACAAAACCAGTGCAATGCTGCGCTGGCTGGAACGCTATATGGGAGCCGAAAACTTTGAGGCAGGAATGAAGGATTATTTCGAAAACTGGAAATTTCGCCACCCTTATCCCGAAGATTTTCAGGCCTCTATGCAAAAACACACGGATAAGCCGATCGGATGGTTCTTTGACGTAGCGCTTACCACCGATCGCCTCATTGACTTCTCGCTGAAAAGTGTGCAGCAAAACGGCGACAGCGTACAGGTACGAATCAAAAATAAATCGGGGCAAGAGCTTCCTGTGCTCGTGAAACTGTATGATGGCGATAGCGTGACCGCCACTGGCAGCAGTCTGCCATTTCGTGAGGAGGTGACCCTGAGTTTGGCGGCAAAAGAATGGACAAAGGTGGTGATCGCGCCAGAAGTGTTTGATGGCCGTACGCAAAACAATGAATATCGGAAAAACGGCCTGTGGCATAAGTCAGGCTTACAGCTTCGTCCTTTTTTAGGAACAAATACGGGTAGCAAACAGAAGCTTTTTTTGATGCCGGCTGTAGGCTACAATATGTACGACGGCTTTCAGGCGGGACTGCTCTTTCACAATCTTACCTGGCCAGAGCGGCGGATAAAATTCATTGTAGCGCCGATGTATGGTTTCAGGAGTAACAATCTGATTGGGGCAGCATCAGCCGGATACTTCATTCACCCCACAGGCCTGTTTGAGGAGATTTCATTGCAGATTGATAGCAAGACCTTCGACTATGATGAGTCGGACCTAAACCGGTCAGCAACTATTTTTGCCCGCTATTTCAAAATTGCACCGTCATTAAACTTTACCTTCAGAAAGCCGACTTTTATCAGCACGGCAACCAACGTACTTTCAGTTAAGGGCTACGCCATCAGTGAGGGCAGTTTTGATTACCCTGTTGATCCCTCAGACACCTCCACCATACCCCGCCATTTTGCAGTAGAAGGGCCAACCCGGATGCGCTACTACGGAAAGATAAATTTCACCCATAAAAACCAAAGGCAGTTCAATCCCTTCTCATATGGCGCAGAACTACAGGCCGGTGAAGATTTTGCAAAGCTTAGCGTTGAAGGGCAGATAAAAATCAACTACCACGCTCCCAAAAAGTCGCTGCATTTAAGAATTTATGGCGGAAAGTATTTCGGGTTTAATGATGACTTCCGCTCAGAGCGTTATTACCTCAACAGCACCTTTACCGGAATAAATGACTACCTCTATGACGATACCTACATCGGCCGCAGTGACCGGGAAGGGTTTGGCATCCACCAGATTTCCATGAGAGAAGGCGGCCTGAAAATCCCAACGCCATTGTACGCCTCTCCCCTCGGTAGAAGTGACAACTGGCTGGCTGCCATAAACATCAAAACCGATCTTCCGTTAAAAAACCTGCCGATCCGACTTTTTGCTGACGCTGCCACCTTTGCAGACGCAGGCAAACTTAATCCCAGTGGCAATAAAGTCTTGTTCGATGCCGGACTTGAACTATACTTTTTCGACATTATCAATATCTACATTCCGGTAATTATGAGTAAAGACTTCAATGATTATCGAAAGAGTATATCGGGAAAAACAGGATTATTGGACAATATCAGCTTCAGCATTAACCTGCAGCAAATTAACTGGCTCAAAGCTCCGCAATCCGTTTTCCGATTGATGGGTTATTAACGGAGGGCACCCTTTTGTCAGCCTTCCTTTCTGATGGTTTAGGCTTCAAAAAGCTCTGCTTTAAAGTTTTACGACAGATGACCCGCTCTCCGATTATTTTTTGTTAAATTTACCAGCATTAAAATAGTCTTCATGAGAAAATTGGTTACTCGTTTTCTTTTCATTACGGGATTTCTGGCTTTATATGTCCCATCGATTGGACAGATAACGTTGTTTTCGGAAAATTTCGGATCAAATAGTTTTGCTACCAATGGCTGGACATTCAACCCCAGCGTAGGCAACTGGTCTGTAAGCAGCGGGGCCTATCTCCCAACTGGTGGCACTGCACCGTACGCAGAGTTCTACTTTAGTCCGACTTACAATAACTATAGCTACGCCATTGAAAGTCCGATTATTAACGCGGCAGCTTACATGAACATTACGCTGGACTACAAAATATTGTTGAATAACTATTCTACCAGCACGCTTGAAGAAATGGCGGTTGAGTATAAGCCGGTGACCTCAAGCACCTGGACTTTACTGACCAACTACACCAATGCCGGGGGCAACATCAGTCAAACGTTGACCAATCAGGCATTGAGTGGCGTAAATGGTACAAACTTTCAGATCCGTTTTCGCGCGCATGGAGCCTATTCGTGGAATATTAACGGCTGGGGTATCGACGATATCGTTGTGAAGGGTTTGTTGGCAACACCTTGCTCGGGTGCACCGCAGGCCGGAACGGTAACCCCGATTTCTTCGTGCCCAACCGTATTGACTTTGGCCAATACCAGTTTATTTGCCAATATAAATGTACAATGGCAGAGCCGTCCGGCTTGCGGAGGTGCGTGGACAGACATCCCCGGAGCCACAAGCTGGAATATTACCCTTGCACCCTTTAGCAACGCCACGCAATTCAGGGCCTACGTTGTTTGTACAAATTCCAATATAGCAGACACCTCCGCCCCACTGACTTTAACCTCAGTAACACCCTGCTACTGCACCTCTGCCGCGGCGTATTCAGGTTCCTACCATAATATCACCAACGTATCGTTGGGGCCATTGAATAACAGTTCTACCTGTTCCGGTGCCACCTATACCAATTACACCTCGCTGCCCGCAGTCAACTTGCTCAAAGGAGAGCTCTACACTCTGAATGTTAGCGGACAGAGCTGCGCGACAACCAACTATTCCTATGGTGTGGCTGTGTTTATTGATTACAATCGCGACGGCACTTTTGCGAATTCGGAAAGAGTATATGGATCGCCATCAACTTTGAGTGGCAACATCAATATCAGCAGTAACGTAACCATTCCGACAACAGCACAAACCGGAGTAACCGGTATGCGCGTCATCATGGCGTACAATACAGCGGGATCAAGCATTACGGGCTGCTGGAATAATACAGGTAACCTTTATTATTACGGAGAAACAGAAGACTATTTGGTTAACCTCCAATATGCTCCCACCGTCACAGGAACTGGCCTTGTGAATGGTGATGTAACTTTTTGCTCAGGCGCCGACGCAACCCTAACTGCTACTGCACCTGGCGTCACCAATCCAAAATTCCTTTGGAAAAAGCCGAACGGAACCGGTTGGGACACGTCTGCTACTTTGGTCCTCAACAATTTGCAGCCTACTCAGGCGGGCACCTATACAGCGTATGTGCTGTACAACAACTGCCCGGGCAATAAGCCGGATACTTCATTCCCAAGAATGGTAAATATTACCGTCAACCCCACTCCGGGTAAACCGATTGTGGCACCGGTAGTGACGTATTGCCAGGGTGCTCCCGCAGATTCGGTTCAGATCTACGGCGAAAACATTCAATGGTACACCGTACCTACGGGCGGTGTTGCAGGACCGTATCCAAACATCAATACTACACAGCCTTCTACTGCTACGTTCTATGTTTCACAGATCGTTGACGGCTGCGAAGGGCCAAGGGCTCCGGTCACTATTTCGGTGGCGCCCAAGCCTCCTGTGCCT